>NZ_CADEAG010000001.1:0-499912 GCF_902825155.1 Bartonella taylorii 8TBB
CAATCGCTGCGTATATGGTAAATCTTAATTCAAATACAAGGACAAAACCAACCATCGCAAGCAGAAACTGCCCTCGTTACTCCTCGCTATATAGACCTCTTTCCCATAAAGAGTCAATATCATTTTTAAAAAATATAGAAAATAAATAATACAAATTCCACGATATTTAAATAGAGTGTTAAAATGTTTTTTCGGAAAATATTCTTTAAAAATGGCACCTCTAAAGAGAGCAAATCCGGCCATAGAGTGCAGGTTCGTGTGTTGTATGGATCTATCCTCTCCAGCACTGTTATTGCTCTTCTGACTTTCTTCGCTATTATGATAAAGAAAAGTCAACGCTGAAGAGTTTGCTTTGTTTATAAAGTTTATAAAAAGAATCAAATTCTTGTAGAAACACACGAAGCTATGTTAGCCCCTTATTATTTAATTTTGAAAAGTACTCTAAGAATTCATGTGGGATAACGAACAACAGAAAAATGATCCTGGGCAGGAGCCCGCTCTTGTAGTCAAACGCTTGCTGCCAGCTCGCAGGCAGGTTTCTATCCGTTGGCTTACAGGAACAGTTCTCACAGGAATCACTTCCTGCATTCTTATGGGCATTGCACTTTTTGCTGCTCTCGATGAACAGCAACGATTGGTAACACCTCCACAATGGTTTACACCAGAAAACCTCTTACAAGCACAAGACCCTGATGCCAATGGATATAAAGGTGATCGTATTTCTCCCACGCATGCACGGCAAAGTTTTGACAGTAAGCGTCAATTTGAATTATCAATTCTACAAAAAAAGGGTGATGAAAAGGTCATTCAGACACAGCACTTCGAATGGATTCGCATGGCTTTAGCCGAAGATCGCCCCCAGCGATATACTTATCCTAAATTTGATTCTTTAAGCATGTTTGCCAGTGATTCGAAAATTTCAACTGTCAAACTACAAGATTCCGGACATATTTATGGAGCGAAGGTAGAAACAAAAATAATCTTACGAAACCGTAATTTTATCATTGACCAAGAAGACTTTGATGGCGCAGATACCCTAACAGATGGTGAAGTGCAACAAGAATTAAAAAAAGCTGGATTTTCTTTGGAAAAAACCAACGAACTCCTTTCAATCCTCACTCTTATTGACCCTTTAAAATTAGAAGACTTATCCTCATCCTCCCAATTTACAGATACCCCTGAAGTCCGTATCGTTCAAGAAAATGTAACCGTTTCCCCTCAAAATCATCGCATTGATCTCACGAAAAACTATGCTGAAGATATTATTCCCATTCATAAAAAACAAAAGATAGCCGATGTTTTCAAAGAGACAAACTACACAAAGGAGCAAATTGAACAGGTTGTAAGCAATTTAGTGAAGTTTAACCATTCGGACACACTTAAAGAGGGAAGCCTTTTACGCATTGGTATTATTACACAAGCTGGAGAAGAAGATCATCTAGTGCGGGCAAGCATTTATCAAGGGATGTATCATGTTCTCACCATTGCTCTGAATGACAAAGGGCAATTTGTTGAAAGTACAGAACCTCAAATGTCCCATGTGCTTAAAACGGCTTTTCAGAATGGTATTCCGCATTCTTATATCAATACAGCACAATTACCCACAGCTTATGACGCGCTCTATAATTCTCTGCTCAGCCATAATATGTCACAATCTCTCTCTCAACGTCTCATTCGTTTGCTAGCCACCAACATTGATATGAAAAGCCGAATAACACCAACAGATCAGCTTGAAATATTTTATGCCGTGCCACAGCAAAACGATAAAGAAACCCAAAACGGCAAAAAGAACAAGAAAACAAAAAGTCTACCCACCAATGTAGATCCAGAAATTCGTTATATCAGCGCTACCTTCGGTAATACAACGTATAAATATTACCGTTATCAATCAAAAGACGGAAGCGTCGATTATTATGATTCAGAAGGAAAAAGCTCTAAACCTTTCTTGCTCCGCAAACCCACTCCAAATGGCATTTTTGGTTCCCCCTTTGGACCACGCAGACATCCTATTTTAGGCTATGTTCGCATGCATACAGGCGTTGATTGGGTTGCACCAAAAGGCTCGCCTATTATTGCTGTAGGAGATGGTATTGTCACAAGAATTGGCGTAACAGGCGGCTATGGAAACCATACAGAAATTCAACACAGCAATGGATATATCAGCAGTTATTCACACCAGAGCCGCTATGCACCAGACATCAAACTAGGTGCTAAAGTACGTCAAGGACAAGTTATTGGCTATGTTGGAACAACAGGAATGGCAACCGGTCCGCATTGTCATTTTGAAATCATTGTCAATGGTGTAAAAGTTGATCCTATGCGCATTCGTATACCTGATAGTAAAGCTTTAACCAATCAAGATTTACAAGCATTCCTGCAAGAAAAAAACAATATTGATTCTCTGTTAGACAACCCAACAAAACCTTCAGAAGATACTTCTTAAGGGACCCCTTCAAAATGAACTCTTCTCAAGGTATCCCAGTCTTAAAGCTCTCTCCAACGCATACTGCCTCAAAACAGCGTAGCGATGCCCGCAAAATAGGCACTCTCTTCCCCTTTCAAATTCGCAAACAATAGAACAATTTGAAAAAGCTAAGAGAGCCAAGCAGAAAGAGAGAATTTCTTTCCCTTTAATGCATTCTCTCAAACCTTGTAAATCCCATCATTCTCTATGCAATCTTCTTTCTTGCTTCTTGCATTGCTTCCCCTTTTCCAACCTTATCAATGTACAGAGAAAAAATATCCGTGTTAAAACTTATAATGGAAGAACAAGCAAACCCATTTTGATCGAGGATTTGGATATAATAGGTACCAACACAGAGTTCTTTGAAGGTTGTAGAATTTATAAAGGCATTTTTTCCTTTCAACCTTAACAAACAAAGAGGAATCTTAAAGTCACCTTTACAAGGTCAACGCTATTTCTTTTGCCCTATTCATACGAAGTTTGAGCAAAAGAATTACAATCTTTGTGCCCCTCAAAACCACAGATTCAAAAAAGAGCTTCTCATCAAACTGTATACAAAGCTATTTAATGACCAAACGGCTAAGACCTGCTTTTTGCTTTAAAGTTTGGCTTTTCACCCCTACATCTACAATGAACATTAAGTGTCCCTCTGGCTCGGAACCGAATGAAAAACTCTTCAAAAACAACCCTGTATACAGTGCTTAGACATTCTACAAAAGAGACTATTCTCTCAGCAAAATGGCAAGGGGAAGTATAGATGTTAAAGCTTATCGCATTCTCTCAAGCTTTATAAAAACCTCATGATTGATGTCGAAATCTACCATTGATTGACGACTGTTTTAAGATGCATCACAAAAAGGTCATAAAGTTTTGTTCCTGGACTCTTCACCCATAGTTTAAAGCACAATCCATGAAAAAATTAATTTTAATGCCTTTCATAGCATCACACCTGTCAAATATTTTTTGGGAATTGTTTTAGTTTTGGATAAGATGTTTATGCAATACAAGTATAAGACAGTAGAAATTTTTTGTAGCATCTTGGTTTGTATAAAGCCTTATTTTTCTCACGCTCAAAGTCTTTCTGTGACACATGAAACAAGACGAAACTTCATTGAAAAATTACCTAAACCTCAACGAAGTGCGTTTGATGATCGTTCAACAGATGTGTACATCGTTAATGAACTTACCAATCCGCCTACTTCTATGGTATTAATTGGTAAAGGTATAGAGCGTGGCAAATGGAAAACAGGTGCGTACTGGGGAAATGCAGGGCCTTCGACTATGATTGCGTCTGGCTCGGTAGGAAAAGCAGCAACAACATCTCATGCTTGGCTTTTTGGATCTGGTGGGTGGGTTCAATACAGAGTACAAGACGATGGAACTCTTTTAAAATTCCGATGGTATAATCCATACAGTGGTGCCAATGAATATTCCGTTACCTCAAGCAACAAAAATTATTATTTTGAACGAATGGAGGGTGTAGGGGATAATGCTAGAACAATCTGGTACGTAAAAAGAAAGACTCCCAAAAATTATACTGTTGTCATAGCAGCTGATCCGCAACCGTGGCGCTTGGATACTGGTGATCCCAACGCGAATAGCAACAGAGAACCATGGATAAAAGTAAATAAAAAAGTTGCAAATGTTATAGAATCACATGCAGCAGCATTTTATATTATCAACGGTGACTTAACTGAGTTTGGTCGACCCAAAACCTATCAAGACTACGCGGATATCTATAAAAACATCGTTTATACTGTATATGAAGGACTAGGCAATCATGATTATTATAATAATATTCGTGATTGTACAATCCCAATATCAAATCTTTCAAAGGATGCATGTGCAATAAGTGCCGTTAAAAGAATGCTCCAAGAAATAGATAAATACAGCAGTTCTTTACCTGAATTCAATAAACATGTGGCTTTTCGTCGGCTCATTCGCTTTGAAACAGCGCATGATATAGTAACAGGGAGTTTAAGTTACTCATGGGATTATGGAGATATTCACTATGTACAACTGCAAAATTACCCAACTTATACTGCTCATTTATCTGATAGTCTCACGAAAGTGAAAATAACGAAAGCCCTGAATTGGTTGAAAAAAGATTTAGCTGCTGCTGATAAAAGAGGAAAAATTACAATTCTCAACTTTCACGATGCGCGTCCCTATTTGAAAGATAATGATTCACACTTTCTGCATCCCAAAAATGCGCGAGATCTTGCTGCATTTAAATCAATCATTACACGCCACAATGTAAAAGCAATCTTTGCTGGACACACCCATTATCAGAACTCTTGTCGCACACAGAATGATAAAGTCTTCGGAAATATCCCTGTATACACAGCAGGACCACTTTTTAGAGGAAACTACTATCTCGTCGACGTGCAAGGAAAAAACATTCACGTGAGAGCTTATAATGGAAGAACAGGGAAACCAATTTTAATCAAAGATTTAGGGCAAAATGGAGCCAAAGTATTCCTCTCAAAGAATTGTAGTAATTTATAAAGGCGTTATTTGCTTTCAATTTTAACAAACAAAAGGGAATTTTAAGATCACCTTTACGAGATAAACGGTGCGTCTTTCGGGCCATTTGTGTTGAGTTTTGGCAAAGGAATCACAATCCTTGTGCCCCCCAAAGAAGATGTTTCAAAAAGGGGTTTTTCACCAAATTGCATACAAAGCTGTTCAACAACCAAATGTCCAAGACCTGCCTTTTGTTTTGGAGTTTGGTTTTTCATACCCACACCATCATCTTCCACAATGAGCATCAATTGTCCATCTTGCTCGGGGCCAAAGGAGATATAAATATGACCAGAACGATGATCAGGAAAAGCATGTTTTAAGGAATTTGTCAGCAATTCACCAAGAATAATTCCAAGCGTTGTGGCATCTCTTGAAGACAAGCGACAATCTTTAAAGTTCGTGTGAATGGTGATATTTTCGCGCAATTCAAAAGGAACCGCCAATTCGACATCATGCACGACAGAACTGAGGAACTCTGCCAATAAAGTTGTCTCCATATCATCACATAAGCGCAAACGCCGATGCGCGGTGGAGATTGTTTGGATACGGTCGCGTGCGGCACCAAGAACAGAACGCACTTCTTCATTTTGGCTCCGATTTAATTGCAAACTAAGCAAAGAAGACACCGTACCAAGAGAATTGCCAATACGATGGCTTGCATCCTGTAACAACATTTCAACACGTTGCCGTTCTTTTTCGGCATGATTGCGTGCTCCTTCCAATTCTTGTGTCCGTTCTTTCACACGTGCTTCTAGGGCAGCATTTTCACTATGAAGCAGCAATTGATACATTTTTAAGGAGCGTATATCGCGGTTAAAACGGTTAATGACAAAATAGGCAGAAATAAAAGTACTCACGACAGAAACAATCGCTGCCAATGTTAAAGCAGCACGCATAAACGCTATACCCTCGCGCTGTTTTTGCCGTACCACATCATCACCATTAATAAAACTTGTCATCAATTGGGCTAAACGCGCCACTTCAATCTTGTGGCTATCAGCGGGCGCAGAAGGTTGAGAAGATTGATCAGGAAGCGTATCAAGAGCATGCATATGAGCAGTCAGAAAAGCTTTGCGTGCTTCGACTTCCTTTTTAAAAGCCGTAAACCATTCATACCATTGCGGATGTGCATAAACAATAAGCGCCGTATAATCGAGAATATCATCAAGCTCCCGTGCAACATTTTCAAAATGTACTTTATCTTCCACCTTTCGGGTTTTTGCATAATTACGGTCAGCAACAGCCATATCAATCAAACCAATGAGCACCAAATCAGCCTGTTCGCGCAATTCTGAACTGGTATTCAACTGAGCAACTTCCCGATCCACGGCATTAGAGAGCAGCATAATAAAAGCCGATGCCAAAAGCGCCATAACAAGAGAAACAACAATGGCCACCCAACGCCAGCTTGATATGGCTGAATCAGCAGAAAAACTTTGAGGAAGCAGCTTTATCTTTGTTGTCATAAAATTTCCATCAGCAAACCTGAAAATTGTCATTTTTCAGCACAAAGGAAGGCTTACCTTATGGATCTTAAGACATAAAGCCCGAGAGAGATTTCCACACAAGCTTCCTTTATTTTCCCTAAGGTTACACGCCAAACACTCTGAATTTCCTCAGATACTGACTTTACTTTAATAGCTATAACGGGAATAAAAAAAACAAGGCTGTCAACTATAATTATTATACTTTTTTTAACCGTTAAATGAACACAATGTACTTCCAGCCGAATAAGAATCTGGTCCATAATCAGATTCACCATTCACCTTGAGAAGTTCCTGTAAGCGGTTACGCGCTCTACTCACACGGCTTTTAATTGTACCAACAGCACACTGACAAATAGCAGCAGCATCTTCATAAGAAAAACCGGATGCCCCAATGAGAATAATGGCTTCTCTTTGGTCAGCGGAAAGCATATTTAAGGCTTTTTTGAAATCTTGCAAATCAAGTGATCCATATTGCGCAGGATGAACGGCCACATTTTGGGTAAACACACCATCGCTATCTTGAACTTCTCTTCCCTTTTTGCGCATTTGGCTGTAAAATTCATTGCGCAAAATCGTAAAAAGCCACGCTTTGAGATTGGTTCCCATTTCAAAACTGTCCTGCTTTGCCCATGCTTTCATAACAGTATCTTGGACCAAGTCCTCAGCTTTATCATGCTTGCCACTTAAAGAAACAGCAAAAGCCCTAAGAGCCGGTAGCACCAGCAGAAGTTCCTGTTTAAAGTTTTTTACGCCCTTTGTCATAAAGGATTCAAACCTTTTCCACATTGTTTAAACCAAATTGCTCTGCGCGCTCTAACCGATCTAAAAGCTCCAACAAACGCTTTGGGAGCGCTTCCTCCTGAATCTCCAGATAAAACTGGCGTAATTTTCGCGCTATTTCGCTATTGGCCCCAAGGAGGTCATCTCCAAACGTAAAATGATTGATAAGATTTTTTTCATCATGGTCGTTCATTTTTCCCCCCCCTAATCCATATACTATCAGTAGTGCTTATAAAAATTTTCGCCTTATGGTTGTAAATATAGTTATATGTAAAAAGTTCCATACGAAGAGAGGAACTTTTTCATCTCTCAAAGATTTCAGCCAACAAAGAGTGCTTCAAAGGTCAAAGGAGTTATAAACCATGTCATTATCCACACGTATCGCACCACATCTTCCCTATCTGCGGCGTTTTGCCCGCTCTGTCACAGGCAGCCAATCTTCTGGTGATACTTATGTTTCAGCGATGTTAGAAGCACTGATTGCTGATATTTCTATTTTTCCCAAAAAATCCAGTGATCGCATTGGTACCTATTGGCTCTTTTGCCACCTTTTTGACCAAACCACGCCGAACATACCAGAACCACTGCCACAATTTGGTCTTGAACAAAAAGCCAGTGCCAAATTATCGTATTTGACACCGCGTGCACGCCAAGCATTTTTGTTGATTGCCGTTGAAGGCTTTAACGAACAAGAAGCCAGTGAAATCATGGATCTTGATGCGAAAGAGTTCCGCAAACTTCTCAACCAAGCATCTACGGATATTTCTCAACAAATAGCCACTGAAGTGATGATTATTGAAGATGAGCCTCTTATTGCGCTGGATATTGAGCAAATGGTAGAAAGTCTTGGCCATCAGGTAGTAGGAATAGCACGAACACGTGATGAAGCTATCATCATGTATCATAAGAAAAAACCACGGTTGATTTTAGCTGACATTCAATTGGCCGATAACAGTTCCGGTATTGATGCGGTCAATGACATTTTACAAAATGACCATATACCGGTGATCTTTATCACTGCTTTTCCTGAAAGATTACTGACCGGAGAACGTCCCGAGCCAACTTTTTTAGTCACGAAACCCTTTAATCCTGATATGGTAAAAGCGCTTATTTCTCAAGCTTTATTTTTTCAAGAGAATGCTTCGAAAGCGGCCTAGAACAGATTAACATCAAAATCATGATCGTTACGCACTTTCCAAAGCCTCCCATGGATAAATCGCATCTAAGCGCTCTCATGCAAGCAATCAGAGGAGCTGATATTTGTGTTTTATACCAAGCCACAAATCTGGTCTATTTATGGGCTGAAAACTTACCGCAACATTTACATAATAAGTGGCGGGTGGGATGTCGTGACAGTGATTTTTTTTCCCTTGATCTTGCAGACAACATGGAAACAATTAAATTGCAGGTTTTAGCCACCGGCAAAATGCAAACCATCGAAGCTCGATTTGAGGATATGGCCAAACAAGCGATTTGGTACAAATTTTCTATTGATTGTCACCACAATGATAATGGAGACATTATCGGTATTATCACCACGGGTGTTGATATTTCAGGATTACGCCGACGTGAGCAAGTGCTGAAAATACTCCTTCGAGAAGTCAGCCACCGTTCTAAAAATCTTCTTGCCATCATTCAAAGTATTGCCAGCCAAACGGCACGTTATACTGAATCTTTGCCAATTTTCTTACGCAAATTTCAAGGGCGACTCCATTCTCTTTCCCATTCTCAAGATCTGATCACCGATTCTGATTGGCGTGGTGCGCAATTTCGCGAATTGGTACAAACGCAGGCCTTAGGCTACTTGATGAAAGAAACAGAACGTTTTTCACTTGAAGGTGTAGATCCTTATCTTTTTCCGAATGCCGCTTTGCATATTGGCTTGGCTTTTCATGAACTCATTGTCAATTCTCTTTCTTTTGGTGCCCTATCACAAGAAAAAGGAAATGTATGTGTACGCTGTGAAACCCACACAAAAATGGATGGAAAAACGCAACTCCTCATCAGTTGGAATGAAAATTTTGCAGCAGGCACTCTTCTCTCTAGCGAACAAAAAGCCTGTTTTGGAAGTGCTGTCCTAGAAAAGATTGTTCCCGTTTCTGTAAATGGTTCTGCTTCTTTCAAATTGACCGAGACAGGAATTGTTTACTGTTTGTGGGTTCCAGATACTTATTTTGATATCTTTATTTAAAAAAGCAGTTTAAAAGCCGAGTGCCGTAATATGAAAAACCAAACATTCTAAGAGTTGTTCTCATCACCACCATTATAGCCTAGTCAAAAGACACTTTCTCCATAAACCAATCGCTGGAACCTAACCCGCTGGAACCTAACCCGCTGGAACCTAACCCGCTGGAACCTAACCCGCTGGAACCTAGAACCTTTAAAAACGTTTATTCGTAAAGAAAAGACCACTAGAACTGGCAAAGTAAGCTCTATGTTGTCAACCTCTTATTTGGAAAGTATTTTATGAATACCCTGGTTTTTATCCTCTTATTGGTTTCCTGTACGGATGATTTTAACAGCTGTTATTCTAACAATACAATGGTTAAAACCTACAAAACAGCGCAAGCATGTGAACAAGCCATGATACCTTCCACAAAAAAATTTGCTTCTTATGGGCAACAAATCTTTGCCCAATGCACAAGCATACAGGAAAACTTACATCAACAAGACGTAAAGTTAATCTGGTACGTGACCAACCAAGGCAATTTTCTGCTTAAAACCCAAAATAGGAACGATAAGATATCTATTCACGAAGAAAATATTTCCCTGCCTCATCCCTTTTTCTAGGGCTTCCCTCTATAAACCTCTTGCATAAAAAACCTTAAAAGCATAAACCCATCAAGCTCTAAGGAAACAATCCATGGAAGAGGCCAGCATAATGGATCATAAGCAAATTCAACCTTCAAAAGACCATTGCACAGAGCAATATGCACACCCTCAAGATCCCCCCTTAGACCCTGCAGTAGAACGCGTGAGAAAAAAACTCATGCTTGTCATGATTATTTCCATTTCAATTACGCTTATTCTTATACTTGCTGTTCTCTTCGCGGTCATATACAAAACCGTAACAATGGGACCAACTCCAAAACAAACAGACCTCTTTTTCTCTCACAATACAAATCAAAAAGCTGTCCACCACATGCTTTCCTTACCGAAAAACACGCAGATTTTGTCGCAAAGCCTCTCAGAGTACAATATTATGTTGAAAATTTTAACACCAGACGGGCAGACAAAATTTATGATTTACAATTATCATACCGGTACACTCATCGCCATTCTTTCTGTTGAGACAACAGAAGAAACATTGAATCCCTTGCCCCGTTAAAAGAATACTGCCCCACTTAAATATCTACTCTGCTTTAAACACTTTCCTCTGCTGCAAACCATGTCCACTCAAAGTGCCTCTGTGGTTTTTCTGCATCTCTTTATCTCATACAGGCAGAGAAGAAACTTTTACCAACAACCCGTCTTCATTTCTGAAAAAACTCTGACGTTTCCTATGGAAAATGCAAAAGCAAGTTTAAAATAGGGAAACTCAAGGAATACTTCTTCTCGAAATGCACCACGCATTGCCAGTTGTTAGCAACATGTCCCACAAGCACTAAACATCAGGCTCTACTTTAAGCATTTTCCTCTGCCGAAGATACAACTACCCGACGACGACGCGGTTTTCTTGGCATCTCCTTATTTAAGGCAGGGAGAGAGGAAACTTTTTCCGTTGATGTATCTCCATTCTGAGGAGCTTCAGACGTTGCCCGTGAAAGTTCAAAATGTGAAATTTCAAGGAATGGTTCTTCTTGCGCACGCATATTACGTCGCCGTGAAATTCGCCGAGTTTTTTTGACAGGCTCAACACTTTCTTCAGCAATGCACTGCTCTTGAGCGCTTTCCTCATCCGACAAAGCATGAACTTCTAATGTATCTTCATACACATGTCCATTTTGTGCTTTGGCGTGCTGACCATGTCCATTTTTTTGCGATGGTGCTTGTGGTACATCCGTATCATAAGCAACAGGGCCTTTTTTTTCACCTTCAGCGTTTATTTCACCGCATTCTTGTTCATTATTTTCATCCCGGTTTTCATCACATCTGGCAGATTGGTTTTGTCCAACCGCTGCCAGAATAATACGCAAGTAGTGCTCGGCATGTTGGAGATAATTCTCTGACATAACACGATCGCCAGCACCTTGTGCATCACGCGCAAGACTTATGTACTTATCAGCAATTTGCTGAGCATTTCCACGAATCTTAACATCCGGACCGCTACTTTCATAATTCCGAGACAAGGGGTTAGGGCCGCGACGATTATTATTATTGTTATTACCATTATTATTGCGACCGCGTACCCGTCTATTTTGTTGTGGCCTCATCTTTATCCCTTTTTGGAGTGTGTGTGTGTCCTCATTGCATTATCTTCTGATAACGCTAATCATGTTCAAAATACGGTTATCAGGCTATCTGCGTTCTATTTTACTCAAATGATACCTACTGATATTTTAATACCTATCGATATTTGATATAAAGAATATATTTTCTGAAAATCACAAAAACATCAGGGAAATCATAAGCCTAAAATTCCCTACTCTTCTGCTAACCAGCGGAAACCTAGTGCTGTTCACATAAAATGCCAAGTGTTTTTTTTTAAATAGACCATATTTTACTAAAAAAATAATCATCTTGTGGAAAAACAAAAAACGAAAATAAGCACCAAGCACCCCCAGCAAATAAACAATTTCTGCCAGAGAACAATAGCGGCTCTTTTTTTTGTTCTAAAACCACCAAGTTTTAAAAACGCCGATATTCCCTACCCCTTTGTGCACCAAACTCACAAGCACCATGCCTCCACGAGTTACTGCACAAACATATCTACTTTATAAACATAGCCTTTCTTCTGTGCTAAAGCAACCCCTTTGTGAACGATAATCCACTACTCTGTTACAAAAGCCCCTAATTTTATAAATAGATTAACAACAAGCATTATTCAAGTCTTATGATCACCAACAGATCAGTCTTCTTGCCAAAATCCAGTCACTACACTACAAATTTCTAGTTTAGCTTTACAAGCTTTATAAATAAATTGAACCCTTTATTTATAATAAATATAATAAACGCACTGTAAAAGCCAAAGATAAAAACACTAAAAAAGATAAGCTTCTGAGAAAGAAACGATCAACATGCTGGGTACGCCAAAAGATTCAGAATCGCCTCAAAAAAATCCAAGGTTTATAAAGAAGAATGATACAATGGGTTCTTCGATTTTCATTATACTGCCTCATCAGGAAACTTTGTTTGCAAAACGCTGTGATCGTTTTGCACAGTTAGCCAATACCCTAGCAAACAAAGAGGCCCTGCTTTTTTTTGCGCATTTTTGTGATGCCCAACAACAATCGACCGAAAAATTTAAAGATTTTGCCATCCCTCTTAGTCGCTTTGGCGCCACTTCAAAGCTCCCTCTTGATCGCTCAAAACTTCTTACTTTGGGCTTTTATGAAAGCATTGTTGAAGATTTTTTGAAACGACTGTCAACCACAACATTCTCTAATCAAGGATTCTCAGCAACAAGACAAGAAGCTTTAAAACGGACACATCAACAAAAAGACCAATGGCGCCTGTGGGGAAACAATCTCTTAAACCACATTCTCCCCCCACAGCAATTAACAGAACATATTTTTATCACCGGCGCATTGCAAATTATGTATTCCTTGGCTGCTTCACAGCTTGATGCACAAAACTTAACCCCACAACAAAACAACCTCTGTCCTGCCTGTAGCGGCACACATTCTGCCAATCTCATTATGGATGTAAAACCGCACAAAACTATAAAATTTTGTTCTTGCCTTTATTGCGGCACTCTATGGAATACCCCATACACCCAATGTACTTTCTGTGAAACAACGCAGAACATTTCCCTCCACACAAGCGAAAATATTCCCGAAGGTATTTTATTTGAAACGTGTGACATATGTGGCTTTTATTGCAAACAATTCAATCAGCATAAAAATCCTACACTCGATGTTTTTGCCGATGATATTAGCACCCCCACGGCTCACTTTTTACACACAACCTCTTCTCATTTTAAGTATAAGAGCTTTAATCCCTTTTCAGCAGAAGACAGAAAGTAACGCACTTCATTCTAAGCTCAAGAGCTTAACACCAGAAAAGTCTCTAAAAGAACTCCACTTCCGGCAGCCGCAAAGGAAAGCTGCCGGAAACGCATGGAGCGATGACAAAAAATTTAAAACCACGGATCTTACACAGAACAATGTAAAAAATACAATATTTCCCTTGCCACCTAACGCGTACTATAACAAGTGCCCAAACAGCCCTTCTTATCAAGAACAATACGGTATTTTTATGGTTTATATTGAAGCGATCTTCAGAGGAAGAATGCACAAGTTCCAATATAAGAAAATGAATGCTCTTCGTGCGCACTAAAGCAAAGTCAAAAATACATTTTACCTCCCTTTTTCATCGCTCAGAACAATATCCATGAAGAAAGCAAACAAGGTTTAGTCTTTGTCTTTTCCTCTTTGTAATGTCTTGCAAATCGTGGGATAAAAAGAAAAATTTCAAAAGAGAAGCGCGTGCTCATTCAACAATGAGAGGATTTTTGTTCGTCAAAATGACGCGAATATAGAAACAGTTATGGACAAAACTAATAAGCTTTTATATTTTTTCATCAAATTTCGCATACTCTTAAGTTTCTATGTAAAAATAAACTTCCAAGTAAAAACTTAAAAATGGTTGCGGACCGTGCCTTTTCCCCCCTCTTTTTCCTTTTCTTTTTCACTCATAAAACAATCCCTTAAAAGAAAATAATTTCCATCCCCCGGTCGCACTATTTTCATACATTTTTTCTTTGTAAGCTCAGAAATCGTGTCCCACATTTCACGAACGGTAAAATAGGCTTCACTTTCTACATTAATACAATGCTGATAGACTTCCTTTTTCATATCAGGCATAACTGAAGCAGCAATTTCCTTGCAATATACGCGGTGATCAAAGACTGGAATCGTCAATTCAACAGGCGCTTTTTGTGCTATTTGTTTATGAGCAGAAAAAGAACTGATCATTTTTACAACAACAACGCAAAACACCACGATACAAAAGAGCACCATGAAAACAAAAGCGATCTTTCGATATAATCTTTTGAAATAAGCTTTTTGTCTTGCGCGGATCCTTTTTTCCATAAAGACTATATCCTTTAACACCTGAAGGTAGCATTCTACGGCAAACATTGATAGAAGCATCAATGCGCATAGTACATGTTATAACCGCAAAAAAACAATATTCTTATACCAAAATGCGCTTTTTTCTTTGTATTATAAACGTTTTATTCTTTTTGTTATTTGAAACTCTTGTTGGAAACTTTTTTCATTTCCTTCATGAAAAGCTATAGAGGCATTACCATAAGAGTTTATGGATGTAAAATGTCATACAAGCAATAGAATGGATTTTTGATCAGAATAAACAAACAATACACGCCCTCATTTTCCATGATACCATCCCCCTATTTGAGAGAGCCACTATCGCTAGTGTGCCCCTATTGCTTTTCGTAAAACTAGAAAAAATTTCACGTCACCTTTCACATTTTTCCCCATTACAATCAATACAAAGAAACCAGAAACGAAGCACGTTCCTACTGTTTTGCTTCTGAAAAGCCTCAGAAAAAATACTTATCCTTTATAAATGCCCCTTTTCGCACCGAGAACTCTTTACTAAAATAAAAGAAAGAAGGACGATATCCCAATTTTATGATAGACTTTTCGATATCATTGAACCATCATTATGGCACAACAAGAAAAGTAAAGATCTCCATATTCTCCAACCCACCAATATAAAACAAAAAGATGTATGGAAGCGGATTTTCGTCACTCTACGCCATTTAAGAGAAACTTTTGAAATGACTATAAAAAATAAAAATGCCAGAGCAGTATCTCTCCTCTCCTAGGCAATAAATCTCAATACAGCATCATCCAAGTGGAAGAGAAAACGGCACAAGAATTTACAGCCACTGTCTCTTTCAACTTACGTGTCACAGCGCTAAACAGAGGTGTTACCACAGGAAACATACTGACAGGAAACGAACAACCACTCTTTTATGATGAAGTGCAAATCGAAAAATTGAGATATTGACTCCAATCGCCTGACAAGTACTGTGTTCAGAATGCTCAAGAAACTGAACATCAACTTATTAATTCATACAACGAACTTCTAAACTTGATGTTTTTCATCCAAGTCTGTGGTTATACCGCAAACAGGATAGACTTTATTGAACAAAGCTTAACGCTCAAGCCCATCCATTACGGATTTAATAAGCCAACGACTCCGACAAGTAAACGTATCATACGCCCTTATGGAGTTCTCAAGGATGAAGATTTAACAGATCCCCAACAACACAACTTCAACCTTGACCTTATCGATCAAGCTTTCCAGCGCGCTAGAGGTACATCCCTCAAAATTCATCCAATACATATCAACAACAGAGAATTCTATGTTCTCTACCTCCACCCCACCCAAGTCACACAATTACAAAAGAACACTGAATTCAGTTTGTGAAAAGATATTCAAAATGCAAATGAAAGAATATCACGCAACCAAAACCACCCTCTTTTTGAAAATGCGCTTGGTATATATCGTAATGTTATTTTACGGGAATCTGCTTATGTGACCAACGGTGTCCATTTAACAAACAACACAGCTCTTGCCAATGTACGCCGTGCTGTCTTGCTTGGAAGTCAAAGTGTGATCATGGCTTTTGGCAAAAACTATAGTTTTGAAACCGTTTCAATAAACAGCGATGAAAATCCACCCACTATGACTCTCGAAACCATCAGAGGCATGAAAAGACACAAGCACAGCAAATTGTCCACCAGTTAAAAACCGCCCAATCCTCTTTACAACTTTACACAAATTGCGCTCAAATTTTTTACCACAGAAGTTCGGTTTAAAAAGCCGTAACAAGTCATTTCTTTCCGTACAAGAAGCACTCCAGCTTATCTATGACAAATTACTCCATACCGACAACACCACAATATGCTTGCCAGCAGACATTCCCTCATTGTTTACTGCACACCAATCCTTTTTTGAAATTTTTACATTTTTTAGAACAACTTAAATGCATTACGGTATGCAAAGATCAAATCGAAGATGTGAACTGGGAAGATTGAACCAATATCGAATGATACAGTTTAGCAGTTTTCTTTATTTTTTTATGCTCCACAGTCTTTCTTGCCTAGAATAAAGTTTTCGTCTATCTGCCGTCCAACATAACCACTTTTCATGCTTAGATGAGCTTTGCTACTTGTACCACTCATTGTCATAACGCTACCAACAGTGAGGCTTATTGGGCTACCAACTTTAAGAAGTTTCAGCTTTAGATTTTCTAGGTCCGTCATAGAATTTAGAAACGTCAAAGTGAGGAGCACTATATCCCACGCCACTAACTATGCTGTGCATAAGATTAGAGAGTGCACTATTCATTGCATCAATATCCGTACTTATTCCACCACTGCCCACACTTATTCCACCACTACCCGCACTTATTCCACCACTGCCCGCACTTATTCCACCACTGCCCGCACTTATTCCACCACTGCCCACACTTATTCCACCACTACCCGCACTTATTCCACCACTGCCCACACTTATTCCACCACTACCCGCACTTATTCCACCACTGTTCGCACTTATTCCACCACTGTCCGTACTTATTCCACCACTGTCCGTACTTATTCCACCACTGCCCGCACTTATTCCACCACTACCCACACTTATTCCACCACTGTCCGTACTTATTCCACCATTAGCTATGCTGCTTTTATCCCCTTCTTCAACATCTTGTTTATGTTTGCCATTGGTAAGATCTGTTTTTTTCAATTGTTGTTCTAAAGCATCTAAGCGCTGCGAGATTTTTGTGATACTTTCATGCGTTTGTTTCAACAGTGCATTCAAAGGGGCATGTCCCATTCTTCCGCTGGCATAAAGCACTACACGGATATGTTCAGGATCATCGATATCAGCAATAGAAAATGGAAAAAGTGCCATTATATTCCTCTTTTTGATGCGTTATAAACAGTCCTATTGGTAGGTTGCAGTGCACCTTTACCGATAAATTGTTGCACCGTGCAAACCAGCCCCCAAATACAATTCACAAGCCACAAATCACACTACCCCAGAACACTCCCCCAGCCACATCCTCTCAGGCACACCCTCTCAGGCACAAACCCATTGAAAAACTCCCACACATTTCAGCAAAGGGTCTTCTTAAAAACGCCTTTTTTATCTCCCGAAAAGCGCTGCTTTCAAATTATGAAGGCAGCGCAACAAATGCAAAATCACCTTGCGCCATTTGACGAGTCATGATCTTTTACCATGCGATTTTCTGGAAGAAATCTGAGTCTGTTTAAGGAAATGACCTCACAAACAAAAGTGTAGTATTCAAGAGATATTTGAATTTACCAGCCACATACCTTTTACAAGGTTAACGCTATCATACACCCCTATCTCTGATAGAGACCGTGGAGTTTTTTTGCATACCCTCATTTTTTGGCAAAAGAGGAAATGCCTTATTATCGTGCCATTCTTCTCAGCCACTTGTTTTGATACAAAGACCAAACATTGCTCCTTAAACAGGAGAAAAACACTAACGACAACGCCTTTGCTTTCTCTCTTACGGGCATGGCAAAAAATGGTAAAGAAATGAAAAAACACACATCCCAACGCTGGATCACGCATCTCACTTTTCTCTGCGCAAGGACGTTGAAGAAAAAGAGATAAAATAAACCAAGGATACATTTTTTAAATCAAAGATTTCTCTTCAAGCTTTATGTACGCTCTATTTTATAACATTTTATCATGTGCCTTTTTCTCGTGTCAGAGTTTTCGCAACAATTTTTACCTCTGTGAGCGTTGTAATTCTCATGTTTTGACAGCATAAATCACTGCCACATTGACGGGGCGCGTTTCATCACCACCTGTTTTTTTCAAAATGACTTTATGCTCATGCATCCCTGCAGAGGCCGTATTCATATCTCCTAAAGTGCCAAAGTAACTCTTATGCGGCCCATCAAAAGCTTTTACATTAGAGTAGTGGCAATCTTCAATTGTATGCTTATGCTCACCTGCTAAATCTGTTTTCCCTTCATGGCTATGTGCTTTAAAAGACTCTTCTTGCCGACTTCCCAAGAGACGTCCTTTATCAACCCCTTGTCCACTATCGAGCCCACGCAAAAACATTCCACGCAAATCGGGAACATTAAATGTTGTATACCCATTTCCTCTACCCCATGTTTCACCAAGAGCAGCGAAGAGATTTGCATAGATCTTGCGAGAATAAGCCGTACCATCGCACAAAAGCCAACCTTCCGGCATTTTTTCCATAGCAAAGGTGCCAATAAAGCCAGAAGGTAAAGGACTTTGCGTTGGATTTGTTAAAAACCAACCATCCGCATTTTTTCCGGCAATGTCACGAGTATAGACGAGCTCATAAAGCCCCCCGCTTTGGATTTCTCCACCTGTTAAAGGGACTATACCATCGGAGGTTACCATATAAACAGGACGTGCAAGCAATTGATTTAAAGAGGCATTTGTTATTCCCCTATTTTGCCCTTGTGCTCTAAAGCGCACAACAATCCCATCGCTATAAGCCTCAAAAGAAGACTTTGTAATCAAGCGAAGCGATGTTCTATTTCTCTCTTGATCGACAGTAAACTGCGTGTCAATCACTCCACTACTATCTAACAAATATTCTTTAATGCGTTGCATCATCGCGCGCGCACTATCATTGACTGAACTTGGAGGTTGTCCCTCTGCCCAGTTTATAATCTCATCGGCATAGGCATTTTCGGATGCAATGAGCGACCAATCATAAATTGAACTCATAGAATATATCCTTTTTGTAAAAAACGAAGACGAGCAAAGAGAGAAGAAAAGAAAGCAGCCATTTTCTTTTCAGGTGCTGGTTTTTTCTCCATTTTCATTTTTTCCATTTTCAGGCCGATTTTGTTATAATCAACATGCAAGAGTTTTGTTTTCGCATTGATATACACAGCATCAGGATTCAAGCGCAAAACTTCCTGAGCAAGAACACCACGATAACGTTGCGGATTTCCTTTATAATTAAAGGTATAAAGCGGATAGCCATTTTTTTCGCCGACAGGGACAATATTTTCTTTGGCTCTGACATCACAAAGTCCTAAAATTCCTCCCACCAATCCAAGCACCTGCTGTGCATCGCGCAAGGGATCTTTTGTAACGGAAGGTATTGTTGTGGACTTTCCTGATTGTGTTCCGTAATTTCCAGCAGATTGCGTTCCTACTTGTAACAAGCGTTCTAATCGGTTCCACCCTTGATTATCTTGTTCTGACCACTTTTGGCGCTCAGCATCCAAAGCATTCTGACGGTTCATATCTTGAATTACCCCGCCTTTCAAAGCATTGCTCTGCGCATTGCTTTGTCCTTGATAGTAGCTGTTTGCAGCATTCGTCTGATCATACAGGGAACGGTCAATCATCTGATTGGCATTCATCATATTATGCACATCTTGATTATATTGCTGTGCAGTAGCATTTGTTGCCAATGCACCAAGTTCATCGGCGAGCACCCCAGTATGGGCGCCAGATCCATAGCGGCCTGCTCCAGACATAGACTGATTAATAGCATCAGAAGTTTTACTCAAAGCATTTTGCAATGCAGCATTAAATTTACTATTACCTCCAATCCAGTCTCCCTTAGCCATCCCAAGAAGATTGGAAGCACTTTGGGTTGGTGCATTAAACCACTGGGTTAATGCTGGATTGTTATACTGACCAGCAGCCTGTTTTAAACCGGTGAGCGCATTTTTTGTCATATCGCTCAAGCCAGCAACGCGTTCACCTTGATAAACATTTCCGCCAATTCCTTTATTATAAAGGTCAAGCGCTTGAGAACTCGCTTGTTTAAAGATATCGGCCGCCCACGCGGGTGGTGCATTTGTTTGTGTTGTTGTTTGCACTTGAGGTGTTTTTTTTCTACTCATGGGTTGAGAACCTTTCTATAATGAATAAGATTACGAGAATATCCGTGATGGGTAAGCATTTTAGCCCATCCAGATCTTCCAAACATATGCATTTCCTCAGCATTGATTGTCCGCGCCCATTGTTCAACCTTATCGATCAATTTGACCAATTGCAGCCCTCCCTCTCCGGCAAGATCTGAGAGGACGACGCGTTTTTTCCCAGTATGGGTTATTTCAATTTTGGTAATAGCAAAGGCACTAAATTGGGTTTTGTTTTTTAAAACCAGCCACAATTGTGCTTGTCCTCTTACCAGTTCTTCAGCAATTGTTGCCAGACAAACATCATCAGGAAAGCGCTGAGCATATTTTTCCAATGCGGCATTGAGAGCCTCTTGATAAGGTGCTATTTTTTCCCATGGCCATTGCTGTGTAAGATAAGCAGAATAAAGATTTTGACTATCCTGTTGCAGTATGGTGATTTTCGTTTTTTCAGCTTTTTTACTGCTTCTCTTGAGCCATCTCACAGCGAACCCTCAGATAACTTTCAGCCTTCCCACAACACAGGCTTACCATACCATTTATTTACTATAACGCAGCAAGGCTTACCGCATCACTCTCTTCATTATAACTTGGCAGATTTCACCGTATGCCGGCAGCCTTTAATTCCACATCGAACCCAGTGACATGAGACCAATTGCGCCCTTCTGGAATTCGCAATTTAAAACGATAAAACCGCGCTCTTGCGCGAGAATGAATTTGCCCAGTATTATGAGAAGGTTGTTTTTCCGGCAACCAAACTGTTTCCTCTTCGAGAGATTGCCGAAAGCGCATTCCCACAGACAAATAAAACTCTCCACTATTTACCTGAGGCATAATATTTTTCACTCGGGTGATGACACCATTTGTCTGTCCCATTTCCTGTGAAGTCACCACACAAGCCATAGGGGAACCAGAAAACGAACCCATTCTCCCCTGATGATCAAATGCACCGAGAATAGGAGATTCATTTTTCCATGCTCTACTGTCAAGAGAAAAGGGTAAATCACCAATGTTCTGAGCAACCCGATCAAGTCCTTCTAAAGTCATTCCAGCCAAAAAAATGGGCAGAATTGTTTTGATCCCCACCACAGCTTTTGTCCATTTTTGCAATCCCCAATCATAAATGAGTAAAATGCATTTATCGGTACTCTCATCGCTATCGACCATCCAATAAACGCGATTATATATCCCATCAATAGCAGCAGACAGAGTATACAGATTATTCTGGTTCGATTTTGCCGTCATGGTTCGATCTACTTTTTCGAAGCCAATGGGTATAATCTGTCCCTCATTGGTTATTTGATAAAATCCACCCTCATCAGCAAAGAAAGCAAGATCACCGCGACAAACGATAGATTCAGCGTTTTTTGCGCCACGTTTATCGTGGATTTTTTGGAAACTGAAAATAATCTTGGAGCCAGGAATAAAAGAACCTGCATAGATTGCAGACCGCATAAAGATGATTGGATTTGTTGTCTCCGTTGCGCCTTGCACAAAACCACCATCGGGAAAGTCTTGATAATCGCAGCTTTTTTTTCCAACGGTCCAACATTCTGCATCGTTCAAGCCTGACCAATGGACTCGTCTTGGATGTTGGGTCAATTTCATCAGACAAACGAAATCGCCCCACACACGAACAATTCCTGCTTGTGGTGGATTTCCTCCTAAATCTCTAAATTTTTTATCATGATTAATATCAATCACTTGAGGCTTATCATTGGCATTAACAGCAATAACATAATCCCCAAACAAAGCGAAAGACCATGGAGCATCAACATTTGCGAGATAAGACTTTCCCTTTTGGCTAATATCTCTCCACCGCATTGTCGTATTATCGAGCAGGTAGAGTTTTTGTCTCGTTCCAACAATAATAGACACCCCACTTTTTGTTTTCACAGCAAGAGCCCCTAAAATTTTATCAGGACAAGGCTCTGTCAAGGGTTTAAAGCTAGGCATAGGAATATAGGACCCATCAGCTGGGAGCACATTGATGAGTTCATCGGTAAAGATGCCATTAATATCAGCAACATCGGGCCGATAATCAGCGATTGGGAAAAAAGCCATTGAGAAACCCCATGAGCAAAATATTTGAAAAGCCTTTGTGATGTTTCAAATCGCAAAGGTTTATTTTTAACCACAAGAGCCCTTGAAAAAAGACTCTGTAACAAGAGCGTAAAACTTAGAAATAGAGAACAATCAAAAATACATTGATGCATTCACGCGTAAGATGCCACCAACACCAACCACCAACATCAGCCACCAGTGCCAATAATCAACGATTGAGAAAAAACGCTTTAAAACTGCATTGGTAGAATATTTGAAGAGCTTTTTCGGCGCGATGTCTCCATTCGTAAAGCTTGAAGCTGTTCTTGATAGTCTCGAAAAGAAACAGCCGCATATTCAGAATCTTTGAGGATATTTTTGTAGAGCTCATATTTTGCACGTGCTTTAATGAGATCAAATGCATAAATCAACCAAGGATTATCATCTTCCATCACCCCTTTATCCCCGAAACGGACAGGAGCATAAAAAAGACGTACACTTTCAACCTGTTTTGGTGTTGGAAAGAGTCCTATTTTTTGATCAAGAAAAGTATAAAAGAGGGGTGTTCCTTGCACAGGTTGTAATCCATATTGTTTTTGCAACGCCTCAAAGGATTTAAAAAGCAAGGGTGTTTGTGTTACATCATCTGTTCCTAAAAGGACGCACTCCAAAGCCTCTTCTGATTCAAGAAAAATTCCCTCTTCTTGACCATACCATGTTTTTCCACTTTGTGTTTTGAAACGCATTTGTCTTCTTTCATTAAAGAAGAAGGGTTCCCGTTCACACAAACGCGAAGCGGCAAAAATGGAATCTTGAATTTGCACGGAATATTCAGCTGTTGTATCGTCAATTTCATCTTGAATAAGCGCAACCATAGAAGCAAAAGTTTTAGCATGATCTAATTGCGAGAGATTGTCATCATTGTGATCACTAAGAACAACGGTCATGAGCAGTCATAATCCTTTTATATATGCAGCATTTTACCTGTCTTCCCCCAAACAGAGTATTCCGTTGGGGGAAGGGTTTACAAGCTTTCACGAATAGCTTTAAGCAGGCGCTCCATAAGTTGGGATCACGATAGTAGCAAAATCCTGCACCCCTTGTGTGCTTCCTGGCACGGTGAAGCAGGTTTTTTTCATACCAATAATGGTTTTTGCTGCGACCCCGAATTCCCGTTCATAATCGAACAGTTCTTCCACTAATTTATAGCGTGTAGCACCGCGGTCTTTTCCAAAAGCAATAACAGCACTTTGTGCTCCAAGCAGAACAGCACGCCGCACATTTGGCACCGCTTTGTTTGTTGAACCTGACTCGACACCTTCGGTAACATGTTCCGCCTCACGCAAGACGACGCCATTATACATGCCCAAAGAGCCATCATAGAGTGGATTTTTGAGACGGCTTCCACTATAGATAGCCTTAGTAATGTCGAGCCACTGCCCCGCATCTGTATTGGTTCGCAATTGTGTGACCTGTGTTGGGTGCAGATAAAGCACATAAACATTTTCCCCCTCGACCCGCACTGGTCGAATTTTTGGATTTGCAAGCTTAGCACGTTCAACCGCTTTATCGATCAACTTGAGATCAAAAACATCACTTTCTTTCAAGTCTTCATCTTTTGTTTTTCCATTGGGGCGCACAATGCGTTTATCGGTTGGTGCGGTTGGCGCATTAAACCCGTAATGGACAGGTTTCAGTGTAATAGTGCGCCCTTCAAAGTTAATGGCTTTTGCAGTATAGCCACAAACTTGAATAAAGAACATCATACTCAAGCGATCCGCATACCAATCAACCAAGCCATTTTTAGCTTCGGTACGCAAATCATGCAGAACACGCTGTTGATCAATCGTGCCTTCATTTTTAACACGCACTGCATGGACAAGTTCATTAATTGCCAAGCGATCATTGAGAAATTGAAGAGCTTCTTCATTGCCTTCAATTGCCTGTCCTTCACTCACCCCATCGCCGAGCAGCTGGACGCGCAAATTAAAGCTAATCGCATCCCCACTTGCTTTCGTAGTTTCATCTTTTAATTGAACGATACTATTTGAATCATTCCCGATCAACGGTGCAATAGGAATTGCCTTTGAGACTTCCTGATTCAACAGTTTAGACCATGTGCGCACTGCCATTGGGTCATTGATTCCGATATAAGTTACGGCCATTTTATCCTCTTAAAATTATTGATATAAAAAAACCGGCAAAGCGCCGGTTGTTGACATTCCACATTTCTGGTTTTCGAATGGTGGATCAGTTGTTGCGTATTTTGTATGATTTTTGTTGAAAATCTTTTCCTCCCCCTTTGCGAAATTTCCTCATCGCATTTCCCCCTCTTCCCACACAACCCACCTCGAAAACTCCCAGCGCATGCACTTTAAAAGCTCTCCCTGAAAGCACCAAACCACATCCCTTTGAAGAGTTTTCCTACCACCTATTTTCTACTTTTTAAGCTTCTCCACCGCCCATTAAGCGGTTAAAAGCAGCTTTATTTTTGGGCTCAGAAACCCAACGACTAAATTCTGCTTCTGACATTTTGTCGAGCATATCCACAGAAAGAGGCCCATTTGGAGTCAAACCGTTATAGGCCGCAAGTGTACGTGCAGAATTTTGTCTTTCCTGCAAATTTTCACCAACATTACCTGAAACACCAGTGTTACTTAAAAAACTCGGGTTATTTAAAGTATTTGTATAGCCAATTTTTTGCGCAATGGTGTAGATCACTTCGGCAGGATTTTGATTTTTTTGCGCACAATCGCGCAAGATTTGTTTCAATTCATTGCCAATCACCACATCCACGACGTTTGGATCTGCCATTTCGGGATAGAGCGAAGCATAAGCAGCCAACTGCTTAGCCCGTGTATCATAAATAAAATCGGCGGCTTGATCAAAATCATGATGCTTTTGTTTCACGCTAACAACGGATTGCTGATAGAAATTCTGCAACTGTTCTGCTTCAGGAGCAGAAGAAGGTTGTTGTTCAGAGACCAATGCCCCTTGTTTGTAGAGTGTTTTTCCCAACCATTGTATATAACCCATAAAATCTTTTTTCGGATCTGGAGGTGTATCAACCCCTAGCGCCTTTTGAACCTCTTGCGCGCGCGCGTTTTCCTGCAATGATTGCTGGTGTTGCTGTCCGTCTTGATGCCCTTGGAAATTTTCTTCTAAAATTTTTGTTTTTTCTCCCCCCACCATTTCAGACGCTTCTCCCTGATCAGCGGTAGAAAGAAAACCTTGTTTCAAATGATTTTGTTCTGCTGGCGTTAAGTGTTCTTGATCCATACTGTTAGCCTTTTCTTTTTTGGACAATAAAATGATATTTTTTCAAATGAAGCCGTTTATCTTTACGCATTTTCTCTCTGCAAAATGGTTTGCAACAGCTGCTCAACGCCAGCATTACCACCAAACACCCCTCCAGCATGGGCACTATCCTGCAAAGGAGCACTTGGGCTCTCTACGCTCTGCTTTTGCGCTTTAATGGCAATTTTATGGATAAGCGAAGCTGGCAAAGGCGAATAATGTAAAAGATCAAGCATAATCTCTGGAGTTGCAAAATTTTGCATCAAAGGCAGCAATTGCATAATAATGGCAAAAGTCCGCTCTTTTTCATTAAGACTTGTTGGAGCATCATCGACCACAATATCATATTCCAAACTGGTGATCATTTCGCGTGTGAGTGGAACATATTGCGCATTTTCGTCCCCAGCAATACGTACCAATCGCCCATCGGAGAGATAATTTTGAATGAGATAGAGAATAATTTTTCCCTGTCGTTGCCGGTATCGACGCAAACCATCAAAGAAAGAAGCCAACAAATTGAGTGACGATTGGCGGCGTTGTTCTTCAAGAATTCCTGGTTGGTTCACCGCCCTTGTCCCAACGAATTCAGAAGACAAACCAGTGACTTGTTCTATAGCGCTTTTTGCTTCATTAAACAGCTGGAAGAAGCCCTGCGGGAATTGGGCAACGGGTTTAGGTTGGATTCTTCCACCCGAAACAGCTCCACTTTTAAGCCAAGTAATACTATCGGCCCTCGCCCAACTTTCCACAGCCTGTCGATCATCATCGAAAGCATCCCGTTCAGCCATAATTCCGCCTTTAGACTGACTATTCAGCAAGTGCATGATTTGACTAAAATATTTATTTGCCCAGCGTTGTGGATCTTTTGTTGGTTTCACAATACCATAAAATTGCCGGCTCAACTTATCAAAGGTACCGGTAATACATTCCCAACCCAATTGGTTAGGCGGAACCAAAGGTTTATCGGGTGCGTCGAGCAATTTTTTGCCCAAAAAGGCCCGTTTGACAACTTTTCTTGTCAACCGCGTTGCTTGAAGATGCGGAAAATTTTTACAAAAATTTTGGAAATCTCGTTCCGAATAATCGATAAACTTCCCACTTAAAGGATCAAGAACTCTATAAACAACCTCGCGTTCGAACCAACGACATTCAGCCAAAGTAACCATTTTAGGACGTTGATAACTACTCGCATCATCCCCATCACCATAAGAGCTTTGCCTCTCACCACTCCCCGTTTGAGGTAAAAACGTACATTGTTTAACCCAATCGGCATTAAGATCACTCCAATGGATGTGGGGGAACATTTCTTGAGCAACGTTCAGTGGTTTTTCATCAATATACCATACACGCTGTGCATCAATCAGATTTGGTTTTACAGCACTTGCATCCCAGACCATTTTCATCGGGTCCAATCGTGCAATCACCGGTTTTCCCTGTGGATCTTCTTCATAGTCAAGGCGGGTATCTGTCCAGCCCATTCCGCAAATAATCGCATCTTGAAAAGCATCCGAATCTTCATACTCTCCATCAGCCTCATCACGAAACCATTCAGCCGCTCCAGTAAGGATTTGGTTAGCAAAAGCCGCTCCCTCTTGGCGTGGAATAAATTGCACTTGTCGTTTATTATTGCGCTCGGTACCGATCACCGCATTGATCAAAGGGGCAATGCGGTTAAAGGTCATAACCGGTCTATTTTGTTCTTGCAACACGGCAAGATCTTGCGCATTCCATTGCCGCCCATTATAAAAATCGTAGTCCTCTTGGGCATTTTTGCGCCATTGCTCAACATGCACAATATCATCGTGATACCAACCGACCAGTTTCTTAAAGAGCGCCTGATGTTCAAGCGTCTCTAAGGGATCAAAAGAGTCTGTAGAAATATTCATTAAAAAGCCATCCATGAAGTTTGAGAATGGTGAAACGAGCGATAAACGTTTTTACGGGGACGAACATTGGGCTGTTCATAAGCCACACACATCAGCCCGAAACTATCGGCGCCATGGCTTGCCCAATCATGTTCAGCCCCTAATCCGATATTACGCTGTTCGTCACGCTTTTCGTGATACCAAGCGAGCGCTTTTCGGCCAGCATGTGTTGTCTCTCGATTAAACCATATAGCAGGAAACAATCGCCTAACAGCTTCGATGCGCATTTTAACGGCCCCCACGCCTTGATTAGGAATCACCTTGGTTTGAAAACCAGCTTGTTGAAGAGCACTTTCAAAACTGACATTATAGACACGATCTTTGGTTGCGCCATCATGAGGCAAGACCATCAACGCCTTATCATACCCCCTCTGAAACACCCATCCAACATGTTCTGAGAGAGGCTGTCCTTGTGCTTCATAGTAATCGAGAACACGGATTTCCCGTCCAACAAATTGCGCTACCCACAAAGCGGTAGCATCAGCCTTTGCCCCTGTTCCTCCAATATCCCAAAAGATCTTGATCTGTATCAGCGGATCACGCGGAACAGTAGTAATACGCCCTTCGCGTGAAGCTTCAAGCAACGCTTTTTGATAATAAGCACCTTGAACAGATTGGAGATATTCCCCTTCCCAAATATGATTATACTGTTCAGGTCTTTGTTCTAAATCCGCCTTTCGATCACGATTTAGTTTTTGGGGAAAGAGAGGATTATCGCGCCAATTAATTTCCACACCTTTGATATTGGGATCATTCACATTGCGGAAACGTTTTTCCACGGGAGCATTTTCATGACAAGGGTTCCATGTCACCCACAATTCGGCATTCCAATCTTTTCCTTCTTCGCGCAAAGTTGGAATAAGTGTTTGCCAAGCGGTCTCCGTCACGGGTTCTGCCTCATCTACCCAACAGAGGAAAACACGACCCATTGACTTAATACTTGCGATATTACGATCAAGCCCTGCAAAAACATAGACGATACGTCCATCTTTTGACTTGATATATTTGTCACCAATTTCATAATAATCTCGAAGGAAAGGATAAGCTTCAATCGCCCGTTTAATTTCCTCCAACGAACTTTCATTGAGTGAATTTTGAAATTGTCGTGCACAGAGAATAATACCCCGTTCACCAGCCTTTCCATGCCGATATCCGATCACAGCAGACATGAGGGCAAAAGAACGTGTTTTCCCAGATCCCCGTCCTCCCCAAGCGGCACGCACATCAGCTTTTCCAGTAAAGACAGGAAGTAGCTTTGGAATGAGAGCAATTTGCGCTGTTGTCATGAATCCTCAAACACGGCGATCTACAAAACCATACATTTCAAAGACCACCCTCCCAAAACTCTACAGTCTTGAAAATCTCCCCAAGCACCACAATTCTCAAGCATCAGAGTTTTTCGTTTCCTGCCCGCACAATTTCTTGACAGACACCGCATCCTTTGCCTTCACCGGTACAATTTTGGGCACGTGAAACTGTTTTAACATCACCTCCCATTTCTCCCGTCACCTGCAGAGGGAACAGCTTTGTAAAAAGCACAAAAATAACACTATAAACACAACAGTCTACAAAACCGTACATTTCAAAGACCACCCTCCCAAAACTCTACAGTCTTGAAAATCTCCCTAAACACCACAATTTTCAAGTATCAGAGTTTTTCGTTTCCTGCCCGCACAATTTCTTGACAGACACCGCATCCTTTGCCTTCACCGGTACAATTTTGGGCACGTGAAACTGTTTTAACATCACCTCCCATTTCTCCCGTCACCTGCAGAGGGAACAGCTTTGTAAAAAGCACAAAAATAACACTATAAACACAACAGTTTACAAAACCGTACATTTCAAAGACCACCCTCCCAAAACTCTACAGTCTTGAAAATCTCCCTAAACACCACAATTTTCAAGTATCAGAGTTTTTCATTTCCTGCCCGCACAATTTCTTGACAGACACCGCATCCTTTGCCTTCACCGGTACAATTTCAACACGTGAAACTGTTTTAACATCACCTCCCATTTCTCCCGTCACCTGTAGAGGTAACACTTTAGCCAGAAGCGAAAAAAAAGGCACAGGATTATTCAAGGCATGATATTGGAGATAAGAGACTAACCCATCCTCACCATAGTGATGTCCGGCTTGTTCAGCAGCTGTAAGAAGGGCTTCATTAAAGCGCGTTGTTGTTTTATTTAAAGCACCTTTTGGCCGCCCTCTTCGGCGTAAAGGAAGGCAACGTTCATCTGCCATCATCCTGTTCCTTCAAATAAAGAGAAACGCATTGCACAACATAAAAAAGAGCGTAAAAATCAGTAACGAAATTCCACGCACAACCAAGAGCCTTTTGACCAAAGATCAAAACCACTCGGATGACTTAGGCCATCTCCTTTTCAGAGAAACACAACTCCTAGAAATTCCTCAATCAGATAGAAACTTATTGATGACACAACAAAGCCCAATTGATGAACGCACAAAATTCCGGATAAATCGATAAAATTCAAGTATTATAAACTGACCACTGCCTCTCACTTGAAATCTACCCTAGGAGAGTGCAAAATACACCATTTTGGCAAGCAGAAGATCTAAAATCTTACAGATTCCAGCAGGTACTCTCAAACAGAACCGATAGGAAAAAAACAGAACCGATAGACAAAACCCGAAAAAGCATCACTTTTCACAGAAGATTTCTTTCCACGTAATGAACGCCTACCCCATCATTTCATACGCTTTGCAAAAACGCGCAATTCCGATTGTATCATTATGATACCTATTGAGATTTACCTTGTCAAGTTTTTTTATGTTCTCATGAGCATTTTTTGTCAAGCTTATGGCCATACTCCACCATAGGCATATTCCTCTTCATGAGAATTTTCTTAATTTTCAGATAAAAAAATCAAATGATCACCTTCTTTTGCAATTGTCACGGTTGATTCATCATGAATTTTTCCAAACAAGATATTTTCTGCCATGGGATCTTGAATTTCTTTTTGAATAATCCGTTTGAGAGGACGCGCCCCATAGAGGGGATCATAGCCTTTATGGGCAAGGAATTGTCGGACTTCTGGTTCGATATGCAAGATTATTTTGCGTTCATTGAGCAAATTTTGCAAATGTTGGATCTGAATATCAACAATAGCTTCCATATCCTTGCGTTGCAATCTTTGAAAAAGGATAATCTCATCAATACGATTAAGAAATTCAGGACGAAAAGCAGCTTTCACGACATTCATAACATCATTTTTTGCCTGATCAGTTGTTTGCCCTTCAGGTAACGCAGTTAAAAAATCAGCGCCAAGATTTGAAGTCATAATCAACAAAGTGTTGCGAAAATCGACGGTTCGTCCTTGACTATCGGTTAAGCGCCCCTCATCCAACACTTGTAGCAAGAGATTAAAAATATCGGGATGGGCTTTTTCAATTTCATCAAACAAAATGACCTGATAAGGTCTTCTACGCACGGCTTCGGTAAGCACGCCGCCTTCTTCATAACCAACATATCCGGGCGGAGCTCCAATCAAGCGCGCACCGGCATGTTTTTCCATATATTCAGACATATCAATGCGCAACATTGCATTGGAATCTTGAAAGAGAAAAGCAGCAAGCGCTTTGGTTAATTCGGTTTTTCCCACACCGGTAGGACCGAGAAACATGAAGGAGCCGAGTGGGCGATTGGGGTCTTGTAGCCCCGCACGCGCACGGCGTACAGCGCGGGAAACAGCTTGAACGGCTTCGCCCTGTCCCACCACACGTGTGCTAATTTCATCTTCCATACGCAAGAGTGCTTCTCGCTCTGCCTCAAGCATACGATCAACAGGAATACCAGTCCAGCGTGAAACAATACGCGCAACATGTTCAGCAGTAACAGTTTCTTCAACGAGATGATTTTGTTGATCATCATTTTCAGCAATGCTCAATTGTTTTTCGAGCTCAGGAATGACACTATAAGCGAGCTCTCCAGCCCGTTGAAACTGTCCATCACGTTGTGCAATAGCTAAAGCATTACGTGCTTCTTCAAGTTGTTTTTTCAAATCGGCGGCATGCCCTAATTTTTGTTTTTCAGCCTGCCAAGCGGTTGTCATTTCCGCAGACTGTTGTTCCAATGTATTCAGTTCATCCTGCACAGTTTTGAGACGTTCTTTTGCCGTTGGCTCCACATCTGTTTTCAAAGCTTCCCGTTCAATTTTCAACTGGAGGATACGCCGATCAAGTGCATCAAGTTCTTCAGGCTTTGAATCGACTTGCATACGCAACCGCGCCGCCGCTTCATCTACCAAATCAATGGCTTTATCGGGCAAGAAACGATCAGTAATATAACGGTTAGACAAGCGCGCAGCCGCAATTAAAGCACTATCAGCGAGACGCACTTTGTGATGTTGTTCATATTTTTCTTTAATACCGCGCAAGATAGAGATTGTATCGTCAAGCGTTGGTTCAGGCACGAAGACGGGCTGGAAGCGACGCGCAAGAGCGGCATCTTTTTCGACATATTTGCGATATTCATCCAAAGTCGTAGCCCCCACACAATGGAGTTCTCCGCGTGCAAGTGCTGGTTTTAACAAGTTAGAAGCATCCATAGGGCCATCGGATTTTCCAGCACCAACGAGATTATGCAATTCATCAATAAACAGAATGATTTGACCGTTTTCCGCTTGCACCTCAGCAAGTACAGCTTTGAGACGTTCTTCAAATTCCCCACGATATTTTGCGCCAGCGATAAGCGCTCCCATATCCAGAGCATAGAGTTGCTTATCGCGCAAAGTTTCAGGTACATCCCCATTAACAATACGCAGCGCCAACCCTTCAACAATAGCGGTTTTTCCAACTCCAGGTTCACCGATGAGAACAGGATTATTTTTGGTCCGCCGTGAGAGAACCTGAATAGTCCGGCGAATTTCTTCTTCACGCCCAATAACAGGATCCAGTTTTCCTTCCCGTGCATCTTTTGTCAAATCGCGCGCATATTTTTGTAAAGCATCATATTGGCTCTCGGCATGGGGGCTTGTTGCTGTTTTTCCTTTACGCAGAGCATCAACAGCTTGATTAAGCGCTCGCGGGGTCAAACCACCCTTTGTTAAAATATCAGCTGTTTTTGCGGATTTTTCCATGATAAGCGCTTGTAATATACGCTCGACAGTAACAAACTGATCACCGGCTTTTTTAGCAAGATCCTCGGCCATTGCGAAGACTTTAGCCAACGGCTGTGACATATAAAGTTGCCCATTTCCCCCTTGCACTTTTGGCAAAGCCTCAAGCGCTTGCTTGAGATCCTCTTGAATAAGAGACAGATCACCACCCGCTTTTTGGATCAGTGACGCTGCCAATCCTTGAGAATCCTCTAACAACACTTTGAGAAAATGCTCTGGCATAAACTGCTGATGATCAGAAGAAAGGGCATTATTTTGTGCTGATTGTAAAAAACCTTGCAACCGTTCGCTATATTTTTCCAAGTTCATTTTTTTCCCTTTCTTGCACCACCACCGCACTTTAACTCTCCAAGACACCCCCAAAAAAGAACCGCTCATCACAAAACACTATGAACGAGGCTGCATGAAGAATAGCCGTAGTGCTAAAAGGAATATGGGTCCTCACAAGCTCCATAGCAAGAGGGAGAGAACGACGTAATGTCATTTTTCAACAAAGCTGCGGTTTTGTTATAAACGCCCCCCATCAAACACCATCACCAAAGCCTTATCCATCAAACGCCACCATTATCTCCTTCATCAAGACTCTATCATTAAGAAGTTTAACAACAGAAGAATACATGAAAACATATCTTTCTTTATAAAAAGTATTAATTTACAAAATGTAGTTTATCTAAAAATATTACTTATATTTTTACTTAACAAAATATTGAATATATACTTCAATACATATAAAATTACACTGTCTTTATTGAAAGAAAGGAGTTAAATATGTACTACAACATAAAAAAGATACTCTTAATTTTTTTATTCCTTCTCATAAGCAAACCAAGCTACGCTGTTTTTGCCGGTAAAGTTATTACAATGCAACACGAATGGCCTGACAACATGTCATTCGATACATTTTCTTTCTTTCAGCAAATAACCCATGATGGTGGACCTAACTCCATCTATTTCTGGGGGAACCAATTTCAGTTCCGAAATGGAAAAAGCGGACATATTGGTTTATTCAACAGAGGGACCCGCACCATACACTTCTCTATCTGGAATGCGACGGGATGGAAAAGTGATAAATGTAAACATTTTACTCATGAAGGCTCAGGAGTGCGCTGTGAAATTGAATTTCCGTGGAAGATTGGACGTCGGTACAGATTAGATGTTTCCAAGAAGGGAAATCTGGTTACAGGAACAATAATTGACCTTATAGCTGGTAAAGCAACAAAAGTCGGTGTCATCGAAGTTCCAAACACATTTGGTAAACTGCATAAATCTTCGAGTTTTGTTGAAGACCATTCACGCTGGAAGAGGCATCTTTCCTCCTGTTATGTGTTAAGTCCGCAAAGTTCCACCTTTTTCAGCCCTATAGCTGATTACAAATACCAAGCGCTCATAAAGGCCTCTGCTGAAGGGCACTGTAAAGATCCTTACGTCGTCCAAATATTATGTAAGTTCAGTACGTGCATGAATAGTATAAGCGACCTTGGGGGATTAGCCTCTCCCGGTATTCCAGAGATTCCCATTGTCGACAGGCAAGACCTGTCGGCACAAACTGTTGCGGATAAATTAAAAAAAGAGGAGCTTATCGTCATCCATTTACAAGATGGTGCTTGGACACCCAATATCTTTTTCCCATCTCCTAGCGCATTTCAGTGGAAATCAATTTTTGTGGACAATCGAGCAGCCTTGAGTTCCTCAATTCACGACAATCACGGTACAAAAAAAATAACCTCAGGACAGCAAATTATGTATATGTCTGATGGGAAAAGCTGGAAAATTATGCAAACAAACTAACTTTCTTCCTTACAGATACAAATCCCTCACCTTGATTAAAAAAACCAGCGTGAGGGATAGTTTTTTACCTCCTCACCACTGTTTTTCTCACTTTCCTGATTATTTTTAACCCTAATTGTTTTATTCTAGATAAAAGAATGCTTTCATTTTAAAAAATTCTTTGCTCCTTCAGACGCCTCACTTCTCCTAGCAGCTAAACCTCTATCCGCTCTTCACGTCAAAGAGTTAATTCTCTCTAAGACTCACATAACCTGCCAACAGCTCTCAAAAGCTAAAGTTTCTCAACGTGCAAAAAATCTTTTCATGAGAGCTCAAACACCTGATCTTTTTCCAGCTCCAACGCCCCTCATTTTTTAAAAAATGCCTGACTTCTCCCACCAGCTGCAAATCTCTACCTGCACCATAAACCTTATTTTCAACATTTTGAAAGGCCTTGCTACTTTCTATTCTTCTTCATCACTTGTTTGCGGCGGCGGCGGCAAAATATAAGCACCCGAAAGCCACCGATTGAGATCAACTGCGCGGCATCGTGTTGAACAGAAAGGATAGGCATTTTGTTGTGCCCTCTGACCACAAATTGGACAAGGACGCGGAGGACGCGTTAGAGATGTCTTTTTTTGCGTTAAATCTGACTCTTTTGGCATTTTGTATCTGTGTGATTTTTTGGCAGTTTTTTTTCATTTTTTGCTGTTTGCTTTTTTCATTTTACTGTTCTGCTTTTGTTGTTTTTACACGACTCCCTTGTTTTAGCCAGTGGCATAAGTTTTTCTAACGGATCTCTCCGGTCCAATGAGGGAGCATTGGATAGTGATAAGCTGTAAGAAGATCCATTGTTTCAGCCAACGACAAGCCAACCACATTGGAATAAGAGCCAGCAATATAGACGACAAAAGCACCAGCTATTCCTTGAATAGCGTAACCACCAGCTTTTCCTTCCCATTCTCCAGAAGCAAGGTAGGCATCCATCAAAGGCGCAGTTAACCGTCTAAAACGAACACGACTTTCGACCAATTTCACGGTTATTTTTCCACGTTCATTGAGTGCACAAATAGCACCATAGACCTTGTGAGAGCGTCCAGAAAGGAAGCGCAAACATTCATATGCCTCATCTTCACCCTTTGGTGAGGGAAGAATGGTGTGCCCCACAGCAACCACCGTATCAGCAGCCAAGATGACAGTTTTCTGAGCTGATGCTTCTCCTAGATCATTTTGACTGCGCCATAGCATAATTTCTTGTGCCTTAAGCGCTTTTTCTTTAGCCAACCGTTTTGCAAGAGAGGCAGGATGTTCTCTTAATTTTGGTGTTTCATCGATATCGGTTGCATACACTTCATGAGGATCAAGCCCAATCTGCGCTAAGAGTGCCAAGCGACGCGGAGAAGCAGAAGCAAGCACCAATTTGATTTCTTGGACAGGATTTTCCGATACACGCTCTTTTCCTAAGAAGGTTTTCTTTAAGTTTCTCATTTTAGCCCCCTCAGAATGCTTTTAAGCCCTTACCCAATTTTTGGTGCTAAAAATATCCTTTACAGATTGATTTCACACATTGTTGGCTTTGATCAAAAGGCTATTTTCCAAATCACGACACAATTGCACGTGCGAGCCCGTGCTTGGAAAAACCATATCCGCTCTAAAATCACTGTATTTTCTATTTCTTTTCATTTTTCATTTCTAAAAAGATATTTCAAGGTATTTTAGACACAACACGAACAGGTTTTACAGAAAACAACCATCACCCATAACTTACTTATAGCGATATATAATGCGCCCTTTTGTCAGATCGTAAGGGGTCATTTCCACCATGATTTTATCACCGGCTAACACACGAATACGATTTTTGCGCATTCTACCAGCGGTATGAGCAATAATTTCATGATCATTTTCTAATTTCACACGAAACATTGCATTAGGTAAAAGTTCGGTCACAATACCAGAAAATTCCAAAACTTCTTCTTTTGACATAAAAAAACAATTTCCTTTGTAGTGCACATGCCTTTTAGGCCGTGCGTTATTTTTCAGCGTTCATATCCTATTTTGCTAGTTTTGTGAACAAAAATTCAACAAAAAGGCAAAGGTTTTTCTTTATTACATTGGTTCCTTGACGCTCTCAAAAAGCTTTAGCGCCTCAATTCAGTCTCCCTGTTTAGTCCCCCAATTTAGTTCATGATGCACATGACTTTTGAGCAGATTCAAAAAGAAACAAGAAACTGTCAACACATTCCCACAAGCTCTTTATACCTCTTTTTTACTCCACAAGTCCAGCTCTCCTTCAGCCATTCACTCCACGTTTTGCTTCATTTGATTTTTCTCATTTGCAAAATTTTGTTCCACCCTCATACCCTCATCTTCACGCTCCTTTTATTCCCCTTAGCACTCTTTTCTCCCCACCCCAACCTCTCTTCCCTCTCGACCTCTCCTTCGCCTCCGTCCTCTCCTTCACCCCACATATACACGCTCACAAAAGCACGCCTCATATCCTACGTCTTTGCGTTACTCTTTTAAAGATTCACATTTTTACGCTTTTACATATTTACAGAAAATAGTAAAATAAACCTCTGACAAAAGTACCCTGAAAATATATTTTTTATGACAGTTTGATACATATGGAATGGACGAAAATTCATCCACCTTACCATTTTTACTGCTCAGCACGGTCAGATAACCCCTCAGATAATCTCTGTCACCTGTACTCCAACATTTAAAAATGATCTTATTGGGTGTTTTTATCAATATAGCTAGCAACTCTTAAAACAAGGAAGATTTCTTTTTGATTCACTCTATTTCTGCTGTAAGAACAGCGTTAAAATGTTTGTCTCTTTCTCAGCACAAAGACTAACGCAATCGATACATGAAAATGGAAAAAGAATGGGTTGTATTGCCAAGCATATAAGCAAAAAAAAACACTTAAAAAGAAAGACCCATTCATCACAAACAGACCCTAAAAGAAAACCATTTAACAAGAGCTTTCTAAACTTGAAATCCACAGCTCTAGAAGCATTGAACACACTCCTCAAGCATTAATGAATACCAAACTGCAGAGTCCGCGTAACACAGAATTTTAAAGGTACAAGAGTAAAAAAATCTCATCGTAGAGGTGTGAAGATCTTAATCAAAAAGTTTTCCAGACAAACTTATGATAAAGTTTTCGATGTGTAGAATTCTTGAGCATTTGGCAAGGGGCTTTTGCATAAAGAATACAGCAGCTCAATGTTGCGGATTGATAAAAGCGATACTCTACAAAGAAAATCAAAACTCTGGAAAAATCAAAAATCTAGATTAGATTTCCCTCAGAAGTTTTATAAAAAAGAGGCACCAATGGAGACATCACCGCCTCTTTATCTCTCACCATTAAGATACATATCCGGAGATTTTATTGAAAAAACACTTTAAGATCAGGAAGGAAACCAGTTTGACAACAACTCATATCTCACGGGATCATCAGCACATTGCCCACCACCGCATTCAAGTATGGTAGAAATCAAATTTGCTGCAATCAAAAACACAAATAAGAAACTTGCTGTCCTACTCAAGATGGGAAAAGGAGAAAATACTTTAAATTTGTGCGCCACTTCACCTAAAATCATGACAATGGAAACCGCAAGAGTACAAAGGACGGAAATAATGAACGCCCAAGTATAAAAATGCAACCCAAAAAATGTTGAGCCATATCCAAGATCATCTGGTGTGATATGCAAAAACACCTGCCTTGCAGCGATAGCACTGGTGACCATACAACCGAGAATAACCATACCATAATGGGTATTTCTCACTTTGTAGTGAATATTGAGTAAGAACCCACATCCTGCAAGCATCAAACCAACGCGTTGAAGAAGACAAAGGGGACAAGGTAACTCAAACTTCACCAGCTGATAATAAAAGGCTATCACCAAGACAGTGGATAACCCAATAAGCCCTAATGTATTCAGAAATATAACAAAATAAAGATTTTTTTGTTCAATATGTTCCATTGCTATTCTCTCAAAAAGACAAGTTCAAAGACGAAGTTGCGTGGTGATTAAAAGTGAAAAGAATGACAACCAACAAAATCGTCCATAAGGCATAACTGATATTTTTCTTGCCAGATATCGTCGTTAGTGCTGCACCTAAAGCAATTAAAAATGGAAGAAACATGGCTTGAAGTCTCCTTTCCTTACTTATTGGTCGTGTAACATATTACAAAATTAGGCAAAAAAGAGACGGTCAACCTACTATTAACACCTCATCCTTCACTTTTCAAGATAACAATGATATAAGAGGCATATAGGACACGAGAAGCGAAAATCAACAAAAGATTTGACCCTATATTTTCCTTTAGTAACAAGCAAAAGAGCCTATTTGCCTCTTCTAACACTGAAAGAATGGTTTGCATGATGAAATAAATATCATGTACTGAATATTGAGACTTTCACATGTGTCTTTTCACAATGGCCTCTCGTTATTTTTTAAACGCATTTTTGCCATTTATTTTTTTCTCTTACAAGCAATGGTTCAAATTGCTACACTTTTTACATTTTATGACTCTTTCTCTTCACTTTAGGCAATAAAGAATCACAAGAATGTCTGAAAGCCTTACAACAAGCGCTATCACTATTCATTTCCGACAACCATCGCCCGTTTCCAATCACTCTCCCCAATCACTCTCCCCAATCACTCTCCCCAATCACTCTCCCCAATCACTCTCATTGTATATTTTGGCAAATCTTGTTTTCAAAACGTGATTTTAGAGTAATAAACCGAAAATCAAAAAAAGCTTTTGTCTCATCTCGTATACCCCTTTCCCAAAACAAACACGCTGAGCACCCCTTTTCCTGAAACGGGAGGGGAAAGTCTCTACTTTAAATCTAAGATTGTTTTAAGCATCACTCCACAAAAGGGTGTTTTCTCCCACAAAAGGGTGTTTTCTCCCACAAAAGGGTGTTTTCTCAATAACTAGAGTAAACTGGATATATTCCCAGAGCACCCGAACGTGATTGAGATTTTTGGCTTGAAATTGACACATTCGAAGAAATCCACAGAGTTGAGAATGCTTAAATTTTTGATAAAAAGTATTCTCTGCACCAAAAACACTGTTTATAGAAAAGGAAGGATCCATCACTTTTCTTTCAAATTTTTGTCAATGCCCTTTCAAATTTTTGTCAATGCTTGTAAATTTTCTGTCTGTAAACTTTGTAATCTACCCTAAAAGCACGGTTGAAAAACTGTTGGGGTATCACCAATTGACTTTGCAAAGAGAGTGTACAACTCTTACAAAATAAGGGAGAAGAATCGCATTGGACATTTAAAAAGGATATAAAATGGCTAAAAAATCATATGATGTAGCGATTTTAATGGGCAGCCAATCAGATTGGCAAACAATGCGTCATAGTGCGGATATTTTGACATGCCTTGGTATTTCTCATATTTCGCAGATTGTCTCGGCACACCGAACCCCTGAACGGCTTTACCAATTTGCGAAAGAGGCAAAAGCATCAGGTTTTAAAATTTTGATAGCCGGTGCGGGAGGTGCAGCGCATCTTCCTGGTATGTTAGCAGCACTCACGCCTCTTCCTGTTTTTGGTGTTCCAGTGCACTCACAGTCTTTATCTGGTCAAGATTCACTGCTTTCCATTGTGCAAATGCCAGCAGGCATACCGGTTGGCACATTAGCGATTGGCAAAGCCGGTGCCATTAACGCAGCGCTCTTAGCTGCAGCGGTTATGGCTGTTTACGACGATATGCTTGCACAGCGGTTACAAGATTGGCGTCAGCAACAAACAGCCAGTGTTGCACAAACTCCAGTAACTGAGGTTTAAGATGACAGAATCTTCCACCACATCCACCGCACCTACCACATCCACCACATCCGACACATCCCTTGCATCCACTATGTTACCTCCAAGGAGCACAGTCGGTTTTATAGGCGGAGGACAATTGGCACGCATGCTCGCCATAGCGGCAGCAGAACTAGGATTTCGAACGGTTGTTTTTTGCCCTGAAGCAGATTGCCCAGCTGCGCAAACAGCCAACGACCATATTGTTGCTGCCTATGATGATCTTTCGGCATTAGATCATTTTATTTCTGTGTGTGATGTTGTGACCTATGAGTTTGAAAATCTTTCACTTCAAACGGTTCAATATATAGAGAAAGCCAAAAATGTTTATCCCTCTTCCAAGGCATTAGAAATTACGCAAGATCGGCTTTTTGAGAAGCAATTTTTGCAAAAGCAAGGCATCCAAACGGCATCGTGGCATGCTGTTGACAACATTTCTTCTCTCCTTTCAGGTCTTTCATCGTTAGGCGAACGTGGTCTTTTGAAGACCCGCCGTTTGGGCTATGATGGAAAAAACCAGATCATGCTGAATCATCCAGATGAGCAAGCGCTTGACGAAGCCTTGAAGAATTTTCAGGAACAACCCTCGATTTTGGAAGAAATTGTTCCTTTTTTATCGGAAATTTCGGTTCTTTCAGCACGCACGAAGCAAGGGGAGCATATTTTTTATGATTGCCCTGAAAACCTGCACAAAAACGGCATTCTTCACAAATCATTTGTTCCATCACGTATTCCGCTCAAAGTGCAAAAACTTGCGCAAGAAATAAGTGTAAGGGTGATGGATGCTCTCAATTATGTTGGTGTTCTTTGCATTGAATTTTTTGTCTTGATAGATGGAGATCTTTTAGTGAATGAATTGGCACCTCGTGTTCATAATTCTGGTCATTGGACGCAAAGAGCGTGTATAACTTCACAATTTGAACAACATATCCGTGCTATTTGCGGGCTTCCTTTGGGCAGCACACACCGTCATAGCAATTGCCAAATGATCAACCTTCTTGGCAATAATCTCAGTGAATTCAAATATTTTCTCACACAAGACAACACATCGGTCCATTTATATGGTAAAAGCTCTGCACAACCTCTACGCAAAATGGGGCATGTCATCCAATTAACAGGACCAGCCACAAAATTTTGATGAGCCAGCCACTAGATTTTGATGAGAGAGTATTTTTCTAACAAAACGCCTCCTCACACATAATCAAAGGAAGAGGAAACAGAGGAAAAGCACCATCTCTCACAAAGACTCTTCCAGAAATTATTGCTGGTTTAATTTCTGGAACAAGTGGTGGAAGTGGTGCAACTATTGGAGCAATGGCTGGTGCCGCTGTAGGAGCAGCTGCGAGCATAGCTTCTATAGCAGCAACTACTGGAGCAGGAGCGCCAGCTGCTGCTGGTGGGGTAGGCGGTGGGGCTACGGCAGGGGCAGGTAACAATGTAAATGCTTCTAAAATGACAGGAAACTCTTTTAAAGATAGTGGTAGTAAACCTCCATCGGGAGGAAATCCGCGTATAGCTGGAGGGGTAAGGTTTCACAAATTGAACGGCATTTAATTCAAACACGCACAAAAGAAGCCTTAAATGTTGCTCGTCAGCGTGGTATAAAACTTGGCCGGTCAAAAGTAAGTAAAGCTACGCAATTAAAGCTGGACAATCACATTGATGAAATTCAAGCATTTATAAATGTTGGTTTATCACAGAACCGTATTGCTAAGACATTAGGAGTTAGTGTGAACACCTTACGTTTATTTATTGAACGTAAAAACATCAAGCTTACGAAAATAAAGCCTATCATTACCATGCCAAGAATATTGGAACATTAAGATAAACTGCGCCAATTTGATAGTTCTTTTCCATGACGTGATGCATTGAAATATGTTTATTATTTACGTACAAAATACGTAATAAATAAATGATATTTATTTAGTGTTTATTCACTAAATAAGAAATATCTTAATACCTGTAATTACTATGTGTTCAACAAAAGGTGGTGTTGGAAAATCCACATCTATAGCTTATTCTTTTATAGGTATTAGCTTACTCATTAAGAAAGGAGTTTTACTAACTGTCCGTTTTTCTTTAACAGGTCTATTGCTAATTTATCAAACGAAACAAACGTCTCACCACCTAGCCAATTTCCCTCATAAGATATAATTCCATCAGCAAAATCACCACCAGCCTCTAAAATAGCAAGTCCTGCTTCAACAGCTGGTCTATTCATCACTATATTACTGGTTGCTAGCAGATCGCGTAACATTCCAGCTACATCTTCTTTTGATAGTCTTGCACCTCGGCGAAGTATCCAAACAAGTTCGCATAGACAAGATAGAGAAATAGCTATGAGAGAAGCTTCTCTTAAGATCTTACTTGCTACTTCCCCTTGCTTTTTATCATCTTGTAAAACAGCACGAGCTAGAACATTTGTATCTACAGAAATCTTCATTTTTTCCCAGCCCAACTAGAAGCCGTAATTTCGTTCATTTCTTCAATGGTTAGAGGTTTTTTTAGTTTTCCAGAAAATCGTCCAATAAAGCTCTCAATTGTGCTTGTAGGTTGTGATGCTTTTATACGAAGTTCGCCACCTGGTAGTTTATCAAAGTCAATCTTCTCACCTGGTTTAACACCAAGATGCTGTAGTAAATCTCGCTTCAGCGTAATTTGTCCTTTTGCTGTAACTGTTAATGAAGGCATAAAAAATTCCTCTTACTATATAATTATCCAATATATATAAAAGTAATGTAAAAATCAATTACACTTAAGAAACGAAATTGTGAAATAAACTCGTTTGCATACTGGAATGTGCACACCAGATCATACCTTATTTGAAATTAACAACATATAAATATTTATTTGGTGTTTATTCATTGAATAAGGAATATCTTAATGCCTGTAATTACTATGTGTTCAACAAAAGGTGGTGTTGGAAAATCCACAATGGCATTAGTATTAGCTAACGTTTTTGCTAAAGCTGGATCTAAGGTGAAATTAATTGATGCAGACCCAAATCAACCACTTGTGACATGGATGAAAAGATCTGTAGATACACCGCCCAAAAATATAGAAGTTTCTGGAGATATTACAGAACAGAATATTGTTTCTTGCATTGATGATGCTGTAGAAAAGTTTCCATTTGTTATTGTTGATCTTGAAGGTTCTGCTAATCTTGCGGCTTCTTTTGCTATAGGGAGAGCGGATTTAGTTTTGGTTCCTATGAGAAAAAAACAACTTGATGGAGATCAGATAGGAAAGATCATTGCTTTAATAAAACAACAGAGTCAGTTTTTTTAAAAGAGAAATACCTTTTCGTATCGTATTTTCTATGACCAATACCTTAAACAGTCGCGAAGGACAGCATATATAGAGAAAACGTTAGAAAAAGCTAATGTTCCTATTTTACCTGCTTCATTAACTGAAAGAGGAGCTTTTAGTGCTCTTTTTCAGATAGGGGGATCACTCTTTGAGTTATCATCCTCTGATGTGAATAATCCTCAAGCAGCACAAGAAAATGCAACGGTTTTTGCTAATGCTGTTGTGAAAGTATTAGAGACTGAAAATTTATTAAAGGATAAAGTAGCATGACAAAAAGAGCTGAAGTTCCGTTACCTAATTTTGAAAATTTACAACCATTTACAAAAGCGCAAAAAGTAAATGAACGAGTTTTAGGTGAGATAGGTCAAAAAAATGGCTTTACAACACGTCATAATGTAGAAAACAAAACGTGTGTTGGACGTAGAAGACGTAGCTTAAAAACAGCACGACTAACACTTGCAGTTGAACCAGAAGTAAGAGACAGTTTTTGGGTTTTAGCTGATAAGCTCAATGAGGATGGTGGTAATTTTCTTAATCGTCTTATTGAAGTTTACATAAATAGTAATAAAATAGAAAATACATAATAAATATTTTATAAATCGGCTGAACAATATTCCACAACTAGCTTTCACAGGTACAAGTTGCCCACAATCCACTACGTGTCATGATGGACAACTCTAGTTATGGAAAATTGTTGTTTTTATTAAGCTTGCTTACTCGTATAGGTTGGTCACTACAGCGCTATATGGAGGCGCGTTCTCTTCCCTATATGTCGCTTCGCTACGCTTTTTAGAATGAGAGACTTTCCGCCTCTCAAACTCTCTGCAACGCTCACCAAAATCGTGAAAGCACAAGAAAAGCAGAAAGAAGCTTTGAGATTTTCGCATCTCTTTTTCTCTTCCAATGAAGACAGCATAAGGGATTTAACTAAGGGATAGTCCATTGACAAGAAGAAGAGTTCTTGTTAAAAGGGTTTCAGTTTTTTTTGCAATTTTCGCTTCTTCATTGTACGAATGAAATCTGTTAAGCGTGTCTTTGTTTTAAGGGATGCGTTTTTCCTTTTTTGGTCACAATGAAAAAGTAGAGAGTATGATGTCGTAACAGTCTCTCAAGAGGCACGCACATTGGTTTATAAGAGAGCAGTGTGGTGTTGTATTGAGGTTATAAGACTAAAATTATGATATGAGTTCACACAAGTGTGTATAAACGGTGAGTATGATGAAAATTAAAAATTCGCTTAAAGCACTAAGGGAGCGTCACCGTAACAATCGTTTGGTGCGTCGTAAAGGTCGTGTTTACATTCTCAATAAAACGAATCCACGTTTTAGAGCACGTCAAGGTTGATATTCTGTCAATCTTAATGGTGCATGAGGGCTGATGGTTTTTATGCCTACTTTTTGTAGGCATGAGAGCTTTTAGCTTTTGAAAGTTTGTTTTGGGATTACAGGTCCATTATTTGATCGTCATCGCTTGATTGCCATTGCTTGATCGTTTGTGGTTTGAGGACTTGTCGCGATGAGGTTTTTTATTTTTTTAAAATCTTTGCGATTACGGGGGGGGGTTGTTTTCCAGCAAAGAACTTTGCGTCCTTTTGCAGTTTTTTTACTTGCTGTTGTAGAGTGTTTTTGTTTAATTTCTGCTGGATACGGGCAAAGTCCTCCTTCACTCCCTGAAGATCCTCCTTCTCCGCAATTGCTGATACCGCTGGATGACCTCCTCCCCAGCCCTTCCCCTTCAAGACCAGCAACATCTGATTCATCCGCGACCATTCTTGAAGATTTTGACTTAAACACCCCACCCCATTCTGACAGAGTTAAACAGCGCAAAGAAGCAGAAGTTGTACGTTTACTGAAAGAATTAAAATCTTGTGCGAATGTTGAGCAAGCAAGAAAGATAGGTCAACAGCTTCAACGTTTATGGTCACAATCGGGCAGTGAGACGATTGATCTTTTGATGTCATGGGCTGAAAATGCTATCAGTGCTGACAATTATGGTCTTGCCCTTGATTACATTGATAATGTCCTTGCTCTGTACCCCACTTATGCTGAAGCGTGGATAAGACGTGCTTGGGTTCATATTCAACTGAGTGATTTTAAACTTGCCATGCTTGACCTTAACCATGCGGTCGAACTTGAACCACGCAATTATATGGCATTTTTTGAACTTGGCGTTACTATGGAAGCAACGGAACGCCCAAAGCTTGCCCTCAAAGCCTATGAAAAGGCTCTCGAATATTACCCACAAATGCAGAAGCTTCAAAAACGCATTGAAGTTCTTTTAGACGAACAAACACCCCAGCCCCTTTAAACATGCTCTTCATGACATTGCTAACACCCTTGCATTAACCCCACCTATACTGAAGCATAGGCAAAACATGCTTTCATCTTCCACCCGCGGTTAAACTTACCATGCTTGACCTTAACCATGTGCTCTTGAACTTACCACCACGCAAACAACTTAAACCACCACCCTCAAAGCCACTGAAAAGTGCTCAAATATTACCCCCAAATGCTCAAAAACTTCAAAAACGCATTGAAGATCTTTTAAACAAACACCCAAAACTCTTTAAAGATGCTTATAAAAGAGAAAACAATGATGATGAATTTAAATGCACTGTTGTCGGTTATTTAGTTGAAAAGCGAGAATATCCTATTAAAAATAATAATGACGGTAAAATTTCATCACAAGATGTTGCATACCTTTATTTAAATGATGGTCGTGTTCTATTTGTCACTGCACATACTGCTTTAAGAGACTTTTTTGAAATCGTAAATCAATTCGGATTACCAAGTGATAATAAAGGTTTAAATATCTCTATTAGTCTCATTAAAAAAGATAAATCTTGGTATATGATGAAAATATTAGGAGCTGGTATCGATAATGAACATCAATATTAATCTATAAACAAACAAGCCCTCTGCTTGCAACAGAGGGCTTCAAACAGGGGATAACATTGGGATCGACAATGTCAAAAATAAGTGAACTAAACAAATTAAAAAAGCGTATTAAATACGCAAATTCACATCTTAACACTACACTTGGTATAGAAACAATGAATAAATTTGTACCAAGTGTGCCTGTTCCTGTTAAGAATATCCGTAAAATTACCAGAGAATTGAAAAAATGGCAAGCGGAAAAGAAATTTAAACAGAAAAAAGAAAATTTTGCTGTCCGTGCTTATAAATATAATGAATTAATTCCTAATAACGCTTTTCATTTTAATGCATATCCAGAAACAAAAAAACAACTTTATCATTACGATAAATACTTAAAAAAATTAAAAAGAAATATCATTAAAAAAGATGAATCCGATAAAATTGTTTTATCTAAAAATTTCTTTAAAGCTAAAGATGAGGTTGTTAGCGATATGCTTAAAAGACACTTCATAAAAAAGAAAGATCTTTTAAGAAAATATGACACACTACCTACACCAGTAATGAAAAGTCTCTCTGAACTTACAAGAGCTACCTTCAATATAAAAGCGATTAAAGATAAAAGAAATTTTTTTTCAAAAGCTGATCTAAAAGGTTTTAACGTAAAATATCATCAAAATTTCATTAAAGCAGCACAAGTTGCAAATTTACCTGAATTAGAAAAATGGATAAAAAAACAAGGTCAATACATGTCTTACTATCTTTATTTACAAGGTTTTACAATTGCTGATTTCTATTTAAATTACATGATAGGTGTTGATAGAAAAGAACTTATTTCATCTACAATAGAAAATTTAAAAACTATCATAAATGAAAAATCACATGTCTCATTAAAAATAGATCAAAAAGAGCACGCCACCGCCATCAGATATCATCTCCTCGCCCCCAGCAAGCATCCAGCAACGTGCAAAAAAACCACAGCCCCAAAGAGATTGCGTTGGAATCATTTTATATCTAGCAGAAGATCTCAAACTGTTTTATAGTGAGCGAGGTGTTCTGCGCTTCTCGACAGGAAATAACGCATTCCTGAGACCTTAGTGATCTCCAAGGGAGCTGTCCCTGATGAAGCCCGTGGGCTTTTTCATATGGCGCCCACCTATTTATGTAGGTTCTTGGGGTCAACTTTTTCCATCGGCTGTCGTGGATCACCATTTTTTGCATAAATAAAACAAATCGTTATCGTCCTTTTTCGTGTAAAGTAAATTGCTGTGCTCTTTCTCAAGAGACCCAATGCGCCTTTGACAATGAAGAGAACGCGTATTAAGTCTTGTACCAAAAAATCTTCCAGAAAATTTTATTGAAAATAGAAGAGCAAAACGAACAAACGTTTGCTAAGGATATTTTATAAACGACTGTAGCTGCTTGGGGCATAATGCTCTACAAAAAACGCATGGCATGAAGCCAAAAAAATGAATAAAGGTGCATTGCGCTTCTTCTTTAAGAACTGGGCATCTCCTCTTCGCTTAATGAGTTCTCATGATGCATCTTTTACGAAAGATTTGCGATGGAAAGACTTTACGGAAAAAATCACGGAAAAAATCAATGTGTTTTGTTTAAAAGATCCAAGCTTAATATACCCTTCAATATGGAAGGGTATTTCACCATGTTTGTTGTGATGAAGCAATTGCTCTCTCTTGGCATGCTGCTGGCTGTTGGATTTATCTCTCAGATGATGATTTCCTTCACAGATGCAGCGCTTGTGGCGCATTTAAGCGTTCAAGCCTTGAGTGGTACAATGTTGGCTCTGAGTATGTTGAGTTTTGTTATGTTGTTAGGGCTAGGTATACTTACCGCGGTTGCCCCAAAACTTGCACAAAGCTTTCGCAGACAAGATAGATATACATTGAAGGCATGGTTTGATCAAGGAATATGGCTTTCCCTTTTGATTGGAATGATGAGTGCAATCCTTTTACTCAATACGAGGAATATTTTGTGTTTTCTAGGCCAAGATGGGGCAATTGCCAATAGAGCACAGGAATATAATAATGGCGCTGCTCTAGGGGTGGTGTTTTTTTATCTTTATGTGAATAGCCGCGGATTACTGTCAGCAATTGGTAATCCAAAGCCCTTAACTTGGGTTATGCTTGCGGCTATTCCTATAAATTTTCTTCTCTCTTGGCCGCTTATTTTTGGTATAGGTCCTGCAAGCGGATTAGGTGTCTTTTGTGCTGGAATTGCAAGCAGTTTGATCCGTATTTTGATTGTGATGGCAGTGGCAATAATTCTGGCGCGCAATTCTGCTTTTCATTCCTTTCACCTTAATTATTTGAGACCAAAGTTAGAGATTTCACGCATAATACAATTGCTGCGCGTAGGGCTCCCCATTGGTATACGTATTCTTATTGCGGAGGGCTTTCCTTCTATCATTGCATTCATGATTACGGCTTATGGGGTCGAAGCTTTAGCCGCGCATACGATTGGGATGCGTCTCGATATGCTTATTTCTGTGGTAACTTTAGGGATTTCCAGCGCAGCCACGACAATAGCAGCGTGGTATAGAGCAGATAGAAATAATATAGCTCTAAAACAGTTGCGTATGAGTGTCACAGTTTTTGCTGTAGCTTATGTCTTGCTTTTATCAGGAGTTGTTTATCTCTCTTATGGATTTATCCTTACAACCATCTTTGATATTTCTGAAGACAGCGTTGTTGTTTTCTCTTGGGAATTGTTTCCACTCGTCTTATTGTCTTTTGCTTTTGGCACTTTAGGAGCTATGCTCAATGGCATACTTGTGGGATTGCTTGATACGTTTTGGTCAACAATTGTTGTCGCAATAAGCTATTGGGGAGTAGGCCTCTTTGGGGGGATGCTCATGGCGCATTTTTTGGGATATGGTTTTATTGGCTACTGGCTTGGTATGATTGGTGCAAGCTTAATTGTTTCTCTCTTTAATTATATGCGCGTGGATTATTTAATAAAACGCACTTCTATATTTTAGGTGGGGTGCGTATTATAAAAGCACTTGTAAAGCACTCACTGTGAAGACAGTGCACCTCACCCCGTCCATAGAGGCTGTTTACTTCTATGAAGATAACAAGATAAGTTACAAAACTTGCTTAATATGCAAAAGAAGTGCCTTTGTTTGTAGCCTTAAGATTATCTATTGAGTTTATAAAATAATATGAGTTTATTAAAATCATTCAGCTTCAATTTAAGAGTAAGTTTGGTAAATTGGAATACTTTCATACCGTAAAAAATGATGAGAAAAAGCGTGCCTCTCTTTATACGCCATTGAGGAGTCACTTAAAGAGGAGTCATTTAAAAAAGGTATTGTTTTTATAAGTCATGACAATCGCGGTGCCAAGGTGCATGCGCTTGTCAAAACAATCGTAGGTGCTATTCTTTCAAGTTCTTTTTATTGCGGGTTTTATTTTATTACACTACAGCCGATTGATAGAAGGGTAAGCAATTGATAGAAGGGCAGCAATATACATCATGATTGACGAAACAATGGTACAAAGCACAAAGCCTCCACAATCTACTTCATCGCTTCGCGCACAACTGCGCAAGAGCGGACTAACCCGTCGTGATGCTCTTTCAGCACAAGAACGTGCTGCCTTTTCGCAGCGCGCCTGTTCCCACCTGATAAAAACCCTTGAAGAAAAGGGAGAAGATTTTTCGCGCATGATTTTAGCAGGCTATTGGCCAATCAAATCGGAAATGGATCCACGTCCTTTATGTGATGCAATAGCGTTACGCGGTGGAAGTTTAGCACTACCAGCAGTGCTTGATTCCACCACCATGGTTTTTCGTGCCTATTCACAGGGCACAGCGTTAGAGCCAATGCGCTTTGGCACATGGGGTCCTGGAGTAGAAAATGCTCATGTTGTACCGAATGTGATTATTGTTCCCCTTTCCGCGTTTGACAATCAATGTCACCGCCTTGGCTATGGGGGGGGATATTATGATCGTGCAGTTGAAGCTCTTGAAAAACAAGGTCATCAAGCACGTTTATTGGGCTTAGGCTTTTCATGTCAGGAAGTTGAATCCATTCCCCATGCAGAACATGATCTGGTCGTGCAGGGAATTTTTACAGAAAAAGGTTTCTTAAAACGCTAAAGTATGATTAAAACGCCTATGCGTTTTTTATTTTTAGGTGACATTGTTGGAGCAACGGGCTGTAAAGCTGTTTTTGAACGGCTTCCATGGCTTATTGAAGAATGGCAACTTGATTTTGTTGTGGTGAATGGTGAAAATGCGTCTCATGGTTTTGGCATCACGCAAGAAACTTATCAAGACCTTCTCATGGTAGGTGTTGATGTTGTGACAACGGGTAATCACGCTTTTTCATGCCAAGAAACATTGCGCTATGCCCATGAAAGCGACCGTTTTTTACGTCCAGCCAATTTTCCTCAAGACACTCCGGGAAAGGGCTCTGGTATTTTTACCGCAAAGAATGGAGCGCGTGTTCTTGTTGCCAATCTTTTGGGGAATGCTTTTATGCCGTGCAAGGTAGATGATCCATTTGAAACGGCTGAAAAGATTCTGTACGCTTGCTCTTTGATGGAACAGGCAGATGCGATTATTTTTGACTTTCACGCAGAAACGACGAGCGAGAAGCAATGTCTTGGACATTTTCTTGATGGCCGTGTGAGTGTGATTGTAGGAACGCATACCCACATTCCCACGGCTGACGCACAAATATTAGAGTATGGCAGTGCTTATTTATCGGATGCGGGAATGTGTGGAGATTATAATTCATCGCTTGGCATGGATAAAGAAGAGCCTTTACACCGTTTTCTTTATAAAACGAAGCAAGACCGTTTTGAACCAGCATGTGGTCCTGCAACGCTTTGTGGTCTAGCGGTTGAAATTTCTGATCGCACAGGTTTAGCAGAAAAGGTCTCGGCGGTACGCATTGGTCCTCATTTAAAGCCTGAAGTTCCAGATTTTTGGTAGTCTTTTTTAGCGGCTTCTTTGCTGCCGCTCTCCAATGTTCCCTTTTTAGTAATCTTTTTGGCAAGACAATCCTTCAAGCCTCCCAACTTTTTTCTCAAAGAACTTCGCGCCCCCAAACTTCACCCTGAAGAAGGCTTCACCCCAAAAACCTCATTACAAAGATTCCCAAAAAGCATGTAAAAGAATAATCCCTCATAAGAACTATAATGGTAATAAAAGGAGTATTGAGAAAAATCTCTCCGCTCTCAAATGCTACACCCTTTCTTCAAATGAATCCGAAACCTTTGGCCAAAACATTCCCTCATCTGCCCTTCTTTTTCTCAAAAATAACATGGGGAGCCGGCATTGGAGGTCGCTATATCACAGGTCTTGGTCCTTTACGCATGGATTTAGCTTTCCCTCTTAAGCGGGGGGAAGGTGATCCTCATATTGGTTCTTATGTGGATATAGGGCAAGCGTTTTAATGAAAAAAAACTGTGCGTTTATCAGCTTTCTTATTTGGTCTTTCATTTTCAAAATGATCTTCAAGCTGAAAAGGATTCCGTTGGTTTTATGGAATTTTTATCACAGCAGCTCAAAACCATAGCTTTTAAGACAATTTAAAAATATAAAAATTTCCGACAAATTCGCCCAACACAAATGAGCCATCCTTTAAGAAAAGGATGAAAGATGAAATTTTCTATGATTTTTAAAATGAAGAGAAGGTGGCCATATTGGGATATTTCTGCGGGGGGAAATGTTAACAACCCCTTCCCTCAAAAAGAACCTATAGGATAATTTATATTTTAGCAAGAGAATATTTAAAATTTTTCATTCTCATGAGAAATTAAGCACAAAATCGCCTTCTTTTTTTGAGGTTTAAGCACTCTAAAATTTTTCAGGAGCAAGTATTCCTCTTTGCACGATACTCCCTCATCACAAGGGTATGGGGGGTATGAGGCATTTTCTTTTGTTAAGAGATCGGAATAAAAAAAGGTAAGTGGAACATCCAGTATATCAGCAATTTCTTTTAGGCGCCCTGCCCCTACACGATTTGTTCCTTTTTCGTACTTTTGGATTTGTTGGAAGGTCACGCTTAAATGGTGACCTAATTGTTTTTGAGACATTTTCAACATTTCTCGCCTAAAACGAATTTTCCTGCCGATAGAAATGTCGTTAAAATGTGGATTTTTGGCTTTCACTTTCAGGTCCCCCCCACTGGGTGCGAGCGCCCTCGCATGAGTATTCCGGGAGTTAAAAGCACTGAATCCGAGTCAGCTTTTTGCTTTTAGTGCTGAGAGCACCTGGACATAGCAAAAACTCCCGGAATTCCGGGATACCTACAAAGTAGGTTCATTTTTATGCTCGGACTTTCGGGCTTTTAATCCCCTATTGATCGTCGCGTATACGATCAAAATCACAAGGTTTATTCATAAGGCAATTTCAGGAGATTGGCAATAAAAATTAAACCATTTGAGACGTTCTCAATATTTCTCTTCTCGCCTAAAACGAATTTTCCTGCCGATAGAAATGTCGTTAAAATGTGGATTTTTGGCTTTCACTTTCAGGTCCCCCCCACTGGGTGCGAGCGCCCTCGCATGAGTATTCCGGGAGTCTGAAAGTACTGAGTTCAGTCAGCTTTTTTTGCTTTTAGTGCTCATCGCACCTGGACATAGCAAAAACTCCCGGAATTCCGGGATACCTACAGAGTAGGTTAATTTTATGTACTGAACTTTAGGGCTTTCAGACCCTAATGATCGTCGCGTATACGACCAAAACTACAAGGTTTATTCATAAGGCAATTTCAGGAAATTGGCAATAAGAATTAAACATTTGAGACATTCTCAATATTTCCCTTCTCGCCTAAAACAAATTTTTTTTTACCTCACAGCAAGCGATACATCGGTGCTAACGTTCTCTTTAAAAACACACCGATAATTACAAGCAGCTTCAAAAAACAGCCTACCCAATGAAGTCCTAGCTAGAGGGTTGCATGCACAACGCAATAATGGCACACCGATTCCCGCAAGCGTGCTTCACATATTGTACGCCTAGCCTGTACAGAGTCTGCCGCTCCTAAATACTCAGACGTAATGCTACTGGGCCGTACAGTAACCGCAGTTGCATCCTTAAACACACCGGCTCTACCCATATCATAATGGATTCCTACCCATATCATAATGCTTGACAAAAGCATCATGCCATCATAGCAACCGCTTTGCGTATGGGTTCCACAACATAGTTCTACAAACTGTTGAAGCATTGCCAAGCGAAGAGTTTTCTTGCCCACCTACGCCAATGAGATCATCACTATCCTCTTTTTGAATCGTAAAACAAAATGATTTCCCATGAGCGATAAACCATCTGCTCAAAGTCCAGCTAGCTTAAACTCATAGCACTCTAAACCTTTAGGATCGCTCTGCCCCCAAGGGAGCATAGTCAGATATATCATTTCCGTCACGTATTCACACACGCTGGGACAAAAAAATCTAAAACTATGAGACAACGCTGCATTTGTATGCAGCGTTGTTGTTAGGAATAAGCTTCTATTGAGATAGTTCTGATGGGAAACACCCACAGCTAATGGTATAGGGACTAATTTGGATTCTTTCGAAATGCTATATATAAATTTAATGTGCCGCCCCAAAGCACACCATCAGTGAACCCACTTAAAAGACCAAAAAGAAGGTTAAAATCAAATGCATATTTCAAATCAGGTTGAACCTTGAGAAAAACAATCAATGTGAATTTGATGACAAAAGCGATAAGAATAAATGTCAGCGTCAACGGCGTACCAGGCCGAATAATGAAATCCGTTCCCTCTTTGATTTTTAAACGCGGAGTAGCACGCCAGAGCAACCAGCCAACGCCAAAGCCGATCATCAGCCCTGCCAACATTGCGATTGCTCCCCAGCCCCAGAACGCCAGCTGGTTAATCACATCGCTTGCGCCCAAAAAAAGAAAAACTAACGGCAAGAGAAAAAGGCGGTTAACCTTTATTTCCCTATCTTTCAATGCGATTATTCCCCTCGCAATAAGAAAAATAAGCAAAATCCAAACCCATATAGGGGTTCCGTTCAGAATGTTAAACAATGACATCTTATGCTCCATGATGTTTGATGTTTGATGTTTGATGTTTGATGTTCATAGGGTGCTGCTCCCGCCGTGTCTCCAAAAAAAGAAAGAATAGAAATAAAGCTATCCCACCAGCAAAGAAGTTTAAGAAGATCTGAACTGGTTTACGAATGAACAATAGAATAAGGGAGAGCGCGTAAATCAACTTTTTAAATATTGCAGCCAATATTCCACGGATTATATTGAACACACCCCGCATTATAGTTGATGTAAAGCTCCTTTTTGTGTCTGAATTTTTTTCTTGGGTGTTTATCTTCTGAAGAGATATGCTGTTCATCACTTCCCCCATTTTCAAGCCACTCTATTCTAAAAATAGTACTATAAAATCAGTTATTTCTCATTATATCATCCCAAAATACAAGAAATTTATTCATTTTAACTACAAAACAGGTGTTTTATTTAGAAGCAAAGCTAGTTTTATTAGCAAGAGTTGTTAAATCCTTACGTCTAAAATAGATAGCGCGTCCACAACGAATAGGGGGCTGTCCTTGTACGAGAATGATCTGTTCGTCTTTTCGCATTTCTCGTGTTATCTCATGTGGATAAATGAGAGGTCTATGCTGGGTGTTGATATTTTCTAACCCTCTTTTATGGAATGCTCCCAGTTGTTTGCTTGAATCTTTCACTTCAATAGTCATTTGACCACATGCCTTAGAGATACTTTCTGCTGTTTTAGTATCTTTGATAGCGGCATAGCTTACAAAAGCACAACTTTCAAACCATGACTTAGCGCCTGCTTGACCAAAATGGTTTTCAAGTTGTCCTACAGCTTGATAAAAGAGCATAAGGGATATCCCGTATTTACGTCCACGGTCACGCGCTTCCTCTAGGATGTTCATATATCCTAAAAGGTCAATTTCATCTAAGACAAAGAGTACTCTTTTTGCATAATTACCATCAGCGTTTTCCATAGCTCTGAGAAAAGAGCCAATAAGGATACGCCCGATACCCGGATAAGATTTTAAAACTTTTGAGGGGATATTTAGAAAAACATCAATATTTCCCTTTGTTATATCGGCAGTTTTAAAGTCATTCCCACTGATAAGGTCTGCATAGTGAGAGAGAGAAAGCCATTGTAGATCTTTTGAAGCAGTAGCATAGACACCTGAGAAAGTTTGTTCAGCCATGTTTGTAAAGACGCCAAGGGTTTCACGGATGAATTGTGATGGTGATGAAGACTGTAGTAGACGTAGTCTTTCAATAACAGAGGGTTCTGACTCTAATAGAATAGTGTGAAGGGTTTTTAAGTTTTTTTCCTTTAATGTGTACTCATCAGAAAAAACCACATGGGCAAGTAGTCCCGTTAACAAATTATGTGCATGAGATGTAGATAATTGATCCGTTGAAGTTGATTTGTCGTTTTCGGCAAGAAGGAGTCTAGCGATTTCAACTAAACCAGCTTCCCTTTCATAGAGAGGGATATTTTCATCTAACAACCAATCTAAAGGATTAAAAGTTGCTGTTGATTTCCCCTCAGGGTCTAGAACATAGACGGCATTTTTGTTCATACTCTTTCGTGCTTCTTTTACGATCGGAGCAATTTCTCTTGTCGGGTCAAAAACAACCATTGGACCGGAATATTTGAGACACGTAGGAATAACCGTACTTGTTGTTTTATAACCGCTAGAACCAGCAAAAAAAAGCATGTGCGTTGAATCAAAGTTAAGTTTGTATGTTAACAATGGCTGGCGACCACCTTTTCCCCACGTTGTTTTATCTTGTGGATTAAAAGCGACGTCCTTAACAATATCTTCGTCGACTCTATAACGTTCTCCAATGATGACCTCACCATCACTAGGGAAAATCTCTCCAAGGCGTTTCATCCTCATCCATTGCATACCACCGAAGATCGTATTTTTTGAAATTTTCAGAGACGAAGCTTTTGCTAAAGAAAGTTTCACCGTGTAACCAAAGATAACAATGCCAATAAGAACACCGGCCAAAACCATCCTATCAAAATATGGGAAAACATCATTCCACGTCATGTTATTTTGCCCAACATAAGGGCTTAATCTGATGTATTCATTTGCACTATAATAAGTTGCAAACAAACCAAAAATAATCATGGATGAAAGAGTGATATTTTTTCTGTTATGCTTTTTTTGTAATAAGATGAATGAAGAACATGAAAGTGCAATAAGGATTAAAATATCCAGTGGTTTTGATCTTACAAACCAATAAGCATCGGGCGTCGTTCCATTTTCTGTAATGTTATTGATAGTTATATTTACGAGAAAAGCTACAATGATTGAAAAGATGAAGGGTAATATTAAAAATATAATCTGTTTTTTGTCTGACTTATTCATGATTTTCCCCCCGCATATCAGAAAACGCTTCTCTTCCTATTTTTTCGAAGTCTTTGTATTTTTTAAATTGTGAAAAAGCAAATAAAAAGAATGACTGATTTCATCAATGATAAGCAATAAAATTAAAAGAGGAGCTCAAGGGTGAAGGATTGCGTTCTGAAATCTCTGATAAAATTATCGATGTTATTCAACAACGTTCTCAACATTTGAAATTTTAATCTCCTTGTTTTTGGCTCTCCCTGCCCTAAAGGATAGTGTTTTACAGCGCTACGGATCATGAGAGGCACCTCGCCTCTCAAATAATAATCGCACTCCAAAATCATGACATCAGCCCCGCGTTTATTGCGAGAACTAACCAGCCTTAGTTCTTAAGGTCAAAGCACCCCAAAAAGAGATCGTAAAGGGGAGTCTAAAAGAACGAGGTCCTCTCAACTGCACTTCAAAAACTTTTGCACAAAATAAGAATTCTTGCGAAAAGCAAACTTCTCAAAAGTTATTCCAAACATCCCCTCTCAAGGGGGCAGCAAAAAACATCCCTCGCAGAAAGCTCTTTAAAAAAATATCCCCGAAGGGGATCAGGCTGTTACCCGTTGAATGAGTGCGCCACATTGGGCTAATTTTTCTTCTAACTTCTCAAACCCGCGATCAAGATGATAAACACGATTGATGATCGTTTCACCCTTAGCGGCCAGAGCAGCAATAACAAGAGAGACAGAAGCGCGTAAATCCGTAGCCATGACGGGTGCACCTTGTAGATTTTCTGTTCCATAGACAGTTGCTGTCTGCCCATCGAGCTTTATCTGAGCACCCAAGCGATTGAGTTCCTGAACATGCATAAAACGATTTTCGAAAATTGTTTCCGTGATATGAGAAATACCTTGAGCCCGTGTCATGAGCGCCATGAATTGGGCTTGGAGATCGGTTGGGAAAGCGGGATAAGGACCTGTTTTGATATCCACGGGCATTATTTTTGTTTGACGTGGATTTCGTTTAACGTGAATTCCCTGAGGTTCTATTTGAATATCGAGTCCAGCTTTTTGGAGCACACCAAGCACTTGGGTAAGATGATTAGGATTTGCATTTTTAAGAAAGACATCCCCCCCCACCATAGCAACGGCCATTGCATAAGTTCCTGCTTCAATTCGATCCGCAATGACACGTATTCTAGCCCCATTGAGTTTTTTCACGCCCTCGATAGTGAGTGTAGATGTTCCCTCACCGAGTATTTTTGCACCCATAGCGTTGAGGGTTCGAATAAGATTTGCAACTTCTGGTTCACAAGCAGCGTTATCGAGGACAGTTTTTCCCTTTGCCATTGTCGCTGCCATAAGCAACACATGTGTTCCCCCAACAGTGACTTTGGGAAAGCGGTAGTGAGCACCCTTTAAACCACCCCTTGGAGCTTTAGCACGAACATACCCATTTTCGATAGCAATATGCACTCCTAAAGTTTTAAGCCCCTCAAGAATAAAATCGACAGGTCTTGTTCCGATAGCGCATCCTCCAGGCAGAGACACATATGCTTCTCGGCATCGAGCAATGAGGGGTCCGATCACCCAAAAGCTTGCGCGCATTTTTTTCACCAATTCGTAGGGCGCACGTGTTGTAGCTATTTTCTGAGCGGTAAAATGGATTGTTCTTGAACCCTCACAATCGTTGTGGGCTTCTTGTCCGTCGACGGCATATCCGACACCATGATTATTGAGAATACGAATGAGCAATTCGACATCAGCAAGATGCGGAATATTTTCTAAGGTAAGAGTTTCTTCAGTAAGTAGTGACGCAATCATAAGAGGCAATGCGGCATTTTTTGCTCCTGAGATAGGAATTGTTCCTTTAAGTTTTTTCCCGCCAACAATTTGAATAGAATCCATAGTGTTTTCCCTTTTCCCCTTTGAGTGTCCCCTTCCAAAGGTTTTACCCCCGAGAAGTTATTTTTCTTTATGATTTCAGAATGAAATCGATAAACTTAGAACAAATTTCAAATATTAGAACGAATCATTGAGAAGTTTGGTTGCAAAGGTGCCATAAGAAACATTCTCAGAGCTCTGTTTGTGCTTTTTTTCGACTTTGCTCTTTTCGGCGTTTCAGGTTTTGGCGCAATTGTTGAGCTAGTCTTTCTTGGCGTCGTTTTGCTTTTTCATCTTTATGATTAATTTCTTCTTGTTTTTGTTTTTGATGCATCTGTGTCATTGCGCAACCTTTTGAGCAGTGTTGAGTTTTTTTTCAAGCAACTTCACGGCTTTTGTATAAGAAACTCATAGCTTTTGTATAAGAAATGTATGTCATGAGACAAGGGGGATTTTCTTTCAAGAATACACAAATGTTCTCTTGCCTATTTTATGACAATATGGCACAAGACAGCGCACAGATTGAAAAGGGCTGCGGTAGCTCAGTGGTAGAGCACTCCCTTGGTAAGGGAGAGGTCGAGAGTTCAATCCTCTCTCGCAGCACCATTGCATCTCACAGCACCATTGCGCAGAACATTTTAGCATTACAGTATTTTTACCACCACCATACCTTTCTAGTATTTTCTTAGCACTCTAGCAATACTTGCTTTTATAACATTTCAATAATACCTACTTTCTTAGCATTTTATTAATATTTACTTCCCTAGCATTTTATCAATATTTACTTTTATAGAATTTTATCAATACCTACTTTCATAGAATTTTAGAAATACCTACTTTCCCAGCGCTCTAACAATACTTACTTTCCTAGCATTTTAGCAATACTATTGTTGTGATATTTTTGTATATCTTCAATACTATCCCGCTCCTTGTTTTTTCTTTCTTGTCCTACGGCTTATTCCAGTTTTCCGTCCAAGTTTCGCGCCTGTACTCTTCTCCAACGTCCTCCCAGCTCTTGCTCCTCGTCCCCGATGTACGCGCTCTTCCAGAACATTTTCCATTCTGATACCAAATCCTGTCTCAGCAGACTTAATTTGTTGTACCATAATCTCCAAAGCCTCATTAAAACGGCTAATCTCACTTTCAAGCTTTCGAATATAAACTTCGTCACGATAAGCGCGCTTAATCAGAGGTGGCATATCAGGCCAATAAAGCATCAAATCCACCCATTCACGTTGCGCAATCCATAATCCTCCTTGACATTGTGCTTTATGCTCTTGCGGAAAACTCTTTTGTGTGAAATGAGGGATCAAGATTTCAGGTTTTTTTGTTTTGATTTCCAACAATCCGTTTGTTCCCACAAAAGCATCGGGAGAAAAGCCTTTCCTACGATCATCAGCAAGCACAAATCCTATACATTCAGGCTCTGTGTGCGTGAGTGTTCCATAAAGCTGGCGCGCATTTGGTTCTAATTTTGTTCCTCGTCGCATAGAAAGTGTTGTTCCCTCATCGACGGTTTTTCCCGTGATTCTTTCCCCCGCGAGTTTCATCATCACAGCGTGATATTTTGAAGTTTTTTGCCCTTGTTTTTTTTGCGCCATCACCATTTCAAACAAAGAAGCCGTAATCAAACCATTGCGTGCTTTTTGCCATTGTTCTGTCCCCTGAATACAATCGATAATAATTGGCATGATATTTTATCTCCCCCATTTTTAACACATTGTTTTTGAAGCGCTTTTTTACTTAAGCACCTTCTCTTCCCCTTAAAAACATCTGTTCTTTTGAAAGCACCTATTTTTTGAAATATTTTATCACTGATCAACCTTGACCTTTTTTACAGTTTATGGAAAGCCGTTTAGGCTTGCTCTATAAGACATCCCCCCTCACAACCAATCTCCTCAAAACACCATAACCTCACAAGCCCCAACAGCCACGCCCACACAGCCGCACCGCCCCCCCACACAACCGCACCCCCCACATAGCCCACGCTCACCCATAACTGAAGGACACAGCCCTGAAGCATTTTTCCCCTAGAATCCAACAACCCCAACGAAAAAACGCTTAAAGACTGTGCCCTTTTCTTTATTGACTCATAATCCCTCTCACTCATGCTGTTCCACGACGCAAAAATCATCTCGAAGATATTCTTCCGACAAGTTTTTCGCGGCACACTCTGCAGCCTCTCGCGATATGAAAAGAACTGCGTTGTATTTTTGTGGTTCGAGTCTGATGGTAGTTTTAGTATTTCCAGCGTAGTAAAGTGGAATCCCCTGATAAAAAGTCTTGAGATAGCTGGCCATGATTTTTCACCACCAGTAATCGCTCAAGACATCACAGGGGCGCAAGCGATGTTGCTTTTCATAAGAGCCATAGAGATTATCTTCATAATCGCGTGCAACTTTGTCCTCTAAACAAGCATGGTATGCATCACTATTAAGAATAAATGGCTGGACTTGTGTATCTTGTTCATCGATTTCATGATTTGCGATGTAGAAATCAGCGAGTTGTTCACTCACATCCTCCGCATGAAGTGTGGTAAGATCAAGACGTAAAAGTCTGTGAACAGTTTCATATTCTTCGATAATCTCGAGCACTTCTTCGATTTGGTCGAGTGGTCCCTCATAAGCATCACTCTTTTCTTCTTCACAAAGAACAATGAGAATTTCATCCTCTTTAACGAATGGAATATTTTTCATAATTTCCCCCCTTTCGATAGTTGATAAAGCACAGCTTTGTCTTGACAAGGCTGAATATACTATTAGTCTTATATCCTCTATGGGAGATATGTCAAATATTTTATCCTCAATAAAAGATACATTTTTAGTCTTTACGACGTCCAAACGGCACACATGAAGAAAACCTTGTCCTATTTCATTCACCCCATGCCTTTGTGTTGTTCTCTATTTGTTCTTAATCAACACAATCACAAACAGACAGGAGAGCTAAAATGAGTGATTTAGAATTGATAAAATACTGGTGCACTCTTGATAAAGAAACACAAAAAGAGTTTATTCTGATGCTTCGCCAGTTGGTCGCCGCAAGAGAGTCAAGATCGCCTGTCTTTCCTCAGGAGAAAGCTTTGAAATAAGATCTATAAATTCTTTATCTTCAAAACTGGCACCTTCCCCATAAAGGATATAATTCATACTGATATTAATTTCATGACAAATCCGCGCGAGTGACTCAATTGTTGGCTCTTTCCCTTCAGCGAGAATGGAATGGAGGTACCCTGCTCCTTTTCCGGCTGCGAGAGAAATAGATCGCTTTGACCGTCCACTTTTTTCAAATGCTGCATTCAATCTTTGACGCCAACCATCAATATTCATAGTTTCACCATATAGCGCGTCTTTAAAGAAAGACACGTCCTTTTGCAAAATGGACTTGATTTATCCTCTAAAAAGGATAAAATTAAGTAAACAAATTTTACTTTTTTGGGGAGGCAAAAGCATATTTTCGAGTCACAAAAACCATTCACCACCTCAAAGAATGCAAAAAGGGCTTTCGAAAGCGTCCCCCCGAAAGCCCATACGTTTAGAAATATTGTTCTATTTATCCTTTGTCATCGACATAATCTCAAACTGTAAGGTTGCACGCACTGAAAGCACGTCCAATCATTGATTAAACTTCAAAAAACAACCTAAAGCGCCATCAACGAACAAAACAAACTGCAACAAAGCCGAACCAGTTTGACTCAAGCGTCTCAACTTCAATCAAATTTCAATGCATGCATAAAGATACTGTTCTCGGTTTTATTGTGAAGTGAAATGTATAAAAAAGAAGAAAGTAGATTGAAACATGAAATACGCCAATCAACAAGAAACTCCTTGCTATGAATCGTCTAGGCTTCCTTATGTTTGTTGGTATCAGAATGATTTTCTAGGGGGAGTTCGTGGAATGCGTGCACACGAAATTGGAATCTATACGATTCTTCTCAACGAAATGTACGCCCGCGGTCGTCCTTTAGAGTTATCGGTAGAACGTTTAGCGCGTCTTTGCGGTTGTGACAAGCGAACTTTCACGAATGTTTTAGAAATGCTGATAGAAGAAGGAAAGATTTTAAATTTAGCGGGTGGTTTATGGAATAAGCGGTGTGAAAATGTGTTTCAAGAGCGAGCAAAATTGCTTGAACAAAAATCCTTTGCGGGGCGTTCTTCAGCAAAAAAACGCAAAGAAATCAATGCTGAGATTCAACAACTGCGCAACGAAAGTGCAAGAGATGATAAACAAAACTTAGAAGCTCAGAAGGAAGAAGAAAAGGAAACACCTAACGGTGTTTCAGAAAAGCACTTTTTTTCTTTTTCTGCAACAAAGGAGGAGTGTGCGCGAGGAGAGATATTTACACAGCTTTCTTCTCCACTCCCATCCACAAAACCTTCTCCACTCCCGCCACCACAACGAGATGTCACGAAGAACCCTGCTCACTCTAGCAGCAAAGCAGACAACCCTTTTGCTGCTAACGAGAGTGGAGAGATCCTACAAAACGCTAGCAAGAAAGCTAAGAGCCTTCTCGCCACACCAGAAAACACAAAAATCACCCCAAAGACACGCAGCAAAACCAAGAGCGACGAAACAACAATATCCAAAGGCGCAATCCCCAAAGGGCACCGACTTCCAAGCGATTGGCAAGCAGATATCAACGCGGCGATCTCAGAAGGTTTGAATGAAGAACAAGCCCGTTGGCAAGAAAAAAAATTTCGTGATTATTGGCATGCAAAAAGTGGCAAAGAAGCGCTTAAAGTCGATTGGCAAGCCACATGGCGCAACTGGTTTCGCCGAGAAATTGAGCGGATAAAGGAACAGCAGGAAAAACTTGCGACTTTTTCCGCTCATCCCTCTCTCACACCACAAAGCAGCAACGACGAAACTCTCTACCGCACGCTTATCAACTACCGTATATCTTAACATGAGCACGATTTTTGAGATAAAACAGCAGCTTATCGCACAAGCAGGTGCAATAGCAGAAATGCTACTTCCACAAGGGCACAAACGCGGCAACGATTGGATTATAGGCAACACGCGTGGTGAAGCGGGAAAAAGTTTATCGGTATGCTTAAGCGGAGAAAAAGCAGGGCTTTGGTATGATTTCGCAGAAGGAAAAGGAGGTGATCTTTTAGACCTATGGTGTGAAGTCAAAGGGATCAGCCTTTCTCAAGCGCTAGAAGAAGCCCGTGCCACTCTCAATCTGACGCGTCCAAAACCCTTTATGGCCCCTCGTCATTCTTATCGGCGCCCCCCCCTTCCCACAGGTAGCACACCACAGAATTTGGTAAAAACCTATCTCCACAAAGAACGCCATATCCCCCTTGAGATTTTAAAGCGTTACCGCATAGGAGAAGATGGAGAAAAAATCATCTTTCCCTTTTATAAACCCGACGGCACCCTTGCCCTCGTAAAAGAACGACGAGCACAAGCGGGAGCAAAACCAAAACCTACAGCAGCACAATGCGAACCGATTTTGTTCGGCTGGCAAGCTCTTTGCCCTACAAACCACGCACCCACCGCCACAAACCACGCACCTACCACCACAAACCACACACCCACCGCCACAAACCACGCATCCACTACCACACAACACGCTTTTTTTTCGACAAATCGTACAATTGTCATCACTGAAGGAGAAATTGATGCACTTTCCTTAGCTGCCTATGGATATCCAGCACTTTCCGTACCGTTTGGAGGGGGAAGCGGGGGCAAACACAACTGGATTGAAAATGAATTTGATCATTTAGAACCTTTTGAAACCATTTTTTTAGCCACCGATATGGACAAACCAGGTGAAGAAGCAGCACGTGAAATTGCCAGCAGGCTTGGCCGTCACCGCTGCTACCGTGTCCACTTACCCCGCAAAGATGCGAATGACTGTTTAACCGCTGGAATTGATGCAGACACCATAAAAGCAGCCTTTTTGTCAGCGAAAAGCTTTACACCAGAAGGATTACGGCATGCCTCAGACTATAAAGATCAAGTCATAAGGCTGTTTTGGCCAGAACCTGAACAGCATCTTGGTTACACGGTCCCCTATCCTAAACTCAACGGCAAACTGTATTTCCGCCCCGCAGAATTAACACTATGGAGCGGCGCAAGTGGTGCTGGAAAAAGCCAACTGTTATCAGACTGTATTCCCCATTGGATCTCTCAAAAGAGCCGCCTTTGTTTAGCCTCACTGGAAATGAAAGGAGAACAATCGCTGCGCCGTTTAACAAAACAAACGGGAGGCTTAGAACACCCCACAAGAGAGATGATTGAGCGGATACTTCATTTTTTAGATGATGGGCTGATTCTTTATGAACATGTTGGCAAATCGAGCGTAGACACATTGCTGGATGTCTTCGACTATTGCCGCGCACGCTATGGCTGCGATCAATTTATTATCGACAGTCTCATGCGCCTTGGCATCTCTTCAGATGACTATGCCGGACAAGAACAAGCAGTTTATAAAATGGTTGATTGGGCTGTTTTAAACGCAGTACACATTCATCTTGTTGCCCATGCACGCAAAGGTGGTTTGGATAAAGATATCCCCGGTACAGAAGATATTAAAGGCGCCTCAGAAATTGGTGCAAATGCCTTTAACATCATCACCATTTGGCGCAATCGCTCATTAGAAGATAAAATTTTTGCCGCATCCCTCAAGCAAGAAAAAGTGGAGTTAGCCAAACGTCCCGGTGTGATTATGAATATCGCCAAGCAACGTTCAGGTGATTTTGAAGGAAAAATCGGTCTTTGGTTTGATCCACAAACCTATCGCTATCGCTGTTCCTCTGAACGCCCATTAACGCCAAGGCGTTATCTTGAACGCTAAACCCAAAACACCACCCTCTCGAAGAACGCTTTCCCTACCACACGAGCACACCTTGCTCCATGATAAATAAAAGGAGAGGTAAATCCAAAAATCAAGCAAAACACCCATCCATTCGAAAACCAAAGCCAGTCCACCCCAAGACGCTGCGCTCCCCCATAAGCAAAAGCAAAGACAGCACCCACAATGCAGGAAAACACCAACCCATTTAAAAGCCACAACGACCTCCGCAAGACCGAATCGCCTCGCTCCCGCATAAGGAAACCCCGCATAAGGTAACCCAAGAGCAACTTCAACAATATAGCCAAAGCCAGCCCTATCAAGAAAATCCCCGTAAGACCAATGCTCCTTACTTCCCCATAAGCAAGCCAAAGGACAACACCCACAAAGCAGCAAAACGCCAATGCCTTCAAGAATAAATCCCACGTAACCCCAAGGCACTTCGCTCCCACGTGACTAACGACAAGGACAGCGCCAAGGACAATACCTATCATGCAGGAGAACACCCATCCATTCGAAAACCAAAGCCAGTCCACCCCAAGATGTCCCCCTTCCGCATAAACAAAACGAAAGAAATCGATAAACATGAAAGTATACCCCATCCCCATCCAGAACTTCCACCATGTAACGCCCAACCGCCTCATTCCCATGTAAATCAAAGCAAAGATAAGGCCCACAATGCAGAAAAACGCCAACCACGGCAAAAACACATCCCACATAACAGCCATATTCCCCGCTCCTTCATAAACAAAAACCAAAAACAACACCCACAATGCAACAAAACCCCACCGCCTTCAAGAACAACACATCACCAGAACATCAACGCCACCGCTCCCAATCACCGACATTCAAGCAAACGGCCACTAAAGCAAACCACCCCCATTCCCAAGCCTGTCCTCAAGGAAATACCCAGCAAAGCTTCCCCCCTCAAACACCCAGACCAATTTACATCCGATTTTTTTTAAAACAGAAAACCAAACGACAATTTTTAAAGGAGAAAAAATGATATGAAAGATCAAGAGACAAGAAAAAATAAAGAGGACCCAAAAAACAAGACACAAACTTTCCCTCTCTCCCACCAAGATAAAGAGAAACAGCACATTGGCCACTTAAAAACGCAAGAATTTACTATTGAAACGAGTAATCCTTATTTTCAACCAACCCATCCAGAAAGCTCCAGTAACCCGCGCACCATCAAAGCCATTGCCAATGCACAAAGCCGTCCTATCGCACTTTTATACGCAAAAGGGCATCTCAGCAAAGCACAATATAAAGCAGCAGAACGCTTTTATGTTTACTGGCGTCAAAGTCAGGCAGATCTCCACATGAGTCCTGACTACGCACGTGAAAAGGTTGAGAACAGCCAAGGTTACACACACCCCATTGAACGTCAAATAGAAGCATCCAACCATTTAAAAACAATCAAGGTCGACCTCGGTGTTCTTGGCTATTCGCTTGTAGAAAAGGTTGTTGGTTACGGTCAAGCAATCAAAGAGTTAAACGCCTCAAAACGCAAACAAAATTCCCTCGCGGATCATTTACGAGATTGTTTAGACTTGTTAGCATTTCATTGGGGATATGCAAACCGTAGGGACTCTCAATAATCTCTCACTTCCCATAACAGGACAGCAGATTGAGGCATCACACAACGAACCAAACAGCCAATGAAACAGTGCAAAACACAAAAACAAATCGGAAGGACCGTCCGAAACACCACAAGCCTATGTCATTGAGCACCACCGTCATTAGGAAACGGCTTCATGAGCAACCTCCTCTACCGGAGCGCATCTCATCGGCACCATCCCACCAATCTCCATCACACCAGCAACAGCTTCCTTCAGTGTCCTTTCTCCACAAACATCTACGCCATTGGCAAAGCTTCACAAAAAACCATTCCCACCGACAATGAATCATGTGATCTCATTTTCACAAAATTATATCTTTCTTCTTGAAAAGAGATGAAAGGGTGTGTGCCTATACCATCTAGCCTTGTAGAAAGCAGAGTTTTTTATCAACGAACATCCTCCACTGACACACCCACCACCAACAACACTCACCCCCACAAACAATCTACTTCGCGGGAAATACTCTTCCTGAAAGGACTTTGGCTCTTATAAAAATTTGTAGTTTTTAAGATTTTTATCTGTTTAAAACTTCATTCAGTAAAGAGATGGGCATAACTCTTATTATTTTTCATGCATACACAGATTTTCATACTGATTTTTCTTCTCAAAACTCTATTTTGCAAAGAATAAAAGATTTTTTATAACAATGTCATAGTGTCTACAACCCTTTAAGACAGGATAATAAACCACACTTTGAATTAAAGTGATGTGTTTAAGAGTATATATCACTGTATAATTTGGTAATAAGATAACAGTTATTAAGCCATTTATCCGCCGTATACTGTTTCAATATGTTTATTTTTGAAACACAAGCCTTTTATAGAAACATACCTTATAAAGTTTGTGTAAACAAAATAAAATCAAAAAAAGACCATAAAGAAGACCATAATATCCCAATCACTATAGATTTTTTATCTTCTTTTGCTATTATGCTGACCTGCTAATTATCTTAGCATACAATCACTCCAAATATTGAAAATGCAAGATGAATATTCATAGAAAGTGCAACAACCCGTCGATATAGGATAAAAAAAACACAAATTCATTTAGCTATCTTTATTTTCCCATGGAACACACTCCCACCCTTAAGGAGTGTGTCCCAGCCTTCACGGGACACACTCCCACCCTTGAGGAGTACATCCCAAGCCCTCACGGGACACACTCCCACCCTTGAGGAGTACATCCCAAGCCCTCACGGGATGCACTCCACCCTCAAAGGAGTACATCCCAAGCCCTCACGGGATGCACTCCACCCTCAAAGGAGTACATCCCAAGCCCTCACGGGATACACTCCACCCTCAAAGGAGTGTATCCCACAACCCTCACGGGACACACCCCACCTCAAAGGAGTGTATCCCAACCCTCACGGGATACACCCCACCTCAAAGGAGTGTATCCCAACCCTCACGGGATACACCCCAATCTTCATAGGACATTCTCAGCTTTTATAGGCACTTCATTCTTACAAGCCCTTCTGTCGTGGTATAAAAAAGAAGCTTACCAGCAGCTACTTTGTCATTGATTTCTCTATAACTATATGTATGGACCCCTCAAACTTCATAAAACATTTATTAAAATAGATTCTGAAAGAATTAATTGAGGCAAATAAGGGTAGATTTTGTCAAATTATAGACAAAATATATTCTTTTTTGTGATTGTTGCATTTTTACTATAGTTATTTAAATGGATTTTATATATGATCCGTTCTGATATTTATTTTCAAAATAAATACTTAGGAGAAAAACTATGAATATCAGATATTTTTTTATAGCAAGTGCAGTAACAAGTGGTTTAGCTCTTGCAATCCAATCATCTGATAGTATAGCCAATAAACAACCCTCTCCTATTGTTGCTTCTTATACTGTTTATGAAACTGATTCACAGCTTCTTAAACCTGTAAGTAACACATCGGATACATTGAATATACTAGAAGTGCAAAGTAATGATGAAACACAAACAGAAGATACGGAAGCTTTATACCAAAAAGGTACAGAACTTTTGTCGCAACTCAGTGAATTCTTACGTACTCTTTTCATGCTTTGCATACAAGCATTTCTTGCAGGATCAGGGGGAGATACAGCATCTAGCAGTTCTTAAAGAAAAATCCTACGCATTTTGATGTATTACACAGATAAATATTGAGCAGCCCCCATAAAATGGGGGCTTTAATTGTATTTTTCTTTTTTTCAACGATGATATTGTTTTGTGCTCTATAACATTTTTGTTTTCGCTTAACGTTCTTGTCCTCCTAGAGAGCTTAGATTCTTAACCACCACCAATCCTCACAAAATTGGTTTCACCCGAGCGCTCCCCTGCCGATCGCCTGTTTCTTGATCACTTGTGCGACTCACTTCATAAGCACACGCTCACCGGTCGAGCCCTATCCTGAACAGTTGGTTCAGCTTTATTCTTATCCGAAAGGAGAGGGAATCAAGCACAGACAAGATTTTTTAAGACAAAATAAAGGGTCCTCCCCTCACCATCGCGAAGAACCCTATTTTACACAGTATGACAGATAAGAATCATTTTTCCCAAAAACAAAACAACAGCAAACACAAATCTTTTCTTCAACGATGAGAGAACAGTGAATTTGGTATTGATTATTTTATGTGACTTTTTTTTAGGCCTTGATTGAGGTTATTTTGAGTCCCTTTTCTTTTAAAATCTGCCTGTGATTCTTTATTTTCCTTAAAAATTTTGGAAAAGCCCTTCATCTCGTAGAAAGGGATCCCTTTCTCAACGCCCCTTTTCTCAAAAATGTGTTGATCTCAACTAATCAATGCTTACATCGATAACCTGTAATTTTCCATCCTTAAGAGTGACAATATCGGGACAGTACTTCCTCCCTCCAGCGTTAAACATCACTGCCTCATCACATACAATGGCTCCTTGTTCCTTTAATTGCTGTTTTTTCCATTCGACTCCTTCCCTATGCAAAGCTCTTTTTTCATTGCACAAGTTAGGGTCTCTGACTCTAAAATACCGATAATGATTCACTTTCATGGATAATTTCTCTGCAACCCGTTCAAGTACAGCATAACTGGGCTGCTCTGTTTTGGTCACCTCTTCTGCCATCAGCAAAGCACGTTCAAGATGGCTTTCGTCAAGAGTTGCAGATTCGGTACCTGCATCAAAGCCTAGATGATCTCCTGCTGCAAAACTCCTTTGATAAGAGCGTAAAGTCTCAACATCGCCAAGCAAAGCAAGAGCGCCAAGATGCAGCAAAGCGTAAGGTGCTCCAATGGTTTCCTCTGTCGACCAAGCTATAGTATCCTTTTCTAAAGGTGGAGCGCTATATTGAGAGCGAAGCATTTCACGAAGACCAAAATCCCCCTTCGCCCACTGTAAAGCTTCATCAAGCGCCCGCTTTAAACGATTCTTTGTCACTCTCTCTTCAAAAATTTCCAGTCCTTATAGCCACAAACGTCAGATGCACCGCTGGCAAAGCTAGAGAATTATAAGGATTAATAGTCTGGCAAGCAGCAGCAAAAATACCAGTCATAATTAAAAGCCCACAATCAAATTTTAGGCAATTTTTACTGACTTCGTCATGAATGAGAAATTGCACTTCGCGATCTGGCAAGAAGATAGTGGCCAAATAATCCCCTTTTCCATCAATTTCAATCGACCACCCCAAGCTCTTTAAAAGCGCTGTTGCGCTTTCCATAGTCAGAATTTCATCATCCTCATAAATTTCATAGAGCTCGTCTTGCTTTTTCTTCTCAGACATCTGCTTAATCCCCTTCTACTGAATCTCTGCCTGCTTTATCTCCATCACCTTCATTTGTTTTTATCCCTCCATCTGCTTGATCACTCTCTCTTCCTCGATAATTTCTCATACGCTGTATGAGGTTCTTGTCCGGCACTCTTTTTCGCTCTTTTCTTAACTGAAAGTACATTCTCGCCTGCTTGAATCCAGAATAATAAAGTGCCACAATGCGTACGGTAAAAACAGAAACCAAAAACGTTACGATCACAAGCCCCATGGTAAATAACTGTATAAGGTAATTGTTTGTTTTTCCCTATCGCCCTTTTTATCCAGATCATTTTGATAACAAGGTGTTTCATCTTGCTGCCGAATGACTTCTTGCAATTTTGCGATATTTTTTTCTACAACAGCAAAAAGAGTCCGTAGTGCAGCAACAGAACCGGTATAAAAGCAATAACACACACACCACGATGACTTCGAATAGCACAAAGACAGAAAAAAGCGTAGTATCCTGCGCCACAGTTACTTTCTACTTTGCCAAAATTGGTATAGAAAGAACCCTTCTGCCCATCTCAATGATAAAAGAGAGGCAACAGATCACGATCTCATCTCTTCTTGAAAAAAAACACCTGTTCAGACAGAAAAACGCGCAGCGCTTTCTCAACTGCCCACTTCTTCCCCTTCATTTGCTCCTCTCTTAACGCATGAGAACGCATTTAACGACCGCTCAAGTGTATGCGCATTCTTTCATTGCTTTATTTGTTGCTGGAATTACCTTATTGCACACTTTCGCATAGTGAATAAACGCCACAACTGTTTCTTTAACAAAACATCAAGGGATACCCTCAAAAAGAAGCAACCCCTTTCTAGGCTCTGTCTCTCTTCTCTGTGTCCCACTTTTCTCTCCCTCTCTTGTTCTTTCTTTTTTGTTCTCACAACACAGGCAAACACAGCGCACAACTTTGCACCGCTTTGCTTCATTATCCTGTCGCCTTACAGGAGACTCTCAAATGCTTGATAAAAGAAAATAAGACGCCACGGTGATCATATTGCCTAAAATGGCAAATACCCATGACACTGAAAGATAAACCCAAACGATATGGCAAGAAAGAACGCAGACTGCCTCAGCATCTATCCTCTAACCAATTTATCTTATGCTTCAGGTGTTTTTTCTAATTTCTGTTTTGTTTTTTTCAACTTACGCTCTTGAGCACTACTGAATGCCCAAAGGATAGACAAAGATGTGAAAAGAGAGACCCAGATAAAAACCGGTAAAAGAAAGATAAGATAACCCACACCATCCCATCTTTCCCACTGAACCAACTCTCTTAAAGGCTTAGCACAAACAGGAAATTCCAAAGCCATCATGGTAAGAAATGTGCAAAACAGGATAGAAAAGCTACGCGATAGCATTTTATATTTTTTCAATAAAAACATCACAAATTCTCTGCACGAAAGAGAACACGCTTCTTTTTCAAACAATGAAATTGTTTCCCCTTCATTTTTCCCTTTTTTATTTTTTATTTTCGTTAACTTTTTGGGCTGTTGTTAATGTTATATAAAGGAGTTCTTTGTTTCTTTCAACAATTGATTACTTTAAACCCCAGTTTTTATATCCATAAACTTTAGCGCACCATCCTTGATATAAAGAATATCATGGCAATAATTTTCCTCATCAACTTGGCACATCATTTCCTCTTCATAAACAATGAAGCCCTGTTTCCTTAATTGTTGTTTTTTCTCTTCCACTAATTTTTTATGGGAGTCTCTCTTTCTATTGCATAACTGCGGGTCTCTGCTTCTGAAATACTGATAACTTTCCACTGTATCTTGAGGAAACAAATCCACTGCAACCCGCTCAAGCAAATCATAACTGAGCTGCTTTGCCTTTACACATTCTTGAGCCAACACCACAGCACGCTCAAGATGAATTTCTTTGATGTTTATATCGAAGAGACCTTCCTCAAAGCCAAGTCGATTGCCTTGTGCAAAGCTTTTGCTGTAAGATTTCAAGGTCTCAACATCGCCAAGCAAGGCAAGAGCCGAAAGATGCCGCAAATCATAAGAGACCAACTTGGATTCCTCCTTTACCAAAAATAACGTGTCCTTTTCCCAAGGTGAAGTACCACAATGAGCGTGAATCTTTTCACGCAGATCAACAGTTTTCATAGCCTTTTCTAAAGCTTTCTCAAGCGCCTGCTTTAAGCGCCCCACAGAGACCCTTTCTTGAAAAATTTCCAGTCCTTTTGCATTAAAATCCAGTTGTAAACCTGGCAAACTTTTAGAATTATAAGGATGAAGAGTTTCGCAAGCAGCAGCAAGAATGACGCTTGTGACCACAATTCCACAATCAAATTGGGGGGAATCCTTCACTTTCTCATCATTATAAAGAAATTGCACTTCACGATCTGGTAAAAAATAAGTTGCCAAATGATCCCCTTTTCCCTCAATTTCCACCGACCACCCTAGACTTTTCAACAGTGCTGTTGCACTTTCCATAGTAAGAATTTCGTCATCATCATAATCTACACAAGGCTCTTCTTGCTGTTTTTGTACACCTGTGTGCTGCAGCATGACTTCTTCTTTACACATTTGCTGAACCGCTGGTTCGTCCTTCCATGACCTCTCCAGAAGTGTGTTATGTCTAAGCACGCGTTTCAGTTCTTTTCTGACTTGGTAAAACATCCTAGCCCGCTTGAATATAGAACAACAAAGTGCAAAAAATACAATGATTATGAAACCCGTAGGAAGCGCTATTAAATAGATTGTTACTATCATTGTTAGTAAAGAATTAATGTCCATTTTCCCCTCACCCTTTATACGGGTTGTCTTATAGACGGCTTATGTTATGCCATCTGAAGATTGCTTCATCGAGTTTCTGGATATTTTTTTCCAACAAATATCCCAAGAAGACCTGAATCCCCCACATAACTGGGATTAAAATGAGAGCGTATATCATTATCAGTAACTGCACTCCAATAACAGTAGCAAAAAAATCTTTATGCCCCTCTAAGAAGAGTGGTATACCAAGGACTGTACTCCCCACCAGAATGATGACAACAAGAGAACAGATGACTTTATAAGTTTTCGCTGAAAGAAATGCCTCTTCAAACAAGAAAGAGCGTGGTTTTCTATACAACTCTTTCTCAAACCGTTCAAGCAAGTCATAACTGAGATGCTTTGTCTTAGCACTTTCTTTGGCCAACACCACAGCATGCTCAAGATGAATTTCTTTGATGTTTGTATCGAAGAGACCTTCCTCAAAGCCACGTCGACGGCCTTGTGCAAAACTTTTTCTATAAGAGAGTAAAGTCTCAACATCACCAAGCAACGCCAGAGCTCCAAGATGAAGCAAAGCAGTATGCCCTCTTTTAGTCTCATCCCTTTCCCAAGGTGGAGTACCATATTGGGCACGAAGTACTTTACGAAGATCAACAGCTTTCATTGCCCATTTTAAAGCTTCATCAAGCGCCTGCTTTAAATGCCCCACACGCACCCTTTCCTCAAAAATTTCAAGTCTCTTAGCCTCAAAATTCAGTTCTAGATCTGGTAAAGTTTCAGAATTTCTAGGGTCAAGTATCTGGCAAGCAGCAGCAAGAATGCCGCTTGTGACCACAAGTCCGCAATCAAATTGGGGAAAATCCTTCACTTTCTTATCATTATAAAGAAATTGCACTTCACGATCCGGTAAATGATAGGTCGCAAGATGATCACCTCCTCCTTCAATTTCCACCGACCACCCTAGACTTTTCAACAGTGCTGTTGCGCTTTCCATAGTGAGAATTTCGTCATCATCATAATCTACACAAGGCTCTTCTTGCTGTTTTTGTACACCTGTGTGCTGCAGCATGACTTCTTCTTTACACATTTGCTGAACCGCTGGTTCGTCCTTCCATGACCTCTCCAGAAGTGTGTTATTATGTCTAAGCACGAGGCGCAGTTCTTTTTTTAACTGGCAATACAATCTCCAACGCTTGAATAAAGAGTAATACAGCGCAAGAATGAACATGCTAATGAGAACGAACACAACCTCTCCAAACAATTCCGCTCCAAGAATTAACCCTATAACATCACTGCGCATTTTCCCCTCATTTCTCTTTAGACGTCTCGTCTCGTAGAAATTTGTCTCGTTTGCAGATTACTTCTTCCAATTGTTGAATGGTTTTTTTCAACTTACACGTCACGATGATGCGAAGCACCAACATAACGGGTATGAAGACCAGAATACACAACCATATAACTTCCTGTAATATATAGAGAACAGAAAGAATGACTTTTTGCCACTCTGCCGGCTCCCAATCTAAAAAGATTGAGAAAATAAAAGCCGCTCTACACAGCATCAAGATGACAGAGATGTAAAAGATGACTCTATAATTTTTCGCTGAAAGAAACGCCTTTTCGAATGAAAAAGGGTGCGGTTCTTCATCAAGCGTTGAATTTTTCCCCTTCATTTGCCCTCATTTTTTTCATTTTCTTTAATTTTTTAAGCTTTTCTTAACCTTGTATAAAAAAACTCTTTGTTTTTCTTAACAACTGATTGCTTTCAATAAACCTTTATATTCATAAAATTTAACGCATCATCTTTTATGGTAAAAACGTACAATGACATTTGTGTGGATGTACGGGATAAGAATACGACTCCGAGAATAGCGAAGCTATTTATTGAATAGAACCATAAGAGTACATATTTTCCTTTTCTCTGACGTTCTATAGACAAATGGTTTTGTCTTGTTGTTTCGCTTCTTCTCTCAATTGCTGAATAATTTTTTCAATTTACGCTCCTGTGTAAAAGAGAGGTAAAAGGACAAGAAGACATGCCCAAAACAAAATGAGTCATAGCAACATCACGTAACCAACCACATTCCACGAAACGAGCCCGCCTTTTTTCTCCCGCCTTTTTCCCCCAATTTTTCGCAATGCATCAACACTGTAAGAAATTTTAAATGCAGAGGAATTTTCATACATCGCTATGATCAAGCGAAATGCTCTTTGATGATGTTAGTGTCCAGAACATTCTTTTATAATCTTTTTTAAAAGAGAGAGAGAGATTCTCCAAATAACGAAAAAACAGCCTTTTTCTCAAAGAGTAAATCCTGCTTCACTTTGCTTTCTTATTTTACTTGTTTCTCAACCATTGCATCGCGTTCTTGCAGCACTTTTTTCAGTTCTTTTTTTACTTTACAATACAGCCTCGCACGCTTGAAAAACAAATAATAAATGGACAAAATGAGCACGTTACTTAAAAAGCCCATTATTACCGAAAACAGAAAAGAGAGGCCCAAGAGTGTTGCAAAACTACTCGTCATTTTTTCCTCCACGCACGTCCTGCATGCAAATTGTTTTCTCTTGTTGCGCAGTTGCCTCTTCCAGTTGCTGGATCGTTTTTTTCAATTTACCAGTCAATTTTATGCACAACAGCGCAATGAACGGTGCAAAGAAAAGAAAACATGACACTACACAATTTACCAGCAGAAGGAAAAAAACACTCGTGTCACTCTTCCAACCTGCCATATTTGCTGTAGCGAGTGAGGCACTTAAAAGCACTATGATAAGAGAGAGGATACAGATTATTTTCAACTCTCTTGGCCAAAGAAACAGAGATTCTTTAAACTGAAAAACAGGTACAGCTGCATCAAATGCTGAATTTTGTTCCGTGGTTTCCCTCTGGTGAGAATTCAATGAATGCGTTGTATTCTTTTTTAGTTCCTCAAGCATGTTGAAGTATAATCTTACACGCTTAATGAAAAAATAATGAAGCCCGATGGTAGCCATGCCAACCAAAATGGCCATGATGATGAGTCCTAAAAGACCCCAAAATCCTAAAAAAAGAAGCACTTGTTCCCCTTTCGCCTTCTGTATCCTTATCGATTGCGTTGCCGCTTAAGCAAACGTTTCCAATCTTTTCATCCTCTTTTTCACGCACTGATTGAGTATACCATAGAGCACTAAAAGCACTGGTAAAGAGAAAGCAACCAATACCACGATCAAAAACACTAATTGAGAGAACAGCGTATGCACAGCAAATAATGCAGGATCACTATTCATCAATTGTTTCAGGTCCATTCCTTGTAATTTCTTCTGTACCTCTATACCAGTTAAGATGATAAAAGGTACAAAGATGAGGACAAACACACTCAGAGAGACAATGAATATTCTTTTATAATCCTTTTTTGAAAGAGAGAGAGATTCTTTAAACGAAGAGAGATAAACTCTCGTGTTAAACGTTGATCCCTGCTCTTTTCCTTCCCTCTCATGACCGCTCAAAAGCTGTGTTGCGCCATTTTTTAGTTTTTTAAAGGTCTTGGAAAGCGCTTGTGCACGAAGAAGACGCTTAATAAAAGAGTAATAAACTGCAACAATTGCCATAGAGCCACAAAAACTTACCATGATACTCATTACAATCATTGAGCCAGTGGTTAAGAGTGCCATCAATATTGCCAAAAAATCCATTTTTCCCTCCCTATCCTGTTCTATGAAAGAATTGGATCGTGCTGTTCGGATGATTTTTCCAATTTCTGGATCATTTCTTTTAATTCACGATTCAAGATAAAGTGGAAAACAAAAACAAGTGGAAAGAGTACTCCAGTAATACCAAAGATCGCTTGCAGCATCATACACAGAAAGGCCCAAACGCCATTCCACCCAGCGGCACGCAAAAATTCTGTCATAGACATTCCACCCAAAGAAAATTGTGCCAAAGTTAAATCTTTCAAATTTTCCAGAAGCGTTTTGTGAGCACTTCCCTGAAGCATTGCTTTAAGCTGTTCCTGGGATACAACATGAAAAAATTCCAGAGGCTTTATGTATCCTACAGCAATAACAAAAACCAACGCTAGAAGAGAGAGACAGAAGAGAATGACATAATCTTTTTTTGAGAGAAACAAAGCTTTTTTGAAAGAAGAAAGCTGGGATTCTTTCCCACACATTCCTTGTGACGCAACAGCTGCCTCACCCTGGAGAGATTGGTGTTGTGATTTGTTCATACACATACTTATAAGCCCCTGCTTCTTCACTTTTTCTCTGCTAAAGCTCCCTCACTATTCCCCATACACGAACATATACAAGAAAAAGCCCTCAGACCCCTATAAATGTACGTTTATTGCCAAACCAAAAAGCAGCATGAATAGCGCTACAGCTCTTTGCATTGTGTTTAACCAACAGGCAATATGGAGGCATTTGCTCACTTATGCATTAAAAGTGTGTGTAGCAGTCTTAATGAAAATTTTCAAGTCTACCCTTTAAAGTTCCCATCAAGAAGATATCTGGCCTGTTTCCAAGAAGGCTCCCCAAACCTTTGCAAAAGAATAGACCTGTAGAAAAAAACAGCTGTTTTAAGAGTCCATCCTATCATTTCAGAACATTCATGGTCAGGTTCATTTTTATAAAACAGCAAAGAGAAAGAGTTTATATTTGCACTCTATAAAGGATATCTTTATAAAGAAAATGGCTAATCAAAAAAACCAGCCAAATTGGATAATTTTCTCACTCATTTTGCTATTAACATTGTATTATCGCTCTATTATAGATATTTTATTTGAAAAGATAAGGACTCTTGTGATACTATATATAGGAGATTGTGTTTGCTTTTTTCAGATATATTCTGTTTAAAATATGTTAATTTTTTCCTCTAAAAAGGATATGAAAAATGCCCAACAAAGTGATGCGCATCAAGCTTCTTAGCACTGTACAAAACAACGGCTTCTCAAGCAAAGCTTGAAAACTTCTGCAGAGACTCCTCGAACAGAGCGAAAAATAAAACAACATTTCAGGAAACACTCTGCTTATTACCGAAAGCATGAGAGACCATTGTATTTTTTGTTCCCATTTTGCAAACAGTGCTCTTCAATTTCTTAACAGTTTGAAAATTTCTAGAGAGAGAAAATCATCAGCTATAAATGACACGATAAAAGTAGTGATGCACAATTTGTGACAGAGATTATTCTGCCATTGAAGGAACGTTGCTCTCCTTTGAGAGAAACAAAACAACCCTGCCTCTTTTATCATCAATCCCCTTCCGTTGTACGTTCCTCATGGGGGTATTCTCTCAAGTGTTTTTTTAATTGCCCCCCTCTTAAACAGACAATTTCTTTCCAATCCAAATGGTTAAGTTCATGAAAATACGTAAAAAACGCGGTAGACCCAGAATAACAGGCAAGCTAAGAGAACCCAATGGCCGTATTTCACGTGCGCAAAAACCACACACACCATCTCCTCAACAGACCATTGAAATGCGTGCTAAACACTTTGGTTTGACCATAGAAGAGGCCAAAAACCCACTTGTCGGTACCTATATTGGGCGTCTTTGTTTACTTGGATATAAACAAGAGATATCGAGCATCAGTAAAGAGCAATATGATACTGCGCAACGCTATCTACAAATCAGAAACGACTATTTATGTGCAAAAGGTTTGCCAAATGGCTATTATGATGATTTTACGCACGCATCCGATGAAAAGGCACAAAAACAATGGATTCAAAAAGCAACCGATCGCTATGAGAACATGAAAGAAGTGATTAAGGAAACACAACATCTGTATCGCCAACATGACTTTCATGCCGCGTTACAATATCTTGTTGTAGAAGACCAACCACTTCCCTATCTGGTCTGTTCATTGCGCATTATTCTTAATGCGCTTCATAAATATTTTGAAGGTTAAATTTATGCCCGCTTTGTCTTTCCTGCTTCCCGCTTTTTTTCTGCTGATTGTCTAAAGAACGAGCACAAATGAAAATAAAGATGCGTCAATATTTCCATATTACGCCCCCATCTCCATACAGTATGACACTCTGTTGTTCCATGAACAACAGCTTAAAAATTTATTGCAAAACTAAAGTGTAAGAACGCAAAGAAAAAAGAGGCTTCCCCACCAACAGCCCACCACACCAGCACCCACCACCACAAAAACCGCCTGCATCAAAACAAGCAACTTCAGTGTCTTAATCTTGACACAACCACATTTTTCTTCCCCAAAAGAGAGAAAAATCGCTCTTTTTCCGCATTCAAAAAAACTTCCGATAAAAACAGCAAGCGTCGCTCCACAAAGCGGATGAGCTAAAATAAAAAACACAAGATTATACTTTTCTATTGACAGTATACGAAAAATAGTATTTAATGACATCTGCGGGGTATGTTTTTTTGTGTCTATATTCTCCTTTCTCTCTCTCTAGAGCATACCTCTCTACAAATCATAAATATAAATTTCTACGAATTGTGAACTGTGCTTTTTAAGACATCAACAGTGTCCTTTAAGGCAATGGTTCTTTAGGGCAACGGAAGTGGGTGTATGAAAAAGACAGCACTGCCTTTATTTTGTCTCCTTTTTGCATCAACCAAACAATTACGAGAAATATAATAATCGTTATAACACCAACGTAACATGTTTATAAAAGGTGTCACATATCTGAAATGTCAGATCATCAGCAAAAACAACCACAATTGATGCATCCATAGATCTCTTCCTCTCATAAAACATAAGCTTGAACGGAACATTCACGGAATATTCAGGGCAAGACTTTCCCAATATGGTTACGAAATCAATCACTGCGGTGATCAAGCGAAAAGACCTCACAAATCTCTTCTTTTTTAATGCCGAAATATTTTAATACCAAGACAAATTCGCAAACGCACTTAAGCTGCGAATAATTGAGAGATTTGTATATACTGAAAACGCTGAGATTCTTGATTCTAAAAGACCTCTCATACGACTCTGAAAAACTCTCTTATAAAAATGACTCAAACTTAAAAGATAGTTCCATTGCATGATATCCAACGTTAAAAAACAATATTTAAACATAATTAAGTCTTAATTGCGAGAATAGTGTTTAATACCGACTGTTAGCATGTGGATTAATGTCATGAAGCCACAAGATTCAGAAAGTACTGGCCAGAGTTCATCGCAAACACAAGAAGATGAAAGCAGAAATCAGTTATTAACAAGTCTTCTAGAGCACCCTGAGAGCGCTACCAAAGCAGAAAATATCCCATACAATTATGAAAAATTAAAAGATATTATTGTAGGTCTAGAAAATGATATCGCTAATGGGGAATGGATAAGAACTGATTATGCCGAAATGGATTTTGAGTTGATGCCAGTCCTCATAGAGCGAGCAAACCGTAAATATTCAGGCTTGAATCTTAAACTTGCTCTAACGCCTCGCGAATTTATCCGATTAGTAAAAAAAGACATTGAAAATGGGATTTACGCTTCTAGATTTATCCTTAGTATAAAGTGCGGGGGAATTCATTTTGCGGTGATCGATCATCGAACCATTGAAGAAAAGACATCCTTAATATTTTTTGAGCCTACAACTCTCAAGAGTATGCAGACCGAGATGCTGGCAATAAGGACACAAGCAACGGTTAAGTGTTATCCCTTACCTGATTGTTTTCTTTCCATAGCGGCCATGGGTATTCAACATAGTTTCTCTGAATGTGGGACGTTTAGTTTAGCTCTTGCCAAAAAGCTTCATACCGAAGCTAACAGCTTAACAAAAATGCACGAAGATAATGTGAGCGGTGTGTTACGCGAACTAGGGACTCCTTTGCAATCTGAACAATTGGACCAGTATCTTCCACCTACTTTTTACAAGCACCTGCAAGGGAGAAAACGTTTTAGGAAGTATGTAAAATCAAATCCGGAAGCTGAACATAAAAAGGTGAACAAAAGAGGCGAAACTCTTGCTGAAAGGTTTGAGAAGAACTTAGTCACAGTAGAGGGGAAAGCTATCTCTGTTTCAGCACATAGAAAAAGGATACGTGAATACAAATCTCTGATGATATAGATTTTTAATATTTTTGCGCATCTGCAGAGTAAATAAAGCGCTGCCTTCAGGTTAACCGGTTAGGATAGATCAAATTCGCGTTGATAGATTTACCTCTTGTTTCAGTTTATAAAACGCAAGCAATATGAGCAGTTTGCCTCTTAGGATGAAATGGAGCTGTTCTCTCAAAAACAGATAATCAGCATTCTCAAAAATTCCACGGTTATTGCGCGGTAATAAGAGCATAAGAAATGAAAAGCGTGCAAAGAATTTTCATTGTAAAACATCGAGCTGAAGTTACCAATACACCCAAGTTTTTTGCTTTTTACAGATTTTGAAGAAACAAAAGAGACAAGAATCGCAGCTCTAAAAAGCCTATAATCCTCATTTATGAAACTTTCTTACGAAAATTTCTAAAACTTTAAAAATACTCTCACCGGCTTACTCTTCAAGGTAGGAAGAAAATCGATATAAGATACTATTTAAAAAGAATTTTGCTCTCATTTATGCGGTAATTTTGCCATAATTTAGGAAATAATATTAAGTGTCAATTATGAACATGGAGGTTAAGATTATGAGACCACAAGGTTCAAAAGATACTGCGCATAGTTCACCACAAATGCCAGAAGGTGCGTGTGCAAAGGAATCATTAGAAAATCTTTCTGCGAATTTAGAGAAGCTCAGCCTCGAAAAAGAAAAGAATATCCCATTCAGTCATGAAGAATTAGAAAATATTATTGCAGATCTAGAACGTGATCTTGCTGATGGGAGCTGGGTCAGAGACAATTCCCATTATGCAAGCTCAGATCTTAAAATGATGCCCGCTCTGGTAAACAAGGCAAATCATAAGTATCCTGGCATGAATCTTAAACTTGCTATGACACCTGAAGAACTTTCCCTCTCAATAAAAGAAGCAATTGATGCTGGAATTCAATCTTCCAGATATATCACTGGTGTCAAAGACGGGGGACTTCATTTTGCAGTACTCGATCATAGAACGATCGGTGACCAGACATCTTTGATACTTTTTGAACCTGCAAACATCGATTCTGTACTGTCATCAATGCTAGCAGTAAGGACACAAATAGCCATCCAAAAACAACAATTGCCTCATTGTCATTCTACTACGGTGGAAATGAACATTCAACGAAGCCGCTCTGAATGTGGGATCTTTAGTTTAGCTCTTGCTAAAAAGCTTCATACCGAATCTGAGAAGCTGACAAAAATGCACGAGGATAATATTAGCGGCGCGTTATGTCGATCGGATGATTTTCTACCTTATAATAAAGTAGATCCGTATCTTCCATCGAGTTTTTACAAACACACACAAAGTAGAAGACGTTTTAAAGAATATGTGCAATCAAATCCAGGTGCGGAAAATGAAAAAGTTAATAAAAAAGACGAAACGCTTTCACAGAGATTTAAGAAAAGCTTAGTTAAAGTAGAAGGAAAGACTGTTTCTGTTTCGTCACATCAGAAAAGAGTGCGTGAATATAAATCTCTGATGATGTAATTTTAATATTTTTGCTACCATGCATGAAGAAATTTGTTGTAAGCGATACAATAAGTCTGGCAAGCAAAAGGAGTGCTAAAAGCTTTCATTTTAAAACATGAAGCTACAAATACACGCATGCTTCTCACTTTTTACAGATTTTGAAGATGCAAAGGATAGCAATATCATGACATCAAAAGAGCCTATCATTCTACTTTAAAAGCCTTCTCACAAAAATTGCTGAGATGTAAAAGATATTTTATCGCTTTACCTTTTAGCATCAATGCCAAACATTGTTTCGTCAGAATTAAGGAAATAATATTGAGCACCGATTATGAATACGGAGGCTCATATTATGAAACCACACAATTTAAAGAATACCGCTCATAGTTCATCACAAATGCAAGGAGGTGCGTGCGCAAATGAATCCTTAGAAAGTTTTCCTGCAAGTTCAGAGAATAGCGCTGCCAAGGAAGAAGGAAGTGTCGTATTTGATCATGGAAAATTGGAAAGTGTTATTTCAGAATTAGAGAGTGACCTCGCCAGTGATCGTTGGATTGATGGTGATTATGCTGAGTCAGATCTTGAAATGATGCCCTCTCTGATAAAGCAAGCAAATCTTAAATATCCAGAAATGAAACTTAACTTTGTGAGGGCACCTGAAGACTTTTCTCTATCATTAAAGGAAACACTTGATAACGGAGTTCAATCTTCCCGATATATAGTGAACACAGGGATGAGCATAATACATTTTGCAGTCATCGATCATCAAACCATTGATGGCAAAACATCCCTGATATTGTTTGACTCTACAAAATTCGATAATATAGGTTCGATTGCAGTAAAATTGGGAATACAAGAATCTCTTCAGGATTGCCCATTGTCTGATTATCATTTTTCCATGGTAGAAATGGATATTCAGCGTAGTTTCTCTGAATGTGGAATTTTTAGTTTATTCTTTGCCAAAAAGCTTCATACTGAATCTAATAAATTGATGAGAATGCATCAAGATAATATCAGCGGTGTTTTATGTAAACCAAATACTCCTGTGCCTCCTGAAATTGTGGATCAATATCTTCCTCCCAAATTTTACAAACACACACAAGGTGTGAGACGTCTTAGGGAATATATAAAATCAAATCCGGGTTCTGAAAATGAAAAAGTCAATAAAAAAGGCGAAACTCTGCCAAAGAGATTTGAAAAAACCTTAGTTGAATTAGCAGGAAACGCTGTTTCTGTTTCAGCACATAGGAAAAGGACGCGTGAGTATAAATCTCTGATGATGTCATTTTAGTATTTTTTCCACTATGCACGGCAAGTAAGCACTGCATTCCGGTTTATAGATGAACAGGCTTCTCACTTCCAGATTTTGGAGATGCAAAGGGCACCAGGATAATCCCTATAAGAGATCTGTAATTTTCATTAAAAAGCTTTTTAATGAAAATTACTAAGATATAAAACATCACTTTGGCACCTCACTTTTCAAGAGAAGTAAGATCAATATATAACCATAATGAAAACACAATTGAGGGGATAGTGTTGCGTATTGACTATGAATACGGAGGTTAAGATTATGAAACCACAAGGTTCAAAAGATACTGCGCATAGTTCATCACAAACGCCAGAAGGTGCGTGTGCAAAGGAATCATTAGAAAATCTTTCTGCGAATTTAGAAAAGTTCAGCCTCGAAAAAGAAAAAAATATCCCATTCAGTCATGAAGAATTAGAAAATATTATTGCAGATCTAGAACGTGATCTTGCTGATGGGAGCTGGGTTAGAGACAATCCCCATTATGTAAAGTCAGATCTTAAAATGATGCCCGCTCTGGTAAATAAGGCAAATCATAAGCATCCGGGCATGAATCTTAAACTTGCTATGACACCTGAAGAGCTTTCCCTCTCAATAAAAGAAGCAATTGATGCCGGAATTCAATCTTCTAGATATATAGTTGGCATCAAAGATGGGGGTCTTCATTTTGCGGTGCTCGATCATAGAACGATCGGTAACCAGACATCTTTGATACTTTTTGAACCTGCAAACATCGATGCTGTAATGTCATCATTGCTAGCAATAAGGACACAAATAGCCATCCAAAAACAACAATTGCCTCATTGTCATTCTTCTACGGTAGAAATGAATATTCAAGAAAGCCATACCGAATGTGGGATATTTAGTTTAGCTCTTGCCAAAAAGCTCCATACCGAATCTGACAAATTGACAAGAATGCATCAAGATAATATCAGCGGTGTGTTATGTACACCAGACACTCCTTTACCTTCTGATAAGGTAGATCCGTATCTTCCTCCTAAGTTTTACAAACACACACAAGGTACAAGGCGTCTTAGGGAATATGTAAGATCAAATCCGGAAGCTGAACATAAAAAAGTCAACAAAAAAGACGAAACGCTTTTAGAGAGATTTGAAAGAAATTTAGTTGAAACGGAGGGAAAAGCTGTCTCTGTTTCGCTTCATCGGAAAAGAGTTTCTGAGTACAAATCTCTGACGATGTGATTGTAATATTTTTGCCAACATGCATAGCAAAGAAGCGCTGTATCCAGGCTTATCGATGAGCAGGCTTCTGACCTTTTACAGATTTTGCAGATGCAAAGGATAGCGATATCATGGCATCAAAAAGGTCTATCATTCTGCTTAAGAAACCTCCTCACAGAAATTGCTAAGATGGTAAATATCACCTTGGTAGCTCACTTTTCAAGAGAAGTAAGATCAATATATCAACATAATTAAGACATAATTTGGTAGAAAATATTCCACATTAGCCATGAATATGGAGGTTAAGATTATGAAACCAGAAGGTTCAAAAGATACCGCTCATAGTTCATCAACAACACAAGAAGGTAAGAGTGCAGATGAATCATTGGCAAGCCTTCTCGCACGTTTAGAGGATAGCGCTGCCGAGAAAGAAGAAGAAAGTGTCATATTCAATCGTGAAAAATTAAAAGATATTATTTCAGACTTAGAGAATGACCTCGCCGATGGCCGTTGGATGAATGCCTATTATGCCGAGTTAGATCTTAAAATGATGCCAACCCTGGTAGACCGAGCAAATGATAAGTATCTGGGTTTAAATCTTAAACTTGCTATGAAACCTGAAGACCTTCCTCTGTTGATAAAAGAAGCAATTGATAACGGAGTTCAATCTTCCAGATATATAGTGAACACAGGAACGAACAGGATCCATTTTGCAGCCATCGATCATCAAACTGTTGACAACAAAACATCCCTGCTATTTTTTGAACCTACAACGTTTAATAATAGAAGCGCGGCTATGTTAGGATTGAGAACAAAACAAGCCATTCAAGATTGTCAATTGCCTGATTGTTATTTTTCCATGGTGGAAATGGATATTCAGCGCAGCTACTCTGAATGTGGGATATTTAGTTTAGCTCTTGCTAAAAAGCTTCATATCGAAGCTGGTAAATTGACAAGAATGCATCAGGATAATGTTAGTGGTGTGTTATGTACACCAGACACTCCTTTACCTTCTGACAAGGTAGATCTGTATCTTCCTCCTAAGTTTTACAAACATACACAAGGTGCAAGGCGTCTTAGGGAATATGTAAGATCAAATCCGGAAGCTGAACATAAAAAAGTCAACAAAAAAGACGAAACGCTTTTAGAGAGATTTGAAAGAAATTTAGTTGAAACGGGGGGAAAAGCTGTCTCTGTTTCGCTTCATCGGAAAAGAGTTTCTGAGTACAAATCTCTGACGATATAATTTTAATATTTTTGCCAATATGCATGGCAAAGAAGCGCTGTATTCAGGCTTATAGATGAGCATGCTTCTCACTTTTTACAAATTTTGCAGATGCAAAGGAGAGCAATATCATGGTATCAAAAAGGTCTATCATTCTGCTTAAAAAACCTTCTCACAAAAATTGCTAAGATGGTAAACATCACCTTGGTAGCTCACTTTTCAAGAGAAGTAAAATCAATATATAAACATAATGAAGACACAATTGAGAAAATAGTGTTCCGTATTTACTATAAATATGGAGGTTAAGATTATGAAACCACACGGTTCAAAAGATACCGCTCATAGTTCACCACCAACACAAGAAGGTGAGAGCACAAATGAATCATTGGCAAGCCTTCTCGCACGTTTAGAGGATAACACCGCCGAGAAAGAAGGAAATGTCGCACTCTATCATGAAAAATTAAAAAGTGTTATTTCAAAATTAGAGAGTGACCTCGCCAGTGATCTTTGGATTGATGGTGATTATGCTGAGTTAGATCTTGAAATGATGCCCTCTCTGGTAAAGCAAGCAAATCTTAAATATCCAGAGATGAAACTTAAATTTGTGAGAGGACCTGAAGAGTTTCCTCTATCATTAAAGGAAACACTTGATAGTGGAATTCAATCTTCCAGATATATAGTAAACACAGGGATATTCTTAACACATTTTGCCACCATCGATCATCAAACCATTGATGGCAAAACATCCCTTATATTGTTTGACCCCACAAAATTCGATGGTATGGGCTTGTTTGAGTTAAAATTTGGAATACAAGAAGCTCTTCAGGATTACCAATTGTCTGATTGTCATTTTTCTCTAGCAGAAATGGACATTCAGCGTAGTTGTGCTGAATGTGGAATTTTTAGTTTAGCCTTTGCCAAAAAGCTTTATACCGAATCTGATAAATTGATGAGAATGCATCAGGATAATGTGAGCGGTGTGTTATGTAAACCAGATACTCCTGTGCCTCCTGAAATTGTGGATCAATATCTTCCTCCCAAATTTTACAAACACACACAAGGTGTAAGGCGTTTTGCGGAATATATAAAATTAAATCCAGAGGCTGAACATCAAAAGGTTAACAAAAAAAACGAAACGCTTGCTGAAAGATTTGAGAAAAACTTAGTCACAGTAGAGGGAAAAGCTGTCTCTGTTTCAGCACATAAGAAAAGAACGCGTGAATATAAATCTCTGATGATGTAATTTTAATATTTTTGCCAATATGCGTGGCAAAGAAGCACTGTATTCAGGCTTACAGAATAAGGGGAGTGTGTTTCTGTATATTGGCAAATTCACCTCTTGTCTTGATTTATAAGATGCAAAAAGTATAAACAGCTTACCTCTTACACTGTATCTCAAAAACAGGTAGATCTTAAAGCCATCCAAAGTTTCAGAGCTATTGCATTGATAATAAATGTCCAGCTGGATACCGGAGAGGCAAAATACTAAGTGCTTTTGGAAGAGCATAAGCGGGAGAAACATATGCTTTTAAACACTCCTCTCATAGCATTTCTCTAGAATGGTAACTTTTATCTCCAGCTCTTAAATTTCAATAATCATTGGTAATTTCAGCCTCATAGGTGCTGTGAAAACATAACCATCAATAAGTCCCCCACCACACTCAAATCACACCCCAAACACAACCCAAACCACAATCTAACCACAACCGCAACCCAATCACACCGTGAGCCTCTTTACCAACCTCATGGTTTCGTCAAAGTTTCATTTCTCTCCCAATCTTCAAGAATAGAAGAGAAATGATTTTTTTAAGATGTCAGTCAGCCTCACTTGATGTGAGGCTTTTTTTATGGAGGAGTTTATGCGAAAAATATCAAAAGAAGGACTTGCAATGATTAAGCAATGGGAAGGTTTGCGTTTGAGTGCCTATAAAGATGCCATTGGTGTGTGGACAATCGGTTATGGACATACAAGCTCTGCCGGAAAACCCTTTGTCCATAAAGGCATGACAGTCACTGAAGAACAAGCCGAAAATGTTCTTTGCCAAGATTTAAAACAATTTGAAAATGCTGTTGAACAAGCAGTTCAAGTTTCCTTAACAAATGAACAATTCGCGGCATTAGTATCCTTTTGCTATAATATAGGAACGGCAGCCTTTTGCAACTCGACACTGTTAAAAAAGCTCAATAATGGTGAATATGAAGCGGTGCCATCTGAATTACAAAAATGGACAAAAGCAGGCGGGAAGCGTCTTCAAGGTCTCGTACACCGGCGTGCAGCAGAAGCAGGGTTATGGGCGAAAGGGGCTTATGTTTCTCCCAATTATCAAACAGTCGAAACGCAAGCACCAACGGGTTTTTTCAAAGCAGAAGCGCTTGCACCGATTATTGGTTCTTTTTCTGGGCTTGGAGGCTTGTTAGCAGGAAACGGTCCGATTCAATGGGCCTTGGCCACCATTATGATTTTAGCCGCATGTGCTGGTATTTTCTTTGTTGCTAAGCGCTTTCAGGAGCATCGTCTATGATCTGGTGGGTGAAAAAAAATTTAATGCTAACAGGAGCGGCTTTAGCCGCTTTTTTTATTGTTTTAGCAAAAGCTTTTAGCCTCGGAAAAAAAGCTGAACAGCAAAAGCAAACAGAAAACGCTCTAAAGACAGTAACAACAAGGCTTGAGGTGGAAAATGAAATTAATCAAAAAAGTGATGCTGATGTGCGTGCTGCTCTCTCTGACTGGTTGCGCGACAAATAAATATAGCTCTTCTTGTGTTGGTTGGTTGCCAATTTATTTAAAACAGCAAGATCTGAACGCCATTAGCTCAAACTTAGCAAGAGAGATTTTAAAGCACAATAAACAGGGTGAACGCTTGTGTGGATGGAAACATGGCCAGAAGAAAAACTGAAAAACACATAGAGCTTTCGGACACAGAAAAAGAAATGCTTCAGGAAATGATCATGACCTATCAAAGCATTAAAATGATGTCTCGTCTTATGAAATGGATTGCATTTATCATCTTTTTATTAATTCTTGATTTCACCCGTCTCATGGATGCAATAGATAATATTTTTGCACATTTAAAACAGTGGTTCTCAAAGAATTAGACATTTACTCATTGTATGTTAAAGAGCATTCTTTAAGATAAGAAAGATATTAAGTAAAATATCAAGAAAATGCTTGAAAAATATAACGCATTGTTTGGTTTGCTGGCACCACAAACAAACTTGAGCAACTCTTTAAAGATTGGCCACTGTAAAACCCATACAGTGTCTTATTTTTATACAGATATGGCTTTTTTAATTAAAGTATGCATAATGAGGGGCCTGTTTTAAAATAAATTAGGTGTTCATATGAATACAAAATGTTTAATTGCGATTTCTGTTGCGATTTTAATGACCTCTTCTACAGTGTGCGCAGCGCGTAGCGGTATTTATCCAGTGCGCGCATCTGTTAGTGATGTTTATCCCGTACAAACAGTTGAGAACGGTATTTATCCAGTGCGAACAGCTGAGAGCGGTGTTTATCCAGCATCAAGATCAGGTTATTCACAGGTTGTAATTTCTCAACCTTTTTCTTGGACCGGACTTTATCTTGGAGGGCAAATTGGTGGCTTCTCAAGCACAAGTGCCCTTACTTACTCTCAAGATCTTAATACTGGAAAATGGCCTTGGATTGATAAAGATTTATCACCTAAACCTTCAGGGTTCATAGTCGGCCTTTATGGGGGATCTAATATTGCTATAGGCAATGACTTTATTCTCAGTATTGATACAGATGCGGTCTTCTCTGGTAGACAAGACACAAAGACAGATAATGGAAAAAAAATTCGAAACGCTGACGAATTAGGGTCTATTAATACAACCTTTGAAAAAGCTGGCATTCAAATTAAAAAACCTGATTCTCCTGATGAGACGATCCTCGATATCGGTCATCAGCTTGTAAGCAGTATCACTTTAAAAGAAACATGGGCTGGTGCTATGCGTGTACGTTTTGGCCTTGCTTCTGATTATATCATGCCGTACGTTTCAGGTGGTATTGCTTATGCACAGATGCAATATATCGTATCACTTTTAGCAAAATCAGAAGAAGATCCATCTACAATACTCGCTTCTGGCAATGTGTTCGACAAAACAAAAATAATGGTTGGTTTTACAGCTGGTTGCGGTATTGATTTTGGAGTGACTGAGAGTCTTATCCTGCGTGCAGAATATCGTTATTCGGATTTTGGTAAAAAAGTATTCGAAAAAGATAAACTTGAAATTGGCTACAAAACTAATGATTTCCGCATTGGTTTTGCTTATAAATTTTAATTCACTGCAAAATTAAATTGCTAAAACCCCTACCAAAGGCAGGGGTTTTATTGTTTCTCAGGTTGTGAAGATCTGCCCTTAAAGAGCGAAAAGAGAACGATAAAAAAGGTCATATCGTTTTTTTTTAATATTCATGAGGATTTTTATAACCAAATTTTCCACTGCATAGAGAGGAATAGTTTCAACAATCTCAAATGCTATAAATGTTTCTTTCTGCTCATCCCTTTTACAAGCTTAAGCAAAAGCCGTAAGAACAACAAATACCCCTTATGAGGTCGCAGAAATCATTCTAGCTCGTAGGGTGTGAGTAAAGTAGAGCGTACCTTATCGTTTATACAAACTCTTTAGAACAGCACCCTCTCTTGATGGAGACATGGGCTGCTTATATCACCGGTCAAAGTTAAGAAATGACATGTCTTCCCTCATGATCTGTAGAGAACTTTTTCTCTCTCTTTTCTCTCATTCTTTCTCTATAGGACTTATAAGGAGTCATCTCAGAAAAAATCTAATAAGATACTGTTTTTATGAGCAAAGTTACTTTCCCATGGCTCAAAAATATGGCTCACGAAATGGTTATCGATTTATTTGAATTTTTTATCTTGAAAAGATTTTATAATGAATGATACCCTTTTTACTGCGCATGAAAATGCAAAACTGCTTCATATGAGTGTTTCAACATTCCGAGGTCATGTGGCCAATGAATCTTTACCAAAGCCCTTAAAATTTAGTTTTTTATCGCGTTGGTTACAATCAGATCTGATAAATGTAAACGAGAAAGCAAAAACGCACCACCAAAGTAACGCGGCATAAAAAAAACCTTGTTCGTCCTTACGTGACAAGGCTTTCTAAATTCCCCAAATTATGGATAAAAAACTGTCCCGTGACGCAACATCACAGGATGAGAAAATTTACAGTGATATGAATACACAAAGTTTTACCAACGCCTTGCGCAATGAAAATTCAGCACATTCTTTATGCTATATTGCTTCATAGACAGTGCTAGGAGGGCGGATAAAAGAAACAATCCCCGCCATTCTAAGCAAAAACAAGGAGGGGAGATTGTTTCTCATCACAAGCAGCAAAACTTAAGGCTGGCATTCTGGTTGATCTTTATTCTCTTTACAATGAGGACTATTTAAGCGTATCTCAACACTTCGCTGAGGAATAACAGCATCAGGTTGACAAATGGGAAGATTATAATCTTTATACTTCTCATGCTCACACCACTGCGTCTCTTTAAATTTATTATGAAATCCCGCTTGGAGCATGCAAGCATCAACGGATGCCTGTGCATTGAGTCTTTCACGAACGCTCAAGTCTTTTTCTGAAGGAAGATCAGAAAAAGCCTGTGTTCCACATTCTAACAATGCTTTTTTTATCTCAAGCCTATCTGCACCAGTCTTTTCCCACGCATCTACAATCGTTAGAGGAGTTTGATCTGAGCCACATCCAGATATAATGAACAACGCTATTCCGCTCAATAATTTTAAGATTTTCTTCATTTCATCCTCTATAATAACTTTTCATATTATAAAACAATCCATATATTTTTATATTCTAGTTTCTCGCTTCAAGAACAATCATAGCTATTATCAGTGCTTTATATAGAAAAACTGTCCTGTGAAGCAATATTATAGGATGAGAAAATACACAATTATAGGAATGTTCAGAACATAACACATGTCTTGTACGGTGTCTGGCGTGGACGTTATGGACTTTTGCCCCTTGTCCTGCCCATAACGATAGGTTGGCTGATTTATCCCTTGCCAATGGAAATGATGAGCGTCCCTTATTCTATTGTTATGCTAGCTGTCCTTTTAGAGAGATCATAAAAGCGCTCAGAAGAATTAGTTTACTAAGGAAACAAACTTATGATCACACGCTTTTTTCTTCTAACCTCTCAAATCCATGATCAAGATGATAGACACGATTGACAATTGTCTCTCCCTTTGCCACCAATGCCGCAATCACAAGAGAAACAGAAGCGCGCAAATCAAAAACCATGACGGAGTCCCCACTTGCAAATGCTCTGTTGCATGAGATGCGTTTCCCTCCAACCCACAGCGCTTTATCCGTGCCCCATCAACAATATCACTCTTTCTCAGCTTTTAAAGAGTGAAGCTACTTTTTTGTTAGAGCCGTCTTTTATAGGTTTTCCATGTCCATTGTTTCATCAGTTAAAGAGATTACATCACCATTTTATCCGTGTCAGTCCCAGTGCCCAAGAGTTTTGCTAAGCTTCCGTGGATTGCCAGATTCTAAAGGATTACAATCCGGATGCTTGTCATTTACTATACACCATTCTATAAATGCAGGATCATTCTGAAAATCTTCTTGGTCACCATGAACAAGAACTTTTTTTTCAAATTGATTTGCACCATATTTCTCCCATATACCTGCAATCGTTTGAGGCAATTGAGCCTGATAACATCCAACCATAATCAATAAAGCACCCAATAATTTCAAATTCTGCTTCATTTTATTATCCTTGAACAATTATAAACACTATAAAAATACATAAATTATTTTATTACCATATTTTTATATTAAAAAAATAATAAATATTACGAACATTTGCTATCATTTTGAATATATATTTTAATACTTTTCTGAGGAATGAGAACACAAAGAAGAAGATCTTCAGTATTATAATTCTGATAGTAAACCCGCTTTGTTCTCTGGTTTGTTATCGCACCCTGTGAGTTTGTGAACATTCCTTTCAGCCAATGAAATGATGCGTGCAAATTTACCCGATATCAAAGCCCGTCTCACCAGTGCAATAAATGGCGATGATGCGGGTCATAAAGCAGGTTTCACCCTCGCTGCGCATGCTTATAAACAAGGCTTTGATATCTTTATGCTGCAAGCCACGTATGGCTCTCATTTCAATGATTTCACAGTATCAAAGGTAAATAACATGGCACAAGAGAGCAAAAATGTTTGAGAGAATAATTCTCCTTTAAATGATAACGATAAGTCTCTTTAAAAAAGCACGCTTGTTTAAAAGCCATTCCTTATGAGCAAAACGGTTGAGAGAAATTACAACCGCTTCAATATAGCCTCTTACTGAGCGATCCTCTTCACGTTGCACAAGTGCCTTTAACCTTAAGCCGCTCTATTGATAACGTTGCTGAGAGCCAACAATCCTCTCTCGATCTTATTGCTGCTTCTGCTTTATGTGGCTTGGCTGCTATCATTGGAAATGGCGTGCAGTATTGCTCCAAAACAACATACCAATTGGAAAATTGCCCCTCATCTCTGGGGGGCATTGTTGGCAGAGCATCAACACGCAAAACACCAGAAATGAAAGCTGCTTTAGCCCCTCTCTATGATCTTCAAAAGGAATGGTATCAAGAATGGAGACACCAGAAAAAACGACAAGAAACAAAAGATATTCTCATGGAATGAGACAAATGAGAAAAGAAAAAACAAGCCCTTGCTCTTCTTTCACAACCTCTTGAATACAAAGAAGTGATGATAATGACACCCTTGTTAAACGGCGTCTTATTGTCAATGATGTGACCGTAGAAAAGCTTAGGAAATTGTTAAAAGAAAACCCACGTAGATTATTGATGGTCCGTGATGAACTGGCTGGTTTTTAGCCAATCTGGAAAGAAAACTGAAATCAGACAAAGATGATATTGTATTTTAGGCTCTCTGGATATGCCTTCTCTCATCGTCTTAAAGGATAACACCCTACAGCACACCAAACGCCCTACTGGAAATAAGGGGGAATGCCTATAAAGTGGTGCGGGCGGTCGGACTCGAACCGACACTCCTCTCGGAACCAGATTTTGAGTCTGGCGCGTCTACCAGTTCCACCACACCCGCACACCATTCATAAAGGACAGACTTGTCCACTATCCCCCTGCACTATATGAAGAAGGATAGATTCGTCAACACCCGATTTTTTTGTTTTTTAAGAATCCGTATTATTTTGCCTCTCTAGTCTTACGGAAGGCATGCTCCATGGGATTTAAAGGGAACAATTTGTAAAGTTTTTACTTCTTAGATTTATGAAAGTCCTCATGATATTGAACAGACTAAAGCTTTGGACGATTTCTTTAGCAAATCGGCGCACAGCGCCCCATTGGCTTGGGTTTATTGCCTTTATTGAAAGTTCTGTTTTTCCGATCCCAGCAGATGTTTTGTATATCCCGATGGCACTTGTGCATCGCAAGCGGGCTTATCGCTATGCCTTTATTGCCACTGTATGTTCTGTTTTAGGGGGAATTGCCGGTTGGCTTATTGGGTATTTTGCCTATGACACACTTGCCAAACCAATTTTAGAGTTTTATGGTAAAGTTGAAAGTTTTGAAGCACTGAAAAACAGTGCAACACTGCAATTTCTTATAATTTTACTGATCACTTCTGGTTTTTTACACCTCCCTCCTCTCAAGATTGTCACGATTTTGGCAGGTGTCATGGGTGTACATCTTGAACTTTTCATTCTTATTTGTATTTTTGCTAGAGGAGCTCGTTTTTACCTGCTTGCGTGGCTCATTCAACGTTTTGGACAACAAGCAATGAATTTTCTTTCCCACCATTTCAAATGGATTGTCCTGATCTGTTGTGTTACTCTCCTATTGGTTTATGGAATTTTCATAGCCTTTGTGAACAAGCACCTTTTATTTTAAGGAATATGCTCAATGGCACACATTTTGTCTTCCCAAAATATCTTAAAGAAGCATTTTCATCTTAAACCAAGCAGAAAAGAGCTAAGTTTATGGGCTTTTTTTCTAGCGTTTTGCTTATCAAGCACGATAGGCTTAGCACTTGGTTTTGAACATCTGGGAGGATATCTTCCTTGTGATTTATGTCTCATTGAGCGTTTTCCGTATTACGGTGCCCTCCCATTTTTGCTTTTAGCGGGTTTTGGAGCATGGTTTTTCCGCATATCTTTTGGAATACAACTTTTATTTTTCTGCGTTTTTGTCTTAATGTCCATTAGCTTTGTTTTAGCAGTATATCATACAGGGATTGAATATGGTTTTTGGCCAGCTCCCCCCAGTTGTGGTTTAAGCGTGATAAGAAAAACAACAGACGCTAACCAACTGTTCGATCTCTTGAACAACATCCATCCCCCTTCTTGTTCTGAAGCGTCTATGCGCTTTCTTTCTCTCTCCTTTGCTGGTTGGAATGTTGTTGCCAGTCTGTTTTACATGCTTATCAGCCTTTATATTGCTTCAAAAGGGATACTCTCAGGTGCTAAAAAACGATAACCAAAAATAAGGGTGAAACCACATGCTCCCTTCCCCCAAACATCTTTCCTCGACACCAGCTCCTTTCCCCCAGTATCTCTCTCCAGAAAAGACTCAAAAGAGGAAATAACAGACGCAATACATTTTATTATTTCGCCTCTCTGTACTTACCGGAAATATTTTGATAAAAGCCCGCGATGGAAAAGCGATAAACAAGAAGTGAGGGGACCAATAAATACGAATGGTCTGCCATGCCTGAGGATAAGAATACAACGCCTCCTGTTACAACTCCGTCGCCCACTCCCTTAGATATATGCCAACTTGAAGAACCGCACATCATGATGGAACATGATCATGATGCATGGCTGGAGCATGCGCGGGTAGGAGATTTAAATGCTCCTTACAAAAAACCACCCCATATAAAACCACGAATCAAATCGGCACCCCGCATTAGGCAAGTTTTTTGGTGCGATTTTCCTCATGATTCAATATTGCCTGAATTTTGGAAAAAGCGGCCTGTTTTAGTGCTTTCTAAGAATGCAAAACTCTATGGGAATGTTACGGTTTTGCCTTTTTCGACGAAATCACAACCCAATAATCCAGCCGCCTATCCACTTCAGTCTCCGATAGAAAATAAAAAAGCATGGATTATCTGCAATTATGTTACAACGGTTTCCGTAAGTCGCTTAAGTTGTTCGCATACTGTTCCAAGATTATCTGAAGAAGACTTTCATAAAGTCGTAGCTCTTATGCTCAAACATTTACCGCGTTTACACCATTGACTTTTTAAAAAAATAAGCGTATATATACCAGCATACACGGCATCAGCAATGGTGGCCGCTTCCCCGCAAGGGGAGATAGGAACGGAGGAGTGGGCAACCGCTCCTTTCGTCGTTTTTAGCGTTCAACAATATCATAAACGTCATCATATAATATAGTAAGCTGAAGCAAAAAAATTCTACCGGATGCGAGGATATGGTAAGAGATTGTCATTTCGCCAATCGCTTGCTCAGTCACTTACCTAATCGCTTATTTGTGGAGGGCTGTTTCATAAAGAACAAGCTTTCATGACCTGTTGTCCTCGTACTGGTTCATACTTTTCTCCTCGAGAAAGCGGCTCATCATGAAAAGCTGATTCTTTAGGTGCTCTCAAAAGAGCCATGCTGATACATATGTAGCGCAAGAAAAAAGTCTGCTCCGTTAATCTGCTTCATCATCATCCATTGCTACGGTAAGACATTGCCACGGTAAAGCACGTTTGATGATCTGAGAGCTTCAGTCATATCATTTCGCTGGTAAAAATTTTTTCCCAAAAAGAGCATGCTCCTGTAACAAACCAGAAGTCAATGCAAAACCACTTTCTTTTCCTTCAAAAAGAACACCATGTTGTCTATCGCCTTAACTTAAATGCACTGCCTCGTCTGTAACAGATCGACAATATAGCTTGTACAGGAAGACTTTCAGCTTTCAAACCATCCCTTCACAAAGAGCTCCACGCCAAAGCTCTATACTAAATCTCCACACCAAAGCTCTATGCTAAAGTATTTTTGGGTTGATTGGGCTTACTTCTAAATTTCTTGCGCCTTGGATGCTTTTTTTTGCTCAACATATTTCTCCGCAGAGAAAAAATGGAGAAAATTTTTCTCCAAAAGAAAATTATTTTGATTGTCAGTTTTATTTCCAAAACACGCATATTTTTAGCAGGATACATTCTTCTCTCTATCCGCCATATCGCTTTCAGTATGCTTGTCATTCCTAAAAATGTACAACCAGCGTCACAATGCAGAAATAAGCATCCCTCCATCCCCTTCACAAGAGACAAATTGGTGTGTTGGTCATCACGCGCGGGGCAGCGTGCCGGTGCATGGCAATCCAGTTCATAGCGATCACGCCATACACACGTTCTTTTTTTGGCATTTTTATTATAAACCATTCATGATGTCCTTTAAATGTTGTACCACAGAACGCGTTTTGCTCTTGTACAAATTGGCTGTTGAAAAGAAATCTTGTCCTGTCCATAGCAAGGTTTCTTTATGCGTCGCGCTTATTACCCTCCGCTTTGCTTGCTCTAATAACAGTGATGTTACGAATTTTTCCCAGCACGATAATGCGCCTCTTGTGAGCGATTTGTGCATCATCTGATCAGCAATACGCTGCCAAGATATCAGTACACTTATCCGAAAAATTTTCGCGCTTTCACGCACAGGGAAAAAAGAGGGAATTTTAGTCATTCTCGACTCCATTTTTTTTAATTTGGATTGCAAGATGCCCAAAAAAATCCAACAAAAATAGAGAGATAAGTTACGAAAACTATGGGAGAGATTTCAGCTTTATTTGATCTTTTTCACCCTAAATGATGATGATAAAAAGCCTTTAGAAAAAAGATAAAGAATATTTTTTCATTTAAAAACAACGCACTAAAACATAAGGGAGGTTACCTTAAACCTCCCCCTAGATAAAGTATTTTTCAATCCACAAGAGCACGAGAAAAAACAGAATTATCACTCTTTTTAGCATCTCCTTATTCTAAAGGAGCAGCAGCCATTGTTTTTGGAGCACCTCCTTTAGGTTCCCAATTAGCAACACTTGCGAGCTGCTCAATGACACCATTGTTTGGCTTATCAGTTTTCTTATCCAATAAATTATATTGAGAAGCATGCTCTTGCAGCCATTTTTCAAGTGTTTGTTTAACAGTTTTATTGGGTGCAGCTTCCTTCACCGCTTCCCATGCTGCAACAACCGCAGCGAGCTTTGGAGCATAGCGCGGATGCGTTGGATCTTGAAACCCATATTTTTGATCCTTCATTTCATGAGAATCATCCTCAGGAAAGAAAAATTTAGGTCGCTTATCGCATGATAAAAGCCATTCTTTCAAATCCTCAATGGAAACAGTGGAATATGCAACTATACGATCATTCTCCATAGGATTAAGCGAAAGATACTGATCGTAGAACCATTCTATCTTTAATTGCCCTTCTTCTCCTGCTCTTGTCATCTCGTTATAAACAGCTCGAAACAAAGCAATTTTAGAGTTTCCTACAAAACTACCTCCTTCGTGAATATTACCCTTTTCAGGTCTTATTTCGTTAGAAAAGCTACAAATGAGGGGGTTCACTTCTGCTATCAATAATGCTGCCTGCGGTAATGTTAGTTTTCCAGAACGCCGAAGCCATTTCAAACTTTCATCAATTTCCATATATGTCCCCTTTTATCTGTAAAACTTGACTATCTTTAAAAACACCAAAAATACTCTCTTTTGGCACAGTGAGATTATGCGCTTCTCACGCCACAACTTATCACATTCCATAGCCCCCCCTTGTGATACACAAACAAATGATTTCGATTGATCAATGATTAAGAAGTCTTTGGATTAAGAGAATCTACTGTATTCAGAGCTCTCATTCAAGTTTCAAGGCGATAAATTATCATGAATAAATTATAAATTTTCATGCTGAATCAAACAATTGACTATTCCACTATCTTTCTGTTTTATGCACTCTCACCCCGCAATCAGCAAAATCCATATGATCGCAATACAAAAGGTGGATTGGTTACACGCAAACCAACCACTTGTGTGCAAAAGCAATAACAACGTTAAGTGCCAGTAAAAAGAATATAGAGAATAGCATATAGCATGATGACGCCCGCTTGCATCTTCATAAGCATAAAGAAGATGATACCCATTGCACCAGTGTGCAATGACATCCACTCTTGCACAGAAGCAGTTGATTACAACGCATGCTCTTCTTCTCATCTCAACATCAACACAAATCTCTCACAATGCTCTGAAAAAGCATAGCCTTCGCACATCACACCAGCCCAGCAGATCTCCTCCAGCCCTCAGTACCCTCCCCAAGCGCAGCACATCTCCCCTTTTTCCACACCCCCCTCTCATCCGCTGGCACGGTTGCCCAGATAATCTCCCCATTTTTTTCATATACTGTGTTCTTCCAACTTATTTCCTTTTTCTTTTGTAACCAGTTTTTTGTACCTTCTTCACACACCAGCTTGACACATCAATACCCCTCTCTTCTCACCCCTGTCTTTTACCAATTCTTAAATTTTAGATTGACTTTCACATTTTTGTTCTTATATCCTTAGAACTATTCTAAAGTACAAAGGAACAGAAAATGTTGAAATTGTTTTTTTCATTTGTACAACGTAAAGCTCTGTCCTTTCGTTCAGCACAAAAAATGATGATTCGAGCACTCAAGGCAAAAGAACACCATGCGGCTCTTTATTTAAAGTACGCAAAGGCTCTCAAACCTTATTCTTCTAAGCAAGCAGCAATTTTTGCAAAAATGGGCATGCAAGAGCTTGAAAATTATAAGCAGCTGCTTTGCCTTTCTTGTAGCAATCGTGCAAGGACTGTAGATTCATTGTGCGACCATCCTGCCCTTGTAACAAGTAAGCACTCCAGCGCAAATGCATGCACGATAACCCCCAACGCAAATGCAGGAACAATAGCTGCAAACACGAATGCGCATACAATAGCTGCAAATACAAATGCGCACACAGCAACGGTGAAAAAACAAGCTCCGAAAAAGCCATCAAAAACGCATCAACAAATGCTTTTAACGTGGATTCAACCTGGTCTTGCAGGCTTAATGGATGGCTCTGTTTCCACCCTTGCGCCCATTTTTGCAGCAGCTTTTGCAACGGGAGATACGCATCAAACTTTTTTGATAGGGCTCTCGGCTTCAATTGGAGCAGGTCTTTCAATGGGTTTCACAGAAGCAGCCCATGACGATGGCAAATTGTCAGGTCGCGGTTCTCCATTGAAAAGAGGCATTGCCAGCGGTGTCATGACAACGTTAGGCGGATTAGGTCACGCACTTCCTTATTTGATTAATTCTTTTTACGTTGCAACAGTTATTGCATTTATTATTGTCTTTTTCGAACTCTGGGCGATAGTCTGGATTCAAAACAAATTTATGTCGACCCCTTTTTGGCGCGCATCCTTACAAGTTATCATTGGTGGAGCTCTCGTTTTCGCTACGGGGATCTTCATTGGCAGTATATAAAACAAACACTATGGAAAAAAAGCATTTACCATACAAAACAAGCTGTGGAATCTCTCACTTCCAGAGATCTTTAGCTGCTTGTTTCAAAGGCGGTCTTTTGTTAGAGTTGTGTTTGTTTTTTATATTTTGGAGATGCTTTGACCATGCCCTATACGCACCTGAACAGCCCAAAGAGCCCCTCTTCGTCGAATGCATCCCCTCATCTTGCACAAAAGATAACCTTATCAATCCAGCGCCTTGAACATGGGCAAGGTCTAGAACTTCCCCACTATGCCACAGCGGGTTCTGCTGGTCTCGATCTACGAGCAGCAGTTGGGGAAGAAGAAACACTCACTCTTGCTCCAGGACAGCGCGCCCTTATTCCAACAGGTCTTGTCTTTCACTTGTCTCCTGGGTTTGAAGCACAAATACGTCCACGCTCTGGTTTAGCCTTAAAGCATGGCATCACATGCCTAAACACCCCTGGAACAATTGACAGCGATTACCGTGGTGAAGTCAAAGTTCTTCTCATCAATTTAGGGCAAGAAAACTTCTCCATTACACGCGGCATGCGCATTGCACAAACAGTCATAGCACCGGTTACCCAAGTGGATGTTTGCGAAATTGAACCAGATCAACAAGACAACTCCCAAAGCAGCACGGGAAGTCGTGGCACAGGGGGCTTTGGCTCAACAGGACAGACCTAAACAGTGCATTGCACAAAAGGAATGGACATCCTTGCACGTGAACAGAGCACGCTTAACAGATTTCATCTTTTGCCTAGTTTTGAAGCTCAAATATGTTTGCGCTTCAATCTCACTTTAAAACACACCACCACATGTTTAAACACCCCTAGAACAATTGCGTGCAATTATCTGGGTGCGAAAGGTACTTCTTCCTCAATTGAGGCAAAAAACTTTCCCCTTAAACAGGGTATGGCGCAGTGTGTAAACGATTGTCGCACCGATCATTCAAGGAAAATGTTTGCACTCTTGAACAAGATAAAAATATCTAAAGCAATGCGGGGAGATCGAGGTACCAAAAGAGCGAAGAACAGGGAAAATTAAGCACAACAAAATAGAATGAGAGCAAAAATAAATGGCAAAGCACCACTCTCTATCGACAGTTTATTTTACTCTATAGGGGAAACAGTTCCCCCTAGGGAAGTATTCGCGTTTACCACGTCGCTTATCGACGCCGCCCCCACATTACCAGTAACGTTCACACTTTCTGCATCTGTAGGATTTGTTGTTCTATCACTTTCTGTACTTTTTGCCGTGCCACTGGAAGACTTTTGCAACCCCATAAGACCGACTTTAGTGTATCCAGCAGCTCGTATTTGATTGAGCAAATCAACGACAGCCCCATAATCAATTTCACTATCGGCTTTGATCAAAATTTTTGTCTCTAAATTTTGGTTCGTTTCTTTAAGCAAAGCTTCAGTAAACACCGTTTGGTTGACAAGATTATCACCAACATAAAGAGAACGATCTTTTTGCAAAGTCACATAAAGAGGCTGATCAGGTTGAACCACAGGGGGTGCTTGGGTGATGGAAGGAAGTTGCACTGGAATAACAGATGTTGCCAAAGGAGCAGCCACCATAAAAACAATAAGCAAGACTAGAACAACATCAATAAAAGGGGTTACATTGATCTCGTGGTGCAACCCACCCTCATCTGTCTCCCAATGATCATTAAAGCCTGCTTTCATTTTTTATGACTTTTCTGTTTTCTGTGTCTATCGAGCTCACGGCTCAAGAGCCTTTCAAGTGCAGCGGCAATATCGCCCAAATCATTGCGATAACTACTCAGAGCACGCATAAGGCTATTATACATAACAACGGCGGGAATGGCTACAAAAAGCCCAATAGCCGTTGCAAGCAAAGCTTCAGCAATTCCAGGAGCAACCACATCGAGCCGCGTTGTTTGAGACTGTGCAATACCGATAAAAGAATTCATAATTCCCCAAACGGTTGCAAAAAGACCAACAAAGGGAGCAACTGCACCAATCGTTGCAAGAACAGCGCTCCCACATGCAACACGACGCGTAGCAGCTAACAAGCAGCGTGACAAAAGCGAATGGACCCTCTCCTTTACGCCTTCATTCATATCGCGCGTAACCTCCTCATAGCGATCAACCTCCTCATAAAAGAGGGGATATTCATCAGCAATGGTTTGTGTCCCCTTTTGCATCTCTTGTTTTGCATTGCCTCTTTCACCAGCAGCTCCACCGATTTCCTCATTCCCAACAAAATGAACCTGTTGTGTAGAAAGATACACTTCTTTAAGAAGTTCTTTGAGAAAGAACACACCAGCCCCTTTACTTTCTTTTAAGCTAGCAGCCAAACGCGTGAGGGTTTGAGCACGAAGAGTCAATTGCAGTTCGTAACGCGCGCGTCGTTTTGCCAAAGTAATCTCAACGATTTTGACAAAAGCAATTGTCCAAGAAGCAAGAGAAGCAAGCAACAAAAGAACGATAACAGCTTTCACAACAAAATCAGCCGCCATAAACATAGAAAAAGGGGAAAAGTCATGTGCTGCAAACACAGCAGACATGCTCTCTAAGGGTACTGTCTCAGATTCCATTTCTGTCTCACACGGTTGTAGTTTTCTATTTTAATCTTACAGCTGTGCCATTAGCCCCCGTAGCATCACTTTTCTACAATGCCATATCCCTCTTAATCTCACTCTGTATTTGTCTTAAGAAATAAAACTTGATAAATCAAGTGTAGTTTTATTTCATGGAACGTCTCTTTCAAGAGGGATTTTTAAGAAATTTTTTTCTATACACATTCCAACAAATGTATCGTACCACAAGACTTAACAAACAAGATGCGCATTACGTTCAAAAATTTGATTTATAAAAAGAATTGATAAAATATCCTATACATGCGTACATCAAAAATAAGAATATTTTTCCCCCCTCTTCCTCAAAATCATAAGAAACCGTTTTCTTTCCCATCACAAGCCCCCCACATACGGATAACACCTACTAGAAAAAGACAACAGAGCACACACCCCTCATACAAAATGGGGAGCAATATTGAAATCTGACAAACAATACGATAGTGCTGACGGATTTTTTCATAAGCATAAAACTGGCACGGCCCAAGGGGTTTTTCGTCATATTCTTCACAGAGAAAATTTATTTTATGCAAAATGCTTTTAAATTGACCAAGAGATGGAACTTAAAAAAACATTTGGCGTTACAAAAGCAGTGAAAATTTTTACTCCAATGCAAATGATCACTATGAACACACAAATACTGAGTAATGATGAATCAGAGAGGGAAAGAGCATCATGGCAAACAATAAAACACCAGAGAATAATAAAACGAAAGATCTACAAGGACAGTTAGAGAAGTTACGCGGTGAAATTTCAGGAATAACCTCAACACTAACAGATCTTGGAGCAAACAAGTTAAGCACAGCGAAAGATAAAGCCGAAAAACTATATCATTCCGCGAAAGAAAGCGGTGAAGATATGATGTCTCAAGCAAAAGAAAAAATCGGCGATCTTGAACAAACTATGAACCAATGTGTTCGTAAAAACCCTGGCAAAAGCATTCTATTTGCAGCAGGTGTTGGTTTTATTCTTGCTCAATTATTGCGTCGTTAAGCAATGCATAAGTTTATCGTTCCTCTTTTAAACCATCTTGCCGGTGGAGGATTAAAAAGCACCGTCAAGCAGGTCCGCCTTCAAGCAATCTGCTGTGGGATTATAAGCATCTCATTGTTCATGTCATTGCTCTTTTTATGTATGATAGGCTTTCTTGCATTATGTTCAATCATGAAGCCTCTTGCAGCAGCCAGCACAATGTTTTTCGTTTGGCTTTTTGTTGCAGGCTTGGGTGTTTTGATTGGCCGTGTTGTTAAAACTTACCAACACTACGAACAACAAAAGAAGTCGGAAGAACAACGCCATCAACTTATGACAGATGCGACGCTTTCCAGCATTGAGCTTCTCAGCAAACATCTTCCTTTTGCCAAATTGAGCGTTCCAGTGCTTGGACTTGCAACTTATTTCCTGTGGAAAAAAGATAAAAAAGACCGCTTTTTAAAGTAGGATATGCAATGCTGCACTTCTAACCCCCTGTGGTGTTTTCTTTCATCTGAAAGAAAACACCCTTTTTATTTCCCATCCGCTAATGTTGTAGCCACGTTCACTTTTAAGAATTACCCCCCTAAAACCAAAGAGTGAACAACAAAACCGGCATCATTCCTTTTACCCTTATAGGAACAATAAAATGCTTTTATCGTTGTGTACGTAATAAAAGCATCATGAGAATATTCGACGCATTTAAGCGATCATGTATTCCAAGGCATCTGAACTATTCTTCAACGACGCAACAACTATCAAAAGCCAAACTGCTGAGAAGTGCTCACTTTTGAAAGGGCATCATGATGCGTGAGTACATTGATCATCTCTGTCACAACAACATTTAAAACTTCTTGATCATCGCCTTCCGCCATAATGCGAATGACTGGCTCAGTCCCAGAAGCACGGATTACCAATCGCGCTTCTTTCCCCAAACGCTGCGTTGCTTGATCTATTGCCGTTTCAACCGAATTATTTTTCAATATATTTTTGTTTTTAATCGTTACATTTTTTAAAATTTGTGGCACAGGCTCAAACCGCTTACACAATTGGCTCATAGGACTTTGACTTTCCTGCATACAAGCTAAAATCTGTAAAGCAGCCACCAATCCATCTCCAGTTGTACCAAAATCACTGAGCACAATATGCCCAGAAACCTCACCACCGACATTATATCCTTTTTGACGCATCGCATCGACCACATAGCGATCCCCAACATTTGTCCGAACAAGATCCAGCCCTTTGCTGTTTAAGAAGCGTTCAAATCCCAGATTTGACATAATGGTTGTGACAACACCATTACACTGTAACCGCCCTGTTTTATGCCAATGTTCCGCTATAACAGCAATCAACTGATCCCCATCAATGGTTTGCGCTTTTTCATCAACAATGAGAACACGATCTCCATCCCCATCGAGAGCAATCCCCACATCAGCACGCACTTCATGAACTTTTTGTTTTAAAGAGGTCAAATCGGTTGAGCCACATTTTCGATTAATATTGGTACCATTTGGCGTATCATGAATAGCAAATACCTCGGCTCCCAATTCCCACAAAGCGCGTGGAGCAGCTTTATAAGCAGCACCATTGGCGCAATCCACAACAATACGCAAAGAATCCAAACGCACATCCCGAGGCAAAGTCCGCTTGGCATATTCGATATAACGATAAATATCGCCCTCAACCCGTTTTACGTATCCAATTTCTGAACCACTCGCTAAGGATTTTGAAAGATCTGTATCAATTAATTGTTCAATTTTCTTTTCTATATCATCGGAAAGCTTAAAACCATCGGGACCAAAAAGTTTAATTCCATTATCATAGAAGGGATTATGTGAAGCAGAAATCATCACCCCAAGATCAGCACGTAATGAGCGACAAAGCATAGCAACAGCGGGTGTTGGCACAGGTCCCAACAAAAAAGCTTCCATGCCCGCAGCAGTAAAACCTGAAACCAAAGCATTTTCTAACATATAACTCGATAAACGCGTATCCTTACCAATCACCACACGGCGCGTTTGATGCTGTGAGCGAAAAAAAATCCCTACAGCCATACCCACTTTCATGGCAAAATCTGGTGTCATGGGAAAAACATTGGCTTTACCCCGAATTCCATCTGTACCAAAATATTTTTGTGCCATCCCTCTTTTCCTTTATATACACTTCTTCTCTTGCGATACTGATAAAATAGAATCTTGGTATCGTAAAAGACTCCAATGGTAGCAGATCATTTGCATCCCTTCATTCTTTCAGACCTTCAACCAATCACGCCTTCCAAATCTACCCTCTCAACGCGTCTCCTAAAAGAATCCACTAAACCCACCATTGAAAACAAATCTCTGTTTCCACCAACAACCACACCGACTTTACCAATGATGCTTCTCCATCCCATGCATCAAGCATTCCCTCTCACATGCCTTACACATACAATCCCCTTCTCAACAAAACCACAAGATAGCTAGGTTCTGACAAAAAACAACCGTTCCACTACCACCCAACATCGCATCTCCCTCATCCGCAAAGCTCTGCAGCCACAAACACCTCCGCTCACACATTCCCCCTAAATTGCTCCAAAGGCGCAAGCCTTGCTCGCGCCTCTTTCAAAAAAACTTGCTTAAAATCTTTCTCGAAACATAGTTACTCAAGTCTTGTCAGAAGGCTCTTTTTTTCCTTTATCACGTTCCATAGCATTTGACTTTTTTCCAACACCGGCTTTATTTTTAGGGTGACTTACTGCTTTGTCGGTATTTTTTGCGCTTGGCGCTTTTTTCTCAGCTCCATGAGATTGCGCTCCTTTAAATTCAACATCAGTGGATTTTGTTGTTTGTTTTCCAACTTTTTCCTCTGCTTTTCGCACCTCTCCTTTACCGGAAGCTGTTTTATCAGCATCCGCTTTACCAACATCTGTTTTATCACCCGTTTTTATATGAGCCTCAACCTTCATTGCTCCAGTTTTAGGTACAGAGGAAGTACGCACAGAAGCACCTTCATCTTTTTGTGTTCGTGAAGGAGGCTTTCCCGCAATAACTTCGTTAATTTCAGCCCCAGTTAAAGTTTCATATTCCAATAAACCTTGCGCAAGAGCGAACCATTCTTGTCTTTTTGTTTTCAAAATTTTGGTAGCATTTTTATAAGCATCATCAATGAGTTTGCGCACTTCAGCATCAATCATGCGTGCAGTTTCCTCAGAAACATTTTGTGTTCGTGCAACGGAATGGCCTAAAAAGACTTCATCCTGATTATCGCCATAAGCAACATTACCAAGAAGATCAGAAAACCCCCATCGTGTGATCATCGCACGTGCTAATTTTGTCGCCTGTTCGATATCGGACGAAGCACCAGATGTGATATTTTCCTTTCCAAATTTCAATTCTTCGGCCACACGCCCGCCCATCATGATGGCCAGACGAGAAATCATCCACCGATAACTCATGGAATAGCGATCACCTTCCGGCAATTGCATCACCATTCCCAAAGCTCTTCCCCTTGGCACAATTGTTGCTTTATGAACAGGGTCAGCAACAGGAACATTGAGAGCCACAATAGCATGCCCTGCTTCGTGATAAGCGGTAAGTTCTTTTTCTTCTTGTGTCATGGCAGTTGAACGACGTTCAGCCCCCATCATCACCTTATCTTTTGCATCTTCAAACTCTTGCATAGTCACAACTCTTTTATTGCGGCTAGCAGCCATGAGAGCGGCTTCATTGACAAGATTCATCAAATCAGCACCGGAAAATCCTGGTGTTCCTCTTGCCAAAACTTTCAAATCAACATTAGGCGCTAAAGGTACATTACGCACATGCACCTTCAAGATTTGCTCACGCCCAGCAACATCGGGGTTTGGTACGACAACTTGCCGATCAAACCGCCCTGGTCTTAACAGAGCAGGGTCGAGCACATCAGGACGGTTAGTTGCGGCAATAAGAATGATACTTTCATTGGGCTCAAACCCATCCATTTCGACAAGCAACTGATTTAAGGTCTGCTCACGCTCATCGTTTCCACCTCCCAGTCCAGCACCACGATGGCGACCAACAGCATCGATTTCATCAATAAAGATAATACAGGGCGCATTTTTTTTCGCCTGCTCAAACATATCGCGCACGCGGCTTGCCCCAACACCAACAAACATTTCGACAAAATCGGAGCCTGAAATAGTAAAGAACGGCACATTGGCTTCTCCAGCAACAGAGCGCGCAAGCAAAGTTTTACCAGTTCCTGGAGGCCCCACCAGCAAAACGCCCCGTGGAATACGCCCCCCTAGGCGTTGAAATTTTTGTGGTTCACGTAAAAATTCGACAATTTCCTGTAGGTCTTGCTTTGCTTCTTCAACACCAGCAACATCCTGAAAGGTAACACGCCCCTGTGCTTCATTAAGCAATTTTGCTTTTGATTTACCAAATCCCATTGCGCCGCGTGATCCATTTTGCATTTGTCGCATAAAGAAAACCCACGCCCCAACGATGATAATAACAGGCAGCAAAGAAAAGAGGAGATTGAGGAAGATACTATTGCCGGAGCTTTCAGGAATAGCTTTAACATTCACATTTCTGCTTTCCAATTTTTGTATCAAACCTGGATCTCGTGGAGCATAAGTTGAAATAACTCTGTGCTCAGTGGTTTGTCCTGTTAACTTTTGACCTTGAATGGTCACAGATTTCAGCTCATTATTCTCAACTTTTTGCAAAAATTCAGAATAAGAGACTTCTCCACCTCCAGAACGCTGGCTATCGCCATTAAAGAAGGAAAATGACACAATCAAAATCAAAGCAATAACTCCCCAAATAAGGAGAGAGCGGTAATTGGAATTCATATTCAGCCCACACTTAATCAAATACAGATTGTTAATATTTCTCCCTAACATATAACCTTGTCGGTCCCTTGCCAAGATATGAGAGGAAGTTTATTGTCTTTTAGAGTGATTTTTCTTTATCTTTTCACCTCAATATTAAAAAAAGGTTCCACAACATCCACCAGAGCAGCATCTTCGTGTGAGGAAAGCCAATCGAAAGGAGCCATAATCCGTTTTATACTAATATTTTTGTGAGAATGAGAAACAGCCTGATAAGTCAGCTCTGGAATATCATATCCTTTGTCATTTGAGATCATGAGCAGCGATTGCAAAGAGGGAAAATGGGGATTTTTAAAATGAAAGTGACTGTTGTGGAATAAGGATTTCAGCTGTTCCAAACCCGCTGCACCAACCTTTATGGCATCGGCTCCATGGTTCGTAATCTGATAGCGCCCGTCCCATAAACAAGTTTTCCCTGGTTCAACAATCGCCTCTTTCATATTTCGAGCTTCGCGCCAAAGAGCAATCCCATCCCTATTATATTCAATAACAGATCCAGCATAAGTAAAGCGCCGCGTTTCTGATGAATGGAAACACAATTTTGAGATAAGATTGATCAATTTTTGCAAAGAAAGCAAATATCCCCCCCCTCCCATCAACACAGCAAAGAGCCCAACAACAAAGGGAAAACCTGGATGCTGCTGTAAGAATGGCGCAGGCTTTGCAATAAAACACCGTCCATATTCAACCATGATATCCAAAGCCAAGATCAAATCGGCAATAATTTGTGCCTGTTGTCGACGTTGAAATGCAGCTTCACGAACATTTTGGACAATATCGGCAAGCTTTTTTTGGTGAAGGGATTGACGCACACGCACGCGCTCAAAATTGCAATCTTCATTGGTTGGATCATCAATCCATGTTTTTCCCTTGAAACGCAAATAGGCGCGCAATGTTTTACGCTCTACACTAAGGAGCGGACGAATCAAGCGTATTTTCCGATGCAACAACGCTTCGCGGGGAATACAAGATAAACCACGTGCATACATCAACCCATAGCTTTTTTCGGCAAGAACAGAGTTTTTTTGCGCAATATTTTTTTCAGTTTCTGTAAAATAAACCCCATTATCCACGCCCATTAAAGCTTCGCGTTGCAAAGCATCCACAGGCTCTCTCGCATACCCCCCATCATGCATACCCCCTAAAGCCCCACGTTGCAAAGCATTTATACTTTTTTGGAGACGTTGGGAGCGCATTTGATAGGTTTCAACCTGATCATTGAGCGTATGCCCCGTCATAATAAGCGTTGCACCTTGTTTTTGTGCTTCTTTAAACAAGAGATTATAGCGAGCAACACGAGCACTTGAAGCAATATGCGTCTTTGGCTTTTGACCTTCCCACCGCACAACGATATGTTTAATGTGATGGGCGCGACAAATTTGTGCAACATTTTCTGCTTCACGAGCTGATTCTTTACGCAATTGATGATCAACGGTAACAGCAATCATTTCCGGAGGAGCAGAGAGAGTTTTTAAATGGTCTTTGACCAAAAACAGCAAAGCCAGAGAATCACTCCCTCCTGAGACCGCAAGGATCAACTTCTTACACTGGATAAAATCCGATGTTTTAAAGAGATTTCCTGCTAGTCTAACGCCCACTGCGAACGACTCCGCCCCTTTTTAGAGGTTTACAAAAAACAGACTCTAACGTTTTATGACGTTTTTGTCTTTTCGCAAAAAGCGCACAAGTCTCTTTGTTTTGATCGAGAGAAACCATACTCATTGCTAATTTCAATAAAATCTCAGAAGTATAAAGTTCCTTTTTATCTGTATACCATGCATTAAGATAAACTTGTGCCGCTTCATGATAACGCTTTTGTCCCAACAAAGCTTCTGCTAACCAAAACAAAGCATCATCACTCAAGGGATCTTTTTTATAGTGATGTTGAAAAGTGCAAAAGGTTTTTTCAGCATCGACATAGTTGGCAGAAGCAATAAAATTATAACCTTTTTTATACAACACTTTAGAAGCAAGAAGAGAGGAATCTTGACCCTGATGCGATTCGTCACGAACGCTTTCTTCATGTACCTTCTCCAAGTGCTTATGCACTTCCTTCAGACTGTGCCCTGTTTTCTCCACATCTTTATGTGCTTCTTTAAAATGTTCAGCAGTTTTTTGTAAGCGCTCGTCCATTTCGTGCAAACGACTTTTATGATCATGGCTTTCCACATTGGTAACACTGCTCTGACCATCTTTCGTACTCTGTTCCTGAACCGTTCCTTCCTTTACAGTCTGTAAATTTTCATCCAAAGAAGCACTTTCAAAAGCACAAGAATAAACAGAAGAGTCTTTTTTATCAAAAAGTTGGTGGAATTGCTTTTGCACATTTTTCAAATCATTTTGCTCAAGCACCGTACGTATATCATGCAAAAGTTTATCCAAATCATAATCTTTAAACAGAGTTCTCTGATTTTCTAAAATAAACTCCCGACTTTGAAGCATCCCCTGAAAAGACGGAGCCGCACCTGTCACATCGGAAGCTTTATCCGCCGCTTCAGAACCAGCCTTATTTACCGCATCAACAGCCTTATTCGCAGCATCAGCACCAGCCTTGTTCACCGCATCAGCAGCCTTATTCGCAGCATCAGCACCAGCCTTGTTCACCGCATCAGCAGCCTTATCCGCCGCCTCAGCACCAGCCTTGTTCACCGCATCAGCAGCCTTATCCGCCGCCTCAGCACCAGCCTTGTTCACCGCATCAGCAGCCTTACCCGCAGCATCAGCACCAGCCTTGTTCACCGCATCAACAGCTTTATCGGCAGCTTCAGCACCAGCCTTGTTCACCGCATCAGCAGCCTTACCCGCAGCATCAGCACCAGCCTTGTTCACCGCATCAGCAGCCTTATCCGCAGCATCAGCACCAGCCTTGTTCACCACATCAGCAGCCTTATTCGCAGCATCAGCACCAGCCTTGTTCACCGCATCAGCAGCCTTACCCGCAGCATCAGCACCAGCCTTGTTCACCACATCAACAGCTTTATCGGCAGCATCAGCACCAGCCTTGTTCACCACATCAACAGCTTTCTCCGCAGCATCAGCACCAGCCTTATTCACCGCATCAACAGCTTTCTCCGCAGCATCAGAACCAGCCTTATTCACCACATCAGCAGCTTTATCGGCAGCTTCAGAACCAGCCTTATTCACCACATCAACAGCTTTCTCCGCAGCATCAGCACCAGCCTTATTCACCGCATCAACAGCTTTCTCCGCAGCATCAGCACCAGCCTTGTTCACTGCATCAGCAGCCTTATTCGCAGCATCAGCACCAGCCTTCTTCACCGCATCAACAGCTTTCTCCGCAGCGCCAAAACCAGCCTTGTTCACTGCATCAGCAGCTTTATCGGCAGCATCAGCGCCAGCCTTGTTCACTGCATCAGCAGCTTTCTCCGCAGCATCAGCGCCAGCCTTGTTCACTGCATCAGCAGCTTTATCGGCAGCATCAGAACCAGCCTTGTTCACTGCATCAGCAGCTTTCTCCGCAGCGCCAAAACCAGCCTTGTTCACCACATCGGCAGCCTTATTCGCAGCATCAGTACCAGCCTTGTTCACCACATCAGCAGCTTTTCCCACAGTATCAGAATCAACCTTTTTCACCGCATCAACAGCTTTTTCTGCCACCTTATTCGCTACATCAGAAGTCGAGTCATCTGTAGAATATTGAGAGAACCACCGCGCTCCACTCTGAACAGATGAAGCTGAACAGGCTATGAGAACTGCCATACAAAAGGCAGTTTTCCAATTTTGTTTAAGATACATCCACATGATTTCCTCCCCTCAAGAGTCAATATAATAGTTTAGATAAACATTTGTTTTTTTAATTACCGTTCACGTTATTAAGAGTTGTAACAGCACGTCGATTTTGGTTCCAACAGGAAATATCATCACACACTGCTACAGGTCTTTCTTTTCCGTAAGAAATTGTTTGAATGCGTTGCGCAGACACACCAAGAGAAATCAGATAGTTACGCACAGCAACAGCACGACGCTGTCCCAGTGCCAAATTATATTCGCGCGTACCACGTTCATCCGCATGACCTTCAATCATAATAGAATAATAAGGATAACGAAGTAACCATTCTGCCTGACGCATTAAAACACGTTCAGCATCAGGCTCAATTGAAGAAGAATCGAGACTAAAGAAAACACGATCTCCAACATTAACAGTAAATTCCTGTCCCGAACCTGGCATTGCTTGATTAAAGCCTGTATTATTCAAAGAAGCGCCATTCATACCGTTGAGTGCACCAACATGTCTTTTTCCACACCCCAGCAAAGACAGTGAGAAAAAAAGGATCACAGCTAAGGGATGAAGGATAATATTTTTGGTAGAGCGCATATACTGATTCTCCTTATTATAAATGTGAAAATTGAAAGGACCTATTCTTTCAAAGGCGCTTTAAAAATAGTTGCTAATTCCTAATGAAAAAAAAATTTCTCATTTTTTACCTATTATCCTTTTTAAATCTCCATCGCTTTTTTTCCATAACCTTTCAGCATCAACGAAAAATCGCCTTTATATTTAACCACGTATTATCTGTTTATGCATCTTCATTCTGACGGCTTTTCTGCAACGCATTGAGTTTTGCAAAAACTTTATCTGCATCAAAACTTTTATTAGGATCATCCTCACTTTGATCTTCATGAAGAGCAACATTTTCTGTCACTGATGCTGGAAGCAAAGACTGGTCTCCTTCGGCAGAAACAGGACGATTTTTTGCAGCACGCTGGAGTTCGAAATCCAAATCAATTTGTGAACACAACCCCAATCCTACAGGATCAAGCGGAACCAAATTAGCACTATTCCAATGGGTCCTAAGGCGAATTTGCTCAATCGTTGCTTTTGTTGTCCCAATCAATCGAGAAATCTGTGCATCTTTCAACTCAGGATGATTCATCACCAACCATAAGATACCATTTGGACGATCTTGACGTCGAGAAAGAGGGATATAACGCGCCCCTTTACGTTTTTTTTCAGGGATACGCACCCTAGACTCAGAAATTCTTAAGCGCGCATTTTGATCAGCCTCTGCCCGTGCGATTTCACTGCGTGTTAACTGTCCTGAGCTAATCGGGTCTAGTCCTTTAATACCGTGAGCAGCATCACCATCGGCAATAGCTTTCACTTCCAAAACATGCAATTTACAAAATTCTGCAATCTGATCAAAAGAAAGCGCAGTATTATCAACCAGCCAAACAGCTGTAGCTTTGGGCATCAAAAGTTGCGTTGCCATCTTTATAATATCCTCTCACTTTGCCTCTTTATTAAAGGTTGAGGCAGGTTATCGCCCACTCTAGAGCATTGGAGTCTTTGTTCTTATATATCAGGTTCTCTTCCTCCCCACTTTTATAAAGCGAGTTACGGAATAAACCACTTTTGCCATGAAATTATATTCTGTTATAGCCTGATTTTTAATCAACGACAAGACATCATGTCTTGTCATGATCCTCAACAGGGTGTCTTTACCTTTAAAGTGAATTTTCTTATAAAGGGTTTATTTGATAATTTCATCTTATATTGCGGCATATTTATTTTGGTGGGGAGTGTATTTCACCACCTCTAATTCAGAAACACCCCAACTGGAAAGAAAGCCCTAAAACTGGAAAGAAAACTATGGCAGGCCATTCACAATTTAAAAATATTATGCACCGTAAAGGGCGCCAAGATGCGATGCGCTCGAAAATATTTTCTAAGCTTGCGCGCGAAATTACAGTTGCAGCCAAACAAGGTGCTCCTGATCCAGCCATGAATCCGCGCCTAAGGCTCGCTGTCCAAAATGCGAAAGCGCAATCGATGCCGAAGGACAACATTGAACGCGCAATTAAGAAAGCTTCAGGGGGTGATGTCGAACATTATGATGAAGTACGCTATGAAGGATATGGTCCAGGCGGTGTTGCAGTTATTGTCGAAGCTTTAACAGATAACCGCAACCGCACCGCTTCAAACGTGCGCGCTGCTTTTACCAAATCTGGTGGTGCATTAGGGGAAACAGGTTCTGTAAGCTTCATGTTTAATCGAATTGGTGAAATAATCTATAAGCCAGAAGCAGGAACAGCAGACAGCATCATGGATGCAGCAATTGAAGCCGGTGCTGAAGATGTACAATCAGAAGAGACTGGACACCATATTACTTGTGCATTTGAAGATATTGGCGAAGTTTCTAAAATGCTCGAAGCAAAACTTGGCGAAGCAGAATCCATCAAAACAGTTTGGAAAGCCGCTACCCTGGCACCAATAGATGAAGAAAAAGCTTTATCCGTTTTACGGCTTATTTCAACATTAGAAGAAGATGATGACGTGCAAAATGTTTATGCCAATTTTGATGTCAGTGATGAAATTTTGGCGAAACTATCTGGTTAATCTCCACGCAGTCATTCCTCTGTGCGCTTTGTTTTCCATGAAAGCTTACTCCCGACACAACAAGGTAATCACCTCTGATTTTACCACAATAGATACAAAGCCCCGCTTCAAGAGCGGGGCATCTCGTAAAGGCTCTAAAATATTTTCAATAAAAAGCACAAAAGATTTCTGTCAATTTTTTTTTCAAAGAGTTCGTGTCGCAAAGAAATCTCACCACCCACAAACCATAAAAAATGCAGTGTAAAATTTTAAAACACATTCAGAAAAATCGAATGCAAATAGAGTAAACCACCGCTCTTAATCCGCAAAAAACATTGTCGTTTCACAAATTTCATGGACTTTCGCACGTTTTTTATCCAGCAACACATTTTACTGTAGAGTAAGTAAGGGCGACCATGCTGGATCAGAGGCATCATTGGGTGTAGGCAACTGGCGTTCATTGCGTCCAGTAATGTCAATTGTATAAATTTTGGGACCCATGCCTGGATCTTTACGAAAGAACATCAACACGCGACCATTGGGCGCCCAAGTCGGCCCTTCATTATGAAAACCCGTAGTTAAAATTCGTTCTCCTTTTCCATCAGGGCGCATAACACCGATAGAAAATTGTCCCTCCGATTGTTTTGTAAAGGCGATATAATCACCACGTGGAGACCAAATGGGTGTAGAATAACTTCCTTCGTTTGAAGAAATACGTTGGACATTGCTACCATCTGCATTCATCGTATAGATTTGTGGTTTTCCGCTGCGGTCTGATGAAAAGACGATTTGTGTTCCATCAGGCGAATAAGAAGCGGATGTATCAATAGCTGAAGTTGTTGTAAGCCTAGTCATTGTACGGGTGCGTAAATCCATGGTGTAAAGGTTTGCACTTCCATCATTTTGCAACAAACTCATGATAACTTTTTGTCCATCGGAAGAAAAACGCGGGGCAATTGTCATATTGTTAAAAGTTCCTATCAACTCCCTTTGCCCCATTTCAATTTGTTGAAGATAAACGTGGGGCACTTGCTTGTACTCGTAAGCCATATAGGTAATTTCTTGTCGTTTGGGTGAAAAGCGAGGTGTTAGAACCAACTCACTGCCATCAGACATATAGATCAAATTTGCTCCATCTTGATCCATAATTGCTAAGCGTTTGATACGTGCATTTTGGGGACCTGTTTCATCGATAAAAACAATCCGTGTATCAAAATACCCACTTTCTCCTGTCATCTCTCTATAGATCTCATCTGCAATCATATGCGCAACACGTCTCCAACGTTCTGTTGCGGTATAAAAACGCCGTCCTTTGAGTTGTCGCTGTCCAAAGACATCCCACAAACGAAAATCAACCCTCAAGCGCCCATCGGTTTCTCGTAAAACTTGCCCAGTAACCAAACCTTGCGCTTTTATTTGTTTCCAATGAGAAAAATGTGGTTGCCTGTTGGGATTGGCAATTTTTTCAGAAAAAGATGCCTTATCAAGCGGTAAAAAAAGACCCGACCGTTCAAGATCAGCTGTAATTACAGCCGCTATTTTCAACCCAATAGAATCATTAGAAATAAAATCTGTAATTGCAATGGGAATGGGGTTAAAGTCAGCACTCGAAATAGTGCCTTTTAGTTGTGCATGAACCGATGAAAAATCTGAAAACCACAAACCACAAGTGACAATAAACCAAGAAAAAAATTTATGTCTCGTTATAGTCATCATGGAGTGTATCCTTTCATTGAGAGCAAAATATCTCTGTATTTTATCGTGTTATTTCTTGAAGGGGATCAACATTAAAATCGAAGCCCTGCCCCCACAAATCATATTGATCGCGTGGAAGATCTGCATAAGGTTGACATGAAAAAACGGCCGCATATACTTGTCTTATCATAATGGCTTGCTGACTCTGTGCACCCCCTAAGGGATCAATGATCGGATCTCCTATAACCATTCCTTCACGGTTTAGATAAAATCGCAAACGCACAACCGGACGGTTTTTTAAATCGCCACCAAGCGCCACAAGTTTAAGCTTCTGTTGAATACATCTCCCCGCGATACTGACCAACGTTTGTGCCATTTTTGTGATATCGCCGATATTTTTTCTTGCTCCCAAAGCTTCTAGTGAATCAGAGCGTTTTGCCCCGCCTCCTTGGGTGTGTGCACGATTAAGCAGATTATTTTTTTCCATTGCCAAAATATCTTCAATGGATTTTTCAACTCTTTGGTGATTGTTCTTTTTATCGGCTTGCACATTTTGTGGAGCAGATTTTGGTTTAAACTGCGGAAAAGGAGATTTATCTGGTAACATAATTTGAGAAACTTGTTGATGTGCTGGTGCTGGCTCTACAGGCACTTTTTCTACCCTAGGAGCCAATTTTTGTGGCGATACCACTTCTTCATTTTTGTGTGACTCTAAAAGCACCTTGGGCACAATCTCTGAAACAGCCTCTGGTGTCTTCTCTAAAAGCACCTCAGGAACAACCTCTGAAACAGCCTCTGGTGTCTTCTCTAAAGGCACCTCAGGCACAACCTCTGAAGCAGCCTCTGGTGCCTTCTCTAAAGGTATCTCAGGCACAACCTCTGAAGCAGCCTCTGGTGCCTTCTCTAAAGGTATCTCAGGCACAACCTCTGAAACAGCCTCTGGTGCCTTCTCTAAAGGTATCTCTATTTTTGCTGCTGTTAACTCTTGTTCTGTAAGTTCTGGTGTTTTCTCTTCTTCTGATGGCGAAGGTGTTGTTTCAATGGGCCGCGGTTTTTCTTTTGGTTTAAAAGGCGCAGAACTATCTATCTGTCCCTCTCCCACATGGTGTGCATCTTCTTTTTCTTGTGGTTTAACCGTTGGCTTCACCGCTGGAATTTCACGCAAAGGGGCATTCACTGCACCTTGTTGAGAGGAAAGCTCTTGAGTCAGAGGAGCAAGAGTGATCGGAATTGCTTCTAGTTGTTGTGGTAAAGAAACAGGATTGATGAAGTAAACAGCCCCCCAGCTAAGAAAAATCACATGTGCTACAAGGGATAAAGCCAAGCCTCGTTTCATACTATGATAAGAGTCTTTGTTCATCTCCATGCCTTGCGTTTTTCATTTTTAGTGACTCTATGTAGTTTTGCATACAACATGTGACAGTTTATCATACTTTTATTGTGCCAAACTTGCCAAAGCAACTTGTGAAAAACCTGCCTTTTGAAGTGCAGCAAGCAGTTGTAAAACTTGTTGATATTCAACAGTTTTAGCAGCACGCACAAAAATACGTTGGTCTTTTTGTGTAGGATCATTTTCTCCTTGGGCTTTGAGCTGTGCAATCAGAGCTTCAGATGTATCATAATAATCTTGATTAATGGCTAGACGCCCTTGTGCATCAAGTGAAACGGTGAGTGGAGTGTGCTGCGTCTGCACAGGCCCGGCTTGACTACGCGGCAAATCAAGAGGAACACCATTGACCAAAAGTGGAGCAGAGACCATAAAGATAATCAACAACACCAGCATAACATCAACAAATGGTGTCACATTGATTTCGCTCATTAGTCGGCTCTGTGAATGACTCCGCCTACGTGTCTTTTTCCGAGAAGAAGAAGCAACAGAAACACCCATAAACAATCCCCCTTATAATGCTGAATGCGGCGTGCGTGTCTCATCAATACGCCGCGAGACAATTGTTGAAAATTCATCGGCAAAATTTTCTATTTGTGCGATGATCCGAGCACTTTCATGGACCAATTTATTATAAGCAATAACGGCTGGAATTGCTGCAAACAAACCAATAGCGGTAGCCAAAAGTGCTTCTGCAATGCCTGGCGCAACAATTGCAAGCGAAGTATTTTGAGAGGCCGAAATAGAAAGAAAGGAACTCATAATACCAATAACCGTTCCAAAAAGGCCAATAAAAGGACCAGCCGATCCAAGTGTTGCGAGAAAGCTTAATTTTGATTCTATTTTTGCACTTTCGCGCCCCAAGGTGAGATCCATAGCCTTATCAATCCTACTCTGTAGGCTTATGGAGGTATGAATGCCTTTTTCGAGGGATTTCTTCCATTCTACCATTGCTGCCATAAAAACGGCTGATATACTATTGGTGCGCTGAATTTTACACTCTGCATAAAGATCTTCAAGCGCTTTTCCTGACCAAAATTTGCGTTCAAATTTTTTTATTTCACGCCGAATTCTCCGATAGGTCAAAATTTTATCAAAAATAATTGCCCAACTCCACACGGAAGCCAAAAGCAAGCCAATCATAACAGCTTTAACGACGAAACCCGCTTGCATAAACAAATGCAAGATTCCAATCACTTCTGGATTCGTGAGTTCTACATGCGGCATAATTTTTGTCCCTCTAAATGAAAGGTGCATTTTTTAAATTTAATAAAGCAGATTGTTTTACAGTTTCTAAATTTAAGAAAACAATCTCATTTTCTTTTCAATCAAAGAGCCAATACAATATCACAGTTTTAACAGATTACATTTTAAACAACAATTGACGAAAAAAGCCCTTTGGGTAAACGGCGCGGTTTTCCTGTTTCGTTAATAAGAGCAATTTCAACCTTTGCTGTTACCAACACCTCATCCTCACGCAGAATATATTGTTCCATGAAAAAGCGTGCTCCTTGAATACGATTAATGCGTGTTCTTATGGTTAAAAAATTATCGATTTGTGCTGATCGTGAAAATTTAATTTCCATATGACGTACAACAAAAAAGAGCTTTTCCCCCTCCACACCTGCTGCTAACATCTTGTTATTAAAACCTGTGTCCCGTAAGAATTCTGAACGTCCCCGTTCAAAAAATTCTAGATAGCGCGCATGGTAAACCACACCAGAAAAATCTGTATCAGCAACGTACACACGCGCTTGAAAATCATGAAAAACATTTGTAGAATTACTTTTAAGAGAGTTTGTTTTGGCCATATGCTCCATCCCATAAAATTGTTTGTTGTGGTAAATACTCTTGTATATGGAGCAGTTGAATGCATTTTTGTGTTGAAGTCGTGGAAACCAAAGCACAAAATTTTAAATACCCCCAAGCTTTTTTTCATAAAGTTTTTTTCGTAAAAATTCCCCTCCAAACAGTGCATTTGTTATAAAAAAGTATTTTATGGTTGCACTTAAAAGAAGATATTTTAATCATCTTCTCTATCCCATAAAGTTGTTTGTTGTGGTGAATCCTCCTGATCGAGCAGTTGAGCACGCCTTTGTGTTGAAATCTGAGCAGCCGGAGGACAAAGACCTAAATGGCTCCAAGATTTTTCTGTAAGAATACGTCCACGAGCCGTGCGTTGTATAAAGCCTTGTTGGAGAAGATAGGGTTCAACAATATCTTCAATAGCATCACGCGGTTCTGAAAGAGCAGCAGAAATGGTTTCAATTCCCACTGGCCCCCCTAAAAAAGTTTCCGCAATCAACCGCAAATAACGATGGTCAAGTGGATCAAGACCAAGGTGATCAACTTCAAGACGAGAAAGTGCTTCATCAGCGACTTTGCGGTCAATTTTTTCCGCCCGTTTGACCAGAGCAAAATCACAAACCCGCCGTAAAAGTCGCCCTGCAATCCGCGGGGTCCCTCGTGCACGGCGTGCAATTTCATGGGCACCATCATCACTAATCTGCACTGAAAACAAACGTGCATTGCGCCGAACGATATATTCTAATTCCTCTATGGTATAAAAATTGAGACGGATTGGTATACCAAAACGGTCCCGCAATGGTGTCGTTAACAGCCCCAAACGCGTGGTTGCTGCCACCAAGGTGAATTTAGCAAGGTCAATTTTAACCGAACGCGCTGCGGGTCCTTCACCAATGATAAGGTCCAGCTGATAATCTTCCATAGCTGGATAAAGAATTTCTTCAATTGCCGGACTTAAACGGTGAATTTCATCAATAAAAAGAACATCGCGTTCTTCTAGATTTGTTAAAAGAGCTGCTAAATCTCCCGCTTTAGCAATGACCGGACCTGAGGTAGAACGAAAATTAACCCCCAATTCTTTTGCCATAATCTGTGAAAGCGTTGTTTTGCCCAAACCAGGGGGCCCTACAAATAAAACATGGTCGAGTGCTTCCTGACGTGCTTTTGCCGCTTCAATAAATATTTTTAAATTTGCCCGTGCTGCTTCTTGACCAATAAAATCGTCGAGTACTTGTGGTCTTAAAGAACGATCTGGGTCATTGGGAAGGGAGACACTACCAAGAAGGCGTTGATCTTCATCTTTATGCATTGTTACCTTTTACTCAAGTAGGAGGAGAAAGCAATTTGAGGCTATGGCGAATAAGCAGTGCAGAGGAAACGGTTTCCCCTTCAAGAGCCTTCATCGCTAAAGCAAGAGCACGGGCTGCTTGATCACGTTCAAAACCAAGTTTGATCAAAGCAGAGAGTGCTTCATTCGTTGGTTGATTGGTCTCCTCCAGATGAGGGAGTGGAGCGCTACGAATCGCATGTTCATTAAAGGGGAGTGCTTTACTTTTCAGTTCGCGGACAATTCTTTCACTAACTTTTTTACCAACCCCTGGAGCACGGCTCATCATTGCAACATCGTTTAAGGCAATTGCTTGTGCGAGTTCATCTGGTGATAAAGTGCCTAAAATTGCCAAGGCAACCTTTGCCCCCACACCAGGAACATTTTGCAAAAGACAAAACCACTCTTGTTCAGCTCTTGTAGCAAAACCAAAAAGGCGAAGTGCGTCTTCCCGAACATGTGTTTCAATAAAGAGGCTTATACCCTCACCAAGAGCTGGTAAAGAAGGACGCAACCGGTTTGACACAAACACCACATAACCGACCCCTTGAACATCTACAAGGATATGATCATCAAAGATATGCTCAAGGATACCTTTTAATTTACCAATCATACCATACCCTTAAACGATGAAAGATGTTGCTACAGTGCGTAGGGTGGCAAAGACAAGAGCAAGCTCATCAACAGCAATATTGCTATCAAATTCAGCACTAGGAAGCAGAACTTTTACCAACATAATATAAGCATCAAAAATGTATTCGGAAATATCTTTTAACTTACCAATCATGCCATAATCCTTGAACGATGAGAAATACTACTACGATGCGTGCTATGACAAAGAGCAAGAGCAAGTGCATCAGCCGCATCACTGCTGTCAAATTCCGCACGGGGAAGAAGAACTTTTACCATCATATGAATTTGTTCTTTAGCGCCATGGCCAACACCAATAACCGATTTTTTTACTTTATTTGGAGCATATTCAAAAACGGGCAGATTTGCTTGCGCTGGAGCAAGAAGCGCAATGGCACGCGCTTGACCAAGCTTTAAAGTTGCCGTAGCATCTTTGTTGACAAAAACATGTTCCACAGCAGCTTCATGGGGCATAAATTGATGCAAAATCTCCGAAAGTCCTTTGTAAAGTTGGCATAATCTGGAAGCAAGATCACACCGTACGTCAGAACAAATCGTTCCTGCTGCGATAAATTGAAGGCGATTACCGGAGAGATCAATAACACCCCATCCTGTACGACGTAGTCCGGGATCAATGCCTATAATACGAATCGTCTCTGCCATAAATTTGAAGTCTATACACTTTTTTCCCCCTTGAACAGAGGTTAACAGCCAAGACAACAAAGGAAAAATATATTTTCCTCAACGATGCACATAGACTCCATACGGGCTTCAAAATACAGCAAATTACCACACTTCAATATCAACTATCTCTGCCATAAGTTTCAAGTCTATACACTTTTTCTCCCCTTGAACAAACTAAGCAGCAAAAAGTACAGAACAATAAAGAAGAATATTGAGCGAAATCTGTTTTGAAAAAGGAGGCACACCAATAGAAATAAAGGGAAGCGAGGTACAAAAGCTTCTAAGAATGCCCAAATGCTGTTTTAAGCAATTCGATTTGTTTGCCCACTGGATTGTCCTCTTCCAAGATATCAGAAGATCCGTGTTCTCTACCAGCACGCATATATTGCATACGTGCTTCAAGACGCAATGAACGGGTGACAAAGTAACGGAAGACCTCTGGTAACTCTTGCCAATGAGGATTTTCTAGTTTCAGCGTCGGTGTATGAAGCGATACTTTTGCAATCTCTTTTTGTATTTGTTCTGGTGTCATTTCCCCTTCGCGCTCTGCACGGAAAAGGAGGAGTTGAGAGGCGATTTGCATAAGCCGTGTGCTTAGATACATCGCCTCTTTGGCATACATTGCAGACATTTCTGCTGAAAGAGAACGTGCAGCTAATTTCCCTTCCGTATCAATATAAGTTGCGGTTTCTTCAATGAGTTTCATTGTCTCTTCATAGAGGCGATTGAAAGCATTATCAAAAGCATTATGCTCAATCATGATAATGGGTTCATCATGGGGAATTTTATGTGCACTCACGCTTTTATACTCCAAATACCAGCACAAAAATTATGACACTCAACGATTAGAGAGTTAAAAAGTTTCTTTTCCTGCTGCGGTGAATGTCTTTTTTTATTGAGTACCTCTTTTCAAATTTTTGCGCAATGTGCTTCTTATTCTAAGGTTAACGCGTTAATGAGCAGCGTTATAAACTGATAGGTTTCCCTGACAATGAACTTTGGAAAGATCGATGTTTTTCACAACAATAGGCAACCCCAAACTGCAGCGCAATGCCAATAATAATCAAGAGAGTATCGGAAAAAAGCGTTGCTGTCATCACTGTTTTTAAAATTTGTCCCAACATGGCAAAAACAGTGCCGGTTACAAAGACGGGTAAACTGTGTTTTCCTAAAATTGCTAAGGGGTTTTTTGGCGAGACATGAAACCACTTATTCAAGACAGGCAAACATAAGATAAGCGTTGATAACGCAAGTATATGGAGCAGACGCGGTAAACTTAAAAAGGTTTTATTAAAATTAAACAATGGAGAAGACCAGCCAAGCCACCCCAAAATGCTCCACCAGTTTAAGCGAACCCATAACAGCGAAAGCAAAAGATATAGAGCTGCTAAAACAGCTAAAAAAGGTTTAAAAGGGATTGTTTTTCCTTGTTGAAGAGATAAAGTAGCGGTCAACCCTATAATAAACAAGAATTGCCAAGACAAAGGGTTCAAAAACCATTTCCCCTCTAAAGGATAAGAATGGGGAGCAATTTCATAAAAACCGCAGACCAAGTACAGTATGAACGAGCTCAAAAGCAAAAGCCCTTTGTGTTTACAACTTAAATAAAGCGCAAAAGGTGCAAAAAGCATCAGAACAATATAAAGCGGAAGAATATTATTATATCCTAATTGGTGCCCAAAACTTAAGGTGCTAAACAACGCAACAAAAGGCTTTGTGAGAAAGAGACCCACATTATTCATTGATAAAAGTTTTTCTGAACGCCACAATAAAAAGCCTGCAAAAAAAAGGCTGATAGTTACAAAAGTAGTAAAAAGATATGCCCCATAAAGCTGAAAAGCTCTTTGCCAAAGTTTGCGAACAATGAAAGTAAAAGGCTTCTGATGTAACCGCACATGAAAACTTAATCCAAGAGAAACCCCTGAAATTAAAACAAAGGCTTCTGCTGCATCAGAAAAACCGAAGTTTCTATGTGTGAAAGACTCATAAAGAGTTCCAGGAATATGGTTGATGAAAATCGTCAATAAGGCTAAAGAACGAAAAACATCAATGCGTGTATCACGATGAGAAGGATGTGTATTATGATTAAGAACACCTTGGTATCCCATAAGTGGACCCCCATAAGCAATAAAAGTGATAATCACCTTTTAGCAAAGCGCGATTGTAAGATGTAATTTTATTTTTAAAAGTCAAGTTTATTTTTAAAAATCAAGGACTTTGTATGACAAAAGAAAAAAATAAACCGATTGATCCCCATCCTTGTCCACAATTGGTTTTGACATTGGATGTTCGACGGACCATAGAGCCTAGCTTTTTGCGCCAAATCTTGCAAACCCAAACCCCGCAACCCCAAACCTCACAAAAAAAATCTTTTGCATGCGCTATTCTCTATGACTCTCAGAGTGATGAAGCTTTTTTACAAAAACAAGCACAACTTTACGCAGAGGATATTCAACAAAATGACACCGCCCTTCTCATCGCTGGTGACAGCCGAATTGCGGGACGAATAAAGGCTGATGGTGTGCATATAGAGGGTGATCTTAACGCTCTCGAAAGCCTCGACAATCAAAAAAGGGAACAAAAAATCATAGGTTTTGGAAATTTACGCAATCGCCATAGCGCTATGGTTGCTGGAGAAGCCGGCGTCGATTACCTATTCTTTGGAAAACTCGGTGCTGATAAAAAACCCGACGCTCACCCCCGCAATGTCCAACTAGCAGAGTGGTGGGCAGAGATTATGGAAATCCCTGCTATCCTTCAAGCAGGAAGCGATTTTGCAACTTTTGATGAAGTCTTAAAAACCGCCTGTGAATTCATCGCTGTTGAGGAAGTCATTTTTGGGAACGATAATCCTTTGATGATACTAGAAAAAATAAAAGAAAAATGTGAAACTACATCCTTGTAATAAAGGGAGAATATCATTGACGACTGATAAAACAAGACGTTGAAATCCCTTCAGATGCTCATGGAATGATATACATTCCTTTCAAGAACAACGTAAAAGAAACAGCTCCAAAACTTGCCGATCAATTAATAGACGCTGGATTCACTCTAGATGCAAAGAAGGTGACTTATGCATCAAAGTAAACTTGAACAACGCTCAAAAAGGATTTAAAATAACTTCTTGAATATTAAAATGGGAGAGATTTTTTCAATTTTTAGAATGGAGAAAGAAGTTATATTGGGATATTCCTATGGAGAACATCGAACCTCTAGAGAGCAACCTACTTGCTAATTTACCGTTTAAACCAAAAGAGTATTGAAAAATTTATGGATAAATATAGGGTGTATGTATTAATAATCATAAGCCTAATAGAGAAAAATGGAAAGGAAATACTATCATGAAAAGTGTCCTTTCTCCGTTAGTCTCAGAGTTTGAAACCATTGAACAGGAAATCAACTATACTGCGTGGCTACGTGACAAAGTAGCAAAGAGCCTTGCAGATCCACATCCTGCGCTTCCGCATGATGAAGTTATGGCTGAAATGGAAACTCTAATAGAGCAACTTGAAACCGAACAGAAGAAGTCCTAATGCTACCAGTTGTCTGGTTGCCTTCAGCGCGCAATGATTTACGTCAGATTTTAACTTACATTGCCCACAAAAATCCACCCGCTGCACGGCGAATGAAAAGACTTCTGGAAGCTTGTGTACTACCATTATCCGAGCATCCGTACCTGTATCGTCAAAGTGAGAGAGTGCTAGGGTTGCGGGAAATCATAGCGCATCCAAATTATCTTATATTGTATCGAGTAGCTACAAAACAAATTGAGATTGTAACCGTAGTACACGCCCGCCGTGAATTTCCTAACTCCATTTGATTTGATAAGAAACGCAGCACCTCTCATGAGAAAAATTGTACGTTAAGAAAGACTATTTTCATTTTTATTGTAAATCCCTTGAAATTACTTTATAGTTTAAAAGGTGATTTTGGTTGTATACGCAACGACCAATAGGGACTTGAAAACCCGAAACTCAAACATAAAATGAACCCACTCTATGGGTGTCCCGGGATTCCGGGAGATTTTGCTATGTCCAGGTGCTCTCAGCACTAAAAGCAAAATGCTGATTTGAGTTCAGTGTTTTCAAGCTCCCGGAATACCAATGCGAGGGCGCTCGCAACCGGCGGGGGGCTCTCAAGTGCAAGTAAAAACTCTCAACGACATTTTTGTAGGCAAGAGAATTCGTTTTAGGCGAAAAATGTTGAAAATGTCTCAAAAACAATTAGCGCATGCTTTAAGCGTAAGCTACCAACAAGTTCAAAAATATGAAACAGGCTTAAATCGTGTAAGTGCGGGGCGTTTGAAAGATATTGCCGATATCCTGAGCGTTCCACTTACCTTTTTTTACGCTGATGTCTTAACAAAACAAGAGACCCCATACCAACATGACGAGCTAATATCGAGCAGAGAGGAATATCTGCTTTTAAAAAGATTTAGAATTCTAACCTCTGTAAAACAAAGAGCAATTCTACAGTTGCTCTCTGACCAGAATGAGAGCTTTTAACATCATGGAGAGATCTACACTTTCTGTTCATTAAAAAACACTGTTTTCATTTTTATTGTAAATCCCCTGAAATTACTTTATGACTTAAAAGGTGATTTTGGTCGTATACGCAACGACCAATAGGGAAAACAAGCCCTAAGCTCTAGCGTAAAAATGAACCCACTCTGTGGGTGTCCCGGGATTCCGGGAGATTTTGCTATGTCCAGGTGCTCTCAGCACTAAAAGCAGAATGCTGACTAGAGCTCAGTACTTGTTACTCCCGGAATACCAATGCGAGGGCGCTCGCAACCGGCGGGGGGCTCTAAAGTGCAAACCAAAACTCTCAACGACACTTTTGTAGGCAAGAGAATTCGTTTTAGGCGAAAAATGCTAAAAATGTCTCAAAAAGAATTAGCGCATGCTTTAAGTGTAAGCTACCAACAAGTTCAAAAATATGAAACAGGCTTAAATCGTGTAAGCGCAGGACGCCTGAAAGATATTGCCGATATCCTGAGCGTTCCACTTACCTTTTTTTACACTGATGTCTTAAAAAAACAAGAAGCCCCGTACCAACATGATGAGCTAATATCAAGCAAAGAAGAATATCTGCTGTTAAAAAGATTTAGAATTCTAACCTCTGTAAAACAAAGAGCAATTTTACAGTTGCTCTCTGATCAGAATGAAAACTTTTAATATATATTTCGTATGTTAAGTATAAACTTTAAGTGCTCTTGAAGATGATAATAGTTTTTAAAAAACGAATAAAAAAATTACCGCTTGATTGGAAATCAACATGTTGTTAACACAGCCATGAGCAAAGTTGCTCTTATTTCGATGTAAGAGCTTCCCAAGAAAGCCTAACAATAAATAGGGGAAATTAAGATGTTAAAATATTTATTACTGCCACCGCTTGTATTGGCAGCTGGTTGTGCGTCTGTGAATGGTGATCTCTCATCAAGTTATGTTGGTCCAGGTCTTACAAAGAATGCTGCAAAATTAATCGCTAATGATTATATTAGCGATATCAAAAGACCTTTACCACCAGCGACAACAACACTTATTATCAAGAAAAATAACACTGAAGATAACTTTACTCCTTTATTTGTTAGTCTGTTGCGACAGAAGGGATATCGCGTGATCTATACAGATCAACCCCAAAAACAACAAAACATGGGTGTGAATTTGATTTACAGAATAACACCACAGGATAATGGACGTATAATGTCTGTTCTTCAGTATGATTGGGCTGGAGAACCAAGTTATCATATAAGTACTTTCCAGAATAGATAACCCCCCTATTTAATATAGACGTTCTCTATATTTGAGATGTAAAGATCTAAAAGCTCTCGCTAAAGAAAAGAGATTCACATCTCAAGAGAAATCCTTGTTTTAAACCAGAATGAACAGTTCTACCATACCTTGTAGCGATACAAGGTATGGTGAGCTATAACTTCAGAATTTAAACATGAGCCCCCATACGCATCCACTGCATCATCCAATTGGCATAATAAGCCGACGGACTATACCCCACACACTTGATCAAGTAAGAAGCGATTTTGCAACCTTTGATGAAGTGGTACAAACCGCATATGCATGTATTACCGTTGAATAAAGTATTTTTTCACATGATAATCCCTTGACCCTTCTTGAAATGATGCAAAAAAAATGTGAAAACTCTTAAACTGTGATGAGGAGAAAACATCCATGATTGAGAGAAGCATCAAACTGCTTATCGTGGGAGGAGCGGTTTGGCTTGCAAGTGCTATCACTGTTGCAAATTCTACTGGAACTGCTCAAGAATCCTCAAATCTTGAAAACTCTTTGAATACTATTCAAGACAACACCAACACGCAAGAACCTTTCCAACCGTTAAAAGCTGGAGAATATGATCAAGCTTATGACTATTACACCCAAGGCTATTATTTAAAAGCCTTTCGTGAAGCACTCAGACGAGCAGAACAAAATGATCCCATCGCACAGACTCTGGTTGCTCGGATTTATATGGAAGGATGCGCTGTTTCTCGTGATGGTGCGCGCGCTGCTTTGTGGTTTGGACGTGCAGCAAAACAAGGCGAACCACAAGCGCAACTGCGCTACGGTCTTATGTTGTTTGATGGACATTTCATTGCACAAAATCAAGAACTTGGTGAAGAGTTTATCCGAAAAGCCGTAGATGCTGAGGTAAAGGAAGCCTATTTTTATTATGGACAATTGCTTCTTTATAAAGCCTCGCGTGAAAAGCAAAATCTTCCTGGTGTTTTTTCACAAAGCCGTGAAAATGAGGTGATAGAACAAGCATTAAAATGGTTCTTAAAAGGCGCTGCCCTTGGAGATTCTGAAGCCGCTTTTGCTGCGTCAAAAATTCTTGCCTCAGGAACACTAACACGCCCAAGGGATGAGCGTAACGCCCGCAGATTAATGGAAGCAGCCGCCCAAAACAACCACTCTACAGCACAAATCCTTTTAGCACAATGGCTTGTGAAAGGTCGTGGTGGAGAAACTGATTTTCAACGTGCTTTTCATTTGCTTATGAGCAATGCCATCAATATGGTCCCACCAGCACAGGTTTCCCTTGCAAGGCTCTATCGCGATGGAATAGGCACAAAAGGCGATATCATCATGGCAGCGGCATGGTATATGCTTGCAAAGCAGGCAAAAATTCAAGCGCCAGACCTTGAAATGATGCTTGAAGGAATGGACAATACACAATTGGAAAAAGCACGCAAAGAAGCAATAAAGCTCCTTCCTGTTTTCTAAAACATACTGAACAAACCGGAACAAATCCACCTTGCAAAGCTTTATCAATATGGCATAAGAACAAAAAGCAATACAATAATGGCAGCGGCATAGTATATGCTTGCAAAGCAGGCAAAAATTCAAGCACCAGACCTTGAAATGATGCTTGAAGGGATGGACAATACACAATTGGAAAAAGCACGCAAAGAAGCAATAAAGCTCCTTCCTGTTTTTTAAGCAACACTAAAAAAGGAGAGCCTTTAGTTTAAAGAGATAAATTTAAGAAATAAATCTCCATAAAAATCCTCTTAAAAAACTTTGTGCAAACTGTTAAAAGGCTTGCGTCTGAGTATTTTTTATGGTCTTGCAAAGAGTTGAAAAGCAAGAATACATAAAAGTTCTTTATTTTGGAGTACTTATCCAGGCTTTTTTCTCTAACAAAAACGTGAGAAAGCCCACCACAAGGACTACGAGAGAGCCTACCGCAAGGAAGACAAGAGGCCTCACCATAAAAACAACAAAAGAGCTCGCTGCAAAAACAATGAGGGGGATAACCGTAAGGACAAAAAGAGAGCTCTTTTTGCAAGAATGGAATTGGATAGAAACGATGAAAATTAATGGCAATGAAATTCGCCCTGGCAATGTAATCGAGCATCAAGGAAGCTTATGGGTCGCTGTAAAATGCAACGCCGTAAAACCAGGAAAAGGTGGCGCATTTAACCAGGTTGAAATGAAAAATTTGATCGATGGTACAAAACTCAATGAACGATTTCGTGCCGCCGAAACCGTTGAACGCGTACGCCTTGAACAAAAAGATTTTACATTCCTTTATCAACAAGGTGATGCTCTCGTTTTTATGGATTCAGAATCTTATGAACAACTTGAATTACAAAAGGATTTTGTTGGTGAACGCGCTGCTTTTCTCCAAGATGGGATGACCGTGACCGTTGAGCTCTATCAAGAAAAGCCTATTGGCATATCACTTCCTGATCAGGTCACTGTAGCAATTGCTGAAGCAGATCCTGCCATCAAAGGGCAAACCGTCACATCTTCTTATAAACCTGCTATTCTTGAAAATGGTATTCGCATCCTTGTCCCACCTTTTATTAATGCCGGTGAACGTGTCATTGTCGACACCAACGAGTTAACTTATTTACGTCGTGCAAGTGATAAATAAAGGAATAAAAGATGGCCCATTCTGCAATCATGAATGTCATGGTGCAAGCTGCAATGAAAGCTGGACGCTCGCTCGTGCGTGATTACGGTGAAGTGCAAAATTTGCAAGTGTCTTTGAAAGGGCCAGCGGATTATGTAAGCCAAGCAGATCGTAAGGCTGAAAAGATTATTTTCAATGACTTAAGCAAAGCACGACCAAAATTTGGTTTTCTCATGGAAGAGTCTGAGGAAATCATTGGAGAAGATTCACAGCATCGTTTCATTATTGATCCTTTGGATGGCACAACAAATTTTCTCCATGGCATTCCTTTTTTTGCGGTTTCTATCGCCTTAGAAAGCCAAGGAAAAATCGTTGCTGGTGTGATTTATAATCCCGTGAATGATGAGTTATTTACCGCTGAACGCGGTGGCGGTGCCTTTTTTAATGACCGGCGCTGTCGCGTTTCTGCACGACGCAGATTAGAAGATTGTGTCATTGCAACGGGCATGCCGCATTTTGGTCGTCCAAATCATGGGGCATATCTTATCGAATTGCGCAATGTCATGGCTGAAGTTGCTGGACTCCGTCGTTTTGGCGCTGCCGCCCTTGATTTGGCTTATGTCGCTGCTGGTCGAACAGATGGCTTTTGGGAAGACAATCTGCAAATTTGGGATATGGCTGCTGGAATACTGATGGTTCGTGAAGCCGGTGGTTTTGTCACCGATAAAGACGGAGGCGACGCTATATTTCACAAAAAAAATATTATTGCTGGCAATGAACTTATTCGCATGAGATTAGAAAAAACTCTCAAAAAAGGTATTTAAACCTCAAAACAAAAGTCTTTAGAGAGCAACGGAGAAGGAGCGGTCTTTTGGGTTCATAAAGACCAACAACAATAACCAGAAAAGATATCAATCTTTCTGCCAAGCCCTTATTCAGGTGAAAATTGCAATTTGGCTAAGTACGCATAAACCCCGTTTTGTGCGACAAGTTCGGCATGTGTTCCCTCTTCAACGAGAGCACCTTTATCCATCACAAGAATGCGATCTGCTTTTAAAATCGTTGCTAAACGGTGTGCAATCACCAATGTTGTTCTATTTTGCATCAACCCTTCTAAGGCTTCTTGTACTAGCTTTTCACTGTTTGCATCTAAAGCAGATGTTGCTTCATCAAGCAGCAAAAGGGGTGCATTTCTTAAAATCGCACGTGCAATGCCAATGCGTTGTTTTTGTCCACCAGAAAGCATAGTACCGCGTTCTCCCACTTGCGTATCAAAGCCGTTTGGTAAGGCTTCAATAAATTCAAGTGCATTAGCTGCTTTAGCGGCGGCAATAATTTCCTCTTCATGAGTATTTTCTGTACCGAAAGTAATATTATCGCGCAGAGTGCCATCAAAAATAGCAACATCTTGTGGAACATAAGAGATTGCACTGCGTAAATCTTGCAGAGAGAGGCGATTGGTCTCCACACCATCAAAGCGAATTTGACCACTTGTCGGATCATAAAAACGAAGAATCAAAGAAAAAAGTGTACTTTTACCCGCGCCAGAAGCACCAACAAAAGCAACCGTTTCACCTGCTTTGATCGAAAAAGAAAGAGCATGCAAAATTTTGTCTTCTGGTCTGGAAGGATAAGTAAAATCAACCTGATCAAAAACAATTGCACCTTGAACAGGCTGGGCCAATGGTAAAGGAACTGTAGGTGTTAAAACCGTAGGCTTTTCTTGCAACAATTCGGAAAGCCGTTCAGCAGCACCTACTGCTTGGATTAATTCTGCACCCAGTTCCGATAATTGCGCAAAGGTTGAAGCACCAAAAACTGCATAGAGAACAAATTGACCCAAAGTTCCCGCCGTCATAGTGCCATTTAAAACATCCCGAGACCCAATCCATAAAACAGCAACCACACTGCTAAAAACCAGAAAAATTGCAAATCCCGTAAAAAAGGAACGCAAAATGACAGAAGCACGTGCCGTTTGAAAAGCACGTTCTATCAACTGTGAAAAACGTGTCGAAACAAGTTTTTCAGCGGTAAAAGCTTGCACAGTACGAATAGCACTTACCTGTTCGGTTGCCAAAGCATTGGCATCTGCAACACGGTCTTGTGCCGCACGTGTCCGTGTACGAACTCTGCGCCCAAAAACAACTAACGGAATAGCAACAAAGGGAATAGCGAGCAGCACCAGTGCAGACAATTTAGCATTGGTAATAACCATCATCACGATTGCACCAATTACCACAATCAGATGACGCAAAGCGGTAGAAGCTGTTGAACCAACAGCCAATTTTATTTGCGTTGTATCTGTTAGGAGCCGCGATACCAGTTCACCAGAATGAGACTTATCAAAAAAAGCAGGCGAAAGCTTCATAATATGGACAAAAACATCACGCCGTAAATCAGCAACAATCCGTTCCCCCAAGGTGATAACACAATAATAACGGCAAGCTGAAGCAAGCGCGAGCAGCAAGGCTAAAGCGAATAAAATAAAGAAATAAAAATTGATATGCCCGTGGCTTGAAGTGGAAAAACCATGATCAAACATTTTGCCAATAAAAACGGGCAAAGCCAGTGTAACAAGGGCAGCAACAGTCAAAGCAAAAAAGGCAAAGATAAACAACCAGCGATAGCGTATAAAATAAGGACCAAAAGTTGCAAGCGAAGAGAATGAAGACTTTTTTGTAGAGAACTGTGTAGATTTTTCTGAATGATTGAGGAGATTCATAAGGTTTCGCTCACTATATTAGGTTGTCTATAACACTTGATACAATGATGTATCTTGAACACTTGTTTTTTGATGCGTGCTCGGTTATAGGAATGGTACTTTAATTCATTTATCAAAAAGACAAAGGAAGCGCACTTAAAAAAAGTGAAAAAGTGCCATTTCGTTTTATAAATACAAAAGGTTTTACCCATGAAAGCGAATATTCATCCCGACTATCACAAAATTACCGTCGTTATGACGGATGGTAGCCAATACACAACGCGCTCCACTTGGGGAAAAGAGGGGGATACCCTTAATTTGGATATCGACCCAAGAACCCATCCAGCGTGGACAGGTGGATCTCAAACACTTGTCGATCGTGGTGGTCGTGTTTCTAAATTCAAAAATCGTTTTGGTAACCTCGGCATGTAAAAACCTAGTGCTGGTTGTGAAAAGCAAAAAACGACCCGTAAAGTCCCACTAAAGTTGTCTGTGCCTAGTGGAATTATTTGTGCCCAATAAAGTCATTTGTATATTGCAAACAATGAAGCTGCTTCTGGGCCGTCAAAGGGCGCAATTTGAGCGCTCTGACAAATTAAGGTTTTTATAGAAAACCACGTCAGTCAAAACTACCAATGAGGTCCCCCGCTTCAAAGCGGGGTTTTTTGCATCTGATGAAGAATGAATAAAAAGTAATTACGATTGCACAGCATATAATGCTACAGAAAAAAAGAGAAAACGCTCTTAATCTGACATCGATCCCAAATGTATCCAGCGTAGACAAGATGAATCTCAAACATGAGAAGATCATGGCAGATGCGTATCTTTATTCGGAAATCGTTTTGGATATCTCAGCATGCCAATGTTTCCTTGCCTCTAAGAAGCAAGACTTTTTAGCCTTCTCAATAAACGCAAGTCTGATGTCATGATTTTGATGCGTAAGCATAAGAGCTTGAGAAGCGGATAACCTCTCATTTTGATTACGTTATGTGCAAACGAATTTCACTCTATTTATTCAGGGAGAATAAGAACATACCCAGGAGGTGCTAAACGGAATAAGAGAGCATCATAACCCCAACTAGCAGACATGCAGCAAAGAGAAAAAACGCCTTCACCAATTGTTAAGAGTAATGCGGACGATATAGCGGCTTCATCTGCTGTTGCGTCACGGCGTTCTAAGAGGTATCCGAAAAAAAATAAAAAGCACGCTAACATACTCGCTCCCGCAAAGAAATTTAACACGGCATGAACCGGTCCCCGTATGTTGAGCAGAATAATAAAAATTATGAAACCAAACACTACAAATATTCCAGCGAATACTCTACGCACCATATGGCACAAATCTCGCATCATAATTTCAGAAATGCTCTGTTCTGCGTATCGATTTTTTCTTTTGGTGCTTATATTCTTAGAAGATAGGTCGTCCACAACTCCCCCCATATTTTAAGCTAAGATGCTATAAAACCCGCGATTTGTAATTATATCATTACAAAATACAAGAAAAATTTATTCATTTTCACTCAAAAAACAAGTGTTTTATTGAGTGCAAGTCTATTTTCTTTCGCAAGAACTCTTCAATCCGTTTGTCTAAAATACAAAAAAACCGTCCACCTTGAAGAATAGGCTCTCCTTACGCACAAAAGGTTGACAAACTGCATATTTTACCTGCCCCGAAATTTCCAATCACCCCGCTCATCCCCCTTTTCAACTGCAATCAAAGGGATTCTACCAATGACAAAAGAGTGTCAAAAAACGAAAAATATTGCACTATCAAACTCTTCAAGACAGTATCAGCTTTATGATTTTTACTCAAAAAGTAAGTGCGCACCTCATGAACAACAACACACTATAATGCTGTCCAATTCACAAATTGATGAGCATCATCGCCCTTCCCCGCTCTCACCTCTCGACGTCCCCCACAAAAGTTTAAAAAAGGCACGAGAAAACTTTTAACCCTAAAAAGCGCACCCCACCATTTTATCACGATGAGGGCTTTCTAAATCACGCAAAAACATGCAAAATCTCCCCACACTCAGACAGAGAACTTGTTCTTCAAGCACAAGAGTGTTCGTTGTCTTTTGTCCATTGCCCCAAAGCTGCCAAATGATTCATCCGAGCACGATGACAAAAAGCCTTTTGTGCAACAGCAATATTTTCATGTTTTCCACCCCATGCCTTCAAAGCCGCCGCTTGCAATGCCCGTCCATAAGAAAAGGTCAATTTCCAAGGCAATGTACCCGAAGCATTCCCCAAAGCATTCATGGCGGATAAATGGGCCGTTGCTTCTTCATCAGATTGTCCCCCAGAGAGAAAAGCAATCCCTGGAACAGCAGCAGGAACAGTCCGTTTAAGCACCTGAACCGTCTTTTCCGCCACTTCTTCCACAGAGGCATTGCGTGCATCTTTTCCATCAATCACCATATTGGGCTTTAAAATCATACCCTCTAAAAGAACGCGCGCCTCAGACAACTCTTTAAACACCGCAGTTAAAACAGCTTGTGTCACCTCAAAGCAGCGCGCAATTGAATGCCCACGTGATGGCCCATCCATCAACACTTCTGGTTCAACAATCGGCACAATCTTTATCTCCTGACACAAAGCAGCATAACGCGCGAGAGCTTGTGCATTTTGGTTGATTGCCCCTCTGGTTGGGAGAGTGTGTGCATCAATTGCAATCACCGCACGCCATTTAGCAAAACGGGCTCCCAAAGCATAATAATCTTTTAAACGCTCTCGAAGCCCATCCAATCCTTCTGTAATCGTCTCGCAAGGAAAAGCCGCCAATGGTTTAGCACCGGTATCGACTTTAATCCCTGGCAAAGCACCCGCCTCACGAATAAGATCCGTCAACATTTTCCCAGATGATGCTTTTTGACGAATGGTTTCATCAAATAAGATAACACCAGAAATAGCACTTTCCATGGCTTCTTTTGCGCTAAAAAGCATTTCACGATAAGCACGACGATTATCTTCGGTGCATTCAACACCAATAGTTTCAAAACGCTTTCCAATCGTAGCAGTACTTTCATCTGCCGCCAAAATACCTTTACCCGTACAAACCAGAGCCAGTGCTCTATCTTCAAGACGTTCATTCATAAAAAATTCCTCTTTGTTCTGTCTTTATTTCTAAAAGTATGCAACACGACCAGCATACCCTACACGACCCCATAACCATACGGCTTTTCTTCAAGTCTAAAACCCTTTAAGCCTGCATGAGGGCGAAAATACCAGGCAAAACCTTACCTTCCATCCATTCCAAAAAAGCACCACCTGCCGTTGAAAGATACGTAAAATCATTGGCAACACCAGCGTGGTTAAGCGCAAAAACCGTATCTCCCCCTCCAGCAATTGAAACCAATTTCCCCTTTTGACTACGTTGTGCGGCATAGCGTGCAACTGCAATTGTTCCCTGATCAAAGGGAGGCATCTCAAAAACACCAAGAGGTCCATTCCACACAAGGGTAGCTGCTTCATCAATCACACCTTTAACATGCGCAATGGAGCGCGTACCAATATCTAGAATCATGCCACTCTCAGGAATATCTCCCATATCATAAAGACGATGCGGCGTATCTTTTTCAAAGCGAAATCCAACAATCGCATCCACAGGAAGTAGAAGTGCGCACTGGCATTCTTGCGCTTTTTGAATAACTTTCTTAACCGTTTCCATGAGTGCATGTTCACACAGTGACTTTCCAACATGCATGCCTTGCGCCGCTAAAAAACTGTTGGCCATACCACCACCAATCACTAAATGATCAACCTTTTCCACCAAATGATTGAGTACAAAAAGCTTACTGGAAACCTTAGCACCGCCCACAATAGCAACCACTGGACGCGTTGGGTTACCAAGTCCCTTTTCTAGCGCCTGCAATTCAGCCTGCAGAGAGCGCCCTGCATAAGAAGGCAACAAATGTGTTATTCCCTCCACCGAAGCATGGGCACGATGAGAAACTGAAAAAGCATCATTGACATAGAGATCACCATTATGCGCTAAAGCCTCAGCAAAAGAACAATCATTTTTTTCTTCACCTAAATGAAAACGAACATTTTCAAGCAATAAAACACCACCATTTTGCAACGCCTCAACCGCCATCTGCGCTGCTGCTCCAATACAATCTGAGGCAAAAGCTACCGGATGGTTGATTATTTTTTCCAACGTTTGTACAACAGGGTGCAACGAAAATTCTGGCTCCACCTGCCCTTTTGGGCGACCACAATGGGAAAGAAGAATAAGCTTAGCTCCACGCTTTTGAAGCTCAACAAGGGTCTCTTTATGTCGTTTGAGACGCGTTTCATCGCATACTTTGCCTTGCGCCATTGGAACATTAAAATCGACCCGCACAAGAACACGTTTCCCAGCAACATCAACATCATCAAGTGTACGAAAACCCATCACTGCTCCCTCTTCACTTTCTGTTGTTTCAAACAAAAACGCACCTGCTCAACTCTCCCCACACAATCTTTTCTTTGCTTTTTCGCAAAGAAACCCGTATTTGTGTTTTTTCGAACTTTATCTCGTTTAAAAACGCACTTTTAAAATTCTGCCTTTGCATGCGGCTTTAAACATCACGCATTACTATACCGAAACAGAACACAGCATAAATCACTTAGGCAACATCTTCTCTCTAGCGCACAAAGAACAATCTTTACTCGTTTTTTTCAAAAAGAATACACCTTAATTTTCATTATAAAAATTTGACTTTTTTATAAAAAGAGAACCGAAAAGCCCTCTTTTTATATTGTTTTGGCGAAGGCCACAGCAGTATCGCTCATGCGGTTAGAAAAACCCCATTCATTATCGTACCAAACCAGAACACGACAAAATCTGCCATCGATCACCTTGGTTTGATCATTATGGAAAATAGCTGAATGTGGATTATGATTAAAATCACAACTCACAAGCTTTTCCTCCGTATAATCCAAAATACCTGCAAGTGCACCGCGTGCAGCAGAACAAATGGCAGTGTTTATTTCTTCAACTGTTGTGGAACGCTTAGCGGTAAATGTCAAATCAACAACGGAAACATTGGGGGTTGGAACGCGAATTGATACACCATCGAGCAACCCTTTTAATTCTGGCAATACCAACCCTACAGCCTTCGCCGCACCTGTTGACGTAGGAATCATAGAAAGAGCGGCCGCACGTGCACGATAAAGATCACGATGCATTGTATCCAACACAGGTTGATCACCCGTATAAGAATGGATTGTTGTCATAAATCCCTTTTCAATTCCAACCGTGTTATGCAAAACTTGCGCAACAGGCGCCAAGCAATTGGTTGTGCAAGAAGCATTAGAAACAACCCTATGCTCTTTGCTCAAAGACTGGTGATTCACCCCATAAACCACTGTAAGATCTGCGCCTTCTGACGGCGCAGAAACAAGAACGCGCTTTGCCCCCGCATCCAAATGCGCACTTGCTTTATCTCGCGTAGTAAAAATGCCCGTACATTCTAGAGCAATATCGATATCCAAAGCCTTCCAAGGCAATTGTGCTGGATCACGCTCTGCGTATACCTTTATCAAACCACACCCGACATCAATGGAATCACCCACAACCTTGACGGGTCCAGGAAAACGCCCGTGGACTGAATCATAGCGCAACAAATGGGCATTAGTTTCCACTGCTCCCAAATCATTAACAGCCACAACTTCAATATCGTGTCGTCCACTTTCCACAATGGCACGCAAAATATTGCGTCCGATACGCCCAAACCCATTAATTGCAACGCGAACAGTCATTTCACATTTTCCTTATCAATTTTTATAGCGCAACAAATGGGCATTGGTCTCCACCAACCCCAAATTATCAACGACAACAGCCTTCAATCTCTTTATCAGCCATTTGTCCACCATAGCGTATAATATTTTACGCCCGACACAATAAAATCCATTAATTGCAACGCGAACAGTCATTTTGCATTTTCTTTATGGATCTTTCCAAGCTCTTTTTCAACGGCAGCCACCACATTCTCACAAGTGATACCGAAATGCGTATAAAGCGCATCAATCGTCCCGCTTGCACCAAACCCATCCATACCAATAAACACACCATCACTGCCAATAAAACGGTCCCACCCTTGCCGAACAGCAGCTTCAATAGCAACTTTAATTGGAGCATCCCCAATGAGGGCACGCTGATAGGAGAGAGATTGCTGCGCAAAGAGTTCAAAACAAGGCACAGAAACCACCCGCGTTGGAATACCTTTTTCCTCTAAAACAGCATGCACCTTCACCGCAATTTGCAATTCTGAACCGGAAGCAAACAGAGTCACCTGCGCATCATCACTAGCTGTTAGTAATTCATAAGCGCCAAGCATACAAAGATTTTCTTCTTCATACTCTTGCCGCAAAAGTGGTAAATTTTGTCGGCTCAAAGCCAAAGTAGAAGGTGTCTTTCGTGCTTTCAAAGCCAATTGCCAACACTCAACTGTCTCCATAGCATCAGCAGGGCGAAAAACCAGATGATTGGGCATTGCGCGCAAGGAAGCCAAATGCTCCACGGGCTGATGTGTAGGACCATCTTCACCAAGACCAATGGAATCATGGGTCATGACATAAATCACCCGCAAACCCATGAGAGAGGAAAGACGCATAGCAGGACGCATATAGTCAGAAAAGCATAAAAAGGTTCCCCCATAAGGAATAAAGCCTCCATAAAGGGCAAGACCATTCATCACAGCTCCCATAACATGTTCGCGAATTCCATAATGCAGATAGCGCCCTGAAAAATCTTCAGCAGAAATACTTTTCATCTGGCTGCTTTTGGTATTATTGGACCCAGTCAAATCAGCAGAACCACCAATGGTTTCACTAACGACTTCATTGATAACTTCAAGAGCCATTTCTGAAGCTTTACGCGTAGCAACAAAAGGACGCTCTTCACTGAGGCGCTGTTTATAATCATCAATAGCGCCATCAAATCCACCTAGGAGATCACCCCGCATCAACCTTTCAAACTCCACCCGCTCTGACACAGGAAGATCAGCTAATTTTTCTTCCCATTTCTGCCTTTTTTTAGCAGCATTGAGGCCGGCCAAACGCCAATCATCAAGAATATCAGCTGGAATAACGAAAGGCTCAACATCCCACCCCAAAGCGATACGGGTTTCAGCAATTTCTCGTGCTCCTAAAGGAGCTCCATGGACTTTATTGCTTCCCGCTTTATTTGGTGCTCCAAAGCCTATAGTTGTTTTGCAAGCAATCAAAGTTGGTTTATCACAATTTCGAGCAGCCTCAATGGCACGTGCCAGTGCTGCTTGATCATGCCCATTGACTTTATGTGCCTCCCAACCAGACGCTTTAAAACGCGCTATCTGATCTGTACTGTCAGCAAGAGAAATCTCTCCATCAATGGAAATATTATTATCATCCCACAACACAATAAGTTTATTAAGTTTTAAATGTCCAGCAAGAGAAAGTGCTTCTTGGGAAATCCCTTCCATAAGACACCCATCCCCCACCAATGCGTAAGTGTAATGATTGATGAGATCACCAAAACGCGCATTCTGCAAGCGCTCACCAAGCGCCATCCCTACAGCATTAGCCAATCCCTGTCCAAGGGGGCCAGTGGTTGTTTCGATTCCTGCAACATGCCCATATTCTGGATGCCCAGCAAGCTTTGACCCTAATTGGCGAAAATTTTTGAGATCCTCAAGGGAGATATCCTCATAACCAGACAGATACAGTAAGGCATAAAGCAACATAGACCCATGTCCAGCCGACAGCACAAAACGATCACGGTTGGGCCAATGAGGATTTTTAGGATCATGTGCAAGAAACTTTGTATAAAGAACGGTAGCAATATCGGCTGCCCCCATTGGCAAACCAGGATGACCAGAATTTGCTTTTTCAATCGCGTCAATAGCAAGAAAACGGATAGCATTGGCCATCTGATTTTGTTGTTCAGTATTTGTCATGAATGATAGACCATTTCGTTAACCACTTTATTTGATTGCTTCTTCCATATTCTCTTAAATTTTTGAGAAATACTGTTTTTAATCCTCAGCGTGAGACTTTTTGTCATCACTTAAGATAACATGAATAACATTCCCCTCACACATCCTTTATACACAGTACATTTATGCCAATACTCTCAAAAAATCCAGCTTTTAATTAACATGTATCCCCTGCTTTGCTTGCTAAAATGTCCTACATACTTAAAAATAAAATTCACGCAAGAAAAGAAAATGAGTGATTCGTTTTTGCATAAAGGACTGATAAAGGATACAATCACCCAAAGGATAAGAGCATCATGAGCCAAGAAACTACGGTTCTGCCACAAGCTTTAGAGCAACTGGAAAAAGCATTAAGAACCTTAGAATTCACCATTATAAACCGCAATGCCGTTATTGATAAAAACAACGAATGGGAAGAAGAAATTCAACGAATGAACGCTGATCGTAGCCATCTTGCCCAAGCGCTTGACAAAGCTGAAGCCCAAGTCGAGCGACTAGAAGCAGTAAATAAAGAAGTTTCCAAACGTTTAATTAAAGCGATGGAAACGATTCGTGTCGTAATTGATAGATAAAGGTTTAAAGACATGGAAACCGTTTCGGTCACAATTGATGGTAAAAATTATCGCATGGCTTGCAATAAAGGACAAGAAAGCCATCTTATTGAACTTGCAGCTCGGTTGGATCAATATATCGCACATTTGAAGAAAAGTTTTGGTGAAATTGGTGACCATCGTTTATCCGTTATGGCAGGCATTATGATTATCGATGAAATGGAAGAAATAAAACGAGAAAATAAAAAACTACAAGAAGATTACGAGACTCTTTTGCGTCTCCATAATGAAAGGGATCGTACCATGGGAAAAATTGTAAGAAACACAACGGAGCGAATTGAAAAGCTCACCAATCAATTGCTCAAAGATGAACAAAACAATATCGATTTTCAAAAACAAGAAGACTTATGAACACGCATCAGTGTTCTTACCAACAAACGAAATAACGCTCAAAGACCAGCATGGTTATCCCAGCATGATTGTACCAATATAATTATATGGGTGAAAAAATCGTGCAAATTGCAAAAGCAGTAGATACACAAACTGCTCTCTCAAGAAAGAGCAAAACAGAACAAGTAAATGTTGCTGCTAAATGCCTTTCGTTCCATCTTGAGAAACAGAAGCGATACGCAATAAGTTAGTAGCACCGGGTGTACCAAGGGGAACACCTGCTGTCACAAGGAAGCGATCTCCTGCCTGGCAAAAGCCTTCTTGAAAAGCAATCGCCGCCGCCCGATCAACCATATCCTCCAAATCACATGCATCTTCAGTGACGACGCAATGCAACCCCCAAACCAAAGCCAATCGCCGCGCAGTTTCCACGATAGGAGATAAAGCAATAATGGGCCTATTCGGGCGCTCACGTGATGCACGCACACCCGTGGTCCCTGAAGCGGTATAAGCAATGATGGCTGCTAATGCAAGTGTTTCAGCAATCTGGCGCGCCGCAAGAGAAATCGCATCTGTACCTGTTGTCTCTGGAGCAGGATGCTGTGCCCCAACCTGAGCTGCATAAGTGTGATCTTGTTCAATTTGCCGAGCAATCCGATCCATCATAAGAACAGCCTCTTCAGGATAAAGACCAGACGCAGATTCAGCAGACAACATCACAGCATCGCTTCCGGCATAAACAGCTGTAGCGACATCAGAGACTTCCGCACGTGTTGGAACAGAGGATGTAATCATTGATTCGAGCATTTGTGTAGCCACCACAACAGGCTTTCCAGCTAAACGACAAGCCTTTATTAGCTCCATTTGAATGGCAGGCACTTTTTCCAACGGCATTTCCACCCCTAGATCTCCCCGTGCAATCATAACACCATCGGAAATCTCAATAATTTTTTCTATATGTTCCAAAGCTTGCGGTTTTTCGATCTTAGCCATCAAAGCCACTTTGCTTTTCGTTAACCGGCGCACCTCTAGTATATCTTCGGGACGTTGAATAAAAGAAAGTGCAACCCAATCAACCGGTTGTTCTAAAAGAGCTTGAAGATCAGCCTTATCCTTTGATGTCATCGAACCAAAAGGCAAAACTGTATCAGGAAGACTCACGCCTTTTCGATCAGAAATATGCGTTCCAGCAATCACACGACACTGAACAGAATGTCCATCACAAACTTGCACATACAATTCCAACTTTCCATCATCAATCAACAGCCGATCCCCCGGTTTAACAGCCGTAAGAATATCTGCGTGCGGAAAAAAAACACGTTGTGCATCACCAAGCACATCATGATTATCTAAAGTAAAGTTCTGCCCAACACGCAAATCCTCTTGACCTTTAGCAAAACAGCCAATCCGCAATTTCGGCCCCTGTAGATCCACTAAAATGCCGATTGGTCGTTGCGTATTTTTTTCAACCTGCCGTATGCGCTTTACCAAATCACACATTGTTTTACGGTCCGTGTGACTCATATTCAGGCGAAAAACATCCGCTCCAGCCATAAAAAGCTTTTCAATCATCTCAATGGAAAAAGAAGAAGGGCCAAGAGTAGCAATAATTTTTACCTTACGTGCACGCTTCATGGTGAAGAATCTCCTGAAAGACGAGAAGAATGTACAACCGAATCACCAAACAAAGACTCATCAGTCAACTGCACCATCCAACTTATTTGATTGCCTGTATCAATTTCTTTAAACTCAGCCTTTTGATAACCTCGTGGGAAACAATCATGAACCCCTTGAATGGTAAACTGACTATCTTGCACACACATAGTTACAGAACCTGGCCAGTTCCCTTTTTTCTGTGCACCCTCGGCATAAAAATAATAAAACCGCGAAGCAAGAGGGCCATCGATTAAGGTTTTACACTCTGTTACGGGCACCATCCACCACCCTTCGCTTACCCACCCTGAAAGCGTACGATAGCCAAGGGCGACACCAACAGCCTGTTGGGTCATATTACAAACTCTAAAATCAGCTTTTGCAAGACTAACAGGCAGAAAAAAGAGCAGAACACTCAAGAGAAAAATTTTCAGTCTTTTCTGCAATACGCATTGCTGCTTTCTGGTCTGTTTTTTACCAACCATAAAACTCCCTTTATGACACAAGTCCTTAAAACGAAACATACATCCCTTCTCTTCTTTTTTTCCAAGAACTTTTCAAATGTACACAGAGATATTTTTATTCTTTTCTTGTTCTTCTTACCCTTTTGTCAATGCACATTTTCAAACTTTTACAAAATATTTAAAGACAATTTGTAAAAAAAGTGTACAGCTTGATTCACTTTCTGTTTTTCAGGCTTTTCCAACACAAATTTATCGTTGATAAAAAATAGTTTAACATAGACAATCCGGAGAAACATGCAATGAACACAGTAACTGATCAAACACACGCTATATCCGTAAACCAATTACGTGCTTTTATTGAACGTATAGAACGTCTAGAAGAAGAAAAAAAAACCATTTCTGAAGATATTAAAGAAGTTTATGCCGAACTGAAAGGATCTGGTTTTGATAGTAAAGCTGTTCGGAGCATTATACGGTTGCGTAAAAAAGAAGAGCATGAACGCATGGAAGAAGAAGCAGTGATCCAACTTTATAAAAACGCGCTTGGGATGAGTTAGCACAGGCGCGTGTCTTTTTTATCTTTTTACATAAAAATTCAAGTTCCAACATGTATCATCTTTTGCACACAAGAACTTCTCTTCCAGCGCTGTCAACAGACACTCAAAACGCGCTTTATCGCAGCAATCCAGCGCTGGCTCCGAGAACCTTTGTTGAGTTTTTTCATTTCATTCTGCAAAGCAGCAATTTGTTCAAGAAATTTTCCAACATAACAACCCTGCCTGTGAAATAATTTGCAAAGCGCTGTTCTTTCCCCCAAAAGCTGATAAACGAGCGAAAGAAGAGAATGTAAAAAATGAATAATCCCCATAAATTTTTACCAGAAGTTTTCGCAATTCATGCAACTTGCGACAAGAATATCAGCAATATGTAGCACAATTTAGAAATAAATCCCTAAAACGGCATAGAAGATCACATACGTTCTCTTACACTCAGAAGAGTTCTTACATTTCAATCGGTCGCCAAAACGCGAAATGAGGAAATAAGGGAGGGGGAAACGGGGTTAGAACAAAAGCATTGTGCTATACTATATTGTATTTTGCACAAATCGAATGGCAAGAGCTGATACAAAAACCAGCATGGGACGCAAAAAATTGCACGAGAAATATGCGGGGTCATACACTTTTATGAGGAGAAGACCATGGAAATCAAAACAAAACGAACAATTTCCACATTGATCAGTTTAGAAGATGCGGGTGAATTGTCTTCCTATTACCTTCGCAATGCAAACTATTTACGTCCCTTTGAACCAGTAAAATCTGATGATTACAACACTCTAACAGCTTGGAAAATACGAGCAAATGCGTTCGCTTGTAAGAGCATTCAAGAACGAGCATACCGATATGCTATACGATTAAAAAATGAAAACACAATCATCGCCGTCGTTAACTTTACAAATGTGGTTCGTGGTGTTTTTCAAGCCTGTCATCTTGGTTTTTCTCTTGATGAACAACAACAAGGTAAAGGCCCCATGTTCGAGATTTTATCTACCCTAATCGTTCATGTCTTTCGTGTCTATAGCTTGCATAGAATTATGGCAAACACTATGCCCGAGAATATTAAAAGTGGAATTTTATAAGTAGCACCTTTGTTTTGAGAAAGAAGGTTGCGCCAGAGATTATCTGATGATTGCCGGAAAATGGAGAGATCACATTCTAACCTCTCGGATTAATGATTCTTACGTTTGCGTTAATTAGTCGGGATAAGGTATTTTTACAAAATATTAAAATAAGATAATATTCAGGCCTCACGAGATCCCGAAGACTTTTCTTTTTCTACGTCTTCGCGCAAAAGTTCAAGTTCCAACCATTCTTCTTCCTTTTGCATACAAAGCATTTGTTTTTCTTGAAGCATTGTAGAGAGACGCTCAAAACGAGCTTTATCACAGCTATAGAGCGCTGGATCAGAAAGTTCTTGTTCAATTTTTTTTATTTCATCCTGCAAAGAAGCAATTTGTTCAGGCAATTTTTCCAGTGCATAAACTTGCTTATAAGACAATTTGCGGGATACCGCTTTTTCCCTCGATGTTCCCTGTTTTGAGTGATTTTGCACATAAGGCTTTGATAACTCTTTACGCGCTAACACAGCTTGCTTGCTCTGCGCCATCATATCACTATAACCACCAGCGTACAAAATCCAGCGGCCATCGCCTTGGGGCGCCAACACATGCGTTACAGTTCGATCTAAAAAATCTCTGTCATGGCTGATCAACAATACTGTCCCCGCAAAATCAGCAATAAACTCTTGTAACAAATCCAATGTTTCCATATCCAAATCATTGGTCGGTTCATCGAGAATCAAAAAATTTGCTGGACGCGAAAGCAGCCTTGCAAGCATGAGTCGCGCTCTTTCTCCACCTGAAAATTCTTTGAGGGGGGTGCGCGCTTGTTCGGGTAAAAATAAAAAGTCTTTCATATAAGAAACAACATGCCGCTCTTGCCCATTGATCACAAGAGTATCACCCCTCCCTCCTGTGAGATAATGCGCTAAAGTTTCTTCTCCATTTAAAGTACGCTGTTGATCAAGCAACGCCATGGAAAGGTTATATCCATGCCTCACCGTCCCACTATCGGCCGCTTCTTTGCCGATCAGAATGGAAAGTAATGTTGTTTTTCCAATACCATTTGGACCCACCAAACCAATTCGATCACCACGTTGAATCCGCAAAGAGAAATCTTTTACAACAACGTGATCACCATAAGATTTTGAAATTCGTTTTGCTTCAAGCACCAATTGACCGGAATTATGGCTTTTAGCAGCTGTCAAAAGTGCATTTCCCGGTTGCCCTTTATAGGTTTGATGCTGCTGTCTCAATTCTTTTAACGCCCCCAAACGGCGCACATTACGTTTACGCCGCGCTGTTACCCCATAGCGCAACCATTGTTCTTCACGTGCAATCTGTCGCCCCAATTTATGTTGTTCTAAAGCTTCCTCTTCAAGAGCCTTATCACGCCAATTCTCAAACTCCGAAAAACGCTTCTCCAACCTCTTTGTGGTTCCTCGATCAAGCCACACCGTTGAACGCGTAACATTTTCTAAAAATCGCCGATCATGCGAAATCACCACAATGGCGGAACGCAAAGAACACAAAACACCCTCAAGCCATTCAATAGTTGGTAAATCAAGATGATTGGTTGGTTCATCCAACAAAAGAATATCTGGTTTCGCTGCAATAGCCTGCAACAATGAAACACGGCGCTTTTCCCCACCAGAAAGCGTTTCCAACCTCTCAGTTCCTGAAAAACCAAGATTTGCCAGAAGTGTGTTTATCCATTGCACATCAGGCACATCATCCAGGCCAGCTTCCACAAAGGCGTGAATATTTTCAAAGCCTGAACAATCAGGATTTTGTGAGACATAACGAACAGTGACCCGAGGATGGCGAAAAATTTCCCCACCACTTGGCTCACTCATCCCAGCCGCAATTTTTAGCAGCGTAGACTTTCCACAACCATTACGGCCCACCAATGCAATACGAGCCCCTTGCTCAACCGACAAGCAAGCTTGGTTGAGCAAAGGAGCTGATCCAAAAGTTAGGAAAATGCGGTCAAGCCGCAGCAGCGGCACAGCCATTAATGAGCGCGTTTATGACAAGGTGCATGATACATGACACCTCTTCCATCGCGGTAAGTGCACAATTTTGGTGTATGTGGCGCCCGTACTTTGTGAGCACAAGGTGCTTGATAAACCTGACCTCTATGGGTACGATATATGCACATTTGTGGCTGCGGAACAACAATCTGTCTTTGCTGTCTTCTTTGATTTGCTGCAGCACCTGTTACTGTTCCTGCAATCGCACCAAATGCTGCACCGGTCAGCGCCGCTTCAGGACTAGCACCAGCAATTGCCGTTCCAGCTAAAGCGCCTATTGCTGCGCCGCCCACACCGTAACGTGCAACACGTTGATCATTAACAGAACAAGCCACCGTACTTAAACCCATGGCTGAAACAACTGCCACTTTTAAAATTGACTTTAACATATAAAAAACTCTCCTTCTCGAGATTAATACATAAATATATTATTCATGCCGGCACTTAATCACCATGCCCCCCTCTGCCTTATTCAAATATACCGGAAGAGCTCTATGGAATAGGTACAGACGCCAATAATATAGCTTTTCCAGAACCTAATTGGCAAGAAAAGGTTCCACAAATACGGTTAGAAAGTGTTAAAGAAGACCCAAATGACACATTTTTATCACAAAGCGGCCATTTGACACCTGAGAGGGTTAATCCTTGTAAATCAGAAAAACCGATAATACTAAACAAACAACCCTCAGGTAAATCACATGAAAAAGACTTTGGCAAAACCGGCCAACCTTCTTCAAAACCGCTCGTCAATAACACTGCAATGCCCTTTTCAGCCATCACCAATGCTTGTGTCATATGAGAAAGACTATGATCACTTCTTTCACCACCAAAAGCACCACACAAAATAAGCTGTTTGGCACCATTTTGTAGAGCTCTTTCACATGCCAGAGCACTATCGGTCATATCTTTATCAGAAGGAAAAACCTCACGTGGAACATGAGGATATTTGTCTATGAGAGACTGATCAGATGAATCGAAATCTCCCAACCACAACTCAGGATTCACATTCAGCGCTGCTGCATGACGCATTCCACCATCGGCAGCAATCACCCGACTGTTGCGAATTTGGCTACGCAAACGGTCAGTGATACAAACATTCCCATTTAACAATACTGTAAATGTTGTCATGCAACACTGTGCCTTTCGTAAGATTTCCTTTTATAACGTTTCTTATAAAAATAGACGTTTTTTATAGATAACAACCGTGATAAAATCAAAAGAATCCTTATCCTAAAAGCTTCTTTCCAAAAAGCTCCTTTATTGTAAAAAACACATATTTAAAGATACAAATGAAATTTGCCAAAATACAATCAGAAAACACGACGCACCCAGAAAACACAGTACACAACGATCAAAAGTGCCCAATTTTTCAACGAAATTTTCCTTTTCGCAATAGACTGTATAAAGCAACTCTCATAAGCTTAATGCTTCTCCTTTCTGCTTGTCATACGCGCCTCTCCCCCAACAATATGCTTTCTTCTTCAGGTTCTAAACGTACCAGCAAAAACAATATCTATGTCACATTAAGCGCACTACAACACCCCCGTATTTTACAAATATATGGCGGTGCATACTCTGATGCAAAACTTGAGCGCCTCTTAGCAAATATTGTGCGTAAACTCACTGTTGTGTCACAAGGCCACCAAAGCTATTCTGTAACAATTTTAGACTCCGAGAGTATCAATGCCTTTGCTCTCCCAAGTGGCACCATCTACATAACGCGCGGTATGCTAGCGTTGGCCAATGACTCTTCAGAAGTTGCAGCAATTTTAGCCCATGAAATAGCCCATATTACTGCCAATCACGGCATTTTACGCCTGAAAAAAGAAGCCGAATTGAAGATGACAAGTCATATGTCACCACACCTGCTTTCTTACAAAGGAAGAAAACTTCACAACTCCATTAACAACAAACAACAACTCGCACAATTTTCACGCAATCAGGAACTGGAAGCCGATTCAATTGCACTCGAAATGCTCAAACGAGCAGGATATGATCCATTTGCATTGCCGCGTTTTTTACAATCACTAGAAGCCTATAATGCCTTTCGCAATAGCTCTGGAACCTCAAATACTTCCTTAGACTTTTTAGCAACACATCCAACCACTCCGCAACGGATTCGCCGTGCGATAGAAAAGGCACGGAAAATAAGTAGAGTGAACATAAAAAACACTGATCGCGATTCTTTTCTCAAAAGCATTGATGGCATGATTTTTGGTGGCAACTCTCATACAGGTTTTGTACGAGAAAATCAATTTATCCACCCGCAATTGCGTATAACTTTTTCCGTTCCACACAATTTCACAATAGAGACTTCAGGGCATACTGTTTGGGCCAGCGGGATGGGCAAAACTGCTATTCGTTTTGATGCACTACCGCATCCCAATGAAATCTCTGCGAGCGATTATTTAAAAAGTGGCTGGATTGTAGGACTTGATGAATCCTCTATCCGCCCAACAACAATCCAAGGTCTTCCTGGAGCGCACGCCCATGCGGCCAATAAGCAATGGCAATTTGATGTAGCTGTCATTTTATTCAACAAGCACCTCTTTCGTTTCCTTAGCGCGTTCCCACATGATTCTCAAAATTTTAAAGCGGTTGCCGAAAGAACGGTACAAAGTTTTCATCCCCTTACATCATCACAGTTAAAAAAGCTAAAACCTTTGAGAATCCGTGTTGTGCGCGTTAAACAGGGAGACAGTATTGCAAGCGTTGCCAATAAAATGCAAAATACAAGGCATAAAGAAAAACTTTTTCGCATTCTTAACGCACTTTCCCCAACCCAAACTTTACGGGTAGGTACAAACGTTAAAATTGTCACAGAATAATCCCTCATACTTTTCTCCCCTTTATGATTCCCTCCTATCCCTTACATTCTGAGATATTTTTCCCACGCCAATCTCGTTAACTTTGAAACTGACTTCCCGATAGCGCACCTCTTATTGCACAACCTCACTTCAGATTGTTTTCTTGAGAAATCTTCAATGCTTATATCTCATAAGCATCTGCTGAATGAACCGTAAGGAGAGCAGAACGCAGCTTTTGCAAAGCGCGTGCTTCAATTTGGCGCACCCGCTCTTTCGAAATTCCCAACTTTTCACCCAAAACTTCTAAAGTGGCTCCCTCTTCATTCAAACGACGAAAACGAATAATTTCAAGCTCCCGTTCATTAAGAATTTGCAACGCATCATAAAGCCATTGTGTCCGCCGTTGTCCGTCAATCGCTTGCTCAATTAAAGCATCAGGAAGAGGGCTATCATCCACGAGGGCATCCATTTTTGCAACAGGATTATCACTATTCTCAGAAACAGAAACGCTCAAAGAATTATCAGAACTCGAAAAACGAAAATCCATTGTTTCAACATCATTAACTGAAACGCCGAGTTTTTCAGCGATTGTGCGAAAGATATCTTGTTTTGAAAGAGCACTATCATCTTGCACCAATTTCGCCCGCAAGCGCCGAAGATTAAAGAAAAGCGCTTTTTGTGAAGAACTGGTTCCTCCTCGAACGATAGACCAATTTCGTAAAATATAATCTTGAATAGAGGCGCGTATCCACCATGTTGCATAAGTCGAAAAACGGACCTCCCGATCAGGTTCGAAACGCGCAGCAGCTTCTAGCAACCCCACATATCCTTCTTGTACCAGATCCCCCAATGGCATTTTAAAACGTTTAAAACGGTTAGCAATCGCAATCACCAAACGCATATGCGCCGCTGCAATTTGATGCATAGCCTCATCATCGCGTTTATCTTTCCAGCGCAAAGCCAAATCATGCTCCTTTTGTCGTTCAAGATAAGGCGCTTGCATAGCAGAACGCATCATATTACGTCCCAAGCTTTTATCCGCGTCGCTATAATTTTTGCTGTTCTTGTAAACAGCATTTGAAAGATTACCCATAATAACCCCTTGCGATTAAAATTATCAAAATTGATTTGGCAACGACACCATTGTTCTTTCTCAAAAAGAACGCAAAAGTTGTTTGTTTTAATGGCACTACTTTAGCGTGTAAATTTATAATCGCAATTGTTTTTTTATTACAATTTTAAAACTTATCGTCATAGAACACAGTTTTGCCTACAAAACGGCAATATGATGTACGCCGTTCCTCGGCACAAAATATATGGAAAAGCTTTCTCTGTAATATTTTTGTAACAGACTAGAAAAAAATAAAAATGACAGGCAAAATAAATGCTGTTTTGTTTGATGATTGGCTAACTTGCCTTTTAAGCGAAGAGTTTATTTATGCTTCCAGCTTTACAATACAACCATTACGTGTAATGAACATCTATGAAATATCCAAGGTAAATAAAAAAGGAAATACCCAAAGTTAAAGAAAAAAGATGCATCAAAAAACGACAAGAATTATTGAAGCAAATACAACAAACGTGTTAAAGGGAGCAACACAATGATGGAATTGTCGGAAATAAGCTTTTTACCAGTCTAGCGCTGAGAAAGAAAATGATCATGGATATTAAGATTGTTCAACAGAATGAGATTTTTCAGGATGATATTCTTATTGAAAAAGAGGGAAGTGGCAAATTTGAAGGCTTTCGTTTTTATGCGAACAAAACTAGTGTCGATCAAAGCGCTGAAACACAAAACTTCATAGAGAATGAAAGTTTGATTCTTGCTTTTTCCAAACGTGCAACCCGCCTTTGTGCTTGTGCCAATAAAGATTTTACACTCAGTTCTGATGGAATTGTGCGCTGGATTGGTCAACCGGTAGGGCAACTTGTTGCAACAGAGGAATTTTTAAAACCCAAACTGATTATTTTGGCAGATGCGCAATTAACGGGGGAAGCTCGCGATAACGTAGTAAAACGCCTGGAGCGTTTTGTTGCTTTTCATTTTGAAACGGCTTTAAAACCACTGTTTGATTTGCAAAATGCTGAGTGTTTGACGGATTCAACAAGCGGCCTTGCCGCACAACTTGTCCACTCTTTAGGAATCTTGCCCCGTCGAGAAGTTGCTGAAATCGTCAAAGGTCTGGACCAAGAATCACGGGCCGTGCTCCGGCGGCTAGGTGTGCGTTTTGGAGCTTTTCATATCTATGTTATAGGAATACTTAAACCAGCCCCTGTCCAAGCCATTACTCTGCTATGGAACCTTCAAAATGAGGGTCATGACCAAACTGGTTTGAGTGAAATTTTTGCAGCTTTGTCTGCAGGGCGGACTTCTCTTGTTGTTGATCCTACATACAACCGCCAATTTTATCAGTTAGCCGGTTATCGAATCTTAGGGCAACGTGCTGTGCGCGTTGATATTTTAGAACGGCTTGCAAACCTCATCCGCCCCGCACTTCATTGGAAACAAGGGGGTGAACCAAAACCCGAAGGCGCCTATGATGGTAAAAGTTTTTTTGTCACATCCACAATGATGTCTATTCTTGGAGCCAATGGAACCGATATGGAAGAAATTCTTAAAGGACTTGGTTATCAAGCGCATGCCGTGAGCAGCACTGTTTTTGAACAAAATCTCCTCGCATACGAAGCTTCTTCCCATGCATGTACAACAACGCAGGATGTTCCTGCGGCAGAATTCGTCGGTGATCAATGGCAAACAATGAAAGCCTCACAAACAACACAAGGAGAAAAAAGTGTCTTAACCACTTGTGTTAAAACACGACCCAATATCGTAACCAACACCATAGATTGTTTACCAGCGGCTGAACCTGTGGGCGACTTTGCCAAGCAAAAACGTATCGCAGCAGAAGATAAAGTTGTTTTACTATGGCGTTATCATCATCATTCACACAACCACGCGCATAAAAAACATGATAAATCTCATCACAGGCGGCAAAATAAACCGAAAAAAGCATTTAAAAAAGGGGTAAGCGCGAACGAAAACACCACCCAAGAAGCCACACCATACACAAGGTATTCTGATAAGTCTCAAAAACCTTATACTAAACGTGCGAATAATAAATCATTTCAAAAAGAAAAACCCCTTAATCCTGATTCACCTTTTGCAAAATTAGCTGTGCTACGGAATAAACTTGTAAAGAACAAAGACACAGATACACTCTCCTCCAAAGATCACTAAAATAACAAATGGAGCTAGATCTTGGCTTATGTAGTAACAGACAATTGCATTCACTGCAAATATACTGATTGCGTTGAAGTTTGCCCTGTCGATTGTTTTTATGAAGGTGAAAATATGCTTGTCATTCACCCCGATGAGTGTATAGACTGTGGTGTGTGCGAGCCAGAATGTCCAGCAGAAGCCATTAAACCTGACACTGAACCGGGGCTCGAACAGTGGTTAGAACTTAATCTTCAATATGCAAACAAATGGCCTAATTTAACTACCCGCAAGGACCCTCTTCCTCAAGCAAAAGAAATGGATGGCGTTCCAAATAAATTAGAAAAATATTTTTCAGAAAATCCAGGAAGTGGTGAATAATAATGATACAACACACACCATACGCCTTCAACAATGAAGAAAATTCTCTTGTAAAAATAAAAATTCTTCAGCGAAATGATTGATTCTTTTGAACTTTGATGTTAATGTTATTTTAATACGATCATCTTTCTAAGTATTGTTCATTGCTTTTTTTGTAAAGCAATGTATTTTTGTTGAATTTAAAAGTACTCAACTTTTATGCTCATTAAATTCGTGTAATATACTTGGTTAAGAATACTCAAAATTCAGGTTTATAGCCTGTTTTCCGATACGTTTGTTGGTCATAAAGGGAGTAAATTAAAATATGGCATCCCAGCACGGAACGTCCTCCAGTATCAAAGGATTTGCAACCTCTGAATATATCGTTTACCCTACCCATGGAGTGGGTCAAATTATAGCGATCGAAGATCAAGAAGTTGCGGGACATAAATTAAAACTCTTTGTTATTCATTTTGCAAAAGATAAAATGGATGTCAAGGTGCCAATTGCAAAAGCCCTTTCCGTTGGAATGCGCAAATTATCTGCTGTTGACTCTGTTGAACGCGCATTGAAAACTCTACACGGGAAAGCACGCGTTAAACGAACCATGTGGTCACGACGTGCTCAAGAGTATGATGCTAAAATCAATTCGGGAGATCTTATTTGTATTGCTGAAGTGGTGCGCGATCTTTTTCGCTCAAACCTACAGCCCGAGCAATCTTATTCTGAGCGTCAGCTTTATACTGCTGCACTTGAAAGAATGGCCCGTGAAATTGCTGTTATTAATAATCTCTCTGAAACAGAAGCCATAAATCTCATAGAAATGCATCTCTCAAAAAAAACAAAGCACGAATTTAAAGCTGAGAGAGATGAAGCAAACACAAACAGTGAAGCTGTCTACGCTGCATAAGAAACTAAGCTAAAATATTTTGATAAAAAACAAAACCAGCATATCGCTGGTTTTATTTTATTTATGAATTTTCATAAACAAAAGAATCTTTGACACGAAATCCGCTAAGTTACTTCATCTCAAAATAATTTAGTGGAGTTGTCCACGATATAAATAACATTACAGAGTTATCTTATATCAAAAAAAGATCTTTTAATCTTCCTGTAACCCTCTTTATCGAATGCATCTAAGATGTATTCCATCACTAAGCTTATTAATAGCGATCAAGGATTTTGATTCTTCACAAAGGACATAAGCCTCATAAATTGGTACGCACAACCTTCCAAATCATTCTGTCAAAATGACAAGCAAATCAACATTCTCCACACCGATAAAAACAAGAGAATTCTTCCCTAACCCCACACAGAGCACCCTTCCTTCATACAAAGTGTACGCACAAAAAACCATGCTCCTTGCCAAGATAACAAGAAAGCCGCAAAACTACCACGCAATGAGGAGACCCTATTTCCAATACCCTTTTAACAAGAAAACCGAAAAGCACATGACCTGTACAAGCGCTCGCCTACAATAAAAATAAGCCTTAACCTAATAGGGAAATAAAATCTCAATCTTTAGGGGGTAAAACTGAACGTCCGCGATACATCCCAGTCTTCAAATCGATGTGATGAGGGCGACGTAATTCACCAGAATTTTTATCTTCGATATAAGTTGGCGCCTTCAAGGCATCAGCCGAACGGCGCATACCTCGCTTCGAAGGAGAGGTTTTTCGTTTAGGTACAGCCATAAAGAGACACTCCAAATCCACTAAAAAAGAAGAGGCAATGTCAAAAACGACAAAGCCTTTGTCAAAAAATTAGAAAATCTGATAGCCTTATACACTGATTAAAAAGAAGAGGCAATGTCAAAAATGGTAATACTATTATCAAAAATGATAGTTTCATACACCGATTGAAACCTTCTCATGAGATTTTTATTCAATTTTTGTTTGGCTTTAACAGAGACTTCCGCTTACAGTGGGTATAAATTTTTAATAAAAAAGCCTCTCTTGAAATTCCAGAACCCCATTTTCAAAAATAAAGGAAGCACAAATGCATGAATTTACCACCCTTCTTGCAGAACATGCGCACACCGTTGAAAAGCGACTTGATACACTGTTAAGTAATCAAGTTCAAACTGGTGAAATTGCCCGTCCTGAAACCCTCATCAAAGCCATGCGCTACGGTGTGCTGAATGGTGGAAAACGCCTACGTCCTTTTCTTGTTATGCAAAGTGCGGCACTTTTTGATATCCCTGCTGAACACTCTCTTGATATTGCATGTGCCTTAGAATGTGTCCACTGTTACTCACTCATCCATGATGATCTTCCCGCCATGGATAACGACACACTCCGACGCGGACAACCCACAGTTCATAGAGCATTTGATGAAGCAACAGCAATTCTAGCAGGCAATGCTCTCTTAACATTTGCCTTTGAAATCATAGCCGATAAAGCCAGCACACTCCCCTTTGACACCAGAATAAAACTGGTCACAGCTCTTGCACAAGCATCAGGAGTTGGTGGTATGGTAGGCGGACAAATACTTGACCTTGAAGCGGAAAAAAAACCGCAAGAGAGCACCAACATTATCACTCTACAACGCATGAAAACAGCCGCTCTGATAAGCTTTGCTTGCCAAGCAGGCGCAATTATCGGCAATGCATCCAAAGAATTCACAGAAAAACTTGCTGCTTTTGGAACATATCTTGGTTTAGCCTTTCAATTGACGGATGACCTTCTCGATGTCACGGCCAAAAGTGAAGTCCTAGGAAAAACAGCAGGTAAAGATAAAACAGCGCATAAAGCAACCTTTGTTCGTCTTTATGGCATTGAAGAAACACAAAAAAAGCGGGACGAACTCATCACTAAAGCAGAAGCACTTTTACACCCTTTTGGCGCTAAAGCAAAACCACTTCAACAAGCAGCCCGCTTTAGTGCAACACGCGAGAATTAAAAGTTCGCCAGCGCGCACAACAGAAAAATACAAGGAGAAAACTATACAAAATAAAAGATTTTCTTTGTTTTAATCCTCTTCAATGGTTTCTTCAACCTTGTCCAAAGCGTGTATGAATATAATCACTCAAGAGAGATTCAAACTCCTCGGCAATATGGTTACCCCGCAAAGTCTTTACCTTCTGCCCCTCAATAAAAACAGGTGCCGCAGGACTTTCTCCTACTCCAGGCAAAGAGATTCCAATATCAGCATGTTTTGATTCCCCTGGTCCATTGACGATACATCCCATCACTGCCACCTTCAAACTTTCAACACCAGGGTATTTTTCACGCCAGATAGGCATATTTTTGTACAAACCCGCTTCAATTTTTTGCGCCAACTGCTGAAAGACTGTCGAAGTTGTACGACCACAACCAGGACAAGCGGCAACAACAGGCAAAAATTGCCGAAACCCCATCACTTGCAAAAGCTCTTGAGCAACCCTCACTTCTCGTGTTCGATCTCCACCAGGTTCAGGTGTTAATGAAATACGGAGTGTGTCTCCAATTCCTTGCTGTAACAAAATTCCCAAAGCCACAGAAGAAGCAACGACACCCTTTGTTCCCATTCCCGCTTCTGTCAAACCCAAATGGAGCGCATAATCACAACGCCCAGCCAAACTACTGTAAACAGCAATGAGATCTTGAACATCACTGACTTTAGCAGAAAGAATAATTTTATCACGTCCCAATCCCAGCTCTTCAGCTAAAGCGGCCGAATGCAAAGCCGACTGAACAACAGTTTCCCGCATGACTTCAGCCACAGATAAGGGATTTTCCTGCTGTGCATTTTCATTCATAAGCCGTGTCAACAACACATTATCAAGGGATCCCCAATTCACACCAATACGAATAGGTTTACGGTACTGACAAGCAATCTCGATAATTTCCGCAAATTGGCGATCTTTTTTTGCACCAAAACCAACATTTCCAGGATTGATCCGATATTTTGCAAGCGCCTGCGCACACGCAGGATGTTCTGATAAAAGCTTATGACCAATATAATGAAAATCTCCCACCAATGGTACAGAAAAACCCAACCTCTCCAATCGTTCCCGTATTTTGGGCACAGCAGCAGCAGCTTCATCACGATCAACGGTGATGCGAACCAATTGGGAACCAGCCTGCCAAAGAGCAGCAATTTGTGCAACGGTTGAATCAACATCGGCAGTATCGGTATTGGTCATCGACTGAACAACAATCGGATTATTGCCACCAACCATCACATCGCCAACAGCAACACCAACAGACCGGCGACGCTCAAGAGGTTTAGATAAAGAATACGCTGTGTTCATCAAGTCCTCAAATTTTCAAAACTTGGCATCTATCGACCATCATTTATGATCATGTTTTGCCAAAATACAATTTAAAAACGAATGAAAGGCAGTGCTTCATTAAGCCAAAACTCTTGATTTTTACCTCATAGATAAGCAGCACCATCAATGCAACCTTTCAATTTTTAAGCCGTTATAGCAAAACCCCAAACACAATTCCCACTGTCGTAAAACAGTATAACACATGAAGGAGGAAACCCATGAGTCTATTTTCAACGCGCGCCAAGAATGCTAAAATTAAAAAACGCATCGCACAATTAAAAAATCAACTCGTCCCAGCGAGTCCTTGGCGTTCTTATAATGACGGCTTTGAAAACATCTCTGACATGTTTGACACATGGAAACAAAAAAGCCGTCACGCACTTTACCATCTCAACGAGCATGCTACACAATTAAAGCAAAAAGCCAAAGAAAACCCAAAAACAACCCTCGCATTAACTGCAGGATTAATTTTAGCTGGTTTCTTGCTGATACGTAAAAATTAAAAACACAATCAACAGTAAAAACCTTTCAATGCCCGCCTCAAAGTGGGCATTCTTCTACATCTGGGAAAAAACAACGTACAAAACATCAGGGTTACTTTTATACATAAATAAGAATTTTATGAATTGAAAAAGCTCAAATATAACAAACCAAATCAAATCTTCTAAAGTAAATGCCCACTTGCTAGAAGTAAAGGACATAGAAATCAAACTCAAAAAACCCAAAATCTTAACCTCCAGGAGTATTTTGTGAAGTATCTACATAGGTAACTACAGACATCCCAGGGATGAGTTTTTCAATCCCCTCCTGTCCAGGATCTAAAGCAATACGCACCGAAATACGTTGCGCAATTTTAATGAAATTACCAATTGTAGTATCTGTTTTTAACAGTGAAAATTCTGAACCTGTCGCAGGTGCGAAACGGACCACACGCCCTTTTAATTTCTTATTATTCAATGCATCAACAGAAAAAATAACTGGTTGCCCAACACGCATCTGAGAAAGTTGTGTTTCCTTATAATTGGCTATAATCCAAATGTCATCAGAAATAACGGATACCAATTGCGTACCAGGCACGACATATTGCCCTACCCGTGCACTCACCAATCCAACAGACCCCGTTCTAGGAGATAAAATCTTGGTGTGGTCCAGATTGAGTTTAGCCAATTCAACGCTAACCTTTGCTCCTGCAACATCTGACTGTAAACTTTGCCGTTCAAGATCTAATTGTTTTTGCAATTGGCGTTTTGTTTCAAGTGTTGTCAACAATTGCGAAAGAGGGCGAGAAACAGAACTCGTAAGATCACTAAAGTTTAGCTTCTTGTTTTCAGGAAGAACGTTAGAGAATGCTCGTGAACGCGACAGTTCAGCTTCTACTGTATTAATTTCTCCCTGCAAAATCTGAGCCTGCAACATAACGCTTGCAAGTTTTGCATTTTTTGAATCCAGAACAGCCTGTGCTCTTGCAAGCTGTTGGCGAAAAAGAGAATCATCGAGTTCAAATAAAAGCATTCCCTTTTCAACTCTCTGATAATCTTGCACATAAATCCGTGCAATCATCCCAGAAATCTGTGAACTGACCAAGGTAACATTGCCTTTAATGGAAGCATTATCGGTTATCTGAATCGTACTCACAAAAGGGGGAAGTTTCCAAGCCCATAAAATGAGCAAAACACCTGTAATCCCTGAGAGGAATGCAACAAGCGTTGCTCTTGACCGTAATGCTTTTATCATTTTTTATTCCCCTCTTCACTGACATGATCCCGATTGTCAAATGCAGTCAAAGAGTATGACTTGACAAATATTTTGACAAGAAAAATAGCAAAAACAACCATTGCTATATAAAAATAAAGACGAAAAACATCATCATAAGCAAAAACATTTGCTGTTAACCTAAACTTTTCAATCAATTTAGACACGTCTTGCTCATCCCCTAAGATAGGTGGAACAGCAACACTAGAAGAAGGCGAAAATAAGGCAGACATCTCAACCGAAATACGTGGATCCGTAACAACAACATTTTGTGTTAAAAATTCAAAATTCTTATGGGCGAAAAAAACCTGCAGGCTGCCAAAAAAAGCCGATCCCATCAAACCACCCGTCACTTGCGTCAACAAAAAAACAGCAATAAAACTTAAAACGTAACGCGGTCCTCGCTCACCAGATGTCACAAATCCCTTGAAAAGAGTAGGAGGCAAAAAAAGTGCGTAACTAAAACTAACCAACCCTTGACTCAACATCATATCTTGTGGACGCGTTAAGTGGTTCACATGACTATCCAAATAAGCCCCAAGCGCCAAACAGCCTAAAGATAAAAGATAAAAATAATCCTCACGTCCAGCACGTAAAAAAAACACACAAGTCGCTCCCCCTAAAAGGGTCCCCAATATAACCGCGAGATACATGGGTGCCATCTCACGATTTAACAAACCAAAAAGATTAAAAAACCCTACTGCTAAAGTTGACCGCTCTAACAAAAAAACATGAAAGACCAATAAAATGAGAACAGATTGCACCATTTCTTTACTGAAAAGCCAGCGTAAATCAATCAACGGACTCTTTCTATTAAGCTCAAGAATGATCGCAATGACCAAAGAGGAAACAGCAAGCGCAAGCCCCCAACCAATCCACGGTGCCTCATACCACCAATACAACTTACCAACAGACATAATAACCGCATTGAGTCCAAGACCAAGCGCAATCAAACTATAACTCACCCAGTCTAACTTCTGAATAACCTTATTACGTACCACAGGAGTCAGGGGAAGAGCATAGATACATCCCAAACTCATGAGAACCAATCCCATTTCCATCGCTGAAAGACTCAAAAATCCACCATTTTCTAACAAATCAGGCGAAATCAACCGCGATAAGGGCGCTGCTAAAGCCGCATTCGTATAATTCAAACTAAGAGCAACAGTAAACTTCTTTGCTGGTGCAAAAGCCTCCATCATATAAAGAAGCGCTAAGGAAGCTAATGGTGCCGCAGCAATACCAGCAAAAAAACGAATAATCAGTGCAGAACGCAAATCCGTAACAAAGAGCTGTAAAATGCAAACCAGAACGAAGCTAAGAATTGATAATTCAGCAAAAGCACGAAGCCCAAACTGATAACGAATTTTGATCAACATAATCGCAACACTCACATTTGGTGCCATATAGGCAGCAACCAACCATGTGGTTTCTGTTAGAGTTGCATGAAAATCGCCCGTAAGATAAAAAATGTTAGACTGAACAATATTCGCCCCTAAGCCATAAGCCCATTGCAAAATAAAAGAAGCGAAAATATAAACAAAACATTTTGGCAAAGGCCCTGCAAAAACACGACCTGGATGGGGAAATGGTTTTCCTCCTCTTTTAGCAGACATAACCGTACTCTTCTTTCCGCTCATGTCCGCCTTTTCCCGTATAATCTGTTACGCCTCTGTCAATACAGTATCAACAGCTGTCAGTTGATGAAAAAATTCTTCTACCTTACGCTTTGCCTCATCATTTGCATCCCCTTCCAACGTCGCCCGAACTTGCAAAATCTGCTGTTCCAACGTACTAAAAGAAAGATGTTCAACAGCCACAACCTTCTCTACCAGAAGCGAGCATCCCGAAGAGGTAACATTAGCAACGCCCCCATAAACAGCAAAGAGCTTTTCCCCCGAAGAAGTGAGAACGCGGACACTCCCCAATACAATGCTAGCCACCAATGGTGCATGATGCGCCATCACTGTGAGTGCACCCGACTCTGAAGGAAGAACAACAGATACCACCTGTTCTGAAAACACAAATTTCTCAGGTGATACAATCTCAAACAAAAAACACTCTACCTTATTGTTCTCCACAAAAACCTCCACGAGGTTCAATACTAAGACCTCTTGTGCTCTTTACAACAAGCATTCGTTACAGATTTCCTCTTATGAAGAAGCTTCTGCAATGAGACGCTTTCCTTTTTCAATGGCTTCCTCAATCGATCCAACCATGTAAAAAGCTGCTTCCGGCAAATCATCATAATCGCCAGCGCAAAGACCTTTAAACCCTTTGATTGTATCCTCTAAAGACACGAGTTTTCCAGGCGAGCCAGTAAAGGCTTCAGCCACATGGAAAGGTTGCGAAAGGAAACGTTCAATTTTACGCGCCCGCCCCACTAACAACTTGTCATCTTCAGAAAGTTCATCCATTCCAAGAATAGCAATAATATCCTGTAGCGCTCTATAGCGTTGCAAAATAGTTTGAACTTGACAAGCAACAGTATAATGCTCTTCACCTACAATCAGTGGATCCAACATGCGTGAGAAAGAATCAAGCGGATCAACAGCGGGATAAATCCCCTTTTCAGCAATCGAACGCGAAAGAACCGTGGTTGCATCCAAATGGGCAAAAGATGTTGCAGGTGCTGGATCCGTTAAGTCATCGGCTGGAACATAAATAGCCTGAACAGAAGTAATAGATCCCGTTTTTGTGCTGGTAATACGTTCTTGCAAAGCCCCCATATCCGTTGCCAAAGTTGGCTGATAGCCCACAGCAGAAGGAATACGCCCTAAAAGCGCTGATACTTCAGCCCCTGCTTGGGTAAAACGAAAAATATTATCCACGAAAAAAAGAACATCTTGGCCCTCATCACGGAAACTTTCTGCTATGGTCAATCCTGAAAGGGCAACACGGGCCCGCGCTCCTGGTGGTTCATTCATCTGCCCATAGACAAGCGCGCATTTTGAGCCCTCTGTTGAACCATTATTGTCTTTTGGATTCACATTCACACGGCTTTCGATCATTTCATAATAAAGATCATTTCCCTCACGTGTACGTTCTCCAACACCGGCAAATACAGAATATCCCCCATGCGCTTTTGCAATATTATTGATAAGCTCCATAATGAGAACGGTTTTACCAACACCAGCTCCCCCGAACAAACCAATTTTACCACCTTTAGAATAAGGTGCTAACAAATCAACGACTTTAATACCCGTGACAAGAATTTCCGATACCGTTGATTGCTCAACATATGCAGGAGCGTCTTGGTGAATAGAACGTGTTTTAGTCGCAAGAATTGGGCCAACATTGTCAACCGGCTCTCCAATCACATTCATAATACGACCAAGTGTTGCTTCTCCAACAGGAACACTAATCTGCGTTCCTGTATCAAAAACCTTTTGACCACGCGTCAACCCATCCGTCGTATCCATGGCAATGGTACGCACGGTATTTTCACCCAAATGCTGCGCAACTTCTAAAACCAGCCGATTGCCTAAATTATCTGTTTCTAACGCGTTAAGGATATTTGGCAACGCACCTTCAAACTGCACATCAACAACAGCACCGATAACCTGCCTAATCTCACCAACAGCTCCTTTTGCCTGTACAACTTCTTTTGCACGGGTCTCTTTAGAAGAAGACCGCACAGAACTAGAAGAATTCTTTATGCCAGCTTGAGATTTTGAGGCGGTTTTTTGCGCGCCTGAACGAGCAGTTGTCTTCTTTTTCTCAACTTTTTCTGCTCCTTTGCTTGACGTCACTGCTTTTACCATTAATCCTTACCTTTTCAATTTAAAGCGCTTCAGCGCCCGCAATAATTTCGATCAATTCTGTCGTGATTTGTGCTTGACGCTGGCGATTATAAGCCACTGTCAATTTATTAATCATTTCACCGGCATTGCGCGATGCATTATCCATAGCACTCATCTTCGCCCCCATTTCACCGGCAACATTTTCAAGCAAAGCTCGAAAGATTTGCACAGAAAGATTGCGCGGCACAAGCTCTTCCAAAAGAGAAACAGCATCGGGCTCATACTCATAAACAACTGATTGTGAACCTTTACTTTTGTCATTTTTTTCAACGATAACCTCTCCTTCGACAGCTTCTTTGGGAGAGAGTGTTGGAATCAAGCCAAAAGCTGTTGGACGCTGATTGATCACGGAAACAAATTCAGAATAGAATAGCGTACACACATCAAATGCTCCCTCATTGAATAAATCAATGATCCGCTGACTGATCATCGCAGCCTCTGCAAAACTAATCCGCTTTACAGAATGCAAATCAATGTGACCAATCATCAAAGCCTTGTAATCACGCGCTAAAATATCAGCGCCCTTTTTTCCCACGGTTAAAATCTTAACAATTTTACCAGCAGAAAGCAGTGTCTTAATTTGTTCACGCGCACGACGGGCGATTTGTACATTAAAAGCACCACAAAGACCACGCTCCGCAGTACATACCACCAAAAGATGCACATCATCTCGACCCGTACCCCGCATGAGAGGAGGCGCATCAACCCCATCAACATCAGCCGCAACATTGGCTAAAATAGCAGCCATCCTCTGAGCATAAGGACGCGCAGACTCCGCCGCCTCTTGCGCACGGTGCAACCTTGCCGCCGCAACCATTTGCATGGCTTTGGTAATCTTTTGTGTTGCCTTAACCGAGGCGATACGGTCTCTAAGATCCTTCAACGACGCCATTCAAGCATTCCATCAATTCATCACGAAAAATTCTTTGCATAAGTCTTAAGCACAGTTATCAATTTATCCTTAATTTCATCGGTTATCTGTTTTTGATCAGCAATCGCCTTCAAAAGACTTTGGTGATCATTGCGCAGAAGCGTTAAAAGCCCCTGTTCAAAGCGCGCAACATCAGAAACAGCTAAGGAATCCAGGTAACCATTCACACCAGCAAAAATAACAACAACCTGTTCTTCTGTCTTCAATGGAGAAAATTGTGGCTGCTTCAAAAGCTCTGTTAAACGCGCACCACGGTTTAAAAGACGCTGCGTTGAAGCATCCAAATCAGAACCAAATTGTGCAAAAGCAGCCATTTCGCGATATTGTGCCAATTCACCTTTGATCGAACCAGCAACTTGCTTCATCGCCTTAATTTGCGCAGCGGAACCAACACGCGACACAGAAAGACCAACATTCACAGCAGGGCGAATTCCTTGATAAAATAAATTGGTTTCCAGAAAAATTTGCCCGTCAGTGATTGAAATCACATTTGTAGGAATATAAGCAGAAACGTCATTTGCTTGAGTTTCAATGACGGGTAAAGCCGTCAAAGATCCAGAACCATTTTCAGCATTCAGTTTAGCAGCACGCTCTAAAAGACGCGAATGAAGATAGAAAACATCACCAGGATAAGCTTCACGACCAGGTGGACGACGAAGCAAAAGAGACATTTGACGATAAGCAACAGCCTGTTTTGAAAGATCATCATAACCGATCAAAGCATGTTGCCCATTGTCGCGGAAATATTCACCCATCGCACATCCAGCAAGAGGCGCAATAAATTGCAATGGAGCAGGATCAGAAGCGGTAGCTGCTACAATAATGGAATACTCGAGCGCTCCACGCTCTTCCAAAATTTTAACAAATTGCGCTACCGTTGAACGTTTTTGACCAATGGCGACATAAATACAATACACTTTGTCCTGATCGTTTCCAGCACCTTTTTCGTGAAACGGTTTCTGGTTTAAAAATGTATCGAGCAAAACTGCTGTTTTTCCTGTCTGCCGGTCACCAATCACCAATTCACGCTGTCCGCGTCCAATAGGAATAAGCGCATCAATGGCTTTTAATCCCGTCGCCATGGGTTCATGCACAGATTGACGCGGAATAATCCCTGGAGCCTTAACATCAACACGACGACGCTCTGTTGCCTTAAGCGGTCCTTTACCATCTATAGGATTTCCCAATGCATCAACAACACGCCCAAGCAAAGCTGGTCCCACAGGGACATCCACAATAGACCCAAGCCGTTTAACGGTATCCCCTTCACGAATATCACGATCTGACCCAAAAATCACAACCCCAACATTATCGATTTCCAGATTCAAAGCCATACCACGCACGCCATTTGAAAAGGAAACCATTTCCCCTGCTTGGACATTATCCAAACCATAAACACGGGCAATACCATCACCCACAGAGAGAACCCAACCAATTTCTGAAACTTCAGCCTTTTGGTCAAAGTTTCTGATTTGCTCTTTGAGAATTTTTGAAATTTCAGATGGTCTAATATCCATCAGCTGACCTCTTTTTTCAATGCAAGCTTAAGCGAAGATAATTTTGTTTCAAGAGACGTATCAATCTGAGACGACCCCACACGAATGATTAATCCACCGAGAATTGTTGGATCAACAAGGATATGTAGCAAAATTTTTCCCCCAACGACACCTTCCAAAGCCACGCGCAACTCTTGTTCTTGTTGAGAACTCAGTGAGCGCGCAGAAACAATCTGAGCCGAAATTTCCCTACGAGAGAGAGCAACACGACGTTGAAAAGCATGTAAAATACCAGTCAAGGCACAAAGCCGACGGTTTAGTGCAATAACACGCAAAAAATTACCAACAATCTGACCAGCGCCCTCATCAGCAAATTTGATACGCTCACAAACAGAACACATTACCTTAACCTGTTCTTTTACTGAAAAGAATGGGCTCTGCACAAAGCGTTTCAAATCTTCATTTTGATCCAAAACAAGCAAAAAAGATGCTACTGCTTTTTCAACCTTTTCCACAGCCCCTGCTTCTTGAACGAGATCAAAAAGCGCTTGCGCATAGCGTTGGTCCACCAATGGCAACGGTATAAGAGAAAATGAATCCGACACGAAATACCGCCTCTTTCCCTTGAGCGAATCTCTGATAGTTACCAGACGAAGATAGTTATCAGATGAAATAAATCAGACATCCTAAATTCTAAGAATAATCTTCTTAAAACCTAGAACAAAAAACTTCTCGGTTTCTAGCATAGACATAACCGACTCGCAACACTCCAAATCGTTGCTTTTTGAAAATTTTAAATAAAATATTCAAAATATTTTTTTATAATACACAAATCAGCACCACAGTTTTTTTGTGTTTCTTTTTGGCATCCCCTCATAGATTTTAAAATATCTTTCTCTATCATTGCATAATCACTCTGAAAACAGAAACAAAATGCTCTCTTTCAGTTTTTAATGCTCTTCCACCAAAAGAGTTAACAAAAAATGTATCATTTCAAACTTATAAGCAAGCAATAATAACCGACGTTCCCTTAAAATAAAGAGGAAACGCATCTTTTTGCTTAAAATTATCCCTCCTAGAACATCTTTTAAGCAAATAAGCCTCCTCGTTACTTCCCTTCCCCATTACTTCCCTTGTGTTTTCTAAAGAAAATTTTGCGGATCAATATCAATCTGAACCCGAACCGAAGAAGGTATTTTGGGTGCACTTGAAAGCATTGCACGAATAAACCCTTGTATATCAAAAGAACGTTGCCCTTGCAGTAAAAGCCGAAAACGATAACGCCCACGAATGAGAGCCAATGGAGCTTCCGCAGGTCCCATTACCGAGATATTTTTTTCCCTCGGTGCAACTTGACGCAACGCACGCGCATAATGTTCTGCTGCTTGGCGCTTTTCTGAAGACACAATCAAAGAGGCAAGTCGCCCATAAGGTGGCAGATGATAGTGCTGACGCATAGCGATCTCATGAGTGTAAAAATCCTCACCTTGCCGAGAAATCAGGGCTTGTATTACTGGATGATCGGGTTGATAAGTTTGCAATAATCCTAAACTCTCTAACCCCATACGCCCTGCCCTGCCTGTAACCTGAGATAAGAGCTGAAAGGTACGCTCAGCAGCACGTAAATCGCCATTAGCAAGACCAAGATCCGCATCAATGACCCCGACCAGAGAAAGTCCTGGAAAATGGTGTCCTTTCGCAACCAACTGCGTTCCAATAATAATGTCAACATCCCCATTCGCCACCGCTTCCAATTCGCGCCGCAACTGGCTAATCCCGCCTTTGAGATCCGTTGAGAGAATCAATAACCGCGCCTGTGGAAAAAGCCCCCGTGTTTCTTCAGCAATTCTTTCTACCCCTGGACCACAAGCGACAAGATGGTCTAATGTCCCACATTCGGGGCATGCTTCTGGAAGCGGCTGATGGTATCCACAATGATGGCATTTAAGCTGTCCTTGTAATCGATGCTCTACCAACCAACTTGAACAATCGCTACAATGAAAACGATGCCCACAAACCCGACACAAAGTGAGAGGTGCATAACCACGCCGATTAAGAAAAAGCAGTGCCTGTTCACCTTTTTCAAGCGTTTGTTTTAAAGCCGCTTCAAGAGCAGAGGAAATAAAACGCCCCTTTTGCACACCTCCCTTTTGCACGCCTCCTTGACGCATATCAACCACCCGCAATTGCGGAAGTGCGGCCGCTTTAAAACGCGATGGCAAATGGACCCGTTGATAACGCCCCCACAAGACATTTGTCTGACTTTCAATCGAAGGAGTCGCTGAGGATAAAATAACAGGAAAATGCCCAAAAGAACCCCGTGCAACTGCCATATCACGCGCATGATAAAAAATGCGCTCTTCTTGTTTGTAAGCACTATCATGTTCTTCATCAACAACAATCAACCCAAGCTCTGGAAAGGGGAGGAAAAGCGCGGACCGCGCTCCAGCTACAACCCGCACAAGCCCTTCTGCAACCTGTCGCCACACACGTTCTCGACGACGTGGTGACAAATCTGAATGCCATTCCGCCGCCGCTGCTCCAAAGCGTGCATGAAAGCGATCTAAAAATTGTTGTGTTAAAGCAATTTCCGGCAATAAAATCAAAACCTGCTTACCACCTGTAAGCGCTTGAGCAACCGCTTCAAAATAAACTTCTGTCTTTCCCGACCCAGTAACACCATCAAGCAGAAAAACTTGAAATTGAGAAGATAAAACACCTTCCCGCAAAAGGCGCGCTGCTTTGCTCTGTTCTCCCTCCAATTGAGGGCAACAAAAATCAGGATTAGGCATCGCCACAAGAGCAGGAACAGGTACCATAACCTCTTCAAAAACCCCAAGTGTCTTTAGCCCCTCAACAACGGAAACAGAAGTTCCTGCCGCATGAGCAAGACCAGAACGTGTCCAAATTTCACCATCGCGGGCCAATTCTAAAACACGTGATCGTGCTGGTGTTAGGCGCCCGATCTCTCCTCCACAATACCGCAAACCCAGCATCTGTTCTTCGGGTTCTAAAGCAGACGGAACCGACAAAACCAATCGTGCAACAAGACCCAAAGGAGTCATCGTATACCGACCAACAAAATGCAAGAATGTAATCATCTCCGCTTTTAACGGCGGGCAATTAAAAACATGGAGGAGAGAGCGTAGTTTTTTACGCGCCACAGGTGGAGCACTTTGCCCATCCTTTGCGGATTGTTCTCCAACATCCACCACAAAACCACAAACTTCCCGCCCCATTACCGGAACACGAACAAAAGAACCAACCTCTACCTCCATTGAAGATGGAACCTCATAACTATAAGCATGTGCAATAGGCAGAGGTACCAAAATAGAAACAATATTTCTCTCGCACACACCCTCATTTGACTTCATCTTTTGTCCCAACTTTTATACAATCTTTTTTATACCACTACCGTCCTTGCACTTTGACATATTATCCGTCATGAAGAATAATCACTTTGTATGATCTCCCCCTCATCAACAATATCTTATCAACGATAAAAACTCCAATACGCATCTGATATTGATACCAGCAGTGCTAACGCTATAAACAAACTATAAGTACGCATTTTTATCCTTCATATCTTAACTTACCATAGGCAACACGTATCCTCCCTCTTGCTTTTGCGATAAACAATAACGCATAACAAAAATAGGGTGAAACATCAGAAGCTTTAAATAAAGAGCTAAAAACCAAGGAGATTTGGCAATGAAATTTTTTGTGGATAGCGCCAATATTGAAGAGATCCGAGAATTACAAAATTTAAACCTCGTTGATGGTGTTACCACCAATCCTTCTCTTATTCTTAAATCAGGACGTAATATTCTTGAGGTTACAAAAGAAATTTGTACCCTCGTCAAAGGACCCGTGTCTGCCGAAGTTGTAGCAACCGAATTTGAAAACATGATGAAAGAAGCGGCTGTTTTAGCAAAAATTGCCGACAATATTTGCATCAAACTTCCCTTAACGCTTGATGGCTTAAAAGCCTGTAAAGCTCTTACAATACAGGGACTAAAAACAAATCTCACACTTTGTTTTTCTGCTAACCAAGCTTTACTAGCCGCCAAAGCAGGCGCAACATTTATTTCACCTTTTATAGGCAGGCTAGATGATTGCGCAAGCGATGGTGTGGAACTGCTTCATGAAATTCGCACAATTTACGATAACTACAACTTTGAAACGCAAATTTTGGCAGCTTCAATTCGTACCGTTAATCATGTTAAAGAAGCAGCACTAAGCGGTGCAGATGTTGCAACCGTTCCACCAACAGTTTTAAAAGCACTCGTCAAACATCCTTTAACTGATAAAGGCTTGCAAATCTTCTCAAGTGATTGGAAAAAAACTGGACAAAATATCGCCTAATGACTTGAAAGATCTTTTGAAAGCAGCAGTAAAATTTGTTCAGCCAATTCTTCAGCCACGCGCTTTTGCGCATCTTGCTCTGCTTGCAAAGTTGCATATTCTTGACGAAGCCGTTCAAAAGATGTGCTCATGCTTACTGTGGTTTCGGCAATAAGAACATTTTTCATATCTTGCAAGATATAGGAAACTTTACCCATCACAGTTCCAACGGAAGGCCGCCCCTCTCTTTTCCTATCCAGGTCCATCTCTATCTGTACAGAATTTCGTGTAAACGTAGATGTTTGCAATACCAATTGATAAGCTGGAGTAGAAGGTTTCCGCCCATTTCCATAAAGCAAAAACAGCAAATGGTTGCGTACCATTTGACCAAAACGATCTGACGGTTCTGCAACGACAATGGAAGCTAGTTTTTCGGAAAGATTCAAAGATTTTTGTTTTGGAGATGAATCATCAAAAACAGAATCTACAGAACCTATTTTTGTGGAAATCCCAGATGCGTGATGATAAAGCGGTTCAACTATACACCCACACAAAAGCGTGGACAAACAAAATAAGCCCACAAGAACAAAATTTTTAAACAACAACATTCACAATCCTTTTTGGAACAATAATTATTTTTTTAACGGTTTTTTCGACCAGATGTGCCTTTACAAAATCAAGAGCCAAAACAGCTTCTTCAATCATCGCTTCATTTGCCGTTGCCAAAACAGTCACTTCACCACGCTTTTTACCATTAATCTGTACCGGCAAAATATAGGAATCTTCAACAATTAATGCAGGATTATAAACAGGCCAAGGAATCTCACAAATCAAATTTTTTCCTCCCAAAGCAGCATGACACTCTTCTGCCAAATGAGGCATTATAGGTGCAATCAATACAAGGAAAAAATCCATTGCTTGACGCAAAGCTTCCTTCATCTCACTCTCAACATCCTCTACCTTATTTAGTAAAGGCGCCATAATATTCAAGAATTCGTAAAGGCGCGCAATTGCCCGATTAAAGGCGAACTTTTCCAAATCGTCTTCCACAGCATGGAGCGTGCGATGCGCCACTTTTGAGAGTTCTAAAGCCGCACCCTGACGACCAGCACAAGGCACCACTTCTCTTAAAACCGGAGCACTCAAAGCCACACAACGCCAAACGCGTTGCACAAAACGATGCGCTCCTTCAACACCAGATTCTGTCCAAATAACATCTCGCTCAGGAGGAGAATCCGACAAAACAAACCAGCGCACAGTATCGGCTCCATAGGAGGCAATAATATCATCAGGATCCACAACATTCTTTTTTGATTTTGACATTTTTTCAATCAAACCAATCGTCACCTCACTTTGATCGGTCAATTTATAAGCCTGACGTTTTCCATCCTTTTCAACAATAGAAATTTCTTCTGGTGAAACCCACCCTTGGTCATCACGATAGGTTTCATGAACAACCATCCCTTGGGTAAAAAGCCCTTTAAAAGGCTCATCCACGCTCATATGCCCAATCAATTTCATAGCACGCATAAAAAAGCGTGCATAAAGAAGATGGAGAATCGCATGTTCAATTCCACCAATATATTGTTGCACAGGCAACCATTCGGCTATCGCTTGCTTGTCGACAGGTTCTTGTGCAAAAGGCGCAGTAAAGCGGGCATAATACCAAGAAGAGTCAACAAATGTATCCATGGTATCAGTTTCACGTTTGGCAGACTGACCACAGACAGGACAGGTTACTGTTTGCCATGTTTCATGACGCACAAGAGGATTGCCAGGCTGCTCAAAAGTGACATCATCGGGCAACACAACCGGTAAATCAGCACGCGGAACCGGAACCACTCCACAAGCCGCACAATGGATCATAGGGATAGGGCATCCCCAATAACGTTGACGCGAAATACCCCAATCACGCAAGCGAAATTGCACGGTCTTTTGCCCCTGGGGCTGCCCCCCAAGTATTTGCCCTTCAAGCCGTTTAGCTGCTGCTTCAAAAGCTTGTTGCGGTGTCAAGCCATCCAAAAAGTCTGAATTGATCATCACGCCATCACCAACATAAGCTGTTTCAGCAATCACAAAATCTTCCCTCTCAACCCCCTTTGGCAAAACCACCGGTCGCACGGGGAGATCATATTTACGTGCAAAATCCAAATCTCTCTGATCATGGGCAGGACAGCCAAAAACAGCTCCTGTTCCATAATCCATAAGCACAAAATTGGCGATATAAACGGGAATATGCACCGTTGGATCAAAGGGATGAACCGCCAAAAGTGATGTGCGAAAACCTTGTTTTTCAGCTGTTTCAAGCGCCGCGGTTGTTGTTACACCACACCGACAATTTTCGATAAAAGCATCAAGCGCTTTATCCTTTTGCGCTAAGGCTTTTGCAATGGGATGATCAACAGACAGCGCCAAAAAAGCAGCAGCAAAAAGCGTGTCAGGTCGTGTTGAATAACAGACAACTTCGTTAAACTCCGCACACCCATCATCAACATCATCTACCGACTTTAAAGCCCAACGAATCAGCAAACCTTGTGACTTCCCAATCCAATTTTTTTGCATAGTGCGAACTTTTTCCGGCCATTGCTCAAGCTCTTCAAGCCCTGCCAGTAAGTCTTCACTAAAATCACTAATTTTGAAAAACCACTGCGTCAATTCACGCTGTTCAACCAACGCACCAGACCGCCACCCCCGACCATCAACAACCTGCTCATTTGCCAAAACGGTGTGGTCAACAGGGTCCCAATTCACTTTAGCCACTTTACGTGCAACCAAGCCCTTTTGATAGAAATCAAGGAACAGTATTTGTTGGCGATGGTAATAATCCACATCACAAGTTGCAAATTCACGCGACCAATCTAATGAGAGCCCTAATTTCTTTAATTGCCCACGCATCACAGCAATATTTTGATAAGTCCACGTTTTTGGATGCACTTTATTCTGCATAGCAGCATTTTCAGCCGGCATACCAAAAGCATCCCACCCCATGGGATGAAGCACATTAAACCCCTTTGCACGTTTATAGCGCGCAACAACATCTCCCATGGCATAATTGCGTACATGCCCCATGTGAATGCGCCCAGAGGGATAAGGAAACATCTCTAAAACATAATATTTTTCACGACAATCTTCCTCCGCGGTCTGAAAAATCTTCTTTTCATCCCAAATCGTTTGCCATTTTTGTTCGTGGGCACGAGGATTATAGCGTTCACCTAAATTATAACGTTCAATCGTCATTCCTATTATACTCTTTATAAAATTGAACTAAAAAACTTGTTTTATGCTTCACCATGGATTACCCCCAAGGTCAACATTTTCAGTGAATATTTCACTAAGTATTTTTCAAAGTTCTCACGAACCATTATTTTATTGCTAAATAAAAACAGAAAGCACGAAAAAATGAGCACCCACACGACCCCTCATGCCCCCCCTCATGCCCCTTGTGTTGAAGCATGGAAAATCCTTCAAAAAGAGATTGCTGAAATATGTAAAGACTATAATCGCTCTTTAGAAGAGGTTCAACTTCTCGCTGTTTCTAAAACCGTCTCGGCAGATAACATTTTCCCCCTTTTGCAAGCAGGTCAAACGCGTTTTGCAGAAAACCGCGTGCAAGAAGCCCAAAAAAAATGGCCGCACTTGCGTCAACAGTTTGAAAATATCGAACTTCACCTTATCGGCCCCTTACAATCGAACAAAACAGCAGAAGCCGTCAAAATTTTTGATGTCATTCAAACGGTTGATCGCGAAAAAATAGCCAAGAGCTTGGCCGAAGAAATGCAAAAACAAAAAAGAACTCTCCCCTGTTATGTTCAGGTCAATATTGGCTTAGAAAGCCAAAAAAGTGGTATCGCACCACAAGAAGTGGTTTCTTTTGTTACCCAGTGTAAAAATCACTATGGTCTTGATATTATCGGACTAATGGCAATCCCCCCAGTGCAAGAAAACCCTGGTCCCTATTTCGCCCTTTTAGCAAAACTCGCAAAAAAAGCTGGTCTTCCAAAGCTTTCGATGGGTATGTCCAATGACTTTAAAACAGCTCTTCAATTTGGCTCTAACATTCTTCGTATTGGTTCTGCTTTATTTGGAAAACGCCCTGTCTGACAGCCTCTCTACTGAAATGTAGCGCAAAAAAAAACCATTTATAATAATGAGAACGATAAAGGTGCATGAGGTGCATTGCACATTTATAAAAAAACACCGCAAAATAAATGACCACAAAAAACATTCAGCACAGTTGTCGTAATAGCTCCCATAAAAACCACAGATTATATCAACCTCTCCAATCCGTGTGAACAATTCACCCACTTACCAAGTGTGTAAAGCAGACAAAGAGATGTTTATGGATGCACCCCCGACCCTAGAGCAAACCTACCAACTCAATAAGCCCCCTAAAATGCCAGATAGCGTAGCAATAGCTGTATTCAACAGCATGATAGCAACCTAAGGATAACAGAGAAACTTTCCGCACACTAGAAGGTAAAATACTGTCGATAATGCCTAAAAATAAATGGATTTACCAATGCGTGCACACAAGACAAGAGCTACGAAACTGAGTTCAGTATAAGCATCCTAAAACAGCATAAAAATCCCCTCTTAAATACAAACGCATCAGATTTGAAAAATTAACTATTTCAATATTTGTAATTTCGTCTAATCTCAAAATGAAAAGCTTATTGGGAATAACTCTGCCAAAAAACACAAAAATATAATGGCTGATTTTTCCAAATAATAAATGAGGAGAGGGAACATATGTCTGAAAAAATCTATCCAATACCAGATAATATCAAAAAAAATGCTTTGATCGATGAAGAAACTTACCACCAATGGTATCGAGAAAGCATCAATGATCCAGAAAGCTTTTGGGCAAAACACGGTCAACGCATTGAATGGTTTAAGCCTTATACAAAAGTAAAAAATACTTCATTTAATGGAGATATACCGATTCAATGGTACGAGGATGGAATAACAAATGTTGCCTATAATTGCATTGATCGCCATTTAAAAAACCATGGTGATAAAATTGCCCTGATTTGGGAAGGAGATAACCCTTACCATGATAAAAAAATAACCTATAAAGAGCTTTATCAACATGTCTGTCGTTTTGCCAATATCTTAAAGAACCACGGTGTAAAAAAAGGCGACAAGGTTACCATTTACCTCCCCATGATTCCCGAAGCAGCCTATGCCATGCTCGCCTGTGCCCGCATTGGCGCCATTCATTCAGTCATTTTTGCAGGTTTTTCTTCTGAAGCAATAGCACAACGTCTTGTTGATTGTGAATCAACCTTCATCATTACTGCCGATCAAGGCTTACGTGGAGGAAAACAGATAAACTTAAAAGAGACCGTTGATCATGCTATTGAAATAGCAACCCACCAGAATGTGCATGTCAATCAAGTCATGGTCATACGGCGCACCAGTGGAACAATTCATTGGGTAGAGGGACGTGATTTTTGGTACCATGAAGAAATACCTCATACCAAAACAGATTGCCCTGTAGAAGAAATGAATGCTGAAGATCCTCTATTTATTCTTTACACCTCAGGTTCAACAGGCAAACCAAAAGGTGTTGTACATACAACAGCAGGCTATCTCGTTTATGTATCGATGACACATCAATATGTTTTTGATTATCATCCTCATGAAATTTACTGGTGCACTGCCGATATTGGCTGGATTACTGGCCATTCGTATTTGGTTTATGGACCTCTATGCAACGGTGCTACCACTCTAATGTTTGAAGGAACACCAACCTTTCCAGACAAAGGCAGATTCTGGGAAATTGTCGACAAACACAAAGTAAATACGCTCTACACAGCACCAACTGCTATTCGTGCCTTAATGGGTGCAGGAAATTCATTTGTTGAACGCTCGACAAGAGCATCCTTGCGCCTTTTAGGCACCGTAGGTGAACCCATTAATCCAGAAGCATGGGAATGGTTTTATCATATCGTTGGAAACAATCACTGTCCCATTCTCGATACATGGTGGCAAACAGAAACAGGGGGGCATATGATCACCCCCCTTCCTGGTGCCACAAACTTGAAAGCAGGCTCAGCCACCCGTCCTTTTTTTGGTGTTCAACCACAAATCATTGATGCCCAAGGAAATATTCTGGAAGGAGAAGCAGAAGGCAATCTTTGCATTATTGACTCATGGCCCGGACAAATGCGCACCCTCTATAACGACCATGCGCGTTTTATTGAAACGTATTTTTCATCCTATAAAGGGAAATATTTTACAGGCGATGGGTGTAGGCGTGACAGCGATGGCTATTATTGGATTACAGGACGGGTTGATGATATTCTCAATGTCTCTGGACACAGGCTAGGAACAGCTGAAATTGAATCAGCGCTTGTTCTACATCCTGCTGTTTCAGAAGCAGCAATTGTCGGTTACCCTCATCCCATTAAAGGACAAGGAATTTACAGTTTTGTCACCTTAATGGAAGGCACAACCTCAAGTGAAGCATTGCAAGAAGAGCTGATTAAACATGTCAGAAAAGAAATCGGCTCCATTGCCATATTGGATAAAATTCAGTTTGCCCCTCAACTCCCCAAAACACGATCAGGAAAAATTATGAGACGCATTTTGCGAAAAATCGCCGAAAATGATTTTGGTAATCTAGGAGATATTTCAACTCTTGCCGAACCACAAGTTGTTGATGATCTTATTGCCAATCGCCAAAATAGAAACGCCATTGCTTAACGCAAAACACCAATGGTGGCTTTAGCCTTCCTGCTAAAATTATCTCGGCATTCTTGCTAAAGTCACCAAGAAAGGGTGAAGAAGAAAAACACCAGTAAACGAAAAAGATCACTGCTAAACCGACAAAACTCGAGTGAAAGCCTTCATGTTTCTGCTAGAAACACCTTGGAATTCCTGCTAAAATCATAAATAAAGGTAAAATAAGGAGATGTGACGATCAACAATATTCTTACAAGCAATATTTCTCAATAAAAAATGAGAAATTGTGAAAGAAAAAATATTGAGAACTGTAAAGTATAAACCGAACAAAAACCTAGAATAATGGGAGCAAAAATCCTTACAATGGTGCAATATAAAAGCAGAAGTGGTAACGAAAAGTGATTCATTTTGAGAATGTTGGTCTGCGCTACGGAATGGGCCCTGAAGTCCTTCGTGATATTAGCTTTCATATTCCTCCTGGATCATTTCAATTTCTCACAGGCGCCTCTGGAGCCGGTAAGACGTCATTGATGCGTCTTATGTTTTTGGCACTCAAACCAACCCGCGGTCATATTGATCTGTTTGGAAACGATACAGCATTACTCAAACGACAAGAGCTCCCCGCACTACGACAACGTATCGGTGTCGTTTTTCAAGATTTCCGTCTCCTTGATCACATGACCACTTATGAAAATGTCTCTTTACCTTTACGCATTAAAGGGCAAGAAGAAGCAACTTATCGCAGCGAAGTGGAAGATCTTCTCTGTTGGGTAGGACTTGGAGATCACATTCATGTTTTACCACCGGTTCTTTCTGGCGGCGAAAAACAAAGAGTAGCCATTGCGCGTGCACTCATTGACCAACCCGAAATCCTGCTTGCCGATGAACCGACAGGAAATGTTGATCCACCTTTGGCAAAACGCCTACTTCGCTTGTTTATAGAATTAAACCGTTTTGGAACGGCTGTCGTCATTGCCACCCATGATATTGCACTGATGGAACAAGTCGCAGCACGGCGTATGCTTCTCCATAACGGACGGATGACAATTCATGAATAAGTCTTTCCCTATTTTTACAAGCAATCAAAAAAACGCAACAGCTATTATTCCCAGCAGCAACATTTCTGGTCAAGCACTTGTTGCAGTGATTGCTATTATGACATTTCTCTCAAGCCTCACATTAATCGGTGTTGATTTGGTACAGCGTGCTGCTAACAGCTGGAGCAATCAAATCAGCTATGAAGCAACCATTCAAATACGCCCCATTGACAATGTTGATATCGAAACAGCCCTTCGTGATGCAGTTAAATTGGTTAAAACATTTCATGGTGTGCGAGATGCCACCATTGTTGATCAAACAGCTACGGAAAAATTGCTCGAACCATGGCTTGGAAAGGGATTAAGCTTAAATGAACTGCCCCTTCCCCGCCTTATTATCGTAACACTGAAAGAGAATGAAGAAATTAATTTTCGTGCAATCAATGACGCCATTAAAACACAAATTCCAGGAGGCCAGTTTGATGATCACCGTGTTTGGGTAAACCGTTTTTCAACAATGGCACATACAACAGTTTTTATTGGCTTTTCAATTTTAACATTGGTTCTAGCCTCACTGATACTCACAATTATCTTTGCCACACGCAATGCGCTGGCAGAGAATGTCCATATTATCAATGTCTTATATTTTCTAGGCACGGAAACCCTTTTCATTGCACGACAATTCGACTGGCATTTTTTTAAAACTGCACTACGTGGAGCGTTATACGGTGGTATCACAAGCGCATTTCTGTTTGCCGCTTTTACCTTGTGGACCAACTATAACCTAGGGAGAGTGGAAACCAGCCAAATAACCGCTTTGTTTGGATATATTTCTATAAGTTCTCTTCCCTATGGAAAGATTATTGGCCTTATTTTTTTCGTTTCTTTTCTTACCACACTGACAAACCGAATGACTATTCTGGCACAGCTTAAAAAAATAGATCAATGTGAAAACGGCTTATTTTAATTTTTATAACTTACGGCTCATATAATTCCAAATCATGACGCAAAGCAATTTAGAGCACCCTCAACAGAAACATACCAATCTATGGCATCTTTGCTATTTGTTGCGCTATTTCCCACCAACAGCATTTGCCCTTTTAATGGTCATTCTTCTTTTTTGTGTCGGTTTTATAGTTTTTTCTGAAAAAACCGAACAACTTCAACCACCAAATCCTTTGCCAAAAGCAGATGCAATCATCGTTCTTACGGGAGGAGAAAAACGCATAGAAGCAGGACTAAAACTCTTACAAAAGGGGCTTGGTTCGCGGCTCTTGATTAGTGGAGTCAACATAACAACCAATCTCCAGAGACTGAGGCATAATACGCATATCACCTCGCAGCTCTTTACCTGTTGCGTTGACATCGGACATAAAGCGATTAACACAAAAGGCAATGCCGAAGAAAGCGCAGATTGGATCAAAAAACACCGCTACCAAACAGTTTATATCGTCACCCACGATTACCATATGTGGCGCTCTCTGCGTGAGCTTAAATATCTCATGCCTAACGTCAATTTCATTGCTTATCCTGTTAAAAAGAGCGGCAATGAAAACACAATACAACAGATCAATCAAATACGTATTCTGTTATTCCAATATATCAAAACAATTCAAGTATACATCAGAACCGCATTCTGATCTTTGCCCTTCGGGTTTTCTAAAAAATTTGCCACTTTTTTTAAAAAATTTGTCACAAGCGGCACCATTGCTCTTTGCCAACCCGATGCAAAAAGCACTCGAAAACATTCATAAAAGGCATTTTTACGTCTTTCTTCAGTCTCCAAACGCAGCCCCACACCTATGACGCGCAAGCGAATAATTTTGATGACTAAGAGGAATTGATTTCCTCTCCACCCTAAAAAATAAAGCTTCTTAATCTCCTTCGATTTTTCAACAATCCGGCTTCTTATCTCATAAGTTCCACCTGCTGACCACGCACCGCAGTTCACTCTATGAAGCTCGACAAGCAATCCCTGCCCTAAATATTCATCACACCCGCTAAAAACACCTCACGTAGAAAGCTTTCCATAAGCTCTATCTCAAGGCCTTCTATCGAAGCTGTTTTCTCACCGCACCTCAAAAAGCGCTGTTTTATGGCCCAATGGATAGCTTAACATTTTCAGTTTCTCTCACTTCCAATTTTGGCAGACTGCGAACAATTTTCATTGTTTCCAAGCTTACCATAATAACCCGCTGAAACAATTCCAGAGGATAGGCCGGATTACCCACCGTTTCAACAGCATAGTGATTAGCATCATTAACAATCCCACTCGCTTTGTCCGTTTTGACAATCTGGCGTTCCATAACCCATTCAAGAGCGGGTCTGCCATTGACCACATACTCATAAGCTTCAAGAGGAATATTCTGCATCGTGATATATGCATTATAAACCACTGTACTTTTATCAATAGCACCGCGCCTACCGGCAAATTTCATCGCTTCAACATGATAGAAACTCTTCTCATCAGAAATCATCCAAGTGCGTGGATCACCTTGTTTATAGGTAACAGGATAGGGCTCAACCTCTTCATAATTCATATGCAAGTCACCAAGCTTCCGCCCCGCTGTCACAAAAGCCCAAAAATCCTCTACTCTTTTGACCGTTGGAATACGTGGCAATTCTTTAGACAAATTATGCGCATAACGCGCACGGTAATCTTCAGAATGCAAAATCCCATAAACATAATAAAACAAATCATCCTTTGTTATCATTTCACCAGGATAGGCAGCCTTAAAATATGCCAACCCTTCATCCGTGAGTGCATCACGCCGCTGCAAACCAGCTTTTTTGCTTTCCTCTGCAAAATTTGCAAACAAATGAACCTGATCCTCCTCTTGCTCTTCTAAAGATGCAGCATCTTCATAAATATATCTTGGAAAACATTGACCTTTTTCCATTGCATCCAAGTTGGGTAAACTCTTAGTCATCAGGACAGAAAAACCACTCCTTGCTCCAACTCCTGTAACTTGTATTACCCTGTTCTCAACCGCTGTTTCCATAGGGAATATACGCGGCATTTGATAAACTCTCTCATTAAAGATACGATTATAATAGAGCCACTGTCGTGTAAAAGGACGATAAAGACTTTGCACTAAACAATTACTTCTAAATTCGGAAAAATTTCCCCTTATTAACTCTTCTTTAAGACTACTACTCCAACTGATCTTTCTAGCATCTGTATTGACACAATCATTTACAGCATTTGCACGCACTTTTCGGTCAGAATGCGCATAAGCATTATTAAAATGTTCCACTTCATTGTTATAAAAAGTTATCGTGTTACGCATATTATCCGCTAGGTATTCATGACTAAAATTATATGTCCACGCATCACGACTAGTTGAAATACCACAAGAGAAATTTTCAAAGAGCTTTTTATCACTGCCCTTCTTATCACCTAAGGCTAGAAATTTTTCAAAATCACTGTTGCGCTGATCCAGCCAATCACCATGCTCATCTGGCGTAATCATCTGCCAGTCGTGTTCACGCTTAATCCCACCAACACTGCACAACCGCTGAAGTTTAGAGAGTTTGTCTTTTGTCGTGAGATTATCACCAATGTCATAATAGTAAATTTCGCACTGCTCAGTGACATTTGGATTTTTGATAAACAGTGTCACAGCAATACCTGTCATGCTTCCACTTCCGAAAACATTTTGTCCTTCTTGAGCAAGCCCTTTGCTCAACATATTTTTGCGAATATCACCCCGCAAATTGAGAACATAAATACTCGAAAATTCCTCACTCAAATTTTTTCTGAGTCCATCCATTGATAATTTTTCAACATAACCTGAACCAGAAACAAAACCAATAACACCACAATCTTTTATGCGATCACTTGCCCAACGAATGGCACGAATATAACTGTCATAAAGTTTATTAAGATTGCTCGCACTAGATTGAGCGGCATAGGTTTCACGAATGCGACAATCCAATTTAGGATAACCAATATTTTTCGCATTGTCGTTTTCACTTTTTTGCCCTACCGAATAAGGAGGGTTGCCAACAATAACACGAATATCCAGTTCCTTCTGGCGTGATCGACGTGTGCTGTTATCCACCAGCAAATCACTGATTAGGTCTTTTTCTTGCTCATAAAGCTGGAATGTATCGGTTAAACAAATTCCCTCAAAGGGAACATAATCTCCCCCCATCAGACCATGATAGGTTGTCTCAATATTAATGGCTGCAATATAATAGGCTAAAAGCACAATTTCATTGGCATGAATTTCATGACAAAATTTGTGCTTCATTTCTTCTGGTTTTATCAGACCCGATTGTAAAAGCCGCGTGATAAAAGTCCCCGTTCCTGTAAAGGGATCCATGATGTGAATACCAGATGAGCCAAGCGTTTGCCCAAATTCTTGCTCTAAGACATCATTGACAGAGTGCAGAATAAAATCCACAACCTCAATGGGGGTATAAACAATGCCTAGTTTTTCTACAGTGCGTGGAAAAGCATAACGAAAGAATTTATCGTAAAGCTCTATAATCAACCTCTGTTTTGCTTTTGGATCCGTAATTCCACTAGCGCGTAACTTTACACTTGCATAAAATTTCTCGAGGTCTTTGGATTCCTTATCAAGATTCGCCTCATCAAGCACATCAAGCATACGCTGCATAGCACGCGAGACAGGATTCTCACGTGTAAACTGATACCCCTCAAACAACACCTGAAAGACAGGACGCGTAATAATATGCTGTGCCAACATCTCAATCGCATCAGCCTCTGTAATCGCATCATTTAAATCATCACGCAGTTCTGCTACAAACTTGTCAAAGGCTTGACGCGCCTCAGTATCTGGCTCTGCCAGAATACCTGTTAACCGCGTGATATGATTCTTGGCAATCTCAGCAATGTTGCTCGCCCAATCTTCCCAATAATCACGTGTCCCACATTTCTTGACGATCTTTGCCATGATCGCACGAGAAAGTTCATCCACAGAGAAAGAAAGCTCTCCTTGTGCTTCATCGGTAAGAGTGAAATCATATTCCGGTGTTCCAATTCCCGCTCGTGCGGGTTGTGCGCGTAGTGGAAGATTGTCTACAACAGCCGTAACAGCCTGTAACTCAGTACTCTGCGTGACGCCAATAATCTCAATCTTACTGCTGATATCTTGCCCTAGTGATGCCTTATTAATTGTAGCATCAAAACGATCATCATGCGCCCGCAAAGCATTTAAAATTTGCCAAACAACCCGATATTTATCATTGTTGTTCAAAGCCTGTTCCACTGGAGTCCCAGAGGGAATACCAATCGGCAAAATGACATACCCCATCTTTTTGCCCTCAGAGCGACGCATCACACGTCCAACGGATTGCACAACATCAATCTGACTCTTGCGTGGATTTAAAAACATGATCGCATCAAGAGCCGGAACATCGACCCCCTCAGACAAACACCGAGCATTGGTCAAAATACGACAAACATCTTCACCACTATCAGCTTTCAGCCAATCAAGTAATGCACCACGATCCTTCGCATTGAAAGTGCCATCAACATGCTCAATTTCACACTTCAGAAAGTGCTCATTTTCCGTATTCTCTTTCGTATACTCAAGATATTCTCTAACAACCCCAGAAAATTCATCACGCACCAATTTAGAACTTTGAATAGTTTTACAAAACGCCAAAGCACGATGCATAGGGTGTGGATCCGCACCAACATCAGCCTTCAGATCTTGTTTTGTCAGCGCCTTATAACAGCCAATAATCTTTGTTGCATCATCAAGAACAAGCTCAGACTTGCCATCACTAAGACGCTTCTGAACAGCTGAACTGACCAATTGTTCGTCCACTGCTAAGACAATAACCTTATAATCCGTTAAAAGATCATTTTGTACTGCCCATGAAAAACCCCTATAAAAAACTGTTTTACCAAAAAGCTTTTCATCATCCATCGAAGCAAGAACCGCATCAACTTCATGAGCGCGACTTTTGACGTTATCACCAAAAATGCGCGGTGTTGCTGTCATATAAAGGCGCTTCTTAGCACGAATAACATCATTGGAATGCACCTTAACAAAATTGGATTCATCCTCTCCAACCAGCGTTGCCCCTGTTGTACGGTGCGCCTCATCACAAATAATAAGATCAAATGTTGGTAAACCATAATTTTTTTGAGCATCCGCAACCACCTGAATCGAGTGATAGGTTGCAAACACAACGGTCATTCTATCTGCAACACTCTTACCCACCTTTTCTGCAAGTTTAGCAGCATCGGTTGTCGCCGGAAAAGCAAGATCAAACACATCAATTTCAGCAACATCATCACTATTTTTACGACGCTTTCCCACTTGTGTATCTGAACAGACAGCAAAGGAGCGTAATCCGATTTCTGCATCCGTTGTCCATTCACGAACCGTCTGTGACATCAGCGCAAGAGAAGGAACAAGAAACAAGACAAACTTGCCTTCACCCACCAAATCCTCAGAAATTTTAAGACTGGTAAATGTCTTACCGGTACCACAAGCCATAATGAGCTTACCCCGATCTGCTTCCATAAGCCCAGCACGCACATCACGCAATGCCTCCTGCTGATGTGGACGGATTTTCTTTTTATCCTCCAGCACAATTTTGCCCTGGGCTGCAAAAGTTTCCCAACGGATCGGACTTTGTTGCATATTGGAAAGACTAATCCGTATAACAGGAATATCCTGCCCCCGTATCATTGTTTCAGCGTTATCACTCCAAGCACTTTCAGTACTGTCTATAACAACACGCCGCTTGAATGGAACTTTTCCTGATGCCGAAATAAAACTATCAATATCTGCTTTTTTAATCCGATATGCTGCATCATAAAATTTACATTGGATTGCCGCAAACCCCTCTTCATCGCGAAGCTTTGCCACAAGATCGATACCAGTATCACGACCATCCCAATCATTTTCATGCGCCCAATCTTTAAAGGTTTGAACCTTTTCATACTGATCAAACTGAAGAGGATCATGCGTCAAATAAGCAAAGGCAAAACGCTCAAAATATGTACCTTTGTCTCGTTCGGTACGCGCTTCATCACGATATGTCTGTAAAAGCGATTGCAGCGTCATGCTTTCCCCCCATTAAAAACATCTCTAACTATCGAGTCTAGAAAAATTGGTCAATGCTTATTGTTCCATCCAAAAGACTTTAGATAACTCGATTTACTGAATGCGCTGACTCTTTACAAGAGAATATTACGCGCAACAAAATAAACTGAGAAAGTTTTACTTATCAGCAAAAGAGTAGAATCTGCTTTCTCCTCATCTCTAATAAATATCAAGTAATTACTCACAAGAATGTAGAGATTTGCTTTATTATTTTGGTGAGCTTCTTTTTGATGTTTATCTATTGGAAAAATTTAAGCTCAATATCGTCTGGTGCTAAACGCAATAAAAGCATATCATAAAACCAATTACCGGCTATACCGACACATAATAATACAATGCAGTTATCAACATTCCCAGCAGTATGAGCCCCTAAATGTATTCATCTCATTCTTCCTACGCAGCTCCAGCTTCGTAGGAACCTATATCTCCGTCACATACAGCCATAAAGCATCCTAAACCAAACGGTTACCAATACCCACATCCCTCCCTTTACCATACAATTTATGAAAAAAAGAACCCGTCTACGAATAAACAAAAGGAAAACTACAGAGATCAACACGCTTTGTATACCAATTCGTTTTTTGAATATAGCTGTTTGGTGTTTAGACGCATTTGTTTATTATTTTATCGTTAACAGACACACTCTTCACGCCCCCTTTCCCCTTCTATTTTTAGATTAAAACCCTCAAGTCATCACACACCATATTTGTATAGCTACAAAATATAAGGGCAATTTATTCATGATAGGTTGTGCCGTAAAACTTCATCCTTTAACGTTATATAAAACACGCTCCACTTAACGAAGTAAGCATTTTCTAAAAAGGGCAGCGAATAATGCTAAACTTTGCCCCGCCATGTTTCGCTTCATAAACGCTTCATCCAAATAAAAAGCATAACAACAACCGTATTAACTACAATGATTAAAGCTTAATCGCGTGAGAGTGCGACAACAGGATCCAAACGTGAAGCTTGCCGCGCTGGCGAAAAGCCAAAACATATCCCAATAAGGGTGGAAAAAGTAAGGGATAGGATGATCGAATCGATTGTATAAATCAGGTGGATAGGCGCCTTAAATAGAAGAAATAAACCACCGATAGAAAGCCCAAACAGAATCCCAATACCACCACCAATCATACAAACCAAAATTGCTTCAATGAGAAATTGCTGCAAAATATCACTTTGGCGCGCTCCTACTGCCATACGCACCCCAATTTCATTAATCCGTTCAGAAACAGTGACCAGCATAATGTTCATCACTCCAATACCACCGACAATCAGTGAAATAGCTGCAATTGAAGACACTAAAAGCGTTAAGATATGTGTGCTTTCCATAATACGCTCACGAAAAAACTCTGAACTTCTAATAAAGAAATCTTCTCCACCATGGCGCATAATGAGAAAATGCCGCACCATCTTTTCAGCTAAATGTGAATCAATATGATCAGCAAGTTTAACCGTAATTGCCCGAACTTGTGTCGTTCCAAGAAAACGCGTTTGCACTGTCGTATAGGGCAAATAAACCTGCAACGTATTTGAAGTACCTCCCATATGTTGCGGATCTACAACACCAAGAATACGCACGGGCACATTACCCACATGCACAACCTTTCCAATGGGATTCTCATGACTATGAGGGAAAAGCACAGAAAGTGCTTCTTTTTCGATCACGAGATCAATGGCTCGCTCATGCACACTTTTCTGATCAAACAATCTCCCTTGAACAGCTTTGAGTCCTTGTGTTTGAAAATACTGTTCTCCCACCCCAGAAATCATAGCATTAGCTGCAACGTCACCAAAACGTATGGTAGAACTCGTTGAAAGTTGAGGTGTTACACCAGAAATATAAGGTAATCCAGAGAGAGCTTCTGCATCCGCTTCCACCAAGCTTGTTATTTTTTCTGCTTGTGGATCAGAGAGGCTTTTTCCAGGTAAAATTGTTAATGTATTAGAACCCAAACTTTTAAAATTTTCTAGAATTTTCTCTCGTGTACCATTTCCCAAAGCCACCATAGCAATAATCGCCCCAATACCGATAATCACCCCAAGCATTGTTAAAAAAGTCCGCATGCGATGCGCATTCATTGCCAACAAAGCCATAATAAAGGCTTCACGAAAACGCTCCGTAAAAGAACGAAAAAAACCAAGCAACTTTTGGTCTTTCAGATTTTGTTTTTCCTGAAGAGGTTTGTCCTCACGCCTTTTTTTTATAACTTTTGAGACATTATCAGCAATAATTTCTCCATCACTGATTTCGATAATACGCTCTGCTCTTTCAGCCACCTGCATATCATGCGTTACAATGATAATGGTGCGCCCTTCTTGATGAAGCTCATCCAAAATACGCAACACTTCTTGACCACTCTGTTTATCCAATGCACCGGTTGGCTCATCAGCAAGAATAACTTCTGCATTATTCATCAGGGCACGGGCAATAGACACACGTTGTTGCTGACCACCTGAAAGTTGATTTGGACGATGATTTACTCTATCCCCCATACCTAAACGCGTTAAAAGATCTTGTGCACGTTTTTTTCTTTCGCTCGGTGCACACCCTGCATAAATAGCTGGAATTTCGACATTGCCAAGAGCTGTCAATTCATTCAACAAATGATAACGCTGGAAAATAAATCCAAAATGATTGCGCCGCAAAGCAGACAATTCATCAGCAGTAAGAGAGGCTGTTTCTTTTCCTGAAATCCAATAGCGCCCAGAGGTTGATCGATCAAGGCAGCCTAAAATATTCATCAAGGTGGATTTTCCTGAACCAGAAGCCCCCACAATTGCCACCATTTCACCACGCTTAATGGTTAAATTAATATCTTTCAAAACAGTGACAAATGTTTCGCCGGCGGGAAACTTGCGCACAACATTTTCCAACACGAGGACAGCATCTGCTTTCTCTGCTTTCATGCTTTAGCTCTCATCTTCGTGATGTTCATCAGGAATATCTGGCATCACTCCATCGCGCGAACCTGTAATCACCACATCACCCTCATTAAGTCCTGAAACAATCTCTGCCATAACTTTATTATTAAGCCCAACAGTCACCTGTCTTGCAACCACCTTATCTTTCCCCTCCAAAACAGAAACCCATGCTTTACGTTCTTTTGTCTCATCGCGTAAAGCATCACTTGGAACCAACAAAACATTCTGAGCACGCCCTAAGATAATGTGAACTTGTGCGGTCATATAAGTCCGCAAAAAATTATCCGCATTATCAACATGCACAACCCCATTATAATAGATAGCCGAAGATATGAGAGCGCTAGAGCCCCCCACAGTACCGGGATTAATACTCACATCAGCGCGAATTGATTCGGGAGCCGGATCTACCCTTTCTAAAACGCCTTCATAACGACGCTGCGAATTTCCCAAAACGGTAAAATAAAGAGGTTGTCCGGCTTGGACTTTAAGAATATCGACTTCTGAAATTTGTGCTTTAATTGTCATTTTTGACAGATCACCTAAAATAACAATTGTTGGTGCCGATTGAACCGCATTAACATTTTGCCCTTCTTCTACAACCGTTGCTAAAACTGTTCCCGCTGAAGGAGCAGTTATCCGAGTATACCCTAGATTGACCTCTGCACTGTCCACATCAATCTGTGCTTGTACAATCTGCTGCCGAAGCTGAGCAATCTGCGCTTCGCGTATTTTCACTTGTGTTGCAGCATCATCGAGATTAGCCCGTGAAATTGCATGTGATTCAATCATTTTTTTCTGACGCTCTAAATTTTTCTGCGCAAGAGAAAGATAAGCTTCTTGTTCTACCAAACTCGCATAATAATGGGATAATGCTGCTTTTTTTCTTTTCAGATCATTTTCTTGATCTGTAGGATCAATTTCTGCCAAAAGATCCCCTTCTTTCACAACACTTCCTGGGAAAACGCGCATTGACACCACCCGCCCTGTTGCACGTGCACCAACAGCTACCAACCGATAAGGACGCACAAGACCAGAAGCCAAAACACTTTCCTCGATATCACCACGCTTCACCACTGCTGTCATATAAACCGGCGATGATGTGCCCCAAAAAACAGAACGAAGCCATAAAAAAAAGAGGAGAAGAAGGATACCAGTTAAAAATAAGGAAAGTTTTTTGTGTTTTGTAATGAAATTTTTTATAAAACTTTTTTTCATTGCCCTACTCTCGTATGCGAACGGGGTGCACCATCAACGACTTCCGGACGTGAAACATCAACCACACCATCCCAACCACCACCCAATGCCTTCATCAAGGTAATATATTGAGTAACCAAAGAAACACGGCTATCTTTAAGCGCCATTTGCGAAGAATAATAAGAGCGATTAGCATTTAACAATTCAAGGAAGCTGGTATTTCCATTTTCAAAGAGACTCCGCGAAAGTTCTAATGAATGGAGCGAAGCTTTATTTGCAACAATAAGCTTTTCTAATCGCTGGTGCTCTTTTGTCAATCTCACAAGCGCATTTTCCACGTCTTCTAGAGCTCCTAATACAGCAGCCCGATAAGTAATAAAAGCTTGATCACGCTGTGCACGTGCTACCGCCACAGACGCCACAACCTGCCCTCCATTAAAGAAAGGAAAACGAATCCCCGGTCCAAAAGACCATCCAATCGTTGAATTTTTCCATAATTGATCGATTGCCGTTGCACCTGTAGAAATATTCCCAGTCAAAGAAAGAGAGGGATAGCGATCCGCTTCACGCTGACCAATGCGTGCTGTCGCTTGGGCATATTGACGTTCTGCCCGTCGCAAATCCGGACGCGTCAACAAAATATCAGCTGGAATCCCCGCTGGTATTGGCCACTTTGGCTGCGGAATCTTTGCGTGCTTAGCATTCTTTTGCAAAAGGTCCTTCAAAGCCATAGGCACACGACCAGTTAAAACAGAAAGGCGATGAATGCTCATCGCTAAATTCGCTTCCATTTGTGAAATATCTGCTTCTGTATTTGCCATTTGTGCTTGGGCATTTGAAACATCAAGCTCAGAAATATCACCAGCCTTCAATTTGGCACGCATCAATTCATATGTTTTACGCTGAGATAAAGCAATTTGTCGCACAATCAACAATTTCTGTTGCCAACCACGCATTTGAACATAATTTGTTGCCACATCTCCCAACAGCGTCACCATTGTTGCACGCATATCTTCCACAGCCGCGTCAAGACCATAACGTGCTGCTTCCACCGCCCGCTTACGCCCACCAAAAAAATCAAGTTCCCAACTCGCATCAAACCCACTACGATATTGACTGAAAACCGCATCAGATTGCTCAGAATGACTACGTGTTCCTGAAATTGAACTTGACACACTGGGCAAAAGAGATCCCACAGCTTGCCCTAAACTAGCCCGCGCTTCACGAACCCGTGCTTTGGCAACGGCAACACTATTATTTTCAGAAATCGCATAATTCATTAAGGCATTTAAAACAGGGTCATTTAAACGCCGCCACCATCCTGCAAGCACATCCGCACGCCCAGACGTCTGCGCAGTTTGTTCACCCCAACTTGTTGGAACACGAAAAGATGTTTTCTGGTAATTAGGACCAACCATACATCCTGATAATATAAAAAAACACAGCAAAACACTATAGAGTAATCTATTAAAAGCAATACTTTTGCGATTTCTGATATGCATTTAATCTCCTGCATTTTTTCAGAATCAATACTATTATTAATACTTTATTTACTTCTTATTTCAGACTTGACGTGAAAAATCAAATATAGTTTGTACTGGAACATGATCTGAAGGCTGCTTCCACCCGCGTGCAACACGAAAAACCGCAAGATCTTCCATAAAAGGAACGAGATCTGGAGAAGACCAAATATGGTCAAGCCGCCGCCCACGATCCGCAAGCGCCCAATCACGTGCACGATAACTCCACCATGTATAAAGCTTGGTAGGAATGGGAATATGCAACCGCATCAGATCCACCCACCCACCTTGGCAACATAAAGCCTGTAAACGCTCAGTTTCAATGGGTGTATGGCTTACAACCTTCAACAATTGCTGATGAGACCAAACATCCTCTGCCAAAGGCGCAATATTCAAATCACCCACCAAAAGGGAAGAAAGACCATCTCCCTGATCAGCGCGAATGGAAGACATTTCTTCTAAAAAATCAAGTTTATGACGGAATTTTTCATTCACATCGGCGTCAGGAACATCACCCCCAGCGGGAACATAGAAATTATGGATCCTCACATCTCTGCCATGGGCTTCAACAATAACCGAAATGTAACGGCAATCTTCCTTTTGACAAAAAGAACGCTTTTCAACACTCTTAAAAGGCAAACGGGATACAACCGCTACACCGTTGTAAGATTTTTGTCCGCTCAATGCGATATGCTTATATCCAGCCGCTTCAAAAGCCTCAACTGGAAATAAAGCATCTGGACATTTTGTCTCCTGTAGACACAAAACATCTGCCGCAAAGATATCCAAATACTGAAAAACCTGCGCAAGACGCAAACGGATAGAATTAATATTCCAAGTCGCAATACGAAAGAACATTCGTTTCAATTCCGATACTATAACAGTGCACTATTTTTTTGAGGGAAGCGTGAACATCCCATCAGCAAACCTAAGGCCCGTCCGTACATTCATGATTTGAACAGTAGTTTCCAGATTTTGTTGATCAACAATTGTCCACTGCCGTAAAAGTGTGTTTTTAGAATCAAACACCATCCTTATTTGCCCTGCTCCAATGCTTTTATCCCGCAGAACAATTGTCACCGCCCCTGGATCTTCACGAAATGCTAATAAACGCCCTGTTGAAACATTAATCTTATCATCCAACAAAAACTTCATTGGCGTTTGAGAAAGCTGTGAAAAATTCCACGTATTCAGAGCACGATTGTTAATGCCAACAAATTGACCATCTGCAATGATCTGTAAAGGTAATTTTTTGTAAATAAAACGAATCTTTCCTGGACGCTCTAAATAAAATGTCCCCTGAGACGTTTTTCCCTTTGGACTAAACTGAATAAAATCACCTGTCATTGTTTTAATCGCTGCAAAGCGATTGACAACGTTCTGCGCTCTTACCACTTGTTGAGATGATTGTGAAACAGCAGGAAAAGTTAAGCTCCCAAAAACAATAATTCCAGCAAATGCAAAGATTTTTCTCCGCAGTAAAAAAAACGTTCCCATAAAAAAATGCTCCCAAGCGATACTGTTTTACCTTGCTAAAACAGCGAATGATAGATAAATACCCTCCTTTAAACGAGAAAGATATTGTTTTTAAAAACTATACAAAGCTTTTATTTTAAAAGCGTTCTTCTTCGGCAGGCACCAAAATTTCCCGTTTCCCTGCATGATTTGCCGGACTAATAATACCCTCTTCTTCCATCCGCTCAATCAGTGAAGCAGCACGGTTATAGCCAATGCCTAAACGGCGTTGAATATAAGAGGTTGAGGCCTTACGATCACGCAGAACAATAGCAACCGCTTGACTATAGGGATCATCTGCTGCAGAAGAAATCGAAGAAGTATCTGTATCATTTTCTGAAATCTCCTGCGTAATGTTTTCCAAATAATCGGGCCGTGCTTGCGCTTTGAGATGCACCACAACCTGCTCAACTTCATCATCAGCCACAAAAGGTCCATGAACACGCTGAATACGCCCTCCTCCCATCATGAAGAGCATATCACCTTGTCCCAACAACTGCTCAGCTCCCTGTTCACCAAGAATTGTCCGGCTATCAATTTTTGAACTTACAGAAAAAGAAATACGTGTAGGAAAATTGGCTTTAATCGTTCCAGTAATCACATCCACCGAAGGACGTTGTGTCGCCATAATCACATGAATACCAGCGGCACGCGCCATTTGCGCTAAGCGCTGCACAGCCCCTTCAATGTCTTTGCCGGCGACCATCATCAAATCAGCCATTTCATCAATAATGACAACAATATAGGGCATAGGACTAAAATCAAGCGTTTCTGTCTCATAAAGAGGTTCACCCGTCTCGTGATCAAATCCAACTTGAACTGTACGAGTTATTGTTTCTCCCTGATTTTCGGCTTCTTTGAGACGCGCATTAAATCCATCAATATTGCGGACACCAACTTTTGACATTTTGCTGTAGCGCTCTTCCATTTCACGAACAGCCCATTTAAGCGCAATAACGGCTTTTTTAGGATCTGTTACCACGGGTGTTAACAAATGGGGAATGCCATCATAAACCGAAAGTTCAAGCATTTTCGGATCCACCATGATGAGACGACACTGTTCGGGTGTCATGCGATAAAGAAGTGATAAAATCATCGTATTAATAGCAACAGATTTTCCCGATCCTGTTGTACCAGCGACCAAAAGATGCGGCATTTTTGCTAAATCTGCGATAACCGTCTCACCCCCTATAGTCTTGCCCAAAGCAAGCCCTAGTTTTGCTTTACTCTCAATAAATTCTTGTGCCTGCAACATTTCCCGTAAATAAACCATCTCACGCGTTGCATTGGGCAGTTCTATTCCAATCACATTACGTCCTGGAACCACAGCAACACGCGCTGAAATCGCACGCATCGAACGTGCAATATCATCTGCCAAACCAATGATACGGGAAGACTTAATACCAGCTGCCGGTTCAAATTCATACAAAGTCACCACCGGACCAGGACGTGCATCAATAATTTTTCCCTTCACTCCAAAATCTAACAAAACACCTTCAAGTTCCTGTGAATTTGCTCTTAAGGCAGCAGGAGAGAGTTTTGCATCCCTTACTGCTGGAGGTGGAATAGAAAGATAATCCAAAAGTGGAAGAAGAAACCCCCCGTTGGAAGAAGCCGTTAAAGACTTTAAAACACGGGTTTTCACGGGAGAACCGAGTGCCTTATCTTGCCTTTCTTGATCTTTCATTTTTTCATCAAGAAAAACCGGTTCAATCCGATCAAATGACTTTCCTTGTCTCTTAAAGCGACTTTTGAAGGAGAAAAGGCGAAAAAAGCGCGCTTGTAAAAAATAAAAAAGATGTAAAATGGCTCCAAAAGTTGTAACAAAAAAACCGTGCTGCACCCCCTCTGCGGCATATTCTGTATCTTCTGATACTTCAAAAACTTGATAAACGTTTTCGTTCTTCTGAGCACTTTTTGCTTTACTTTTCTTTGTCCGGCGTCGCCACACCACATTGCCTGCAAAAGCAGCAATAAAAAAACTTAAAAGGAGAAAAGGCATACTCAAAAGCACATTTTGAAATGGAGAAAGAAAAACAGGAAAGATGAAAGAAGCAGCACTTAAAACTTTATCCCCCAGAACTCCCCCCAAGCCCATCGGCAATGGCCAATACGTAAAAGAAGCAATAGGTGTCATAAGGGCAAAAGAAATTAAAAAACAAATTGTAGATACCACCCATAAAAAAAGGCGAAAAATCAAATTGTGGATATCCTTTTGTGCCAACAAAAGAAACGACCAAAATAGTGGCGGTAAAAGAACACCAAGACTTGCCAAACCAAAAAACTGCATAACAAAATCTGAAAAAATTGCCCCTGGCCACCCCATAAAGTTTGTAATCTTATTTGTATTTGCATAGGTTAAGGATGGATCTGCAACATTCCAAGTTGCCAAAGCAAAAACGCAAAAAACAACGAAGCCAAAAAGCCCAAGCCCAATGAAAACACCAATCTGGCGTAAAAACATCTCAATAAGCCGTGAACTGTAAGATTTTTGCGCTTCTAATGAATCATAAGGAGAAGAACTTTGGTGCATCCATTAATTCCAAATACAAAATTTTCGCATTAAAGAGTTGTAAAATTATGACCGCAAAACATTAATACAGTTTTAACCATCATAGTCATAACAAATGCTTACCCTGTAGAGTGTCATAAAAAATTATCCTTCAAAATAGTGATACTAAGACATCTTCATGCATCATGAAAAATAGAATGTCATCGTTGTTTGATTTCAGTTTTCTTTTGCATCAACTAAGTATACAAGTATACAAAGTGTAAAGTTAAACAGAATATTTAGGATAAGATTTGCTTAGTGAAGCTATGAAGTAAATCCCATAAGTGGTTATCAGGAGGAATAAACCAAAAAGTCTTCTTGTTTCATAGATCTGTGTAAATCAAGGAATCTAGTTCTGTAGAGCAAAGAGAAAACCACGATATTATGAAAAGGGCATGTTAAAGAAAAATATCCTGTTTAAGAACAAACAAATTACCAACAATGGAATAAAATATTGTGTATTCTGATCTTAATAAAAGTGAAAAAAACAATAGAAAAATAAAATCCAATAAAAATATAAAACAATGCGATCTTCTCATTGCTGGGGGAGCGGTTGTCGGTTTAACACTGGCAATAGCACTCAAGCAATCAGCTCCTGAACTGAAAATTAATATCGTTGATGCTGCTCCTCAAGAAGAATTCCCCGCTTCCAATATACGAACTATTGCCCTTTCTGCTGCTTCTATTCGTATGTTAGAACAATTGCAATGTTGGGAACATATAAAACCTTATGCCCAACCCATTCATTCTATGATCATCACGGATTCATGCACAAATGATCCAGTCAAACCAATTTTTTTAACCTTTGAAGGAAATATCACCCCCAACGAACCCTTTGCTACTATGGTGGAACATGGAGAGCTCATCCATGCTTTAAAAAAGCGTATAAAAGATCTCGACATCGCTGTTATTTCAAACATGCGAGTCATTGATTTTCACCAAGAAGACCAACATACAACTATCACTTTAAGCAATAAAGACATTTGGCAAACGAAGTTGCTGATTGCAGCCGACGGAGCACATTCAAAATTACGTGAAAAAGCAGGCCTGAAAAACTTTTCTCATCCTTATAAACAAACGGCAATTATCTGCACTATTGAACATGAAAATCCCCATCATGGACAAGCAACTCAACATTTTTTACCTGCCGGACCTTTCGCTCTTCTCCCTCTCAAAGGCAATCGATCTGCTATTGTATGGAATGAACACCATAAAATGGCGCAATATTACCTCAAAGCTGACGCTCTTATTTTTGAAACAGAACTCGAAAAACGCATTGGTCATAGACTTGGAAAACTTTCCTGGAATGGAGAGCGTCAAGCTTTTCCCTTGAGTCTTTCTTTAACACGTCACTGCATCAAACCTCGTTTTGCTCTCATTGGCGATGCTGCCCACACAATCCATCCTCTTGCAGGACAAGGACTCAATTTAGGGCTACGTGACAGCGCCGCACTCGCTGAAATTATTATCGAAACAGCACGGTTGGGTCTCGATATCGGATCCCTCATAGCTCTAGAACGCTACCAAAGCTGGAGACGTTTTGAAACTGTGCGTATGGCTTTAAGTAATGACTGGCTTAATAAACTTTTTTCTAACGATAATCTCTTCTTACGAATGTTCCGTGATACTGGTCTTGGAATTGTCAATCAGGCACCAAAGCTAAAAAAATATTTTATTCAGGAGGCTGCCGGACTCACTCCTAATGCTCCGCGCCTCCTTCATGGGCTTCCCATTTAAGAAAAATGAATAAAAGTCGTACTCTTTTATTTTTTGTCATCACGAATAAGACTCTCTTTCTTTTATCAAAAGAAGCTCTCTGCTTAATTTGAAATATCAAGATTTTAAGAAAATTCGTTATGATATACAATAAAGCTGCCAATACCCTATGCCATCATATTATGTAACAACTGATACGTCGCAATCTACCACTTCCCACACAAAAGAAATGTAGATAGAAGTTAAAAAGTTTCTCCACCTTTTTATTTTCAACGCGCTCTTTAAATTCCATTAATACAGATAACAAAACCTGATAACAAACATTTCACAATGTGTCACAAAATTATATTAGACTAATATTAGCCACAAAAATTTTATTTTCTAAGATATTTTCTCATCAAAACCACACGAACAATAAAAAGATAAAATATGATGCCTAATGTATATAATTTTAAAAGAGAAAGACCAGTTAACTTCATAAAAGCACCAGACTAATGACGAAGCAGAATTTCAAAAATATAAAGACATGCGCCTGACAAAATATTATTTACAACGGTAATTTATCAATTTTACATATCGAGTTAAACCTTCAAATACAGTAAAATTCGTTGGTTTTAATCTTTTTATGACAAATCAACAAAAACTATTCTCTTGCACGTTACAAGAGGAAGCAATATAGAAACAAAACTATTTAAGATGAAGAGTAAAAACGCTTCTCCTACATCACCTTAATATGAGAGCAACTGCAATATTTTTGGCGAGCAAATAGAATAAAAGCAACAGTTATTATGTTGATATACTATTTGTATTTGAGCAAAGTTGTTGTGCTTTTATGACTTTATTTGATAACTTAGCTTTTTATACATTAAATCACCCAAAAAAATACACTTTTTAAGTTCATATTTCTTGCTATTCCTTCACTTTGCAAATATCGCATACGTATTATGTCACTTCTAATTCTTCAAGCGTATAACCATTCTCCAACCATTCTTTAATCCATTTAGGTCTACGCCCACGCCCATTCCACAATTCCCATTGGTTATTGGGATTTCTATAATGACGCTCTTTATTCACAAGATCAGCGATATCAATTCCATGTGCACTAGCAATTTCAAGAATTTTCCGCCGTGCATTCTGCCTCTCTTTTGCCTGCCGTTTTTTTAATTCCACATCGATTTGGGCACGCATCTCTTGTAACTCATCAAAATTCATATTTTTGAGATCATTCACCTTAATTACTCCCCTTGCAAAAAAAGAATTGTGATTTGCCATACTTTAAACACAATTATATACAAGTCTTGCCTATTTGTTATCGAAATTAAAACTATGACGAATATATCATTTTGATGGAGATGTGCTTTGAACCACGAAGAATTGTTCGTTTGTGTCTCAGTTGTCACAATCATTCCCTTTCTCAATTCGATCATTGAAATTGGTAACCGGAGTGTAAAAGAACTCCTGCACCTCTCTGAATCTCATGAATCAGCGGTCAGAAATGAATATAAATCGCCACTTTATAAACTATGGCAATACATGACAAAGGGCAAGCCTTCTTTACATAATGATAGTGCATTTTGTTCTAACAATAAAAAATACTTCCCGACACAACAGATTTCTTCTTCATATCCATACTTTCTTAAAAGGTTTAGACAATCGGAGAATTATACAAGACAATTAGCTTTTGTAGCTATTTCAAAACGATTATTGTTTAAAAGTAATTTCCCTTTCTACAAATATAATGACTATAATACTGGTTGTGGGTTTGTTTCATATATTTGCCCAGCCAATCGGATATTAGCATACGTTAAAAGTCAGATCTATGGTTGCAAAAAATATTCTAAGCTGAACGATTTCGCTTTGCGAATCTGTAGAAACGTAATGGAGCAGCAGTCAGAGAAGCTACGCAGATTCAATACTTACATCAGTAAAATTTTTTATCATCGGATGTATTGCTTATGACTGTTCCAAATCTCATGATGCTTACTGCTTTCTGTACGTCTGTTGCATGTCTTATGTCGTTTTCGACTGTTATCATGCAGGAGGCGCGGAATGATATCTACACAACGGGTGTGAATGATAATCGTGGATTATCACATCAGATATCCCTGTTGAAAGAAGCAATCGTAATAGCTGATCAATTTAGACAGGATAGACATAATTTTGACGCAAACTTACGACAAATTGATGTCGGAAATCTGGGGCGGTTTGGTGTCTCTTTCTCTGATATGTTTAGTCTTTGTAAGAGTCTTAAAGTTGTAGGAACTGTTTTAACACGTTGTTACGAGCAAATGGCATCGAGATATGAGTCTGAGCGAACTGCATTGCAGGATGCGTTGGGTTTTTATAATGTGGAAAATTTCGAAAATGATTTTACTGGTACTGATGTGCAGAGAGTTGCTTCACGTGTCCGAGTGAAGAATCTTATGCTTTTAGATGAGGAATCGCAAGAACCTGTGAAGCTTTATGCAGAAGAGTCAAAACAGAAAATTGAAACGAAGTCTCTTTCGACCTCCTCAGAAGAATTAGCAGATGTGTTTGCCCATAAAGCAAGTGGTGTTCATGATGCTTTCACAGTAGAAGATTCTTCTTCATCGGAAAGACAACAGGAATAGTGCTGACTGCATTTATGGATTAGAACTATGACTTTGATAAGATACAGAGATGGAAAGTAGATAAAGAAGTGTTAAAGCTCTAATTAGTATAAGATTGAGTAAATTTTTTCTAATTAAGGGCAGAAATAATGAAAATGATAGAACAAAATAGTGTTGATATAGCGTTTAATCAAAAGGTAGCGCGTGAGATTACGATTGTGATGTGCTCAGAAAGAAAGTGGTACTTTACATTTGTTGCAGATGATCCAATAACCGGCAGTCCCAATAAATATACGCTTCTTACACAAAGAGGTAAATTGAGAACTTGGGCTGATCCGAAATATCTCTTTAAATTTCTTCATGAAAGAGGAGTTGTTTATGGCAGTTTTAAACTTAATCAGGACGAAAAACATGAAACAAGCAAATATTCTTCTAACAACAGTGAATTATAAAATCGTTGAAATTGTTGTAATTTTGACTACGTTTCTCATGGCTCATCCTGTATGTGCCCAAGCACAAAATTTAAATAAAGTAAAAACTATTTTAGAAAAATTCAAGACCGAGTTGGGCACAATTATTCCTATTGCCGCTGCTGTAATTCTTCTGTGCTTAGCAATTGGTTATGCCGGACGTTACATAGAAAAGGATACATTTGTACGGTGGGCAATCGGTGTTGTCATTGCGGGATCTGCAGCTGAAATTGCCAATATGTTATTTACGAAATGAGAATGAATCATAGAAGAAAATCGTGCGAAAAGAAAAACCTAGATTTCAATGTCTTTGTACATATCAATGAAGATATTATTTGCATAGAAAAAAAGAGGTTATTCGTACCAGTTATAATCTGAATTGGGGTAAATAATATGAAACAATCAAATACTCTTGGAGCAATAGTTAATTATAAATTCATGAAAATTATGGCAATAGCCGTTGTGTTTTTTATGACTCATCCTTTATGTGCTCAAGCACAAAAACTAGATAAGGTAAAAGGTATTTTAGAAAAATTCAAGGGTGAGTTGAATGTAATTATTCCTATTGCCGCTGCTGTAATACTTTTGTGCTTAGCAGTTGGTTATGCAGGGCGTTATATTGAAAAAGATACGTTTGTACGGTGGGCGATTGGCGTTGTCATTGCGGGATCCGCAGTCGAAATTGCCAACGTCTTGTTCAAACCATGAGTATAGATCGTGATATATTCTTTCTTATTTAAGAGGATTTCTGAGTTTCAATAATTTTATAGAGATCTGTATATATCGATAAGGATTTTATTTATAGCAAAAAGAGAAACTCTTCGTATCAATTGTAATATGGATTAGGGAAACAATATGAAAAAAATAAATATTCTTCAGGTGGTAGTTAATAATACAATCATCACAATTGCCGCAATGACAGCTGTGTTTTTATCATCTCCTGTGTATGCTCAAGTAAATGGTTTGGGAAATACAAAAAAGGTTTTAGAGACTTTTAAGGACCAATTAATTACAATTATCCCTATTGCCGCTGCTGTAATACTTTTGTGCTTAGCAATTGGCTACGCAGGGCGTTATATCGAAAAAGATACGTTTGTACGGTGGGCGATTGGTGTTGTTATTGCGGGATCTGCAGTTGAAATTGCCAGTTTGTTGTTTAAAGGTAACTAAGAGTGATATGTAGAATTGTTTAACATAAAGTGTTTTTTTATATCAAGAGAAGCTTTTATTCTATTAATTTTATGCTTATCGATGGAAGCGTTTCTTGTTCTGCAAAAAACTGTTTATGCCAACTAAATTTCATGAGGTTGAGCAATATGGAACGATTAAATAATTTCCAATCAAAAAATGACAACAGAGGTAATATAATTTTTGCAGTTGTTGTTGTGTTTTCTATGATGAGTCCTTTATATGCTTCAAAAATCCTAAAAAATGCTAAAAAACCTTTAGATGCTCTGAAAATAGAAATTTCTATAATCATCCCCCTTGCTGCTGTTGTAATATTTTGTGCTTCGGCGATTGGTTACGCAGACCGCTACATCAAAGGAGATATGATACGATGAGCAGCCTGTGTTGTCGTCACAGATTCTGCATTTCATTCTAACGGCATGTTGTTTAATTCTAATTGTTACTTATTGCAAAGCACGGATAATACAAAATGTTTTAAACGTCTTTTATACATCCTATTGTAGATATAGCAGTGGTGATTTTCGTTTATGCTGTGAATGAATGAACGTCTTTTATGACAACTTCAACCATGATGAGAATAAAAGTATGAAATACGCCAATACTCTTCAAACAAAAATTAGCAGAAAAGTGAGTACTGTTTTAGCGGCTCTAACTGTATTTTTAACGATTCAGCCGACATGTGCCCAAGAAAAAATGAGTAAGTTGGATATGCTCATAGTTCTGCAGTATGAGCTTAGTATTATTATTCCTATTGCTGGTGCTGTTATGCTTTTATTTCTATTGCTCATTTATGCATTTCGCCTCATCACAAAAGCTACATTCTTACGATGGGCGTTCAGTATTATCATAGCGAGTGCAGCATTTTATCTTAGCAGGATATTGTTTTATATCATTTAATTGGAGTTCCTGATGAAACCGCAAAAACATAAAACATTCCCCTTATTTAAAGGAGCCACTCGCGTTCCAACAGTTTGGGGTGTACCAATGATGCCGCTCATAACTATGGTTGTAAGTATAGCTGCCATTGCCATGACGGTAAGTATTTTTTTATGGATTATTGCATTACCATTATGGTTCATTATGGCACAAATTACCAAGAATGATGATAAGGCATTTCGGATTTGGTGGTTGTGGATCGATAGCAAATTCCGCAACCGCAACAAGAGCTTTTGGGGTGCATCAAGTTACAGTCCCTCTAACTACCGTAAAAGGAGGTAAGCATGACGGCTGTTGAAAGCAACAAGCGTCTTGTGTCAGAGACGCCAGTAAGCCTGTTCATACCTTATTCACACCATATTACAGATACGATTATCTCTACCAAAAATGCAGAGTATTTGTCGGTTTGGAAAATTGATGGGCGTTCACATCAAAGTGCTTCAGAAGAGGATATTTTTCGATGGACTAAGGAGCTAAACAACACTCTCCGTGGTATTGCATCGGCCAACTTGTCATTGTGGACACATGTTGTGCGCCGTCGTGTTTATGAATATCCTGCTTCAACATTTGATAAAATGTTTTGCCACCAGCTTGATGAGAAGTACCGGCAAAGCTTTACTGGTTATAATCTGATGGTTAATGACCTCTATTTGACTATCGTTTTCCAGCCGGTGGCTGATAAGGTTATGTCATTCTTTTCTAAACATGAACGTGAAACGCTCGAGCAGAAAAAGATGCGGCAAGAATCATGTATCAAAGCGCTCAATGATATTAATCGTACTTTAGGTCAATCGTTAAAACATTATGGTGCAGAGCTTCTTAGCACTTATGAAAAAAATGGTTATGTTTATTCTTCTGCACTTGAATTTCTTGGCATGCTTGTCAATAGCGAATACCATCCTATGCCAGTCTGTCATGACCGTTTTGCTGATTATATGTCTATTAATCGGCCTTTTTTTTCAAAGTGGGGAGCATTCGGTGAACTTCGTACAATTAGTGGAATGCGTCGATTCGGAATGATAGAAATTAAAGAATACGACGTGGTAACAAAACCAGGTCAGTTCAATGTTTTGCTGGAAAGTGATTTTGAGTTCGTCTTGACACAGAGTTTTTCAGTGCTCTCGCGACATGCGGCTAAAGATTATTTGCAGAGACATCAGCGCAATCTTATCGATACCCGCGATGTGGCCACCAGTCAAATTGAGCAAATTGACGAAGCACTAAATCAGCTCGTAAGTGGACACTTTGTCATGGGTGAGCATCATTGTACACTAACCATCTATGGTGATACAATTCAACAAGTTCGTGACCATATGGCAAAAGCAAGTGCAGCACTTCTGGATGTTGCCGTGTTACCAAAACCCGTAGATTTGGCTATAGAAGCTGGTTATTGGGCACAACTTCCTGGAAATTGGAAATGGCGACCACGCCCCGCACCAATCACGTCATTGAACTTTTTGTCATTTTCATCCTTTCATAATTTTATGTCAGGCAAGCCGAGTGGAAACCCTTGGGGACCGGCCGTTACAATTCTTAAAACAACAAGTAAAACGCCGCTTTATTTCAATTTCCATGCCTCTAAACTTGAAGAAGATGCAACAGATAAGCGCTTACTTGGAAATACTGCACTCATCGGGCAATCTGGTTCCGGTAAAACTGTGCTGCTTGGATTTTTATTAGCACAAGCGCAAAAATTCAAGCCGACAACTGTTGTTTTTGATAAAGATCGTGGTATGGAAATTGTCATTCGAGCGATGGGTGGTCAATACCTATCATTTAAAGCTGGTAGACCAAGTGGTTTCAACCCATTTCAACTTCCCCCTACACAAGATAACCTGATTTTTCTAAAACAATTTGTTAAAAAATTGGCAGAATCTGGTGGTAAAGTTACACACCACGACGAAGAGGAAATTAATCAAGCTGTCATGTCTGTCATGAGTAGCAATATTGACAAATCATTGCGTCGCTTGTCTTTTTTGGTGCAATTTTTGCCAAATCCGCATTTAGGTGACCATAATGCACACCCTTCTGTTCACGCTCGTTTGATAAAATGGTGTGAAGGAGGTGATTATGGATGGTTATTTGATAATCCCAATGATGCACTTGATCTCTCTACACATCAAATTTACGGCTTTGATATTACCGAATTCCTAGATAACCCAGAAGCTCGTACACCTGTTATGATGTATTTGCTGTACCGCACGGAAGGAATGATTAGCGGACAGCGATTTATGTATATTTTTGATGAGTTTTGGAAACCTTTACAAGACCCGTACTTTGAAGATTTAGCAAAGAATAAACAAAAGACCATCCGTAAACAAAATGGTATTTTTGTTTACGCTACGCAAGAACCCAGTGACGCTTTAGAAAGCAATATCGCCAAAACCCTCATTCAGCAGTGTGCAACCTATATTTTTCTAGCAAATCCTAAAGCAAATTACGAAGATTATACAGAAGGTTTTAAGCTAACAGATACTGAGTTTGAATTGATTAAAGGACTTGGTGAATTTAGTCGTCAGTTTCTCATCAAACAGGGTGATCAATCTGCACTCGCAGAACTTAATCTTGGAAAATTCCATATAACGGTAAATGGAGAAACTATCGAACACGATTTTAGTGATGAAATCTTGGTGTTATCAGGTACACCTGATAACGCAGAATTGGCCGAAAGCATTATCGCTGAGGTAGGCAGTGATCCCGCAGTATGGTTACCAATTTTTTTGCAACATGTAAAAGCTGATAGGAGGGAAATATGAAAAAGGTAATTATTGCAGTAGTACTAGTAGTAACTTTAGGAACTCTAAGGGCAGCAGTAGCTTTTACATGGGGGGCAGGAGCTGCAGATTTAAGTGCTACAGTTCCAACAGGGTGGCCCAATATTTTTGGATCATCTAAAAAACCATCGCCTAAAAAACCTTCTGTCCCACAGCATTATGTAGATATGATCAATTTGATGAAACAACAACTTGAAATGAATAAAAAGCAACTCGAGAAAGCGGAAGAAACCTATAAATCTATAACAGGAAGTCGGAATTCCGGTACTGGACAAGCGGATTATTCTAGTTTTTTTCTCAAAGATCCAAAATCAATCTATAATAAAGAAAAACGTTCAGGAATAGTGGCATCACTCACAGACATGCAGCGAAAAGAAGATCTTATTGGGTCTGCCAGTGACATGCGTAAATCTATCGAAAAGCGCATCTTATATACAACAGTTATAGACAAAAATATAAGTGAGGAAGCTTTTGAGAACACAGACGCTCGTTTAAATCATATTTTAGTATTATTAAATAAAATTGATGAAACAAAAGATCTAAAAAGCATTGCCGATCTGCATGTTCGTATAAAAAGCATGTTAGCTATGATCCAAAATGAAGCTGTAAAATTGCAAATGGTTGCACATTTACGCAACACTGAACAAGAACTTATCAAACAGCAAAAGCACAAACGAAATCTAAAAATTCTTAATAGTCAAAATAAACAAATGCCAATTATACGACCTATTCGATGAGTTTTTATAATGATCTTCTCTCGTGCCATAGATCTTTTCTCCCTTCACTTGTGGGAAAAAATCAATGCATAGTGTTGAGAACAATTCTAAAAATTGGAAGGAATACACGGAAAATTTGATCCACTCCCAAACGGTTCCGATGAAAAGTGCTTATAGCAGAGCGCATAAATGCACCATAAAGCACATACCACGCATCTATGTCCCAAAGATAATAAAAAACTGAAAATTCACTAAAGAGGAATGCCATGGACTTCAAAATGTTCACGCAACTGTTCACTGCAATTGATACAGCGACAGAAACATATGTCATAGACACTTCCTCAAAAGCAATTGTTGCCATTACACCTATCGTATCAGTCGGCCTCACCATCGCCTTTATCGTGTATGGATGGCTCGTTATCCGCGGTGCAATAGATATGCCAGTCTCTACATTCCTGAGCCGTTGCCTGCGTGTAAGCATTATTACTTCAACAGCACTCACTGTAGGGCTTTATCAAAATGAAATTGCAAATTTGATAACCGAAATGCCTAACCAACTTATAGAGACACTCATAAAAAACCCACAAAACAAAAGCAGCAACCAATTCGCCAGTTTTATTGATGATGTTGCACAAGAAGGATTCAAACATGCAAACGAAGCTTTTGAAGAAGCTGCTTTTTTAGATGCTGATGGGCTTCTTTACGGTCTCTTCGGTATCCTCATCTTGCTCGCAACAAGTTTTCTCGTGGCAATCGGTGGTGCATTCATCTTGCTGGCAAAGGGCTCACTCATGCTTCTTGTCGGGCTTGGACCATTTTTTATCATTGCTTTGCTCTGGCAACCAACCCATCGCTTTTTCGAACAATGGGTAGCGCAAATCCTCAGCTATACAATTTTTATTGTGTTCATAGCCAGTATATTCAGTCTGATGATGAACATCTTTGCAAATTATATGTCTGATCTGCAATTTGATGGAAAACAAAATGTGGGTTATGCGCTTGGTGGTGCTCTCATCTTGTCCATTCTCTCTATTGTACTGTTATTTAAACTATCAAGTATTGCCAGTGCTTTGGCAAAAGGCATTTCCTTTGGACATCTCTGGAAATTAAATGCTGTAGGGGGAAATATTTCTCGCAAAGGCCGTATGACTAAATAATCAAAATACCTCTGTCACGTAGTGGAGAGTATCTACACTACAATTGGGTATCACCGTGAATAAAATAATAAAATTAAAAAAAAGAAACAAATGCAAACTATATGCTTTTATTTTATAATCAAAATTGAAATAATGATAGAAAAGTGTTATGAGAATACATTACGGTTATAAAAAATGAGTGTTAAAATGAGAAAGACCACTTTTACAATTTTGATTGCCGGTCTTTTATCGGCTTGTGCATTAGCACCAAAGCTAAAGCAACCAAGTGGCTGGAACCGCGTGCCTATTAATAAAACAGTCCCTGCCGAAATTCAGCGAGGAGCAATATGAGAAAAAAACAAGCTAAACCAGTAAAAGCAGAACGACTTAATAGTTATTATGAAGAAAGTCGAGGTTTGGAACGTGAACTCATAAGTGAATTTTAAGGTCATCGGTAACTAAGCAATAATGATTATCAATCCTTCTGCAATATATGCAAATTAAAAGGAACTGAATATGAAAAAGCTGATTGTTACAGCAGTATTGAGTGTGGTTCTTGGAACGTCATGTATGGCGTTGGCAGATTCGAGTCAAGAACGGAAAAATTTAATAGATTCAATACGGCAAAAATACCATTCAGGTCGATTGCATGAAGTAACATATGATCAAATAGAAAATTTATTGCGTACTCAAGAATTCCGTAACGCATTTCAAGATTTAGATACGGATGAGTTTAGGAAGGCAATATTGGCTAGACTTGGAGAAGGATTAGAACAAGGAAATACAGGATATGGCTCCGAAAATCGGAATAATATTCAGCCAACAATATCCAAACAAAAATCTGATACGCAGGATGAAAATTTCGGGCAAAAAATATATGATTCTATAACGGGCTCTCGAACAGTCACCGCGGTACCCAAAAAAGATAGCAGTTGGTTTTTGTTGGGACCGCAATTCATTTACGATAAGACTAAAAAGTCGTATGTTGCCACGCAAATTCCTACATTGGTCGATAAGATCATCACAGAAGAAAATTATTTTCGCCCTCAATCACGTGATTCTATTAACCACCGCAGCCAATATGCAGCAGTCATTGATAAAGCTGTAAGTCTGCAGGCTTTTCAAGAAACAGAGAATCGCCTTAGTCAAATCACACAATTATTGATGGACGTCGATGAAACGAAAGATCTAAAAAGCATTGCCGAATTACAAGCGCGTATTAAGGCCATGCTAGCCATGATTCAAAATGAAACCGCAAAGTTACAAACGATTGCACATTTGCGCAATGCTGAACAAGCACTTATCAGTCAATTAAAACGCGAACGGAATATAGGAATTCTTAATAGTCAAAATAAACAAATGCCAATTATACGACCTATTCGATGAGTTTTTATAATGATCTTCTCTCGTGCCATAGATCTTTTCTCCCTTCACTTGTGGGAAAAAATCAATGCATAGTGTTGAGAACAATTCTAAAAATTGGAAGGAATACACGGAAAATTTGATCCACTCCCAAACGGTTCCGATGAAAAGTGCTTATAGCAGAGCGCATAAATGCACCATAAAGCACATACCACGCATCTATGTCCCAAAGATAATAAAAAACTGAAAATTCACTAAAGAGGAATGCCATGGACTTCAAAATGTTCACGCAACTGTTCACTGCAATTGATACAGCGACAGAAACATATGTCATAGACACTTCCTCAAAAGCAATTGTTGCCATTACACCTATCGTATCAGTCGGCCTCACCATCGCCTTTATCGTGTATGGATGGCTCGTTATCCGCGGTGCAATAGATATGCCAGTCTCTACATTCCTGAGCCGTTGCCTGCGTGTAAGCATTATTACTTCAACAGCACTCACTGTAGGGCTTTATCAAAATGAAATTGCAAATTTGATAACCGAAATGCCTAACCAACTTATAGAGACACTCATAAAAAACCCACAAAACAAAAGCAGCAACCAATTCGCCAGTTTTATTGATGATGTTGCACAAGAAGGATTCAAACATGCAAACGAAGCTTTTGAAGAAGCTGCTTTTTTAGATGCTGATGGGCTTCTTTACGGTCTCTTCGGTATCCTCATCTTGCTCGCAACAAGTTTTCTCGTGGCAATCGGTGGTGCATTCATCTTGCTGGCAAAGGGCTCACTCATGCTTCTTGTCGGGCTTGGACCATTTTTTATCATTGCTTTGCTCTGGCAACCAACCCATCGCTTTTTCGAACAATGGGTAGCGCAAATCCTCAGCTATACAATTTTTATTGTGTTCATAGCCAGTATATTCAGTCTGATGATGAACATCTTTGCAAATTATATGTCTGATCTGCAATTTGATGGAAAACAAAATGTGGGTTATGCGCTTGGTGGTGCTCTCATCTTGTCCATTCTCTCTATTGTACTGTTATTTAAACTATCAAGTATTGCCAGTGCTTTGGCAAAAGGCATTTCCTTTGGACATCTCTGGAAATTAAATGCTGTAGGGGGAAATATTTCTCGCAAAGGCCGTATGACTAAATAATCAAAATACCTCTGTCACGTAGTGGAGAGTATCTACACTACAATTGGGTATCACCGTGAATAAAATAATAAAATTAAAAAAAAGAAACAAATGCAAACTATATGCTTTTATTTTATAATCAAAATTGAAATAATGATAGAAAAGTGTTATGAGAATACATTACGGTTATAAAAAATGAGTGTTAAAATGAGAAAGACCACTTTTACAATTTTGATTGCCGGTCTTTTATCGGCTTGTGCATTAGCACCAAAGCTAAAGCAACCAAGTGGCTGGAACCGCGTGCCTATTAATAAAACAGTCCCTGCCGAAATTCAGCGAGGAGCAATATGAGAAAAAAACAAGCTAAACCAGTAAAAGCAGAACGACTTAATAGTTATTATGAAGAAAGTCGAGGTTTGGAACGTGAACTCATAAGTGAATTTATAAAATCACGTAGGACTGCATGGCGGGTAGCAGGTGTTGTTGGCATTTTTGGGTTGTTCGGTATGATGTGTGGAGTTGTCGGTTTCTCCCAACCAGCTCCAACGCCCTTGGTGCTACGCGTTGATAATACAACTGGCGCGGTCGATGTAATTTCTGTAATACGCGAACATGAAACCAGTTATGGTGAAGTTGTAGATAGGTACTGGCTCAACCAATATGTGCTCAACCGCGAAACTTACGACTATGATACCATTCAGCTGAGCTATGATACTACGGCGCTTTTAAGTGCACCAGCTGTTCAACAAGAATTTTATCAAATCTATGAGGGTGAAAATGCACGTGACCAAGTGCTTTCCAATAAAGCACGCATCACGGTTAAAGTACGATCGATCCAGCCTAATGGACGTGGTCAAGCAACTGTACGTTTTACAACACAACAACATGAAAGTAATGGTATCGTTGGACCAAAACAACACCAAATCGCAACAATTGGCTACACCTATGTTGGGACACCGATGAAATCATCTGATCGATTACTTAACCCCCTTGGTTTCCAAGTGACAAGTTACCGTGCTGATCCGGAAATACTGTTAAATAATTAAGGAATTGATTATTATGAAAAAACTTGCGTTTATTGTTCTATTGTCGTTTTTTTCCTTTCTTTATACGGTACCCGTGCAAGCACTTAAAACTCCATCTAGTTCACAATATGATCATCGCATTCGCTATGTAATGTATAACGCAGCTGATGTCGTTCAAATTGAAACTGTTCTTGGCGTAGCCACACATATCATCCTTGAAGAAGGTGAACAATATATCACTCATGCCTTTGGTGATTCGGATGCTTATGCCTTTGCACACAAGGGACGGCATATCTTTATTAAGCCAAAAGCAGAGCTTGCCAATACAAATCTTATCGTTGTAACTGACAAGCGCAGCTATAAGTTCCGGCTACAATTTCGGAATGATCGTGCTGGTTCCACCTATGAATTAGCCTTCCATTATCCTGACGCCAATACACAAAAACAAGAAGGAAATGACCAACAGATTGCCGACCAGCAGCTTGCCATTGAGCGTGGTTTTCATAAAGGCGTGAAAGGTTATAACCTCAGCTATACCATGAGCGGCAATCAAGATATTGCTCCAATAAATGTTTGGGACAATGGACGTATTACCTATTTTAAATTTTCTGCTAACATGGATATGCCATCAATTTACGTAGTGGATGCTGAAGGCAATGAAAGCTTAATACCGCGCACTGTTGTAGGTGCTTCCAATGATATTATCGCCGTTCATAAGGTCAATCCCAAGTGGCTCATACGGCTTGGCAAGCGTGCTTTAGCTGTTTTTAATGAAGCCTATGACCCTAATGGTATACCAAATACAACTGGAACAATATCTTCGGTGGTTCATCGCATCAATAAAGGAGAGAAATAATGTTCGACGATAAGAAAGGGGATGATATCAATAAAGGTGCGGAACTGGGCTACATAGAGCAGGAGCAAATTGATGGTGCGTATGGTAGCTCCGAGCTAGGTTTAGAGCGCCGTCCAACGATTCCTGGTGCGCGTATATTGTTGATGGTAGGGTTTGTTGTCATAATCATTATACCAATTGCTCTAACCTGGAAAGCTTTAAAAATGCGTAATACTGTAGAAGTAGAGGAAGAAAAACCTCAACAGACAGTGCAACAAATTATACCACACTATACTCCTCGCGTTATAGAAGAGCCGCAGGTTGTAGAGGAAATCGAAAAACCAACACAAACGGAGGACTCAACACAGGATATTCCAGCGGCTTGGGCTAAACTTCTTCAAACAACAATTCCACCACATTTAATTAAAGATTCTGAAGAATTAGCGCGCAAACGTATGTTAAGTTCTAGTCTTAATAACGGTGGGAGTGAGGGCACTGCAGAGTATTCGAAAAATGATACATCTGACGGTGATAGAAATAATAGCTTGTTATTCAATAACTTACAACCCGTGCGTTTAGATCAATCACACGCAGTTCAACTTCGTAATCGTGATCTCCTAATTACACAGGGGACACAGATAGATTGCACACTGGAAACGAAAATCATTACATCACAACCAGGAATGACAACCTGTCATTTAACACGTGATGTTTATTCCACAAGCGGTCGGGTTGTTCTGTTAGATCGCGGTTCTAAAGTTGTTGGTTTTTACCAAAGCGGCATACAACAAGGGCAAACGCGTGTCTTCGTGCAATGGTCGCGCATTGAAACGCCTTCTGGTGTTATTGTCAATCTTGACTCACCCGGTACTGGCCCTCTTGGAGAAGCTGGCATCGGTGGTTGGATCGATACACATTTTTGGCAACGGTTCGGTGGCGCAATTATGGTAAGCATAATCGGTGATTTAGGAGAATGGGTAAAAGATAAAATTGGGCGAGGAAGTAAGGAAAAAACACAATCTCAGAGTGTGCAGAATGCTGAATCGGTAGTGACTGACGTCCTTCAAAATTCAATCAACATTGTCCCAACACTCTACAAAAACCAAGGCGAGAGAGTGAATATTTTTGTTGCTCGTGATCTGGATTTTAGTAATGTCTACAGCCTCGTTACACGTTAACAAAATACAGAAAGATCAAGCAGTTGCACAGCTTTTACAACCGCTTGATCACTTCTTAGAAGATCCGAAAATTACTGAATTATCAATCTGCCGCCCTTGCGAAGTGTGGACAAAAAGCTTTGAGGGTTGGCAAGTACATAGTGTACCAGAACTAACGACTGCTTTTTTGCAGACGCTTATTACGGCCATTATCGTTTATAACGGTATGGCTCCTAGGAGTATTAGTTATGTGCGCTTACCCGGAGGGCAGCGCGGTACAATTGTACAAACACCAGCTGTTATCGATGGTACACTCTCTTTTGTGATTCGTAAGCATTCCCTCACGGTTAAAACGCTAGAGGAACTCAACGAAGAAGGTGCATTTGATGCTTTTACCGATGTAAGCTTTAATAAGCCTTCAGAAAAAGAAGCAAATAACTTGTTATTGAAGCAAGATTTCACACGGTTAGAGCCATTTGAAGTGCAACTCTTGCATCTTAAACGTGATAGAAAAATTCTTGCGTTTTTAGAAGAATGCGTACTTCACAAACGTAATATTATTATCGCAGGCAAAACAGGGTCGGGTAAAACGACATTTGCTCGTTCTTTAATTGAAAAAGTACCTATAGAAGAGCGCATTATCACGATTGAAGATGTTCATGAGCTTTTTTTACCCAATCATCCAAACCATATACATATGCTTTATGGTAACGATGTGGGCCGTGTTTCAGCTGATGAGTGTCTAGATGCGTGTCTGCGTCAATCGCCTGACCGTATTTTTCTTGCGGAACTGCGGGGCAACGAAGCGTGGGAATATCTCAACTCCTTGAACACTGGGCATCCAGGATCAATTACAACAACACATGCCAATAATGCTTTACAAACATTCGAACGGTGTGCCACATTGATTAAAAGATCAGAAGTTGGTCGTCAACTCGATCTAGAAATGATAAAGATAGTGCTTTACACTACAGTAGATGTAGTATTATTTTTTAAGAATCGGAAACTTTCTGAGGTTTTTTATGATCCCATTTTTTCTAAATCAAAGATAGTTTAAGAAAACCCTTCAGTATCATACGCCCCACAACAGCTGCAATAAATTGTTGTAGTTATTTATTAATCTTTTTAAATAAACTTTCATCCCCACTTACTTTTCTAGTGAGCCTTTTATACTCTTATAACAAAGGAGGCAAAAATTGATGATACAACCCCAAAGAAAAATCACTACACAAAAAATCTTTCAACAAAAGAGAGAGCTCTCGATTTACATATCAACGTAACTTCTATGAAATATTTACGCTAGAAAACTACAAATGATTGTCGTCATAAAGACGATAGCTTATCGCTCCAAAATTCTAACGACCTTCTCATCATCAACACAGACGTCTTTTACTGAAACCACTTCCTTACAAAATCTACGGAAATAACTTACATTCCAATTTGCTAATGGATGACGTAATATATTGGCCTCATCACCGCGTAGTTACGGGTAATTGCCATTAAAATCTTCTTTCGCCATACTCTATTTTTTATAACAAACCAGACTTGCATCTGAAAATATCTTGAAACCAATTTTACTATCTTTTGATGCCAATTTACCCTATTTTTGGCTCCCTTTTGAGCATAATTTTGCAGTATTGCAATCACTTTTTAACCACAGGAACGATTCATATAAGCTTTTTCTCTGAAAATCCCAACCTATACTTTCCTACCTAAATATTGTAAAAAAAATAAGATGAGAAGGCATTTTCGTTATTCAAATAACTCTCTTATACTTGCATACCAATAACAATAAAGTGCGATGACAAACTGAGAGCCTAAACTACAGCAGACATTTTTATCTTCTACGAAGAAACGTGAAAGAATGTAAAATTAGCCACCCATAAAACTTCATCAGGATTAAACATTAATTTCTGTGAAAACCACAACTGCTCAAGCCGCGTCACTTTCTTATGACTTGTTATTCTATATTCAAGATATATTTTCTCAGTGAAGCATCTTTTTTGCTTAAAAGGACAGATATTCCTTTTTTAAAAGCGATAAACACCGTTTTCTTAATTCTCATATAAAAGTCAATAAGCTTTTACAGATTAAGTCACGTGTATCACTTCAAAGACATAAAGACCGTACACACCACCTCTCCTCTCAGGTTCTCCTGATAACTGTTAAATTTTTAAAGGCGGCGTTCAACCATAAGTTTTTTAATCTCAGCAATTGCCTTAGCTGGATTTAACCCCTTTGGACAAGTTTGCGTACAATTCATAATCGTATGGCACCGATAAAGCCGAAAAGGATCTTCCAGATTGTCAAGACGTTCTCCGCACATCTCATCACGCGAATCAGCAATCCAGCGATACGCTTGGAGCAAAATAGCTGGTCCCAAATAACGATCACCATTCCACCAATAGCTAGGACATGATGTCTGACAACAAGCGCACAAAATACACTCATAAAGGCCATCAATTTTTTGGCGATCGGAGTGACTTTGTAACCATTCTTTTGCTGGCTCCGGTGAAACAGTTTGCAACCAAGGCTCAATCACACGGTGCTGCGCATAAAAACGCTTCAAATCAGGAACCAAATCTTTGACAACCGGCATGGAAGGCAGTGGGTACACTTTAATAGGATGCGCCACATCATCCATACCTTTAGTGCAAGCCAACGTATTTGTCCCATCAATATTCATTGCACAGGAACCACAAATACCTTCACGGCACGATCGACGAAGAGTCAAAGTTGGATCAATATGATTCTTAATAAACAAAAGCCCATCAAGAATCATTGGACCGCAAGCTGAACGATCTACATAATAGGTATCAAGATGAGGATTTTCCTCATCATCTGGTGACCAACGGTAAACATGAAATTCTGTCAGTTGTGTAGCACCTTCAGGCTTAGGCCAAACCTTTCCAGCTTTCACTTGTGAGTTTTTGGGAAGCTTAATTTGTACCATAATTTATTCTCCCCTTAGTAAACGCGTTTTTTAGGCGCAATACGCTTTAAATCAATACCGCCATCTACTTCAGATGTTAACGGCTCCACATGGACAGGACGATACGACAACGTTACCTTTCCTTCTTTTGATAAATGTGAAAGTGTATGTTTACGCCAATTTTTGTCGTCACGCTCTGGATAATCTTCACGTGCATGCGCTCCCCGACTTTCTAGACGTGCTTCTGCTGAATAAACAGTTGTTATTGCATTGGCCATGAGATTTTCAAGTTCTAATGTTTCAACCAAATCAGAATTCCATATCAGTGAGCGATCTGTCACTTTGAGATCAGACAGTTCACCCCAAATTTGGCTTATACGCTGACATCCCTGTTGCAAAGAATCTGCTGTACGGAATACAGCAGCATCTTCCTGCATAGTGCGTTGCATTTTTTCACGCAACACGGCGGTTGGTGTCCCCCCTTGAGCAAAGCGTAAACGATCAAACCGCGCCATAATTTCGTCAACGGCTGATTCATTGAGAGGTGGAATTTCTGCATCGCGGTCAATCACTTCACCAGCACGAATCGCAGCTGCACGCCCAAACACAACAAGATCAATCAATGAATTTGAACCCAAACGATTGGCTCCATGGACAGAAGCACACCCAGCTTCTCCCACTGCCATCAAACCTGGTTGAACACGATCAGGTGAATCTGCCGTTGGATTGAGAACTTCCCCATAGTAATTGGTGGGAATACCACCCATATTATAATGGACTGTTGGAAGAATGGGGATAGGTTCCTTTGTTACATCAACACCTGCAAAAATCCGTGCTGATTCAGAAATCCCCGGCAAACGCTCATGCAATATAGCAGGATCAATATGGTTAAGAACTAAATGAATATGATCCTTCTTCGGACCAACACCACGTCCTTCACGGATTTCAAGCGTTATACAACGCGAAACAAGATCACGTGAAGCCAAATCTTTAAAGGAAGGCGCATAGCGCTCCATAAAGCGTTCACCTTCAGAATTGACCAAATAGCCACCTTCACCACGCGCCCCTTCTGTGATTAAGCAACCAGAACCATAAATACCTGTAGGATGGAATTGAACAAATTCCATATCTTGGAGTGGCAGCCCAGCACGCGCGATCATTCCACCACCGTCACCCGTACAAGTATGTGCTGATGTTGCCGAAAAATAAGCACGCCCATAGCCACCCGTTGCGAGAACAACCATTTTAGCAGAAAAACGGTGTATTGTACCATCATCAAGATTCCACGCCACAACACCTGTACAAACACCATTTGTCATAATCAAATCAAGAGCAAAATATTCAATAAAAAACTGCGCATTATGCTTTAAACTCTGCCCATAAAGTGTATGCAAAATTGCATGCCCCGTACGATCAGCTGCTGCGCAAGTGCGCTGAACTGGCGGCCCTTCTCCAAACTCTGTCGTATGTCCCCCAAAAGGTCGTTGATAAATTTTACCTTCTTGCGTACGAGAAAAAGGCACTCCATAATGTTCTAATTCGTATACAGCGGCAGGTGCATTACGCACCAAATATTCCATTGCATCGGTATCACCCAGCCAATCAGACCCCTTCACCGTATCGTACAAATGCCATTGCCAATTGTCAGGCCCCATATTCGAAAGTGACGCTGCGATACCACCCTGTGCTGCAACCGTGTGCGACCGAGTTGGGAAAACCTTTGTGATACAGGCTGTTTTCAAACCTTGTTCCGCCATTCCAAGCGTTGCACGTAAACCTGCACCACCCGCACCAACGACGACGACATCAAATTTATGATCCACAGTGTGATAAGGAGCATTACCTGCTCTAACCCCCAGAGATGATACTTTGCTCACCATATCGTTTAACCTCCCAATGCAATCTTTAAGAGAGCAAAAATGATGACACCACCTAGAGCAAAACAAAACAAAATATTTAATACCAAGAAGAATATTTTTAGGCCCTCACGCGGAATATAATCTTCAATAACAACCTGCATTCCAAGCTTCATATGATAAAGAACCGAAAGAGTCATTAATCCCATTAAAACAGTAACAACAGGATGCGCAAGTCGTGCACGCACAATGCTATAGTCCTTTCCAACAAGTGAGAGAATAAGAACAATGAAAAATATTAAAAGCGGCAGATTTATAAAACCTGTTAGACGCTGTAGCCAAAAATGCTCTGTTCCTTCATGCGCACTTCCACGTCCACGGACTTTCCCAAGTTCTGTTCGAAAGTCTTTTTTCATATCTCTTTCCCCCAACTAGACAATGCTATATCCAATAATCCAAATCACAAAAGTAACAATAAGAGAAATAAACACTGTCGCCCAAGCAGTTACTGTTGCCTTTTCTTTAGCCAAAAGGCAAGGTTTTAGGTCCCAAACAATGTGACGAATACCACCAACCATGTGATGAACCCCCGCAAGAGTATAAAGAAACAAAATACAAAGCCCAGGCCAAGAACTATAAATCTTATGAATTGTTCTGAACATCTCAGCCCCACAGCTGACTGAAACTAACCAAAGAGCAAGAAAGACTATTCCGAAATAAAGAGCCATACCGGTGATACGATGCGCAATCGACATTGCCATCGTAATAGTCCAACGATAAATACTCACATGAGGAGAACGAGGGCGCTCTTTCATCCTAATTGTCTCTGTCATAAAATATCCTGACCTAGCTTTACTGCAACCACATCATGAGCGATAAAATTCGCACAAAACGATCCAGTGCATTATCACTTTCACTTATTTAGCATCTTAAAATGCCAACATTGCAGGTCGGTTATCTCAAATAACGGATTAAAGGTCACGCATATAAAAAACCGATTGTTCTACAGACGCAAGCCACAAAGCTCGCTTCAATCTAATACAATTTTATCTTCACGTCAAAGGTCTAACGTCGTTTCTCAAATACAAACATACATTTTTTTAACTACATGCATGCCCATTTTTAAAATATCAAGGATATACCCTTCAAGGATCTGATTTTCAGCCGTAATTTAAGAGAATTTAAAACAAAAAGACTCGGGAGAAAATCAACGTTTTTATGCGCACGAAAAGCCATTCCTTTAACCACAAACACGAACCATGGAAGACATAAAAGCCGTTTTTGCATAAATTCTATGAGATGCAATATTTACTCAGCATCTTGCGTTGTAGCATTTGCACTAACAGCTGCCGTTTCTGCTCTCTCAGCAACCTTTTCACCCTTTTTGCGGTAATCTCTCTTTTCAGAGATACGTGCAGCTTTACCTCTCAAACCACGAAGATAATAAAGTTTTGCACGACGCACTTTACCTCGGCGCACAAGCTCAACACCTTCGATCAAGGGAGAATAAATCGGAAAGACACGTTCAACACCTTCACCATAAGAAATCTTGCGCACTGTAAAGGTCTCATTCAACCCACCACCTGAACGTGCAATACAAATTCCTTCATAAGCTTGAACACGTGTACGTGTACCTTCGGTCACGCGTACCATGACGCGGACTGTATCCCCTGGTTGAAAAGCTGGGAGCTGGCGTTTTGCTTCAATTTTTGCACATTGTTCAGCTTCAAGCTGTGCGATAATATTCATTTCTTTTATCCTTCATGTTCTTTATCGAACAGTCAGAGCGCTCAACTCTTGCCAAAAAGCTTTTTCATACAAAGAAAAGAAGTTCTTTAGGCTATGCCTTACGCAGGAGCGAATACACCATTCCTTCATCTTAATTTGGAATTATAGAAAACCCTTTACAGAAAAACTCTCCAAAAAGAGAGCCATGCAATACACTACCTTACAACATGAATCAAGTTTCCTGACGATTTTTATCATAAAGAGCATAAAGATCTGGACGACGTTGACGTGTTAACAATTCAGCTTGCTGTTGACGCCAATCCGCGATAGCTTGGTGATGGCCTGATGTTAATACCGGCGGAATACCCCGCCCTTCGAAAAGAGAAGGGCGCGTGTACTGAGGGTGCTCAAGCAAACCATTTTCAAAACTTTCACATTTTGCAGAAGCCTCATTGCCCATAACTCTAGGCAAAAGACGTATAATAGCATCCAAAATAACCAATGCAGCGGTTTCCCCACCGGAAAGAATATAATCACCAATAGACACTTCTTCTAATTCCCGCGCTTCTATGACCCGTTCATCTACACCTTCAAAACGTCCACAAACCAAGGTTACACCGGATTCACGTGCCAAAGAACGTGCATAAGTTTGGTTAAAAGGGCGCCCACGCGGACTCATCAACAACCTTGGCGAATCATGTGGGCAGCTATCAAGTGCAGCGGCTAACACATCTGCCCGCATCACCATACCAGCCCCCCCACCAGCTGGTGTATCATCAACGCTATGGTGTTTATCCAAAGCAAAATCCCTAATCTGCACTGTCTCCAGCGACCATATTCCTCGCTCTAAAGCTTGCCCTGCTAAAGAATAACCCAAAAAGCCTGGAAACATCTCAGGATAAAGCGTTAAAATACGCGCTTGAAACTTCATTTTTTCATTCTTTCATCCTTCGTTTTAGCAAAAACTATAACAGTACCAACCGGTTCTCTCATTAACACTACAGTGTTTATCCAAAGCAAGATCATTCATCGACTCTGTACAAAACACTCCGATACTCTGCTTTAAAGCGTGTCTTGCTAAGAATGCTCAAAAATTCAAGAAACATTTCAAGATTCTGCTAACCCATATGCTTGAAAGCACGTTCTTGCATTCCTTCATTTTTTGCCTTCATTTGTTTGGTTCGAGCTCTTTTTCCCTTTAATTTTTTTCTGCTGCATCACTTAAACCAGCAGCCACTGGATCAACAATAAGAAAATCAGAAGCAATGCAAATTTCTGGCACCGCCACTTTGCTAAAGGGAATAAGCACAGTTTCGCCCGTATTCAAACGTATTTCAAGCAAGTCACCAGCCCCAAAATTAAAAAAACCACTCACCTCGCCCAATATTTGACCAACACAATTCTGAACACGAAGCCCAATGAGATCAACTTGATAAAATTCATCCTCTTCCAAATCATCCACCAATTGGTCGCGGACAACATAAAGGCGAATCCCTTTTAAAGCTTCGGCAGCATTGCGATCTTCAATCCCTTTAAAATGCACAATAGCATTATTTTTTTGCATGCGAAGCGTTACAATTTCATAAGAGTGTCCCATATCATCATAAAGGGTACCATAAGCCTTTAAATGCTGTGGTTTATCACTTAAAGTTTTAACCAAAATGTCCCCTTTTATGCCATGGGGCGAACCAATAATGGCAAGATAGACTTTATTTTTAAGCTTTTTTTGATTATACTTCATGCGAAAATGTTATCTCTCGAAAATGAAACCTTCAATCTCGTAATTTTCTATTCAATCTTGTTGCCATATGAGACAATCTTCCTAAAAGACTTTTCTTGGTAACAAATAAATTAATAAAGGAGAAGTCTTATGGCAAATGTCATGCTGTTCTACAAAGATATTACCCCAATCAACAAAATTTCTCATAAAAATCTGAAGTTTGCTCCTCCAAGTGATATGTCTTTCGCCAAAGATACTCACTGGGTTCCTTTAGCAAGTAGTGAATATTTTCAAGCAGCACTAGACTATCCTATTCTGTTTATGTGTGCAGAAGACGAACAAAAGAAAAAACACTATACATCCGCTGCACTAGTAGGTCTTTCTAACGACGAAAATGACTACATTACTTCTGATAAAAGCTGGAAAACAAATACTTATGTTCCGGCTTTTGTCCGTCGCTACCCTTTTGTTCTTGCACAAATTAGCAATGAAAAAGAGCTTTCCGTTTGTTTTGATCAGCAATCAGGCATGTTTAATGAAGTTGCAGGCACGGAACTTTTTAATTCCGATGGTTCTATTTCACCTTTTATGGAAGAGCGTATTCAGTTTCTTGAAAGCTTTAAAATCGCTATGGAAAAAACCTCTGAATTTATTGATGCTCTTTTAGAGATGGATCTTCTCAGTCAAAAATCAATCAATGTGAAAAACGACAAAGGCCTTTCAGCACAATTGGAACATTTCTGGATTGTTGATGAGGAAAAGCTAAATAAACTCTCTGCAAGCCAACTAGCCAAGCTCCATAAAAATGGCTTTTTAGGATTGATTTTTGCGCATCTTATGTCAACGCATAATCTTTTAAAAATACTCTCTTTAAAAGGTGAAAAGCACCTCGGTAATCATGAAGAACAATTGCAAAAAAAGAGTGACGACTCTGAAAACGACACCCCTAAAAAGAAAGAGACTCTCAACTAGAGATGCCCGCAAAAAATGACGGTAGAAAAGATGAAAATGTCTTTCTGATTCCAGCTGACCATGCTGTTTTATCGGCAAGGAAAAATTGGTTAGATGGTCTTATAAGAACACGTCGCATGGCCACACAAACAGCTAAAGCCTATGAGCGTGACACACGACAATTTTTGTCTTTTCTCTGTCAACATTTAGGGCACCAACCGACCTTTAATGATCTCACCAATTTGCGCGTCATGGACTTGCGCGCTTATTTGGCTTATCGTCGCACGCACAATATAAGCGCCCGCTCTTTAAGCAGAGGGATGGCGGGTTTACGCTCTTTTTTTAACTACTTATCGCGCCAAGGAATAGTTAGCGTTCCTGCTGCTAAACTTGTGCGAACTCCAAAACAACCAAAATCGCTACCAAAACCTTTAGCGATAAAGTCAGCACTCCATATAGTCAAACAAGAAAATCAACAGGAAAATGAACCATGGATCACTGCCCGTAACGCTGCTGTTTTAACGCTTCTTTACGGCTGTGGAATGCGCATATCTGAAGCCTTAAGCCTCACACCAGAACAATTTTCCGATCCCCAAAGAACAAGTCTATTTGTAAGGGGAAAAGGTGGGAAAACACGCCTTGTCCCCCTCATTAAAGTCGTTTACGAAACTGTACACAATTATCTCAAATGCTGCCCGTATCCTTTAGTGGACACTCAACCAATGTTCCGCGGCGCCCGAGGGGGTGTCTTACAGCCAGCCATTATTCAACGAGCCGTTCGAAATTTACGTGTAAACCTTGGTTTACCAGAAACTGCTACCCCCCATACATTACGTCATTCTTTTGCCACCCACCTTTTGTCACGGGGAGGAGATTTGCGCACTATTCAAGAACTTCTAGGCCATGCCTGCCTCTCGACTACACAAGCCTACACCCATGTTGATACAGACTACTTGCTGGAAATTTATCGAAAAGCACACCCCCGCTCTTGAAAAAGTTTTAAACAACGAGGAAAATTAAACAGATTCAACCTCAAGTGCCAAAGCATGAACACAAGTTGCTAATTCTTTCTGTAAAACTTGATAAATCGCTCGATGTACCTCCACACGCTTCATACCAGAAAAAGAAGAAGACAGTATTTTCACCCGAAAATGCGTTTCCCCTTTACCATCAAAAGCATGCTCATCATGAGGATGCCCCTCATGAAGATGACTCTCGTTAATTACCTCAAGTTTCTGTGGATGAAAAGCGTCTTGGAGCTTCATCTGAATCGTTGTCTGGATTGCAGTAGACATTTTTTATTCCTTCATAAAATGAACAGTGTAATGCACCTTTTTCATTATTAAATGAGTGTGAAAATAAATTTTTCAAAAGTCAATTCTTGTCAAATCAATCGATTTTGCATAAACCAAAGATATGACAATAACATCTAAATTATTCGACTCAATTCGAATCAGCTCTAATAAAAAGCAAAAAGCTGAATCAGAAGCACAACAGTGTCAATGGGAAGGTTGTGAAAAAACAGGAATCCATAAAGCACCAGCAGGTCGAAATCACGAAGGGCAATATCTATACTTTTGTATTGATCATGTACGTGCCTATAATAAAAATTTTAATTACTTCTCTGGTCTTAGCGATAAAGATATTGCAAAGTTCCAAAAGGATGCTCTCACAGGACATCGTCCAACATGGCCTACCGATTTTAGCAATAGCACGTCGAAAAAAACAGCAGCCAATTATGCACAAATTCGCTCTGGTACAGCTGCCTATCAAAATCGTATGCGCGACCCACTTACACTGTTTACTGGGCGTCATTCAGCCAATAATTTCTCACGAAAATTAAAACCTTTAGAAGCCAAAGCTTTTGATACATTGGGATTACCAGCAAATGCTTCAGCTGAAGATATCAAAACAAAATATAAAGAACTGGTAAAGAAGCACCATCCTGATTCCAACGGCGGCAATCGTTCTTCAGAAGAGCGTTTTCGCGATGTTTTGCACGCCTATAATTTGCTCAAGAAAGCTGGCTTGTGCTAACAAACAGCGGCACACACCCAAAGGAATTTTCTTCTGAATCATCTTGTTCCCATTGTACATCCACCTTAACTTATGCAAGAGTCAAGCCAGCATCATTATTCTTCTTTACCAACTGATAACTTTGCAATTACTCTCATATTTAGACAATACATGAGAGGCATATTTGCTGCTGCCTTAAAAAGCTTGGTTCATACGCCAATCCAACTTATGCGTGCAAGTGAGTCATTTTTATTGATTCACCATAAACAGATTTGAAATGGAGAGAATATTCCTGTATTCGGAATTCTCGTTTAAGTTGCAAAATGATAAATTTGTCTATTATTTTTCAGAAGCATGTTAAAATATCTGCTAAAGCGTTTCTTTCCTATCCAAGACTCTCATTGTAAAGCATTGCATAAGTGTTCTAACTCTTGTATCGTTCTCAACGAACGAAAATAAATGGCGTCCTTCCTTCCAGAAAAACAATGAAAAAAACAAAACTTCCCGTCGAAAATGTGCCCGATATTACGCTCTGCGCTCGTGATCTGTTTAATATTGATACGGATATGAAAGTGCCTGCTTTTAGCACAAAAAGCCCCCACGTTCCCGATGTAGATCCCGATTATCTTTTTGATCAACAAACAACTTTAGCGATTTTAGCAGGCTTTGCATTTAACCGCCGTGTTATGGTTTCTGGCTATCACGGTACAGGTAAATCAACACATATTGAACAAATTGCCGCACGTCTTAACTGGCCTTGTATCCGAATTAATCTCGACAGTCATGTTAGCCGCATTGATCTAGTAGGAAAAGATGCCATTGTTTTAAAAGATGGCTTACAAATCACTGAATTTAAAGAAGGTATTTTGCCATGGGCTTATCAAAACAATATTGCCCTTGTTTTCGATGAATATGATGCAGGCCGTCCCGATGTTATGTTTGTTATCCAACGCGTCCTTGAAGCCTCTGGACGGTTAAGCTTGCTTGATCAAAGCCGTGTCATCACACCTCATCCAGCATTTCGTCTTTTTGCAACTGCAAATACCATTGGCCTTGGTGATACGACAGGACTTTACCATGGTACACAACAAATTAATCAAGCGCAAATGGACCGCTGGTCTATCGTGACGATACTCAATTATTTGCCCCATAATAAAGAGATTGATATCGTTTGTTCAAAAGTCAAATCTTTTCAGACAACAGAAGGGAAAAAGACAATTTCACAAATGGTTCATGTTGCTGATATGGTACGTCAATCTTTTATTAATGGAGATCTTTCAACAGTCATGAGTCCACGCACTGTCATTACTTGGGCAGAAAATACAACAATTTTTCGAAATGTTGGCTTTGCCTTTAAGCTAACCTTTCTCAATAAATGTGATGAACTCGAACGCGCTACTGTCGCAGAATTTTATCAACGTGCCTTTGGGCAAGAACTTCCCGAATCACTCATTCATGGTGTTTTGCCTTAAGGGATATGTCAATCATGGCTACCGACACTGGCGACAAGAGCGAAAATCTCACAAACGATTCTCCCAACAACACTCTTGATGCTGAGGCTTTTAAAAAAGCACTTTCAACCTGTATTCGTGCAATTGCCGGCACGCCTAACCTTGAAGTTTCCTTTAGTCATAACAGACCCTCCTTAAGTGGAAACAACGCACGCTTACCAGAATTACCACAGCATGCAACAGATAAAGATATAAAAATTACCCGCGGATTAGGTGATTCTATGGCTCTACGCAAAGCATGGCACGACAACAGCATCCACACACAATTTGCACCACCAGAATCAGAAGCACGCGCCATCTTTGACGCTCTTGAACAAACACGTGTTGAAACAATCGGCACTTTAGCCATGGAGGGAATTGCACAAAATCTTGATGTAATGCTCGCCGATAAATATCAAAGAGCCCATTACCAAAAGATTAGCAGCCAAAGTGAAGCGCCTATACAAGAAGCAATTGCACTTTTACTACGCGAAAAAACAACAAAACGTCCTCCTCCAAAAGAAGCAGGACCTGTCTTGGAGTTATGGCGTCAAGAAATCGAACAAAAAGCCGCAACAGAACTGAACAAACTGACACATTATATTCATAATCAACATGCTTTTGCACAGATTGTTCGTCAAATGCTTGTTACACTCAAAATGGCAGAAAAACTAGAAGAAACTTCTGATAGTGAAAACAATAAAAAATTAAAAAACAGCTGTGAACCACAAAATCAAACAGAAGAAGAAAGCCAAAACAAAAAACACGCCCAGAGCAAAGAAAAAGCAACAACTGAACAAGAAAGCGATGCGCAAGACAAAGGAAAAACGCAAGCGACACAATCATACGACAATGATAAAGTCGAGGAAGAACAAGAAAGAAGCCCTTGGCAAGGAAAATCAAACAAATCTAAACGCTTTCTCGCCGATTCAGAACAAATGGAAAGACTTGGCAATTATAAAGTTTTTACCCGTCAATTTGATGAAGTTTTGGAAGCAACAGATTTTTGTTCTGAAAGCGAATTGGATCGCTTGCGCCATTATCTTGATAAACAAATCAATCATCTCCAAAACATCGTTGGACGCTTAGCAAACCGCCTACAGCGCCGCCTTATGGCACAACAAAATCGTAATTGGAATTTTGACCTTGAGGAAGGATACCTCGATACAGCACGACTCCCACGCCTTATCATTGATCCCACACAACCGCTTTCTTTCAAAATGGAAAGTAATACGCAATTTCGAGATACTGTTGTTTCACTCCTCATTGATAATTCAGGCTCAATGCGAGGACGACCAATTACTGTTGCAGCAAGTTGTGCGGATATTTTAGCACAAACTCTTGAACGTTGTGGCGTTAAAACTGAAATTTTAGGCTTTACTACCAAAACTTGGAAAGGGGGAAAATCGCGCGAACAGTGGCTTAACCAAAACAAACCCCATAACCCAGGGCGCCTTAATGATTTATGTCATATCATCTATAAAAGTGCTGATACACCATGGCGTCGTGCACGGCGTAATTTAGGTTTAATGATGCAGGAGGGATTGCTGAAAGAAAATATTGATGGTGAAGCATTGATTTGGGCGCATCAACGCCTTTTATCACGGCGCGAACAGCGTCGTATTCTCATGGTTATTTCTGATGGAGCTCCTGTTGACGATTCAACACTGTCCGTTAATTCCAGCAATTATCTTGAAAGGCATTTACGCGCCGTGATTCAAGAAATCCAAACACATTCGCCTATAGAACTCATTGCCATTGGAATTGGTCATGACGTCACACGCTATTATCAACGCGCTGTAACAATCATGAATGCCGAAGAACTCGCCAATGCTATAACAAAACAATTAGAAACGCTTTTTAGCGATAAAAAAACGCATCCGCATAAAAGGTAAAAAAGCTTTTTAAATCAGCAACACGATAGCATATTGTGACATTGAAATACGCATCTATACAAACCGATACCGTCACTCTATTTTCCAGCTATCAATATTGCCAAAACTTCCACATTTAAATGATTCATGAGAAGTATTCTTAGCTTTTTCTTAAACGATTTTTACCCACACATCTCTTGTGACGCACAAGTGAACAATTTTTATTGATTTGTGATGAGAAGATTTGAAATCAGAGAATCTTATTGTATTCGGGACTCTTATTCAAGTTGAAAAATGATAAACTATCATTTACAAATTAATGTGTTATTATAAAAAACATCTATACTGTATATACTGCTAAAGTACCTCTCGCAAAAGACAAGGCAGCCTCTCCCGCCTTCAAGAAGAAGAGGATCAATAAATGTTACGCGTTACGAATAAAAGATGATTCATCTTTTGAATGATTTTTACAAAGAGGGATTTTTACAGCTCTAAGGATTGTTCCATAAGGAATCAACATAAACAGACTCATAACAATTTTTACCGAAAAATCGCCAAAAGCAAGTAAGAGCCAAATTGGAATCTCAACCTCTCCCAAAATAGTAGCCCCTGGGAGAGAATTATCGATATAACCTGTAATCTGATCGATAAAAGAAAAACAACTAGAAAAAGCAAGAGCAAAAAACACAACCGTATCCAAAGCTGAACCAACTAACGCTGCTGCTAACGGCGCTTTCCACCATGTTTTACGTCGCAAAGGAGTAAAAACAACAATATCGAGGAGTTGCCCAAATAAAAATGCTAAACTGGAAGCAATTGCAAGCCGCGGCGTAGCTAAGATCCAAGAAACAAAAAAGCCAGCAAAAAAACCAGCATAAACCACACGCCGTGCAGCAGATGGACCATAAAAACGATTGGTCAAATCATTAACTAAAAAAGCAAAGGGATAGGTAAAAGCGCCATAGGTCAGAAGTTCATTCAACCCAAACCAATAGACAGGATACTGAACCAAAACATTAGAAGCAGTCACAGTAAGACACATTGCAAAGATAGAAAAAGCAATAAACCTTTTCTCTTGCTGTGCTAATAAAAAATCGGGCGCTGAAGACATTTTTAAAACCTGAGACACGGAAGGAATCAAATACAACGATCAAAAAACAGCAAACCAAAAGACACTGTCTTCATAGAACGGAAACAAATGACTAAGCCTTGTCGTAAAAAAAGGTAATTACGCTGCTTGTTCAGTTTTTTGTTCAGCTTTCTTCTTAATGATTTGGCGCTTTAACAAACGGGCACGTTGCGACAATTCTTTATCATCGGCTTTGAGTAAAAAACCATCCAAGCCACCGCGGTGCTCAACAGAACGCAAAGCACTTGCTGAAACACGCAAACGGTAATTTTGCTGTAACACTTCCGAAATCAACGTCACATTGCAAAGATTTGGTAAGAAACGACGACGGGTTTTATTGTTTGCATGGCTAACATTATTACCATACAGAACCGCTTTTCCTGTCAATTCGCAAGCACGAGACATAAACTTCACCTTTGAACTCTAAAAAACTCTTTAAATCCCACTACCTACAAAACAGAATGAACGCAAAAAACGCACAACACTACCTTGAACGGGCATTATTAGGAAGTTGTGCTTTCTAATAGGGTGTCGACAACAAAAGGTCAAGTCTTTTGTAAAGCCTTGTGCATTCCTTACCGATTTATTTTGCCGCCTTTTCTTATCAAAGACATACAAAATGTTTTTTTTTCACGCTTACCATGTTAAAAGAAGAATACGCACCATCCTAAAAGGAAGCATCAATCATGAACCAAACAGATCCTTCCATGACAGAGCTTCAACACAAGCACACCGGTTTCTCTTTACTGCCGTTCGGCATTTTATGTATATGTTTTTTTCTTCTCTTTAGTGCACTAGGTGTATGGCAAATACAACGATTAAACTGGAAAACAAACCTTATCATCAGTGCCAATCAACGTGTTCATTTGCCTCCCATAAAAGCACCACCGCAAGATCAATGGGCGCATATCACTTTTGAAAAAGACGAATATCGACCTGTCATCATCACAGGAAAGTTTCTGACAGATAAAAATATTTTTGTCACTGCCGTTGCTCAAGATACCACAGGGTACTGGGTTTTGACCCCTTTACAAACAGCGGACAACACACTGACCTTTGTGAATCGTGGTTTTATCCCCATGGATGCACGCTATGACTTTCAAAACGCAGAGCAATCACACACGAATACCGCACATTCTGCCACACAGATAAAGCAAACTACAATTATAGGTCTGTTACGCATGAGCGAAAAAAATGGTTTTTTTCCACGCAAAAATAATCCTGACACGAACTTATGGTACACGCGCGATCTTCCCGCTATGGCACAAAAGCTTGGTCTCCCTACTGTTGCTCCTTATTTTATCGATGCTGGGAAAAAAACAGCTACACAAGCAACTCTCCCCATAGCCGGTTTGACCATTGTACACTTTCAAAACAATCATCTTGTCTATGCTATTACGTGGTTTACCTTAGCTGCAGGCGTTCTAGGAGCCTTTCTTTTTCTACTACGGCAAAAAAGCTAAAAAAGATAAGAAGCAACACCTCATAAAACATAGCTGTTAAATGGCTTTGCTTTAAGCAAGCATATACTCCCATAACAGCGCATACCCTACACCACCGTGTTGGGAATTTTACACGCCATTCTCTTTGCTTTTTCAAGAAACAGCAGACACAAAGGTGAATACACAAAAACCACCCATACACGTGCCCTCTTCATTGCAGAAAAAACAGAGAAAAAAAACGCCGCTCCCCATAATAAAGCATTCTCTCAAATGCCCCCACAAATTTTAGAAAGACTTATGAGAATAAAGCCGCGCAATTGAATCAATATTGCCACGATAGATGCCAAGATCATTAAGCTCATATGTTGAAAGATGACTCAACGCATTAACCGTCCGCCGATAACGACGCCAATTATTATAAGAACGCAAAATATTCATACTCTTCACCTCAACCTACGTTACTCTTTCTAAGGTATAAGGTAGAGCAAAATACAAAAAAGAGTTGTGCTATAACTTCATAACAGATATGCATACACAACATAATAAGCTCATTTAAAACTTATCTCTTTCTAAACAGTGAGCTCATTAAAAGCCGTTAATGGTGAAAATGCGGCAAATCTATAAAAATCATAGCCAGACCATGCGCAGCAACATCACTTTTTCATCACACATTAAGCTACCCAGTGGAAAAACTGCTGTTGTACCCACTTCAGCAGCTGCTAATAACTACACCCAGTTATCACAAAAGAAGCTTATTAAAACACTTGTCTCGTTTGAAAAAAGCACCCCTGAAAACTGTTAATGACGAAAATGCCGCACACCTGTAAAAACCATAGCTAAACCATGCGTATCGGCAGCGGCAATCACCTCTTCATCACGCATTGACCCTCCCGGTTGAATAACCGCTGTTACACCCGCTTCAGCAGCTGCTAATAAGCCATCTGCAAAAGGAAAAAAAGCATCCGATGCAACCACAGACCCTTTCGCAAGAGATTCTGTTAAGCCTGCTCTCCTTGCACTTTCTTCAGCTTTACGCGCAGCGATTTTTGCTGAATCAATGCGGCTCATTTGGCCCGCACCAATTCCAACTGTTGCGCTGTTTTTTGCATAAACGATAGCATTTGATTTGACGTGCTTCACCACCCGAAAAGCAAAATGAAGATCACGCATTTCATCTTGACTTGGCACTCGCTTTGTTACCACTTGCAGTTTGAGATCATCAACTACCACATTATCACGCGACTGCACTAAAATCCCACCCGCAAGCGTTTTAGCAATCAACCCTCCACAACGGGGATTAGGGACACCACCTGTTACCAGCAAACGAAGATTTTTTTTGCCTGCAATAATTTCACGTGCCGCCATTGTCGCATCAGGAGCAATAATCACTTCCGTGAAAATTTTAACAATCTCTTCCGCACATTCTTCATCAAGAGGTTGATTTAACGCAATAATTCCACCAAACGCTGAGACATTATCACACCGTAGAGCTTTCAAATAAGCCTCTTTCAAACTCCGCCCTTCTGCAACGCCACAAGGGTTTGCATGTTTAATAAGAGCAACAGCAGCAGTCCTTTTGGGATCAAATTCTGCCACAAGCTCAAATGCCGCATCTGTATCATTCATATTGTTATAAGAGAGTGCTTTGCCTTGCAAAAGTTCAGCTGTTGCAACACCATAACGTTTGTCACTATTGCGATAAAATGCCGCCTGTTGATGCGGATTTTCCCCATAACGCATAACGCTTTCAAGATGACCAGAAAAACTTTGCCAAGATGGTGTTTCAATTTTTAAATCCTGTGCAAACCATGCCGCTATCGCCGCATCATAAGCAGCAGTGTGTTCATAAGCACGCATTGCTAATTGACGTCGTATGGACAAGCTTAAACACCCATCATGCTTATTTAATTCAGCGAGAACCAACTCATAATCACGCACCGCTGTTACAACACCTGTATAAGCATGATTCTTTGCCGCAGCGCGGATCATTGCCGGTCCACCGATATCAATATTTTCAAGAATTGTTTGCCTATCCGCTCCAGATTGTGAAGTTTCTTCAAAAGGATAAAGATTCACTACCAGAAGATCGATTCCACGGATACCATGTTTCTCCATCGCATCTGCATGACTAGGATTCTCTCTTACCCCTAAGAGAGCACCATGAATTAAGGGATGGAGTGTTTTGACACGTCCATCCATTATTTCCGGAAACCCTGTAACTTCAGCAACATCTTTTACTGGTAAACCAGCAGTCATTAAGGCTTTAGCTGTTCCTCCTGTTGAAATCAATTCAACACCATAAGCGTGAAGCGCTTGTGCAAATGCAACCACACCCGTTTTATCAGACACAGAAAAAAGAACACGGCGAACCCGATGAAGATCAGGTATGGGAAAATTTTTTGCAACAACACCCATAACAGGAACCCTAAAAATGAAATGGTTAAAATTCTAACAGAACTGACTTATATGCATAAAATCAGTTTACACATTCATAGCACATGCCTTTATCAAAATACACTGAAAGGATAGAACGCTTTTTTTAACACACTAGAAAATAACTTTCTTTATCAATGTTATAAAAAAGCAAATCATTGTTCTAACGAACGGCGGATAAAACGCCAACGAACCTTTTCCTGAAATGCGGGACGAAAATATAAAACAATCTGTTGTGTGCGTTGCGGACCTGTTAATGCAGCAAAATCAATTGAATCTTCAAGACAAATATCAGCGTCAGGTGATATAAAATACCACACGTGCTCATCCCCCACAGCTAAACGCACACGCTTGCCATCGTAGTTGACTTGAACTTGCGGGTGAAGATGAAAGCGAACGGCAACATTATTTTGTTCACTTTGATCTACCTTATGTCTCTTGGAAGGCCCCTTGTTTGGCATAAAAAAGCGATCAAAACCCTCGATCATTTCCCCATTTGTCGCTAAAATAAGACCACGTTCATGAACAAGATTAAAAGGCCGCACATAACCATTATGGCTCGCAATAAAACCCGTTTTCTCTGAATCCTCTATACGACGCACTTTAACATCCGTTGGTCCCTCAAGCAAAAATGAAACGCCACTTCTCTTTTTTTTATGAAAAATTCCCACCGAACAATCATTAATCGTTGCTGTTGAATGTGCTGCTGTGACACGCCCTAAATGTCGATATTCCTCACGCCCATAAGGATTAACACCCGTGTTGATAATAAAGCGGCTCCCTTGTGAAGACATTTCAAAAGACAAACACCCTGAACAAGCGTGCTCCGCAGCAGAGCGTGGGGGAAACTTTCCTGTATCCGCAAGCACTGTCGTTTTATTGGCTTGTAAACGCTGAAACCCTGAATGGCGTGCATAACTAAAAGGATGCCCCGCAGTCTCATCAAGCTGCAAAATTGCCAATAAGCGTTCGGAAACAAGGGGGCCAACCCCATTAAAATGCGCTAATGTTTGGTCTTCATGAATAAAAAATCGTAAAGCTGGCAACATACGCTCAACAGAATCAATCAAAACACGCGGTGCTGTTTCATTGCTGTGCATAAAAAGATGACGTAAAGACAATAAATCCGATAACAAATTGAGTAAAATGATAGGACTACGCGAAATATGTCCACCATCAACCAAGATTTGGTGTGAAAGCTCTTCGATGAGGAAGGTTTGCACCTTTTTTTTCATTGCCGCAGAAACAGGTAAAGCAAGAGATGCAAATGTCAAAGCTGCTGCTGCTTGTAAACGTTGATCATTGTTTTCCATACTAGAAATCGTGACACGCAAATAACGAAATTGGAAACCAAGCGCACGCAAAAAGTGTTTCTCAAACCGCTCACTTGCTCCTTGCAAGAGCATTTTCGAATGACAGATCCACGAAATTAAACGCCGTGCTACAACCGGTGCACTCCAAGCAAGCCCCGTTACTTTTTTGCCACCATGATGAAGCCAATCTTCTAAGAGAGAACGCGCATGTGCCGCAGCTAAATCACTCTGTGCTGCCGCCATATGCCGCAACCAATGAAAATCATGAAGAGCTGCTTCCCATTCCGGTGTTGGTGGAACTAATGAAAAAGGGGAAGCAGCACCAGAATAAACAATATGGCCGGCAAAAGCAAAACGACCGTGATAAAATTCGTGTGCCATCACCGGATCAGCTAAATGCAAATCAACGGGATGCGCTAAAATTTTATGGGGACGAAACCCTGAAAATCGCCAACGAAACAGCGGCCCTACCCATAAACGCCGCATAAATTGGTGTGCCCCATATACTAAATCGGACGTTTTTACCTGAGGTCCTCTTACCGCAATTGCCACAATCTATCTCCATACATGCTGAATCATGTACAATTTCGGCCATTTTAGTAAATGAACCGTTAATTAAGATACTTTCCGCAAGCGCGCTGCAAAAAAACCATCCATTCCTAAAAACACTTTTTTCTCATCAGTAAAATTTTTGTGACAAAAATCAGCAGGCGTTGTTCGCAAAGTCCCCGCAAAAGTGAGCAAATGCGCCAGTGCGCCCATTTCCTCTGCACAAATAGGTTCTAAAACAATGTCACCACGTGCCGATAAAACTTTCTCAATGAGATCTTCACCTTCTTCTCTCGCCAATGAACAATTGGAAAAAACAATGCATCCCCCCTTCTTTACCAAAGCAATTGCCGCCGAAAGTAAATCATATTGCAACGCCGCTAATTTAATGACATCGTCTATCGATTTCGTCCATAAAATATCCGGATGACGCCGTATTGTTCCTGTGGAAGAACAAGGAGCATCAAGAAGAACAGCATCAAAAAGCTGTTCGGGATGAAAATTTCTCACATCCCCCTGCCAAGTGCGAACTGAAAAATGAAGCCGCTCCATATTTTCTTTTAAGCGCTTTACCCGATTAGCAGACATATCAACAGCTGTCACATCAGCCCCCTGCAAAGCTAATTGTGCTGTTTTTCCTCCCGGACTCGCACAAAGATCAGCAACATTTTTGCCCTGAATATTTCCAAGTAAACAAGCAGGCAATGCTGCAGCAAAATCTTGCACCCACCAAGCCCCTTGCCTATAGCCTGGTAAATCAGAAACAGAACAATCCACATGGCTTAACCGAACCGAACCATTGGGCAAAACAACACCGCCAAGCCGCTTAGCCCATCCAACACTGTCGGATTTAACTGTCAAATCGAGAGGGGGCGGAGTACTTTGAATTTCTAAAATCTGTTCAGCCTTTTCTTCTCCATAAGCTGACATTAACAGCTCCCCAAACCACACCGGAATTCCTTCAACGGTAGGAAGCTGTTGGCGCAACACATCTGCCTCACGTGCAACATTGCGTAAAAGAGCATTCACCATCCCTGAAAAACGGTGCATACGAGGATCAAGTTTAGCTACACGCACCGCTAAATCAATCGCAGCATGATCAGGAATATCAAGGTAAAGAATCTGTGCCACACTGATATGCAAAAGATGTTGCAATGAAAATGCTTGCGAAGGCAAAGACCGCACCAAAAAGCGTGATAAAGCAACTGTAATTTGTCCCCGATGACGCAACGCCGCTGCCAAAATAGCACGACACAGTAAACGATCTCGATGTGAAAAACTTAAATATTGTGGATGTCCATATTCATTATCCGTTAAACCCGAAAGAGACGCATGCTTATCAAGCACCGCCCCTAAAAGACGAACACACACCTGCCGAACAGCTAATCCCGGAACATTTTTTTCGGACACCTGCCCCGCTTTCTCGCGCTTCAAAACAACACCTTTATGCTTTTGTTCTCTTAAGAGCTCTATGATCGCGTTCTTTTTGAATCTTCATAACGAAGCCAAGAAGGACGTTTTGTAACGCGTCGAACAGTACCATTTTCCTGATTATCTGATACACGGGTTTGCACATTATGCTCCAAATCTTCATAATCTAAGCCCTTGCTTTTTTCATGCCAATCACCTTCTTTATTCCATCCCATACCTTTGCGTATAGCCCCCTTCATCTCCTCTGCTTGTCGACGAAGAGCCGCAATACGATTCGCAGTCGCCGGATGGGTAGAAAAAAGGCTATCAGCTCCTTCTCCGCTCAACGGATTGATAATAAACATATGTGCTGTTGCCGGATTATGCTCTGCTTCCTCATTGTATATTCCACGCCCACCATCGGCAATTTTACGCAATGCCGAAGCCAACCATAAAGGATTACCACATATTTCAGCTCCCCGCCGATCAGCAGCATATTCACGCGTACGACTAATAGCCATTTGCACCAACATTGCCGCAAAAGGCGCCACAAGCAAAGCAATAATGCCCCCAAGCCCTCCACCATGAGAATTTTCTGAAGAATTACGCGGCCCCCCCATAAAAAAAGCGAAATTCCCAAGCATAGAAATCGCTCCCGCAATCGTTGCAGTCAGAGTCATTGTTAACGTATCACGGTGCTCAATATGTGCTAGCTCATGCGCCATAACACCCGCAATTTCTTCCACACTCAATTTCTCTAACAACCCAGTACTCGCAGCAACAGCTGCATTTTGAGGATTGCGTCCCGTAGCAAAAGCATTTGGCTGCGCACTCTCAATAACATAAATTTTTGGTTGAGGAAGAGAAACTTTTTGTGCTAAATCGCTCACAATCTTATAATAAACTGGTGACGAATGCTGATCAACTTCACGCGCACCATACATGCGTAAAACGATTTTATCCGAATTCCAATAAGAAAAAAAATTCAAACCACTTGCCATCAAGAGAGCAATGATCATACCACTACCTCCCCCAACAAGATAACCAACCCCTATAAAAAGAGCGGTCATAAAAGCCAAAAGCATTGCCGTACGCATTATATTCATTACTCAAAAAACTCCATGATAAAAGACAATCATTTCTATATGATGGGGTTTTCTTTCTGCTTCTTCAATGGAATAGGTGTAAAATGGATAGAAAAGATAAGAAAATAAGCAAGCAAAATGCAACCACGGATAAACAGCAATTCCTCTCTCCCGCAGCACAACGCGCCCTAAACGAAGCTGAAGAAAGACGTAAGCATAAAATAAAGGAAGAAGTACCTTTAGAAAATGGTGGACGCGGTGGTAAAGACCCTTCACGCTATGGAGACTGGGAAATTAAAGGCCGCGCCATCGATTTTTAAAAGAATCATATTGACTTAAAAAAAACAAATACCCTCTTAAAGAAAATCCGTTTTTGGCAGGCAAAAACGGATAATATTTATTTTCTCTGCAAAAATTTTAAAAGTACGGTTTATTACTTTTAAGTGCAATCACGCTTCTTCTGCTACTGCAGCAGCTGCTTCTTCAGCAGCTTGCTTTGCTGCCGCAATGCGCTCTTGTGCCTTTTTGCCAGGTTCACCTTTGTGTGGATTATTGCGGGACGGACGCTTTTTTAAACCAGCCGCATCCAAAAACCGTAAAACGCGATCTGTTGGCTGTGCACCTTGACCAAGCCAATATTGAATACGTTCTTCGTTCAGCTTCACACGTGGTCCATCTTTAGGTAACATGGGATCCCATGCACCAACACGCTCAAGAAACCGCCCATCACGCGGACTACGAACATCCGCAACCACAATGTGATAGTAAGGACGCTTTTTAGAGCCTCCACGGGACAAACGAATTTTTAATGCCATATTTTATCTCCTATTTTCAGCTCTGGCTTTCGTTTAAATTTACTTGCTTTGTTTTTGTTCTTCAGCAATCAACTCATGATGATGCACAACCTCTTTAATGATAAACTTCAAAAATCTTTCAGCAAAATCAGGATCGAGATGGCTATCTATAGCCAATTGGCGCAACCGCTCAACTTGACGCTGCTCACGCAAAGTGTCGACTGTAGGCAAATCATAACGCGCCTTTAAGTGCCCAACAGCTTGCGTACAACGAAAACGCTCTGCCAAAATATGAACCAACGCTGCATCAAAATTATCGATAGAGACACGCAAATGGGCTAATTCATTCAATATTTTTTCCTGCATGATATTTCCTTCTTTCTTTACATCTTATTTTTTCTTGAGATGCTGAGGAAACATCCCCTTATCGGCAGTGTTATTGGAAAGACTAGGAAAAGTAAGCCCCCCACGCCCTGGAAGACCAGGTAAAGCCTTCCCTCCATTACTACTTTCAATCTGTTTTTGAAGTGTTGAGAGCTGCTTTGGATCAAACCCCGATAAATCAGGCAGAACTTTTGAATCGCTACCAACAGCTCCCATACTACCAAGCCCCATCTTAGCACCAAGCCCTCCTAACATTTTTCCCATCAAACCGCCTTTGCCCTTACCTCCCATAGCCTTGATCATATCAGCCATTTGACGATGCATTTTCAAAAGCTTATTAATATCAGCAGCACTTGTACCAGAACCCTTGGCAATCCGTTGTTTACGACTATGTTTCAAAACTTCAGGATGAGCACGCTCTAAGGGGGTCATTGACGAAATAATAGCCAATTGACGATTAAACAAACGATCATCAAGTCCCGCAGCAGCAATCTGATCTTTTACCTTACCAAAACCAGGCAACATTCCCATAATGCCGCCCATTCCGCCAAGTTTTTTCATTTTCTGCAATTGTTCCGCAAGATCATTGAGATCGAATTTTCCAGCCTGCATTTTTTTTGCAAAAGCGGCCGCTTTCTCATGATCCATTGTTTCAGCAGCTTTTTCAACTAAAGAAACAATATCACCCATTCCGAGAATACGATCAGCGATGCGGCTGGGATGGAACTCTTCCAAAGCATCTATTTTTTCACCAGTTCCAATTGCTTTAATCGGCTTCCCTGTAACAGCACGCATTGAAAGAGCCGCACCACCACGGCCATCACTATCCATACGTGTTAAAATAATTCCTGTAATTCCTACACGCTCATCAAAAGAACGTGCAAGATGAACAGCATCTTGACCAGTAAGACTATCAGCAACCAACATAATTTCATGAGGCAGAGAACATGCTTTAATCGCAGCCAATTCAAGCATTAAAGCTTCATCAATATGGTTACGGCCTGCTGTATCAAGAATCAACACATCATAACCGCCTAGTTTAGCTGCTTGTACCGCACGTGTTGCAATATCGACGGGAGACTGATCCGCAATAATAGGCAAACTTGCAAGTTGTGCCTGTTCTCCTAATTGGCGGAGTTGTTCCTGTGCTGCAGGACGGCGTGTATCTAATGACGCCATGAGAACTTTTTTATTATTTTTGTCCGTGAATCGCTTTGCAAGCTTTGCTGTTGTTGTTGTTTTTCCCGAACCTTGTAAACCTATCATCATGATAACAACAGGTGCTGGTGCATTTAAATCACTCAGAACGCCTTCATTTCCAAGAACATTAACCAATTCATCATGAACAATTTTGACAACCATCTGTCCAGGTTTAATTGATTTAACAATTGCAGCCCCAACAGCTTTTTCACGGACCCTATCGGTAAAAGAACGCGCGACATCAAGTGCAACATCAGCTTCCAATAAAGCGCGACGAATTTCGCGCAGAGCCTCTACTACATCCTGATCCGACAAAGCTCCACGCCCTGTCAAATGAGACAGTATGGAGCCAAGGCGCTCTTGTAAGGATTCAAACATTATCTACCTCATTGCTGCATAACACACAAACCAAAGTGGCATCCGAGGACGCATCGCGTTGTCGGATGTTGACCTCTGAGATCTCTTTATACCCTTAAAACGGGGTCTCAGTCAGTGGCTCCAAGTTAATTTTGTACCGAAAGCTCTTTCTTTCAAACAATAAAACCCTACCTTTGTCAAGATTTATCATACAATATCTTTAAAGAGAGCAAGAACTATACTTCAAAATTCTTAACCTCAACAGGCATAAAACAACCTGTTTCCTGTTCCATATTCCATAATTCACCGCTTGAAATATTAAACCAAACCCCATGCAGCGTTAAAATACCCTGATCTTTTCTTGCCTTTATCCACGGAAATGTTTCTAAATTCTTCAATGAATGACAAATAGAAAGTTGCTCTAATGCGATCTGCTGTTCTGACGCGGACAGCGACTTATTGCCAATAACTGCTTGTGCTGCTGGCGCCAAAAGGTTTATCCATTGACCAATAAAATCATTTGACGATAGAGACTTACACTTCCCCTTAAGAGCCGTGCTAATGCCCCCACAATGCGCATGACCAAAAACAACAATATGCTTAACTTCAAGCAATTGCACCGCATATTCAAGAGCTGCTGATGTTGCATGATATTGGTCATCCGGAGAAAAAGGAGGAACCAAATTTGCCACATTACGTAGCGTAAAAATTTCGCCTGGTTTAGTATCAAAAACTGTTTCTGGTACTACACGTGAATCACAACAAGCAATAACCAAAACCTCCGGTTTTTGCCCCTCAAGCGCTAATTGTTGATAATGCGCTATTTTATATGAAAAATGATTTTTTATAAAGGATCGGTAACCACTTAAAAGTCTTCTTGGTAAACACATAATTCTCTATTTACTTTCATTTGTATATTTTAACAAACAGATTATTAACATAAAAAAATACTAAAAATGTCCTCTCATCGTTGCAAAATATTTCCCTAGAAGAGCAAATTATTACTGTAAAACGAAAGCAACAAGTTTATCCTCTCCAAATAAATAACTATTCTCTTTAGAGAGAAGGTGTTAAAGTGCAGGAAACAATATAATGGTCTGCTCCTATTGGAGAAAAGACCCCCAAGAAACAAAGAGGGAAGATTATTGTGTTACAACAAAAAACATCAGAGATAAAAAACAATCAAGATAAAATAGAACAAATCCTTTTTGCTCATACCGATAAAGAAGATGTCGCCTGTTACGAGAACAAGGAACTCCAAAAAGCCGCGAGCATCGCCGTTGACGCTTTTAATCTCCATAAAGCAGGAAAAAGTACCATCTGCTTTGAACAAAATTTGACCCGTAACAACAAACCCATAACCGTTATCACCCTTGTCAACGATAATAAACCCTTCCTGCTTGATTCGATTTTAAATGTCTTTAATCAGCACAAAAATCATATTTATTTGATTGCGCACCCCGTCCTTGATTGTGCCTCAGGACAACGCATCAGCCTCATGCAAATTCATATCGAGCCATTAAACGAACAGCAGATACAAAAACTCCAAGATGAGATCGCCTTAGTTCTTGAACAAGTTAATGCAGCTGTGCAAGACTGGAAAGCTATGCTTAAAGAAGTCGAAAAGCATATCCATGCCTATCAAACAAATCTCCCAGCCCACTACAAACAAGAAGGCGAAAAAGCCATTGAATTTCTTAACTGGTTGATGGACCATAATTTCATCTTCCTTGGCATGCGCACTTATAACTTCACCAAAAACCAAGAACCTACAAAAGCCTTTACAGCCAGCGACATTGAATTGGGTATTCTCACCGATGCCTCTATTCGTATTATTGGCGATGCACGGGTGGAAGAACCTCCCCAAGAAATCCTCTCTTTTATGGAAAGCGATAACCTGCTTATTGTGACGAAAGCCAACAGCCGTTCAAAAATTCACCGTCCTGTTTGGCTCGATTATATTGGTCTTAAAATCTTTGATAAAGAAGGCAAGTTATGTGGAGAATTGCGCATTGTAGGGTTATTTACTTCCTCAGCTTATACGCGCTCTATATCGCAAATCCCTTTCTTAAAGGAAAAAGCAAAAACCATTATTCAACGCCTTGGATACAATCGGGCTGACTATTCTGGAAAAGCACTCATCAGTGTTTTAGAAACATATCCAAGAGATGAAATGTTTCGCTCTGACGTTGATACATTGACAGAAAATGCCAAACTTATCCTGCAATTAGACGAACGCCCACGTCTACGAGTACTCGCCCATGTTGATTCTTTTGGGCGCTTTGTTTCTATACTTGTCTATGTTCCTCGTGACCAATATAGCAGCAATATTCGCGAAAAAATTGGTGAATACTTTGTTGAACTCTACAAAGGTGATTTTTTCGAATCCTATCCACTCTTCTTAGAAAGCACCCTCATCCGCGTTCATTATATCATCCATCGCAAAGGGAGCGAAAGCGCCCCTGTTGTTGAGCGCACAGTGCTTGAACAAAATGTTCGTTCCATAGCACGCAGCTGGGAAGACAGCGTTCAAACCATAGCTATTACCCGCAAAGCAACAGACCAACAAATGCGTTTAGCTAGCCAATTTCCCAACAGCTATCGTGATTTATTCTCAGCTGAAGATGCAATTGAAGACGCCGGAAATATTTTAAGTCTTCATGATAAAAAACCGCTTTTCGTTACTTTTTATCATACACACAACAAAGAAAAACAAAGCATTTCTCTTCGACTCTTTCACCGCCGTGAAGCACTAGCCCTTTCCAAGCGCGTACCACTCCTTGAAAATATGGGGTTTCGGGTCATAGCTGAGCAAACACTTGAATTACCAGATGGCAATGGACACTCTGTGTATCTTCATGTTATGCAACTAGAAAGCGCCTTCCAACTTTGTATCGATTTCGACAAAAACGGTCAAAAGCACGCCGAAACATTTGAAGCTATTTGGTCCCACGATGCTGATAATGATGCTTTTAATGCTTTAACCCAAACAGCTCAACTTGATTGGCATGAAATTGTCATTTTGCGCCATTATGGACGCTATCTCCAACAAGCTGGAATCCCTTATTCACAAGACCGCGTTGCCCAAACTTTAAACGCCTATCCAGACATTGCCCAAGATCTTTATGCTCTGTTTTATTTGAAATTTCATCAAAGTCATACAGAAAAAGAACGAGAAAAAAACCAACAGGACATTCAACAACGCATTGAAGAAAAGTTGCAAAAAGTATCAGGTTTAGATGATGATCTCATCTTACGTCGTTATCGTAATCTTATCGATGCGAGTTTACGCACAAATGCCTATACTCCTCTAGAAAATGGTAACCCACGGCGTATTTTAGCAACCAAGTTGGATCCACGCCAAATTGAAGGCTTACCTGAACCGCGTCCTTATCGAGAAATTTTTGTTTATGGACCAGAAGTTGAAGGGGTGCATTTGCGCTTTGGTCCTATCGCACGTGGTGGAATTCGTTGGTCTGATCGTGCATTGGATTATCGCACTGAAGTGCTCAGCCTAGTCAAAGCTCAACAGGTTAAAAATGCAGTCATCGTTCCTGTTGGTGCAAAAGGTGGATTTTATCCTCATCGCCTTCCCCAAACCAATGACCGCGGCGTAATCATAGAAGCCGCACGTCAAGCTTATATTGACTTTATCACGGCTTTACTTTCCATCACCGATAATCTGGTTAACGGTAAAATAAAAACTCCTCACAACATCATCTGTCATGATGACCATGATCCTTATTTTGTTGTAGCTGCCGACAAAGGCACAGCAACCTTTTCTGATACAGCAAACAGCATCAGCCAAGCAAACCACTTTTGGCTCGATGATGCTTTTGCCTCTGGAGGTTCAGCAGGCTATGACCACAAAGCCATTGGGATTACAGCTAAAGGTGCATGGGAAGCAGTTAAAAGACATTTTCGAGAATCTTTTAATCACGATATTCAAACAACTCCCTTCACCTGTATCGGCGTTGGTGACATGTCTGGCGATGTTTTTGGCAATGGAATGCTCCTTTCCAAACAAACAAAACTTATTGCTGCCTTTGACCACCGCGATATCTTTATTGACCCAGATCCAAACATAGCTGAAAGCTATGCAGAACGTATGCGCCTCTTTCAACTTCCTCGCTCAAGCTGGCAGGATTACGACCATACAAAACTATCAAAGGGTGGTGGTATCTTTTCACGCACAGCAAAGACCATTACTCTCTCACCCGAAGCAGCACAAGCCATTGGCTTTGAAAAACAAACGGGAACACCCTTTGAAATTATCTCTGCACTTCTTAAAGCACCTGTTGATCTTCTATGGTTTGGCGGCATTGGTACCTATATCCGTGCAACAACAGAAACTGATGCACAAGTAGGGGATCGTGCGAATGACGCACTCCGCATTACCGGTGAACAGGTTCGTGCAAAAGTTATTGGTGAGGGCGCTAATCTTGGCGTTACGCAACGTGGTCGAATTGAATATGTCTTAAACGGTGGACGATGCAATACGGACGCCATTGATAACTCTGCAGGTGTTAACTGTTCAGATGTTGAAGTCAATATCAAAATTGTTCTCGCATCAGCGCTCCGTGCAAAAACACTTACAAAAGAAGCACGCAACGAACTCTTGAAAAAAATGACTCCACAAGTTGAACAATTAGTCCTACGCAACAATTATTTGCAACCTCTTGCTCTTTCTTTGGCTGAAAGCCAAAGTATTGCTGACTTGCCTTATCAGATACGCTTTATGCATGATTTGGAACAAAAAAAGCTTCTAGATCGTAGAGTTGAAATTCTTCCTGATGAGCAAATTTTGCGGAAAAGAATAACACAAGGTCAAGGCCTTATACGTCCAGAACTTGCCGTTATTTTGGCATATGCCAAATTAACTCTAAAAGAAGAAATCGTCCACAGCCCCATTATTGATGATTGTTATTTTGATGCAATCTTGTTGAACTATTTCCCAACTCAAATTCAAACAAGCTTTGAGAAAGAAATCATTAATCATCAGTTGCGTCGTAATATTATTGCAACACTGATTGCAAACGATATTGTGAATCGTGGAGGACCTACTTTTGTTAATCAACTACAAGATGCAACAGAACAAAAGGTTGAAAATATTATCCGTGTTTTCATTGCAATCCGTGACGGTTTTGAAATACCCCAATTATCTAATCAAATTGATAAGCTTGATAATAAGATACCCGGTCTTGTCCAAAACAAATTCTACGCAACTATTACTTCGATGCTCTTTGAGACAACAAACTGGGGTTTGCGCAATACGGACCTTTCGACTCCATTAGAAGAACTTGTAAAAACAATGAAACAAGCTCGTAGCGTTATTGAAGAACAACTGACACACTCCAACGATAAAGATATTAATCAAAAAATTAAAGAAAAAACGCTCCATTATAGTGAAGAAGGAGCACCAAAATCTTTAGCAAAACAATTGGCTCTGTTAGAAGCTGCTCCAATAATTTGTGACATTTCTTTGATTGCAAAACAAAGCAACAGCGACCTTATTAAAACAGCAGAAATCTATTTTTCACTAGCTCAAATCATTCGTATAAACCGCATTAATGAAGCAAGTCGAACAATTCCTGTACTGGATTATTATGATAGTATGGCTTTAAGCCAAGCCAAAGAAAATATTGCCGAAAGCTTACGAAAAATTGTTACGAAAATCTTGAAAAATTATGGAGCAAAAGAAACTTCCTTTGCTGCTTGGAAAAAAACAAATGAAGAGCAAATTCATAATGTAACCAACCGCATTGGTACCCTCATTGAAAACGATCTCAACATTTCTCGTTTTACCTTTGCAGCAGGGATGATTGCTCAACTGCAAAAAACTACCTTTCAAACTTAAAGCGGTGCGAGACGGCCAAGTTTTAAAAAACCTAATTTTGCCCATCCATGACTAACCAACAAAGGGATAACAGGATAGCCATCTGCATTTTTAGGCATAGCACCCAAAACAAAAAATAAAGCTTGTAGATTATTAGCTTGCTCAGGAAACAAGCGCTGCATAGTGGTAAGAAGATCCATATGCTTCACAAAGACAAGTTCAAATTTTGCTGTCAAATATCCTTCATTATCAAAGGAAAAGGGTCCACTTATACCCAATACACCACCTGTATGGAAAACCAATTCACCACGCTTTAAAATGCCGCTTTTGCCATACAAATGCTGTTTCCAACTGTCTCTTCCCTTTTCAAACAGATGAGGCACATCATTAAGCGCCCATGTCAAATTGCCATCAATTTTTGGAAAATCAACAAGGTAAGGTGCAAGAAACATGGAAGAATCCAAACTATCAAAGGTAACATGCCCTGATAAGCGATTCTTCTCGTGCTTAATATCAAACCGTACGAATTCTGCCGTTATTTTTGGGGGCTCACTTTTTTGATCTAACGGATACACAACTGTGTCATCAACATCTCTCAAAGAGACCTGATCTTCAACATTTTCTTGTGTTGTTTTTTTATCAGTCGTCTGCGATTCTAATTTACTTTGTAATTTTTGATCTTCACCAGATGTGGTAAGGATAGAAACTTTAAGCCCTTCAGCCATAAGCTTCAGTGTTTTCCCCACCCTCCAAGAAGGCTCAGTTTCAATCACCAAATTGTGCCAGTATGATACTATAGGAGTTTTTCCGGCAAAAAGAATTGATGCAGGAGAATGAATATTAAATTCTATCCGATGGGGTGCATAAATTGGTGCACCAACCGTCAAACGCCCCGTTGATAAAGAAAACCCGCGCAAAGGCCAAGCAAACTGAAACTGATCACAAACAACACCAATACGTAACGGATAACCATTCTTGCGTAGATGTTCGCATACAACCGTCATATCCCGCGAAGACGCATCTGCGAGTATAACGGAAGCACGATCTTCTATTTTACGTGAAAAAAAAACCAGAATGAGCTATAAATGAATATCAGAATAAAGCAAAATATCCCACAAAGCAAATAGCTTAAAGAAAAGCTTTTCCGTATTGATTTCAATGGAAACAACATAGACAAAATGAAAACGCTCCTTATCTCACGATGATGTTAACTCTCACACACCTACGACGGATGTACAAAAAATTTGTTGCAATGCATTTTCAAACCATTGGCTTAAAGCCTGATCGTAGATTAAACGGCCTTTCAAATGTGCAGAAGCGGGTTGAGCACCTTTTTCGGTCAATTTATGCGCTGATCGAATCACTAAACGTCGCATCATAGCACGCGTGAATTCAGCATGAAATTGCAAGCCCCATGCATTGTTCCCATAACGAAAAGCTTGTGTAGGATATGTGCAACCTGTTGCCAAAAGCACTGCCTCTTTAGGTAAATCATAAATACCTTCATCATGAAAATGGTAGACCATTTCTGGCCAATTCATCAACGCCTTTCCTTGTGAAGTAGCTTCTAAAGGATACCAGCCAACTTCAACAGTTCCATCGCTTCTTGTACCAACACGCCCTCCTAGATTTTGCGCTAACATTTGTGCCCCAAGACAAATACCCAAAAAAGGCTTATTCTCTTTCAATGACAAAGAAATCCAATCAATTTCTTCATTAATATAAGCTTCCCTGTCATTCACACTCATCGGTCCCCCCAAAATAACGACACCAGCATAGTGCTCCAATGTATCAGGGAGTTTTTGTCCTAAAATAGGACGATAAACATCAAGAACAAAACCGTTTTGTTGCAAAAATTTCCCCAAACGACCAGTATATGTAGATCGACGATGAATAACGACTGCAATTCTCGGTTTGCTCTTTCTTGGCTTTTTATCGAGACACCTTTGACTTAAAAACATTTTTTAACTACTCACTTTTACAACCAAGTAAAGTTTTATTTTTTAAGCACAAAAGAATAATTTTGGCGAACAATATTCACTATAACCCTCTTTTTTAAAATAAACGAAATTTCTTCTTTGGCAAAGGATCCCCCTCTTCTTCTGTTTTAACCCCAGGATCATCAACATTTAAGTGAGTTTGACTGAAAGCTTTAACAGCTTGCTTTTTTGTAACTTGTTTCTCTACCTGCATATTATGCAAAAAAGAATCCTCTACAGGAGGTAATTCTTCAAGCATTTTAGTTTCAACACCAGAGCCTTCTCCCACAATATCTTCATCTTCTTTATTTTGTTTTTTGGGCACAATATCGGCAGCCTCTAATGTGAGAGGAGGCATGCGGGAAGGCGCTCTCCATTCAAAGCAACCTAGACGTCCACTTATTGGAGAAACCGGCAACCAAGAAGAAAAAATGGTCTCATCACAAATCCACACCGGATCGCGTTCAGCACGAAGTGCCAAGGAAAGCCATTGACGCACGGCCCCCTGATTATTTCCCTGTGCCTCTTCAATATCTGCCAACAACAAATAAACACTTTCTCGCGGATGATATTGCAGTGCTTTTTGAGCTTGCTCCCTTGCGAGTACCATTTCACCAGAATCCAAAGCAGCTTTGGCAATCAGGAAAGTCGATTCAAATGTATCTTTATTATAAGAAGCAAGTGTCTTAGCCTTTTTCAATCGCCCAATGGCCCCTTCTTCTCTTTTAAGATAAAGCGCCCCTAAATCAGGATGAGGTTCTTTCTGCCAAGCTGTAATAATCATTTTATCCGCTTTACGCGTTTCATTTAATTTATAAAGAATATCAGCGGCAATGACTGTTATTGGAACGAAATCAGGTGCCAATTTATGTGCTTTTAAAATAGCAGTACGTGCTTCAGCAGGGTGAGTCTCAAACAGATGAAGAGCCTGCCCACTTAATAGCAAAGCCTGTGTATGTTGACGCTCTGGAGTTGAGCGGGCAGAGCGCGGTAAAGTTTTTTGTGCTCGCTCAAAGATACCGAGTGCTTTGTCCCATTGCCCACTCACGCTGAGCTGATCAAGTACTGCTTGATGAGCCCATAAAAGTGCTGGCGATAAAGCCAACGCTTCTTCTGCATATTGCTGTGCTGCTTCATAAGCTTTGCTCTTCATAGCTTCACGAAACAAACCGTATAGCCCTGCCAATTTTGTCGGCGCTTCTTTTCTCATCTCTTCATAAAGACCAATGGCGCGCAGAGAATTATTTTGCAAAGATAAGGTTTGAGCTTGTAAAAGCTTTACTAACGGCTCATGTTTGCCTGCAAGATATTTTATAACTTGAGCTTCCATTTCTTGTGCCAAAATACCATCTCCAGCAAAAACTGCAAGAAGCCCCTGTGAAAGAGCTTCATAACCACGCTTTTGGTGACGTTTATAAAAGTAATTGGAGAGAGCACGAGGTAGAGAAAAAAATACAGATAAAAGCCACCATAAAAACGCCAGAATCCCGAACAGTAAAATGAGCGCACTTAAAGCTGTGAGCAATGAAAAAGAAAACCGAAAGTGCAAAAATGTTATAATAAAAACACTATTGTGATTAGCTACCCACCCAAAAGCAAGACCGAGCACACATACAACAAAACTATAAATAAAAACACGTATCATCTTGAGCCTATTTACATCTTTGTTGCCTTAAAAGATCCTTGTTGCACGGACACAAGCAACTGTTGAAGAAAATGATGAACAGCAATATGTGTTTCAAGCTGATGAACAAAATCCACCGAAACATCTTTTGCATTTTTGGGCAACATTTGCCATTCACTCAAAGCCTTTTCATAATCACCCGCTTGAATAGCAACTTCCATCCGTGCCGCAATTGCCCCCAATGTCATACCTTCAACATTGCCAATCGGCCGTGAAACAATGAGACCTTTTACCCATGCCAAAATCCGCCCAAAAAAACCAACATCTGACGCAACATCATTTTGCGTACCAACGATTGCATCCGCAACACGAGCAAAATCAGCTGAAAGTTGCGCTGAACTTGGAAGACCGACCATGGCTGTCTTTTGCAACAGATCAAGTCCATCAATTGAAGGTGATAATTGCTGTAACAGTTTTAATTCATTACTATAAGATCCACCACGCTCTACAGCGTTTTTTAGAGAACTGATTGCAATAAAGAGTGCCGTATTTATTTTCTGCTCATCATTTTTTGCAGCAATTTCTTCCTGCATAATCTTTAATTGTTGTTTTAACACAGCAAGATCATTTGCATTGCTTTGTCCAGCGGACAAAGCTGTTTCTATCTCTTTTGATACATCTGCTAAAGTTTGCGCAGATTCTTCAAGACCTCTCACTTTTTCCTCTAAAACCACAAAAGCTTTTCTGTTTTCTTCTTGCGATGCTTCATCATTTCGCGTTGTTTCAACCTGTCGTGATGAAAAAGAGGAAAACTCTGTTTTCAACGCATCAATTTCTTGAAACACTTGCCCCAATTGCTCTCTTATTTCTGCTCCTTGACTTTTTGCAGTTTCGGCAATCTGTAAAGCTTTTTCCTCACCCATATGATTTTCAGCTAAAGAAGAAGGAAGTAAACCCGCCCATTGAAACCCTATAAAAAGACCTAAAACAATGAGACCACCCAAAATTCCTGAAATAAGCGAGAACAGCCAAGTTAAACCAGACACGTGTTTACTCTGCATACTTTGTTTCTCTATTGTACCCGTTTCTACGGAGTTTTGTATGATTTTCTCTGAATCATGATTCACGGCTTCATGTTCAATCGCAGGCTTTTTACGGCGATCACCAACATAATGTGGTTTAACTTTTGGTTTTGAAGAGTCTACCATCTTTGTCACTTTTTGTGTATAATTTCTTTTAACGATAAAATAATAGAATGAAAAAAGTTTTAAAAATTAAGATTTTCTCAAATATCATAACCTATTTTACACTCTCTTCTTACAAAGAGTATAACTTCCCAGAAATTTCCAACTCCACACCTTTATCAGGAACAGTTATAATTGTATACTTAAATAAATAGGCTTTTGAAAACACATCAGCATTCTATACTAAAAGATACAACTTCATTTTTAACCAAAGCCATTCACTTTAGAGAAAGTGCTAAAACACATTTTTTCATAGAGAAACAAACTCCAAAAGAAGTTCCCCCAAGAGAAATTCTTTGCATCTTTGCCTATCCGTGGTACGCACACAGGAAAGAATCTTCAACATAAGGTTTTATTTGAAATGCGCCTGTTGGGAATAGAAACAAGTTGCGATGAAACAGCGGCAGCTGTCGTGGAATACAACAATGAAGAAAGCAGCAAAATTCTTTCCAATATTGTTTGGAGCCAAATTGATCATCATGCACCCTACGGCGGTGTTGTTCCTGAAATTGCCGCCCGTGCCCATGTTGAAATTCTCGATAGTTTAATTCTGAAAGCACTAACAGAAGCGAATACAAAATTAAAAGAGATTGATGCCATTGCAGCCACAAGTGGCCCTGGTTTGATAGGAGGGTTGTTGGTAGGTGTTATGAGTGCAAAAGCACTCTCTCTTGCCACTGGAAAACCTTTTATTGCCGTCAATCATCTGGAAGGGCATGCTTTAACAGCCGTGCTAACGCATAATGTCGCGTTTCCCTATTTATTGCTGTTAGTTTCAGGTGGTCATACACAAACAATTCTTGTTCACGGGATAGGCAACTACCAGCGTTTAGGAACCACTATTGATGACGCGTTGGGAGAAGCTTTTGATAAAACAGCAAAACTTTTAGGTCTTCCTTATCCGGGCGGTCCAGCACTTGAAAAAGCAGCTTTATTGGGTGATAAAAATCGTATCCCTCTTCCACGACCTTTAAAAGGTGAAAAACGGCTAGATTTCTCTTTTTCTGGTCTCAAAACCGCCGTTCGGCAAGCAGCAACAGCCATGGCTCCCCTTACAGAAAGTGATGTTGCCGACATTGCGGCAAGTTTTCAAGCAGCAGTTACCGATACAGTACATGATCGCGTTCATCTGGCTCTTCAACACTTTACCCATGAATATCCCCTCTCTCACTATCAAAACCGCCGTCCTCCTGCTTTAGTTGTCGCAGGCGGAGTTGCCGCCAACCAAGCCATTCGATCCACGTTGCAAGAACTGGCACACCAACACGGTTTTGAATTTATAGCTCCCCCTCTTTCCTTGTGTACGGATAATGCTGCAATGATTGCTTTTGCTGGTGCACAAAAACTCGCACGAGGAGAAACAAGCCCTCTTGATATTGCCCCCCGCTCACGCTGGCCTTTAGACGAAAAAGCTGCCCCCTTAATCGGGATGGGACGCCGTGGCACAAAAGCATAAGAAAAAGAGAGCAGTGCTTATATCATCCACGAAGAACAATATGGAACACCATTATTGAACATCTGCCTGTTGCCATTATCCCCATTGCTATTATCACTTATCACTGTATATTTTAAGCTTTTGGAACCAATCTTCTTGCACCATTTTTTCAACTCAAAACGCCGTATTAACGAGTTTTTCCAGACCAAAGTTAAAAAACGCCTAAACTTCTCATATTTAACGCTTTACTTTAAGCCTATTTTTCAACGACACGCATATCTTTTCTACCGGAAATGAGCGAGAGAAGATAAGACATCTCCATAAACCATATAAAATATATAGCTCATTTTTCTACCACACCTCAATTATTTCCAACAAAGAAGAAACAAATCGATAATATGCACCCTTTACTCCACTCCATTTTAAAAATCATACTTGATGGTGTTATATAGATGTTTATAAAAAACACACATGACTTATGAAATACAGGACAGTCTATGAAAAGGAGAGCGCATGGCGTATTGGCTTTTTAAATCTGAACCCCATAAATGGTCATGGGACATGCAAAAACAAAGAGGTGCTGATGGCGAACAATGGGATGGTGTCCGCAATTATCAAGCCCGTAACAATATGCGCGCAATGAAATATGGTGATAAAGGTTTTTTTTATCATTCAAATACAGGATTAGAAATCGTAGGCATTGTAGAAGTCTGTGCTGAAGCACATCCTGATTCTACCACCTCTGATCCACGCTGGGAATGTGTGGATATCCGTGCACTCTGTGATATGCCAACACCTGTTTCATTAAAACAGATTAAAGCAAATCCAAAACTGGAAAACATGGTGCTGGTCAATGCCAGTCGCTTATCAGTACAGCCCGTAACAGAAGATGAATGGAGAGAAGTCTGTTTGATGGGCAACCTTAAAGAAACATCTCTCGTTACTTCCAAACCCATTGTACAACAAAGCCCATGAAGAGTATTAATCCATTGGGCACCACTATTTTTACTTATGCAAGGATTAAGCCGGCGCCTTTATTCTCTTTACAAGCTCAAAGTGTTACAACTACTCTTACATTGAGGTAGTTCATGAGAGCCATATTTTCTCCTTTCTTAAACGGTTTTATCTACACGTCAACTCCACTTGTGACATACAAGCGAATGATTTTTATTGCATCATGAACAGAACTTATAAGGAAAAAAATGAACCGCTATACCCTTTTAATCGTTGAAGAAAATGATGATCTACGCCCTATTTTGGTAGAACAATTGCAAATGCATAAGGAATTTGAAGTATTCCAAGCAAAAACGGCTGAAGCAGGAATAACAATAACCCAAGAGAAAAATGTTGATCTCGCTATTTTTGGTATTAAACTGTCTGATCTTGATGGCTGTAAAGCCATTAAGAAATTACGCGCCGAAGGATTTCGCGCTCCCATTATCATGATCACAAATCATGATACAAACTGCGATACTATCTTAGATCTTGAAGCAGGCGCTAATGATTATGTGACAAAACCCTTTCGCTTTGCAGTGTTATTGGCACGAATCCGCGCCCAATTGCGTCAATATGAGCAAAATAACGATACAGTCTCTTACATCGGTCCCTATACTTTTAAACCAGGACAAAAACTTCTCATTGACCAACACAACAACAAAATACACCTCACAGAAAAAGAAACAGCGATTCTTAAATATCTCTATGACACCAATGACAAAACCGTAAGTCGTGAAACACTGTTAGAACAAGTTTGGGGTTACAATGAAAACATTGTCACTCATACCTTAGAAACCCATATTTATCGTTTACGACAAAAAATTGAAAAAGACCCCTCTAACGCACAGATTCTCATCACAGATCAAAATGGCTATCGCTTAAACCTTTAAAACTTATCGAACATTGACAGCTTCAAAAACGCTTTTGCCGATAGCATCGGCTTACACCTTGCATAAGTAAAAATAGTGCAGCCCAATGAGTTTTGTGTTAACCCTTCACGGTTGCCGTCGTGAAATAGGCTTTGGAGCAAGGAGAGAAGAGTTTTCGTAAGCTTGTGGAGATAACGCAGGAATAAAAACACGCCGCGATTGACGACGCTGTACAAGCAAGCCTTGATAAATACGTTTCTGTGCCTGACATATTAAGAGGCCACCAAAATAAGGCAAAAGATAGCGTGCAAACGGCTCATAAAAAAATGAGAACAACCGCGAAACACAACCTGAAGAAGGCGTATAATGTACAATTTCTTGCACTGACTCAGAAATAAAATTTGTTTTTTCAAACAAACGAGCGATCTGTTGCCGACTATAAGGTTCACCGTAACCAAAAGGTGTACAAGCGTTGCGCGCCCAAAAACCAGGGCGATTAGGGACAATAACAATCAAGTTGCCATTGGGAGCTAAAACACGCCATATTTCATTCAGTGTTTCACATGAATTTTCTGTATATTCAAGTGCATGTACCAGTAAAATACAATCAACAGAAGCATCAGGAAGCGGCAAATCTTCTTCAAAAACGAGTGCTGTAGCAACTTTCTCAGCACAAGGCCAAGGTGAAGCACCCTGAGCAGCCGGCATAAAAGCGAAACATTGTTGTGCACGTGTACGCAACACAGAAAGATAAGGAAGCGCATACCCCAAACCCATAACCCGTTTATCAGTAAGATCGGGCCACCATAAATTTAATTGGTCACACAATGTCGCCTGAACACGCAGTCCAAGTGCCGAAGCATAAAAATCTCTCAGTGTAATTATATCCAATTCAATATACCGTGTAGGAAAAAACTTCAAACATCACAGGTTCTCATATATCCCACTTATATGGACTCCTGCCTTCTCTGCGCAATGACTAAAGCTGTAACATTTCATATTTTAAACCAAAATAACTCTACAGAGCATTTTTAGGACCACTTCATGACAAACACTTTTACCATGCTTTTTATCCTTGAACTTCACATCTTACAAAAGTTTCCAACGCATTCTTTTTGACATCAGTTAAAAGAAATACAAAGCGATTAATTAAAACGAAGCAACCTTTCAAGATAGTTTTTTTCTGCTTCCAGAATATGCTCTTTACCAAGCCGCTTGCGAATTTCTTCCAAAATTTGTCGCGCACGCATTTGATTACTTTCTTGTGGTATAATGGCACCTTCCTGCCCTTCTTGATCCGTTTTTGAAGAAAGTGAGCGTCCCAGCGGATCTTCAGGACTAGGAACAGCATTTTGATTTTCTCCGGCTTCTTTAAGCACTTCACGCATTTTTTCTAAAACATTTTGTGCACCTTGCCGCAAAGCTTCTAAAGCATCTGACTGATTTTGTATGGATATTTGATTATTTCCGTGTTCAAGAGCATTTTCTGCAGAATTCATTTTTTCTTCTGCCCTTTTGAAGGCACTATTTGGTCCAAACCCTTGAGCTAATAATTCTTTTTCTAACATTGATAATTCAGACTGCAACTCAGCTTGACGTTTTTTTAAAGATTCTCTTTGCTTTTCCGGTATACTTTCTCCACGCTGTTGTTCCATTTCTAATTGATGTGTTTCATTGAGAATTTCTTGCTGACGATGCATCAAATCTCCAAGCTGATCCATTTTTTCTTTCATTTGTGCAGATTTACTCTGACCCTTCTCCTCACTTTGAGTACCTTTTTGCACTTGCAAATGATCAAGAGTCTGTTCAACTTCAGCCAACAGCTGTTCAGCTGCTAAAGAAGAACCCATTTTGGCCATTTCTTCAATTAAATTGAGCTTTTTTTGTAATGAATCTTCAGAAAGATTAGGACGGCTAAAATTGCCATTGTTAGGACTGCTCTTGTCTTGTGCATTTTCAGCCAAAGCGTGAATATAATTATCCATAGCTTGGCGTAAATCTGCCATAAGGCGTTCAATTTCTGTAGCTGGAGCACCATAACGAAGTGCATCACGTAAAGCAGCTTGTGCTTGTTTTAAATTTTTCTGAACAGATTCGAACTGATTGCCTTCAATACCCAAAGCTATCTGCCATAAATAATCAACCACACTACGCAAATCATCCTCTGTTTCTGCCATAGAAAGCCTTGTCCATGCACTCTGTAGAACAAGAAAATGTGTGATATTTTTCAGCCCCTCTTCTGGACGCACAAGCAAAGCAGAGAGCATATCGAGTACACGCTCTTTTGCAGAAGCATCAAGAACCAGTAAACTACGCAATTCAATCACTGCGCGCGCAACAGGATTTGAAAAAACACGCTGTGGTAATGTCATAACAAAAGTTTTGCTACGGCCTTGTTGCCCCGCGCCATCTTCTGCCACAAGAGTTATTTTAACTTCTGAACCAGCCCACGGATGCGCTGATACATCTTGTACCGTCCTCATTTTACCCTTTCCACCACGTGGAAGAAGAAGCTTTATTTCAGGTGCGTTATAAAGAGAAGACGCACTTTTGTACTGATTAAAAAAAGGCTCTATTTCAACAAAAGCTTTTGTCACACTATAATCATCATCCAGCTCATACTGAAGTTCTAACGAACCAGTCAAAATCCGCCCTGGTTTTTCCAGCCAACGAATTGTTGGGGGCTGATCTTTAATCACCTGCAAATGCCACTGCTGTTGCTTGTGACGTGATGAAACAAACAAACCTATTGAATGTTTTAAATGTGTTTCAAAATGAACAATGGAATCATTCAAAGTCCCTTTTTCGTTTTTTTTTGAAAACAAAACTTCGCGCCCATCGTCTTCAGATTTTGCTTTTACTGTAATACCAGCACCATTGACAACACGTACAACGACGTCACTCCCTTCAGGAACTGCAAGCTGTTTTTTCTCATCTTTTGTTAAATAAATAGGTGCAACACCGGTATAAGCAGGCGGTGTAATCCAAGCATCAATCCGCATGGTTGTTTCATCAACAATAGGACGAAAATCAAACGCATCTGCCAAACGTCCCCCAAGCGAACCAAAAGAAAAACTAAAAGCACACACACAAAGGAGAATACATAAAGTCCTCAGAGCCAGAGGATCATGAACTACACTATTAGGATAGATAAACCCAGTTTTTAAATGGCATAATTGTTTCGCCATGCGGCGTTGATGTTCACGCCAAATAATTACACTAATATCTTCACTATTTTCGAAACACACATGATCGGTTTGAGCACTTAAAGGCTGATTTTTAAGGCTGTTTTCTTGTTCAAGACGCTGATTAATTTCCCTCGTTGTAGGAAACCGAAAATGAATAAGGAAAAATAAACTCCCCACAGCAAAAAAAAGTATAAGCCCAAGTAAGAGTAAATGTAGCCAATAACCTAGAATACCAAAAATACCAAACCAACTAAGCGAACAAAAGAGACTAAGAACTAAGAAAAACGGCAACAAACGTACCCATATCCGCTCGAATGAGAGGATAAACCACATTAAAATGCGCACATACAAAAGCTTTATTCTTGCAAAACTTTTGATGTTTTCATTTTTCATAGACAAACATTTGTCCCCTTTTACAATGGCGAATTGCGATCATAAAATCCATACAAGACTATTTCCAGAAAATAAATTGTTTCATCAAAGTTTAGTAAAAATAAGACCACAAATACCTAACAACGCTAGAGCCAATCTGGAATATGGTCACAGCCTATCAATTGCGCATAATCAAGACGCGGACGAATGACCGCGTAACGCGTATCCTGAACAAGAACTTCTGGCACCAAAAGCCGGCTATTATAGGTACTCGCCATCACCGCACCGTAAGCACCTGCTCCCGTAATCGCCAAAAGATCACCTGGTGCTAAGATCGGCACACAGCGATCTAATGCTAAATAATCGCCGGTTTCACAAACTGAACCAACAATATCTGCCTGAATAAGCGATGCATCACTTGATGTTTGTTTCACAAGCACTACATTCTGCCAAGCCTCATAAAGCGTTGGACGTATAAGATCATTCATCGCAGCATCAACAATAACAAAATTCCGCCCTTCTCCTCTTTTTAAATAGAGAACAGAAGTCACCAACACACCAGCTTCTCCCACAATGCTACGCCCCGGCTCCACGATAATATTGATCCCTAAAGGTGCAATATGCTTCTTTACAAGCACTGCATAATCAAAAAGAGAAGGTATGTTATATTGTTCATTACCGTATGCAATACCAAGCCCACCACCAATATCTATATGCGTTATCGCATAACCATCGCTCCACAATTGACGCACAAAATCTGCGATAATAAAAAATGCCTCCTCAAACGGTTTTAAATCACAAATCTGACTACCAATATGCATATCGACACCACAAACATGTAATCCAGGTAAAGAATCCGCTTTTTTATAGGCCTCTCTTGCTAACAACAGTGGAATACCGAATTTATTCTCAGATTTTCCCGTTGTAATTTTCTCATGAGTCTTTGCATCAACATCTGGATTAATGCGTAGTGAAACCCGTGCTGTTTTTGAAAGCGCAACAGCACGGGCTGACAATTGTTCAAGTTCCTGCTCTGACTCAACATTAAAACAGTAAATATCTTGAGAAAGAGCAAAATCTATCTCCCGCACTGTTTTACCAACTCCAGAATAAACAATACGATGCGCAGGAATCCCAACAGCAAGAGCACGCCGCAATTCACCTTCTGAAACAACATCAGCTCCCGATCCATTCAAGCTAAGAAGCCGCAAAACAGCTTGATTAGAATTGGCTTTAACCGCATAAGCAATCAAACTCGGTATCTCTTGAAATACCTTTTGATACTCTTGAAAACGTCCAACCAATGCACTAGCCGAATAACAATAAAAAGGTGTTCCCACATCCTGTGCAAGAGCAGAAAGCGAAAGCCCTTCAGCATGAAGCATGCCTTGATGATAGGTAAAAAAATGCATATTTCCCCCTTACTGTATCAAACGATCAAGCACAAAAGATTTATCTTCTTTACTTTTAAGTGAAGATGCTCCTCGCACAGGTTTTTCCGTAGTTGAATAAGGCATTTCTAATGGCCCTTTACGGCCGCACCCAACAATAAAAACACACCCCACAAGGACAATTGTTAAACTCTTTAAAATGATTTTCATACGCCCTTCTCTCTCCTATCAAGGCTTTTTCATTTTTTGGATTTACGATCCAACCATTCAGGCAGTTACAAGGCGTTTTTTCCAATAAGCAATTTGACAAAGTATTTCTGAAGGCGCCGTTCCACCAAAACTTTTACGACTTTCAACTGATTTTTCAACCGTTAAAAAATCAAAAAGCGCTGCATTAATATCCGGATATATCGCTTGAAGTTCAACCAATGGCAAATCATTCAAAGCACATTGTTTCTTTTCTGCCAATGCTACAGCACGCCCAGTAATATGATGTGCTTCACGAAAAGGAAGCCCTAATTCACGCACAAGCCAATCGGCAAAATCCGTTGCAGTTGCATAACCAGAATCAGCTGCTTGTTTCATAGCTTCTTTATTAACTTGCAAATCACCTATAATCCCTGTCATTGCTGCCAGCGCTAATTCTAGACTCAAAGCTCCATCAAACACATATTCTTTATCTTCCTGCATATCTTTTGAATAGGCAAGGGGCAAACCTTTCATCACCGTTAACAACCCAATCAGAGCTCCATTCAGTCGCCCAGTTTTTGCACGCACAAGTTCTGCAGCATCGGGATTTCTTTTTTGTGGCATAATGGATGAACCGGTTGAAAAAGCGTCTGATAAACGAATAAAATAAAATTGTTCACTTGACCAAAGGACAATTTCTTCCGCTAAACGGGAAAGATGCATTGCACAAAGAGCACCAACGCTTAAAAATTCCAACGCAAAATCACGATCAGAAACACTATCAATCGAATTGCGTGTTGGTTCTCGAAAACCTAATGCTTTTGCTGTCATAAAACGATCAATTGGAAAGCTAGTACCTGCCAAGGCTGCAGCCCCTAAGGGTGATTCATTCATTCGCTCAACTGCATCACGTATCCGCGATAAATCTCGACCAAACATTTCAACATAAGCCATCATATAATGACCAAATGTTACAGGCTGCGCCGATTGCAAATGCGTAAAGCCTGGCATAAATGTATCGATATGCTGTTCTGCTCGAACAAGCAATTTCTCTATCAATCTTTTTAAAGCTTGCGCTATCCTCTGTGACGCCTCACGTACCCACAAACGAAAATCAACAGCAACTTGATCATTGCGTGAACGCGCCGTATGCAAACGCCCTGCTACAGAACCAATCAACTCGCAAAGTCGTGCTTCAATATTCATATGAATATCTTCAAGTCTTCGTGAAAAAATAAACCGACCGTCCTCAATTTCTTGACGAATAAGCTTTAAACCATGAACAATTTTTTCATAATCTGATTGTGAAATAATCTCCGTTTGCACTAACATCGCGGCATGAGCAAGTGAACCTTCAATATCTTGCCGATAAAGTTTTTGATCAAAATCAATTGAAGCATTAATTTCTTCCATAATTGCAGCAGGTCCTGCTATAAAACGGCCACCCCACATTTGGTTCTTTAACTTCTCATCTGTCATACTCTGAAACCACCCATAAAAAGGATAAAAATTATGATTCCTAAAACGCAAAAAAAGAAGAATAAAAAGGGGTTCTTCATCGCATCATTTTTTGTTGTCGTGATCTTAGCTACTGTCAGTTTATACGCAATAAAAAGCCCTTATGACAAGATAGTGTCCTTTTTCACCGACTTTATTTCAGGAAAAAATACCGAAAAAATACAAGAAGAAAAAATAACGGCGATCAGAAAAGCAGCAAAAGGCTTTTTTACCCACATGCGATTTGTTGATACGCCCGCAGATATGAATCAACTTTCTTTCAAGGATATTCAAGGAAAAGACCACAAACTCGCTGAATTTACTGGAAAACCGCTGTTGATCAATCTATGGGCTATTTGGTGTGCTCCCTGCCGCACAGAAATGCCCGAACTGGCGCAATTAAAACGTGAAATGGGTGGAGAAAATTTCGATGTCATAGCTATTAATATAGACAAAACAGCTTCTTCTGAAAAAATTCAGCAATTTTTACAAGATATTCACGCTGATAATTTGCTTTATTATCGCGATGAAACAATGAATATTTTCAACAACATTAGAAAACAAGGACTCGCTTTAGGATTACCCGTCACACTTCTCATCAATAAAGAGGGGTATCTTATTGCTTCATTCAATGGTGCTGCTCCATGGGCCAATGACGATGCTAAAACACTTATAAAAGCTGTCATGAAAGAAGCCCAATAACTTAATAACCGCGCCTTTTTAAACGTTGTATAACGAGATCTAGTGCTGACAAGAAAGAAGAACGATCTTTAGGAGACAAAGGACGAGGTCCTCCTGTTATATGCCCTTGTCCTCGCAAATCTTCCATCAAATTACGCATCGCCAGAGCTTGACCGATTGAACTTGCATCAAAAACACGCCCCGATGGCGAAAGACAAACACCCCCAGCCCGCACAACGCGTGCTGCTAAAGGGATATCACTAGTAACAACGATACTAGCCTCATGTACATGTTCTACAATCCAATCATCCGCGCAATCAAGTCCACCAGAAACGACCACTCTTTCAATGAGGGTTTCATCTGGAAGAGAGAAAAAACGATTTGCTACAATAAAGGTTTTTAGCTGATAACGATTCATAACACGATAAATTTCAGCTTTTACAGGACAAGCATCCGCATCAATCAACAAGGTGATGGCAGGTTTTACTCGTGTATTCGTTTCTTGGCTTCCACGCAACGATAGAGGTTCTTTCATTCATCTGAAGATCGTAAATGCTTGCGATAAAACATTATCGCTGCGTTTATTTCACCTCCCAAAATAAAAATTGCACTTAACATATAAAGAAAAATAATCGCAACCATAATAGATGCTAACCCCGCATAGGTAGAAATATAATCAAACATTGTCAAATATTGCGCAAAAGCAATAGAAGCCATAAACCACACTGACATTGTCACCACGATTCCTGGTAAGATATCTATAAATTTCCGTCGCTCTGCTGGGAGCCATTTATGAACAATCAAAAGACTTACAAAGAGAACAACTGCTGCAGTTATGTAACGCCATAGACGAATTATACCAATATATTCGATAATGAAAAAAGAATGATTTTGCATAATTTTGATCAGTAAAGGTGCTAAAACCAATAAAAAGCTGATCACAACAAGACCAATGGTGCCAAGAATTACAAAAAATAAACTTTGAAAACGACAAAACAACAAACTACGTCGATCAACAACACGATAAGCCTTATTTAAAGCTGTACGCAAAGCCTCTATCCCATTAGAGGCAAAATAGGCTGCTCCAATGACAGAAACTGTTAACACACCCCCTCGTTGAACAGTTAAAACATTGATAATTTCCTGAGATAAAGGCTCTGCAATGACATCTGGCAGCAACTGCACAAGCGCTTTTATTTTTTGCGGCGTATAAGTAAAAGCACCGATAAAACTAGCAAGAGATGTCCCAAAAATAACGAAAGGGAAAAATGCTAAAAGCCCCGACAGCGCGACATGACTGGCAAAAGCACTCCCATTCCCACGCCAATAATGATTTACTGCATCAACAAGAATACGATAGCTATACCAAAAGATACTTCTTAACAAATCTTAATACTTTCTGGTAACACTCTTCCCAATCTATTCAAGTTTTATAAAAATCATCAAAGCCTAAAAACAATCTTCGCCAATATAAAGGGCAATGATCAATATGGTCAAGCCTCACTTTGTATCAAAACCACAAAGAATGCTTCAAGAGCCAAAGACTATAAAAATCTATACATATCAACCGTTGATACTGTCAGGAAAACAGGTAAAGCGTCTACAAAAACCTATCCAAAGCAACCTGTGATATTACAAAATTGGACACACACTAAATGACTTTTTTAAACCCTAGTCATCTCTACCCGATCAATTGCTTATCTTCTTTATGGCAATTCACAACTTAAAAGAATATAGATTTCTAGAAAAAGTTTCGTTTTCATCCCCTCTCTTTAGAAACATTATGACGTCCAAAATCAGGAGCATCAATTTCCTGACCCGCAGCAATAATATTACGGCGTACAGCACGCGTACGAGTAAAAAAGTTAAACAATGTTTCACCATCTTCCAAATGAATTGCCCGTTCTAGAGAAGCAAGTCCTTCATTAAAACGGCTCAACATTTCTAAAATAGCATCCTTATTATGCAAACAAATATCTCGCCACATAACAGGATCAGAAGATGCCAAACGCGTAAAATCACGAAAACCCGAAGCAGAATAAGCAATCACTTCTGAATTCGTCACTTTTTCTAAATCACTCGCTGTCCCAACAGTATTATAAGCAATCAAATGCGGCAAATGCGAAACAATCGCCAAAACAAGATCATGATGTTTAGGAGTCATCTTCTCGACACGCGCACCACAAGCCTCCCAAAACGCTGTCAATTGCGCGACAGCTACAGCATCACTTTCAGCAAAAGGGGTTAAAATACACCAGCGATTCATAAATAAATCAGCAAAACCAGCATCTGGTCCTGAATATTCAGTTCCCGCAATCGGATGACCAGGAATAAAATGAACGGTTTTGGGTAATAAAGGCGCCGTTTCCTCAACAACCAAAGCTTTTGTAGAGCCAACATCAGTCACAATCGCTCCCGACTTTAAATGATCACGAATGGTTTTTGCCACCTCCGCACTCGCTCCAACAGGAACAGAGACAATCACTAAATCTGCTCCTTCAACAGCTTCCGCATTATCGGTTGTATAAAAATCCCCAAGTTCCAATTCACGCGCTCTTTTCAAGGTTTCTTGCCGTCGCGTTGCAATAGAAATTTGAACCGCGAGATTTTTCTTTTTAATCACTCTTGCTAAAGAAGAACCAATAAGACCGATCCCAATGAGTGCTATTTTTTCAAACTGAATATGGAGCATCTTTCACCTTTAAAAACTCTTTGAAAACGGTAACATAACTACGATTTGTCTCTCTGTTTGTTCAAGATTTATGTACCAAACATTTAAAAAACCACAACCGATAAAAGAATAAATAAAGTCAGGTGCAGCTCAATAATTACCCGCACAAACTACTAACAGGTTATTTTTACCAGGAAAACGCACAACAAATAAATGATAGAAAACGTAACATCAAGCGCTAAAATTTGACAATCCATTGCTTACAAACATGCATTACTAAACAGATAACAATTCTTCGTATAGTGGAATTACATTGTGCCAAACCTTCTGGTAGCAACAATCAATATAACTTTTTCAAATATTGAAAATTCAGCTAAACAAATTGTGCAAAAAGATACCGTAATTCTAAAAGCATTTTCTCTTCCGCCAACGCCATAAATCAAGTCAATAAGTCACCAAAAACACAACTGAATATTTTAACCAGCCATTTGGCGCCGCGCAACAATTGTAAGCCCCAGCAAAGCTTGACGAACGATAGCTTCACCCAAAAGCGGATTCTTACGACTCTCTAAAACAGCGCTCTGAATTCTTTCCATTGCGTAAGAAATATGTTCCATTTTCCAATATTTTAAAGCCTGTTCAACTATTTTTTTCCGTTGAAAAAAAATCGGTGGTCGCGCTTGAGAAATCACTGTAAAAGGTGCTTTCCCTTCAACCTCCACTTGATAACGCAAAAGCTGTAATTGCTGAAAATGCCTCTGTGCCGTACTCAAAATAAAAAAAAGCGCACCATGCAGTGCTGCATGTCTACTAAAATGAGCCTCAAAACCTGTTATATCACCCAATAAAAGAGCATCAATCACTTCATCTAGAGAAAGAGCACTCACATCGCTCACAACAGCCTTCACATCTTCAAGAGTAATATGGACATTTGAAGCATAAAGACAAAGCTTCTCCAATTCACTCCGTGATACGAGACGATCCCCTCCCAAACTTTCGTGCAACCACTTGCGCGCATCCAAAGAAAGGGTCTTCTTAAAATGACCTAAAACCTCATCAATCAAGCCATCAAGAGAACGAGCATCATCGGCAAAACAGGGAAGGGCCATCGCTTTTGATGCCGTTTCAACAACATTGCGTAAGCCTGTTCCTTTTTTTAAATCCCCCGCTTCAATGAGAATAAAACATGCCTCCGGTGGTTCCTCAATTAAAAACTTCAAGGCTGTAAGAAAGCCTTTTTGGTTAGCACTGTTAGAGACCCATATCAAACGATCTCCGCCAAAAAGCGATAAAGTACGCGCTTCATTTCCCAAACGAGCAGGATCTTTATCAATCTCAGCAGCATCCAAACGAATCATTGAAAATGGATCTTCTATGGCCACCCGTGTAAGCTTCGCAAAACGCTGTGCACGTTCACAAACCAGACCACGATCTGGTCCATAAATGAGAACGATAGGGAAAGAACGTGAAAGACGCGTTAGAAAAGAGTCAACTTCATGCGCTTTTTTCTCAGCCAAAATATTAATCCATTAACAGTTCATCATCATCAAGAGCTTCCCCGCGAACTTTCTGAAACATACCAATTAAATCATTTACATTCAAACCCTTACGCTCTTCTTGAGACACATCAAAAATCACTTTACCACCATGCAACATCAGCGTCCGATCTCCATGATCAAGGGCCTGACGCATAGAATGCGTCACCATAATAGTTGTTAATTTTTTCTCTTCAACGATTTTTTCGGTTAACCGCATCACAAAATCAGCCATTCCTGGATCTAATGCTGAAGTGTGCTCATCAAGCAATAAAACATCCGCATGCGCTAAAGTAGCCATCACAAGACAAACTGCTTGACGTTGTCCGCCTGATAAACTGTCCATAGGATTATGGATATACGCTTCAAGACCAATACCTAATTGAGCAATTTCATCTCGGAAAAATTGCCGTTTTTCATGATTTAAGGCTGAACGCAAACCACGGCGGCTCCCTCGAAGAGCAGCAAGAGCCAAGTTTTCTTCAATTGTTAAAGAACCACAGCTTCCTATTAATGAATCCTGAAAAACACAAGCAACCCTCCCAGCGCGCTCACTTACAGATTGCCTAGAAACATTTTGTCCATTAATCACCACTTTTCCTGTCGTAGGAAGGGTTGCGCCTGCTAAAACACTAAGCAAAGTTGATTTACCAGCGCCATTTGAACCAATAATCGTAACAAAACTGCCACGATCAATCTTGAGGTTAATATCAATTAATGCCTGTTTTTCTAAAGGCGTTTGCGGTTTAAAAGTAACCCCAACATGAGAAAACTCAATCATGTTTACGCCTCCCCAAATAGCGTGGTACAATAAGTGTTAAAACAACCAAAAGCGCGGTGATCAATTGAAGATCGGTCGACGTATCAATACCGATCCCTTGTGCTTCAAAAGCAAACTGCACTGCAACGCGATAAAGCACAGATCCCACAATACAACTGATAATAATCCAGAAAATATTGCGCGTACGAAAGAGAGTTTCACCAATAATAACTGCTGCTAAACCGAAAACAATCGTACCAATTCCACCGGTAATATCGGTAGCAATCGCGGTTTGAATATAAAGGGAACCTCCAAGCGCAACGCATGCATTTGAAAGACCCATACCAAAATAAATCAACGCTGACGTATGAACCCCTTGCGCCGTAGCCATCCGTGGATTAGCACCCATCGCCCTCATAGCAAGACCGATTTCACTTTCCAAAAAGCGCCAAATTAAAAATGCCACAACTAACAATACAGCACCAACAAAAAGAGGCCGCACAAAAATATCAGACAAACCAAACAAATCATAAAAGGGTGTTAAAGCAGTATCAGCACGTGCTAAATTAACATTAGATCCTCCCATAATCCCCATAATACGGAGATTAATCGTATAAAGCGCTGACATCGTTAAAATGGAAGCCAAAAGATTTAAAATACCAAAATGTAAATTCAGCAAAGCTGTTAATAATCCAGCTACCATACCTGCACAAAAAGCGCATACCATAGCCGTCCATGGATTAAAACCTAAAAGAATCAAAACACCACAAACACACGACCCGAGAAGAAAAGAACCATCGACAGTTAAATCAGGAAAATCTAAAACGCGAAACGAAAGATAAACCCCAATTGCAACAAATGCATAAATAAGACCTAATTCTACAGCACCAGAAAACGCAAATATATTCATCCGGAAATTCACTCCATGAAAACTTAATGTACTTTTATCGTGTCAATGGAAATCTACTGAATAACCTTTGTTGCACGTTCAAGAACCGCTTGTGGAATGATGATACCAGCTTTTTTAGCCGCTTTCATATCAATGCGGATATCATTATTAGCTCCCTGCACAATATCAATATCGCCGGGCTTTTCACCCTTCAAAATACGCACAACCAACTTGCCAGCATCAATTCCTACATCATAGAAATTCACGCCCTGAGTCATAAAAGGTCCGCGTCCAATAGAGTTAGCATCGACAGTAAATAAAGGAGTGTTCGTTTCCTGTGTAACTTTTGACGCTCCCTCTAAAACAGAAAGAACCGTATTGTCAGCGGGAATAAAAATAAGATCCACCTTACCAACTAAAGCGCGTGTCGCCGCCTGAACATCAGAAGGTTTAGACGCCGATGAAGGAATGATTTCAATTCCCACTTTGTTCGCTGCATCTTTTAACACCTTAAGTGTTGAAACAGAATTGGCCTCAGAAGCATTATAAAGATAACCAAGTTTTTTCAAATCTGGTTTCACCTCTTGCAAAAGCTTAAGACTTTCTGCAACATCTATATGATCAGAAGCCCCCGTCACATTGCCACCAGGTTTGGTAAGCGAAGACACTATTTTCGCTCCCATAGGATCAGAAATTGCAGCAAAGACAATAGGAATTGTTTTCGTTGCCGCGAACATCGTCTGTGCTGAAGGAGTACTAATTGCAACAATTACATCAGGTTTATCACCAACAAATTTACGCGCAATTTGCGTTGCTGTAGAAATATTGCCCTGCGCTGATAAAAAAGTGAGTTCTAAATTTTCACCTTGCTTATAACCATTTTCTGCAAGCACATCTTCCACACCTTTACGAACTGTATCTGCAGCAGGATGTGCCATAATTTGTGTAAGTGCAACTTTAACGTGTTTAACGTGATCACCCGCTTTTGCAAAACTATTGATGATAAAAAAAGCTGCAACTGCAATCCATAATACATTTACTCTTCTCAACATTTCACTCCGCCCCTTTTTTGCAACAATCGATAAAGGAGATAATTTATTACTGAAGAATCTTCCAAAATCAATCTTTATTTCCCTTTTTGAAACATGAGTAAATAAATCAAACTGAAATGTTATTTTTTTGTTGCAATTCGCAAAAGCCTACGCCATACAAGCAACACTTGAAGCAAAATATGTTTCGAATCGGTGAGCGGGTGTAGCTCAGGGGTAGAGCACAACCTTGCCAAGGTTGGGGTCGTGGGTTCGAATCCCATCGCCCGCTCCATATGAATTTTGCATTTGTTATTGTATGTAGCTTATCAGCAGATTTTGTGTATTTTGCAGCAATTTGTTTTTTTCAAAAGATTTTTAAGGGGTTCTCAAAGGGTCTTCAAAAGCCTTACAAAGTTCATTAAAACTTCTTTAAAAATTGCACATACAGCTTTAATCTAAAGCAAAGATTTGTGATTCCATCCTTTTCATATACAGCATTCGATTTGTTGTCATAAAATAAGTAAATGCAAAATCTTTAAGAGGAAAAAACATGAAGAATACACTGTGGTTTAGCCAAAAAAGCTAACCGCTCAATCAACGTGCAAGAAAATGGGTGTGCGAACGAATGAACCTAACAATATGCAATATTTTAGCCCATGCCATTGGGTCACAGCTTCTAAAAATTGTGTCTACAAAACCGTACAATAATAATCCAACGGCACACATATATAGTTTTTTCGCAATGCTTCAAACTGAACCTGATAAGCAAAAGTGCGCTGCAATAATCACTTCTTGCAGCTCTAGCAACTGACACAAGGGTGCAAGCATCTCTGTGCCACCTACCACTAAATAACGATATTGCTCATCATTTTTTATCATACCCCCCACTCTTTTGTTTTAAAAATGTGCACATTTCATTAGCAAGCCGCTCACAACGTACCCGTACCTCTTCACTTATGATTTTCCATGTACGACCTTCATCATCCGATGCAAAATCTTGCTTGGATGAAGCAACTTGACATTGTAGCACATAACCATAAAGCGTGCGCACCACCGACAATAAATGCTCACATGGTTGTGCGCATTTTTTAGTTGCACTACCATGTGAGATAAGCCCAACCGGTTTCTTTAAAAAAGCATCATAAGCCAAACTATCAAGAGCATTTTTTAAAACACCCGAATAAGACCCTTGATAAAGAGGACTAGCGAGTATAACACCATCAGCCGCCGCAATTGTTTTAACAAACTGACGAACGGCAGCACTTGGATTAGACTCTACATGGTTATGATAATCTGGATCAGTAATCGGCAAAGGCTGTTCACGTAAATCAACCCAATGAAGAGATGCACCACGCATCAATAGACAATCAGCCAAGTAGTTGGCTAAGATTCTTGTTAGCGATGGTTGACGTATAGACCCCAAAATAATAGCAATATTCAATAAGGTTCTCCTTTATCTTTTATCCCATAGTTCATAAAAATGGTGAAGTGGTCCCCGACCTTTCCCTACTTGCAAAACGCTTGAAGCAGATAAAGCCCCATGCAAATAGTCTTTTGCTTGTTTAACTGCGCAAACCAAAGGCTGTGTAGGCAATAAAGCTGCAATTGCAGCTGAAATGGTACAACCTGTACCGTGATCATTGGTAGTTATGATACGTGAAGCTTCAAGCGTCACGATCCCCTCACAATCACAATAAAGGTCTGGACTAGAACAATCGTAATTTGCTGTACCCTTGCAAGCAAGAGTGCTCAAATGTCCCCCCTTCAACAAAACTGCATTACAACCTAAAGTCAAAAGCCGAGGACCATATTGGTACATAGCGTTTAACGACCATTGCACTTCACATCCCAACAACATAGCAGCCTCAGGCAAATTAGGTGTAATAATTGTTGACATCGGCACAAGAACATCACGCATAATTTCAATTGTATCAGGCTTTAAAAGAACATCACCACTTTTTGCGACCATAACGGGATCAAAAACAATAAAGCGCGCTTTGTGATAAGCAAGACGCTCTGCTATAATCTGCGCAATCTGAGCATTTGCTACCATACCAATTTTAACAGCATCAACATGGATATCCTCAAAAACAGAATCAATTTGATCAGCGACAAAAGAAGCATCCAACGCCTGAAAAGCACGTACACCTTGTGTATTTTGTGCAACAACAGCTGTAACCACACTCATACCATAGGTTTTCATGGCTGAAAAAACCTTCAAATCCGCTTGCATTCCAGCGCCACCAGAAGGATCAGTCCCCGCAATAGATAAAATCCGTGGAATAAAAAAAGTGTTTTGGCTCCCCTGCAACCTCATTAATCTGTTTTCCTCATATTTTTAAATAACAGAAAATAGCTAAAAATAGACTTTTGAAAAAACATAAAGAAAGATGTTTTCTCGTGTAAAGTAGGTTATATATACACTCTCTTCGTAGATATAAAATGGAAAATATAGTGCTTATCCTTCGTTCTCTTCTTTTTACGTTCGCTTTTTATACAACAACTTTTATACAAATGATTCTTTACGCTCCCATCTATTTTCTCATGCCACGCAAAAAAGCGTGGATTGTGCCTAAAACATGGGCGCGCGTCACACTTTTTCTGCAAAAATATATTGCGGGTACAAACTATGAAATTGAAGGATTAGAAAATCTCCCTAAAGGAGCCTATATTATCGCTCCCAAACATCAATCTGCGTGGGAAACTTTCAGCCTTGTCCCCTATTTTGATGATCCCGCTCTCATCCTAAAGCGTGAACTGACGTGGATTCCATTTTTTGGCTGGTACATGGCAAAAACACAAATTATTCCCATAAACCGAACAACGCCCATTAAAGCTTTAAAAACCATCATACAAAAAGCAAAAGAAAAAGCAAAACAAGGGCGCCAAATTTTGATCTTTCCCGAAGGAACACGCCGACAGCCAGGACAGGAACCAGATTATAAATCAGGGATTATTGCTCTCTACAATGAATTGGGACTTCAAGTTGTTCCCATTGCACACAATGCTGGTTTATATTGGCCACGAGGCAATTTTCGCCGCTATCCTGGAACAATCCGTGTTCGCATTCTTCCCCCCATAGAAGCTGGTTTAAGCAAACGTGATTTTTTGGACCAACTCGTCCAAAAAACAGAAAAAGCCTGTGATGAATTGCTCTTATTAGCAGCCCAAGATCCTAGCCCTCCACCTATGCCCCCCTACGCTGTTAAAAAGCTTCAAAAACTGAATCACTATGAATCAACAGATTGATTTATAAATAATAATTTATTGCCTCTCATATTGATTTAAAAGTACCAAATACAGGATATCTTATTTCCTCTTTTATAACGGATTATCAAAAAGTTTGATTATCCATTATAAGAGAAAGCAGAATATAGAAAAATTGAAAAAGAGGTGAATATACCTCTTATGAACGCTCTCAAATGCAAAAAAAATTATAACATTGAGAGTATATAACGCCAATATACACCTGCATAAGCATAAAGATGCTGATACCAAAGACGCTTTATGTTACACTTTTCATGAGCAGTAACTAGGGTAGAAGGCAAAGTGAGATGCTTTTTTAAAGCAAGTACGTAAATGAACAGCACAATGGATGCTCCTGCAAGCATAATACCATCAGAGAATGTTAAACATTGTACAGCCTTCGTTAATGAAACGATATTACTCTAAAGTAATTTTGCAATTAGCAAAACCGAATTCAAGGAGAAAAATAAAGATACGCGTTGGTTTTACCCCTGAAAAAAACTCATAGGGTATTAACTATCTGCTCTCTATAATCATGGACTCAAAAATTTTATGTACTACATTAAAATAATTCTAAATCAATGATAAGAAGGTATTGGACTTAAACTTAATGCAACGACTTGTTCATCATCTGTTTTTATCTTTCTTTTTGAGTTTGACAAGCACCCTTGCTCTAGCTCAACCCTTTATCTCTGTTGACGTTGCAACTGGCCGCATCTTAGAGCACAATCAAGCCTTTGAACGCTGGTATCCTGCCTCCTTAACAAAATTAATGACCGCTTATGTCATTTTTCGCACCATGAGCACAGGGGAAATTTCACCCAACAAACACATCACCATTAGCGAATATGCGGCGAAAGCTCCCGCACACCGTTCAGGTTACAAAGCTGGTTCTGTTCTCACACTTGATACAGCCTTAAGCATTACTCTGGTTAACTCCACCAATGACTTGGCTATTGCCATGAGTGAAGCGGTTGCAGGTTCAGAAGAAGCTTTTGTGCAACGAATGAATAGTGAGGCTCAACGCTTAGGAATGTTTGGAACGCATTTTTCTAATGCAAGTGGATTACCAAACCCATACAATTATTCCACAGCACGCGATATTGCTCTTTTAGCGGTTCAAATTCGTCGAGAATTTCCTCAATATGCTCATTATTTTTCTATACCAGCCATTGATTTTGGTGACAGACGAAAAATTCAACCCAATTCAAACAACCTCATTGGTCGTTTTAACGGCATAGACGGCATGAAAACAGGCTTTATCTGTGCCTCTGGCTTTAATCTTGTTGCCTCAGCAACCCGCAATAAACGCACGATTATTGCTGTCATTTTAGGTTCTAACAATGTGAGTGAAAGAGAAGAAAAAGCCGCACAACTGCTTGAAACAGGTTTTTTGCACCAAGGATCGTCGCAATTAACATTGGTAACACTAGAGCCCTATGGAACTAAAATAGCACAAGCGACCAACATGAAACAACAAACATGCACTCTTGAAGCCGCAAAAATGCATGCAAAATCTTATGATGATCAAGGAAATATTATCCTCACCTCACCTTTTATTACTGCTTTACCTTCTTCCACTCTTCCTTTACAAGTGCGCCTCATTTATACACCACCAACGCGTAAAGCAAAAGCAAATCCGCTAAAAAAATTCCACACTTCGTATAAAAAACAAGCAAACCATCCTATAACAAAAGCCAAAAGCCACAACCGATAATGAATATCAAAACAAAACGCATCCCTCTTACGCTTATTACCGGTTTCTTAGGCTCTGGCAAAACAACTTTACTCAACCGCATGCTACGCGATCCTCTTTTGGCTGAGAGTGCTGTTATCATCAATGAATTTGGTGAAGTGAGTATTGACCATCTTCTGGTTGAAAAGGCGACAGAAGGAATTATTGAACTCACCAATGGTTGCTTATGCTGCGATTTACGCAGTGATCTCATTGATACACTGATTGATTTGATTGATCGCGTTCATACAGGAAATATCAAACAACTCAATCGCATTATCATTGAAACGACAGGAATAGCTGATCCAGCCCCTATTATACAAGTTCTTCTAACCCATCCTACTTTAATCCAAACAGTATCTATCGATTCTATTCTTGCAACATTTGATACATTAAGCACGCTTTCCATATTTGAGAGCTATCCTGAAATACACAAACAATTAGTACTTGCTGACAAAATTATCCTCACAAAAACAGACCTTACTGCCCCAAAAGTGCTTTTAAATACGCTCATCAACACACTCAAAGCGATTAACCCTACAGCGCAAATCATCGATGTCCATTCTGATCAATGCTGCCCAAGTGTATTAATAAATAAAATATTATGGGATGAAAAAGGAGAAAATACACAACTGAAACAGTGGCTCACGCTTGCTCCCCACAATCACGCTCATCATTTGACCATTCGCGCTTTTTCATTAGAGTGTGAAGAACCAATGGACTATGCCACTATCGAGGCTTTTTTAGATCTCCTAAACAACCTTTATGGCACAAAATTATTACGTATTAAAGCAATTATTGCATTACGTGATGACCCGCATCACCCACTTGTATTACACGGCGTACAGACATTCTTCCACCCACCAATAAGACTTCCAGCATGGCCAAAAGGAATCACAAAAACGCGTTTTGTCATCATTGCCGATGGTGTTGAAAAAGAAACAATACAAAAACTCCTTGATGCTTTTTTAAACAAACCAGCAATAGATACTGCAGATAAAACTGCTATATTGGATAACCCTCTGATTATTCCAGGGATGAAATTTTAACTTCTTCACTCTTTTGAACAAAAATCTTTAATAACAATACCGTGGATTTTTGAATATGCTCCATAATATATCACCATAAACGCTAACACATCATTTTATCCCCTCCCATCACCCTAAAAAATGAAGATTCTTAATCCTCACCAATCTTTAATCAGATTGATTTCTCTTAAATGGATACTACCTGCTAACCATTTATATGATTCATTTCATAAGCTCACCGAACAAATTCGGCTCTGAATATTCCGTTAAACTACACACTTTTATACTTGGTTAATGCAAAAAACTACAACCAGTCAGAAATGACTTTGTATTTTCAATATGCATGAGTGTGCCTTATATCACCCATACTGAAAGACAACACTCGACATTACAGATATAAAGAATAAAGCATTCTGAAAAAAATCAAAGGGAGCTCCCATTTTACGATAAAATCGGCATTCACTGCGTTAGAGCAGCTGAAATTTGATCAGTGTTATGATTGAAAACATAACGTTTTTCGTACACATAAACCTTTGGAGGTTTACGATTCTCCTCAAAGAAATCATAACCTTCTTTAAGCATAACCCAAAATTGATAATGAGGATCATCTCTATGACGCGTCATATTGGCATCAGTCATGCGAAAAGGAAAAGCCTGCAACTGAAATTCTCTCTGTCCACCTCTGAAAGCATCACGTGCAAAAGCATAAATCTGTGCCATATTCTTATCACTCATGGAATAACAACCAGCAGAAAAACAAGAACCGTGCACCATAAGATTGCTTCCTGTTCGGCCATGGACCTGATCATAAAGGTTAGGAAATCCTATATTAAAAGAAAGATAATATTTAGAATAGGGATTCATTTGATTTGCACTAACAGTGTAAAAACCTTCCGGCGTCTGAAAATCTCCTTCCTTATATTTAGGTCCAAGCTGACCAGACCATTTGCAAATGCCATAGCGCGCCATTAGCACAAAAGGTCCTGAACGGGACTGTTTCCAAACTTCGGCAATATTTTCTTCCTTAAAAAACCGCATCATAATCGGCGCATAGGGATCGATATTATGCAAAACCATTCTATTTTGAATTTCTTGTGGAAGCGGTTGCTCAACTTTAGCACGGATAGAAGCTGGCAATCTTATTCCACATGCTGTTAATATCCCCACTGCAAACAAAACACACACTGCAAAAAACCTGTTGAATGTCATCAAATAAAACTCCGATACACCCCTCACAAAAAATGAATTATGTTAAAGACCTACCAATTTGAAGATATTTTTCCCAACGGTCTTGTTTAAGAGCTTCCCCATCTTTTCCAGCCATAGCCTTTAAAGCCTCTGAAATAACGTTACCTGCTTCATCAATAACAGTCTCTTTTCCTCGATGTGCACCTCCCAAAGGCTCCGGAATAATGCCATCAATAATCTTTAACCGATACAAATCTTGAGCAGTAATACGCATATTCATTGCCGCATCTTTTGCACGAGTTGGATCACGCCATAAAATAGAAGCTGCGCCTTCTGGAGAAATAACAGAATAAATCGAATGTTCTAGCATATACACTTTGTTAGCGGCTGCGATTGCTATCGCTCCTCCTGATCCGCCTTCTCCAATAACAACCGAAACCACAGGAACTTTTAAGCGCAAAGTCATCGCTGTTGATTGAGCAATTGCCTCTGCTTGACCGCGCTCTTCAGCGCTCACACCAGGATAAGCCCCTGCTGTATCAACAAAAGTGAGGAGTGGCAAACCAAAACGGTCAGCCATCTCCATAATACGTACAGCTTTGCGATACCCTTCTGGACGTGCAGAACCAAAATTATAACGCAAACGCGTTTGCGTATCGTGACCTTTCTCTTGACCTATGTATGCAACGGCTTCACCTTTAAAGCGGGCGAGGCCTGCTTGAATAGCCTCATCTTCAGCAAACTTGCGATCTCCTGCCAAAGGTGTGACATCACTCAGCAAACGTGCAGAATAGTCCATAAAATGAGGACGATCCGGATGGCGAGCTACTTGCGTTTTTTGCCATGGCGATAATTTCTTGTAAATATCGCGCAATGCCATCTGAGAACGCATTTCAAGACGTGCAATCTCGTCGCTCATATCAAGGCTGCCTTCTTCTTGAGAAATCTGTTTTAATTCAAGAATCTTCCCATCGAGATCAGCAACTGGTTTTTCAAAATCAAGATAATTATACATTGTACCTAACTTATTTGGTATCACTTATACACTTATAAACCGTTTTATAAAGTATTTTTCAAAAACATCTCCTTTTCTTTACCCAGCCTTCTGCTCATCGGCAAGTGGATGATGCTCATTGACTAAACGATAAAGTCCTGTTTCCAACACATGGGTATAAATCTGGGTGGTAGCAATATCAGAGTGACCTAACAAATGTTGAACAGCACGCAAATCAGCACCATTCTGCAAAAGATGGCTAGCAAAAGCATGGCGCAACACATGGGGAGACAAGCTGTCATCTTTTATTCCTGCTCTTCTGGCAAGTCTTTTTAACTCCCGCGCAACAACTTGACGAGCAATATACCCTGTTTCTGAACGCGCAGGAAAAAGATAAAGACTTACCGCATCCTTTCCTTGATCACGCAAGTCTAACCACTGTGAAAGAACTTGACATGCTTTTTTTGATAACAGCACCATTCGCTCTTTTTTACCTTTACCACGAACGAAAATATAAGCCTCCTTCCCTCGAACAGCCTGCACGGGAAGACTCACCAACTCACTAATACGGAGCCCTGTTGCGTAAAGCATTTCAATCAACACCTGAAGACGCAATGCGCAAAGATAATCCTTAGTCCCATAATTTGTTTGATTCACTTCCAACTGCGCCAAATCAAGTAATTTTGTTACCCCATCTTCACTGATGATTTTAGGCAAAGGACGCCCCTGACGAGGCGCATCAATATCATGAGAAGGATCATCTGCTCTCAATCCTTCTGCATAAAGAAATTGATAAAATTGACGCAAAGTCGATAAACGGCGTGCTTGTGAAGATGCTGCAAAACCAAGAGTATGCATAAGCGATAAAAGAGCAATTAAATCTTCTTTTTGTGCTGAAAAAAGCGAAACAGAATGCGAAGACAATTCATCTTGTGCCCACTGCAAATCATGCTGATAAGCCGCAAGCGTATGAGAAGAAGCCCCTCGCTCCGCACTCATCATCTCAAGGAAATGATCTATCACAGCATCACTTTTCATTTCATTCATTCGCTTTTGAAGAAAAATCTAATGAATCCAAGGGGACACTGATATAAGTATCCACAGTTACCGGCTCAACCCAAACTGTAAGAGCAACCATCATACTAAAAAGAATAACAAGCGAAATGAAAAGAATCATCAAAAATCTGGTCAATGTTGGCATAAGATAATAAACTATTTCCAAAATACTCCATCTCTTATCATACCTTACAAAGATTAACAGGAATTGACTTTAAAGCAGATAAATGCCGAAATAAGCTATGAAAAGTAATCAACCTAAATATATCTCGATGACACAGATAAAGAATCAGCTCTTATCAACTCTTGATAAACGAGCACTTGTGCTTGTAGGTCTTATGGGCGCAGGCAAATCAGTGATCGGAAAACGCGTTGCTACCATACTCCATTTACCCTTTTACGATTCTGATCAGGAAATCGAAAAAGCTGCTAACATGACCATTACTGAACTCTTTGAAACTTATGGTGAACCGGAGTTTCGTGCTCTTGAACAGCGTGTTATTCTAAACCTCATTAAAAAAAAACCTCTTGTTTTAGCAACAGGTGGCGGTGCCTACATAAACCAAGACATTCGAAAAGCTATTCATCAAAATGGAATATCTATCTGGCTCAAAGTTGATCTTGATATCCTCATGAAACGTGTTTCACGGCGCCCAACTCGACCACTTCTTCAAACAGCAAACCCTAGGGAAACCATGAAAAAACTCATGGAACAACGTTATCCTATCTATGCAAAAGCAAATTTAACAATTAACAGTCACAAAGAAAGCCGTCATACCGTAGCAAAAAATGTCATACGATCTGTACAGCACTACCTCTCCACAGAGGAGAACGATAGGAATAACAAACATGCAAGCCAAAACCGTTACTGTTAAACTGGACAAGCGCTGTTACGATATCATTATTGGCCCAAATCTCATTGCTCAAACGGCTTTGCAGATTAAGCGTTCTCTTCACCAAAAAGATTTTCATCAAACACGTTTAGCAATTGTTACAGATACAAATGTTGCATCCCTTCATTTGGATACATTACAGGCAGAGTTAACAAAAAATAAAATTCATGCTGTTCCTATTGTTGTAGAAGCAGGGGAACAATCAAAATCATTTTCAACTCTGCAGACTGTTATTGATAAAATTCTTGCTGCACGTTTAGAAAGAGGTGACAGCGTTATTGCTTTTGGTGGTGGTGTCATTGGTGACCTAGGAGGATTTGCTGCAAGCATCATACGCCGCGGCATGAACTTCATTCAGATGCCTACAACGTTGCTTGCACAAATTGATTCTTCTGTTGGTGGAAAAACTGGAATCAATAGCCGATTTGGTAAAAATCTTATTGGTACTTTTTATCAACCACACTGTGTTATCGCTGATACTTGTATCCTTGATACACTTCCGTTGCGTCAATTTCGCGCTGGTTACGCTGAAATGGTTAAATATGGGCTCATTAACCAACCTGATTTCTTTGAATGGCTTGAAAAAAACGGGCAAAAAATTTTTTCTAATGGTCCTATGCGAACAGAAGCCATTGTCCGCTCGTGCCAATTTAAAGCTCACATTGTAGCACGCGATGAATACGAAACAGGAGAACGCGCACTCTTAAACCTTGGTCATACATTTGGACATATGCTTGAAACAGCAACAGCTTACGACTCAAACCGTTTAATCCACGGCGAAGCTGTAGCAATTGGGATGACTCTAGCACACCAATTCTCCGCTCAACTGAATTTAATAAACCCCACACTCACACACCGCATCGAAACACACCTTAAAGCAGTGGGATTGCCTACACAACTACAGGATATTCCAGGTAAACTACCAGATGCTGAAACACTGATGACTCTCATCTCCCAAGATAAAAAAGTCTCACAAAACAATTTGACCTTCATCTTAACACGCGGACTTGGCCAATCATTTATTGCAAAAAATGTCTCTCCAGAGGCAGTTTTAACTTTTCTGGAACAAAAATTAGCGAAAATTCGTTAATTCATATTGAATATAATTGATTCGTTTTTATACTTCTATTAAAGAAATAAGCGTGATGATGTCTGCGTAGCTCAGTAGGATAGAGCACAGGATTCCTAAAGAAATTGGGCGCTTTAAGGAGAAATCCTCAAAGTGGATCTGCTCAAATTCGGGGAAAGCTTTATGGGGGACTCCCATGCCAATCCCGAGCCAAGCCTCTCTTCAAAGGAGAGGAAGGTGTAGAGACTGAACGGGCAGCGCCTAAAGAGCGTAAGCTTCAAGGTGAAGAGACAGTCCAGACCACAAACAGTCTGTAAAGCTGGCGGTGAAAATCGAAGTGGTATGAATCCTGGGGTCGCAGGTTCGAATCCTGCCGTAGACACCATCGCATAAGTTAAATTACTCTTCTGCTTAATATAGGGAAGCATTATGAAAAAAACTCTACATATTTTAGGATTTTTGACCGCTTCAAGTCTATTTCTCTTTAGTTCAGGAAATACCTTCGCTGCTTCTTTAATCATTGAAGTACCAGACAACCCAGAGCCAACAACACGAACTATTGCCTACCAATGTGATACTGGAAAAAGCAAAGAACGCGTTGAAGCGATCTATCTCAATGCCGATAATATTTCATTGGTTGATTTCAAATGGAAAGGTGATCGCGTTATTGCTGCAAATGTCATTGCCGACACAGGGAAAAGATACGAAGGAGCGCAGTATATTTGGTGGGAAATGAACAACGAAGTCAAACTTCATGATCGTATTCGTGATCCAGAAGGAAAAGAACTCATCCGCTGTAAGGATGAATCAACGTTATTATTCTAAATAATCAGGTAAACATTATGAAAAAAAATTTTTTTAATTTACAATTTTTAGCCGTTTTGAGTTTGTCCCTGTTTAACTCAATCAGTGCTTTTGCTGGCTCTTTGGTCATTGAGGTACCAGACGATCCAGAACCAACAAAAGAAACCGTTATCTATCAATGCAGTGCTGAAACAAAAAAAGAACGTGTTGAAGCAACCTACTACAATGCCGGTGAGATTGCACTCGTTGATCTCAAATGGAACGGAAAGCGCGTCATAGCTTCCAATGTCATTGCTGCTTCTGGAGCAAAATATGTGGGAGGTGAATATGTTTGGTGGACAAAAAAAGATGAGGCGACATTTTATAACCTCATTAATGATCCAAAGGAAGAAATGCCGCTCAACTGTGTAGAAGAAAAAGGCACAGAATAAAGAGGGTTCTTACATACTAAAAATCACGCTGGTTCTTATCGCTTGATATTCCTTCTAATGTAGATGTCTGTTCTTCTGTCTGACGCGATAAAAGAGCCAGCGGTTTTTCTTGTTCGTTTTCTGAATGGTCTCGATAAGCCCCCGCTTGCGATACCAACATGGAAGCCACGGGTATTGTCACAAGCAAAAAAATCATCAATAATATTTCATGAAACACAAAATGATGGTCTACAAACGTGGAATAAAGAAACGAGGAAATAAGAATACTACCTGCCCCCCAACTTGTGCTCAGTGAAAGCATATGCAAACGCTTATAAAAACTGGAAAGACGCACTAATCCTATCGCCCCAATCAATGTGAGACCAGATCCCAATATTAAAAAAACTGTGATAACAATAGCAACCACAAGCGATACATCATCATTCATTCAATAATCTCTCCCCGCATTAAAAATTTTGCCAAAGCAATGCTTGATACAGGACCCAAAAGCCCAATAATGAGAGCTGCTACAAAATAAATGGTTGTTCCTGAACGAATATCAAATGTAAGAAATAAAAGAATCGTGGTTATATAAAGGGCATCCAACCCTACAATCCGATCTTGCGCCCGTGGACCACGAATCAATCGAAAGAGCGCTGGAATCATCGCCAAACATAAAAAAAACTGCGAAAAAAAAATCCCCCAATAAAGGATCATCATACTCATGAAAAAATCTCCAAAAGCAACTGCTCATACCGTTGTTTTATAAACTGTTGGTAGTTATATCCATTTTTAAAATTTAAAACATGAAGCAAAAGCTCACCATTTTTTCTATTATAGGCAATCCAAACAGTTCCTGGAGTGACAGAAAGGATGCATGCTAAAATAGCCAAAGCAGTACGACTCTCGAGCAAAAGAGGCACTACAATAAAACCCGATTGCTGTTTTTGAGACCTTTTTGTTAAAACAAAACAAACCACCGAAATATTTGAAATTATAGAATCGATAAATACACGAAAAATGAGACGAAAGACTGCACTCCAGTTTTTAATCGTGATCTTTTCCGGTTCAAGAAACCGCATCACCCAACCACTAAACAAACCAATTATAATCCCTAAGAGCAATTGGCCTAAATTAAAACCGTTCAAGGTCAACCACATAAAAACAATTATGCCACTGAAAAAAGGGAAAGGACAAAAATAACTCATCGATTCATCTCCCTCTTTTTGAGAGAAAAATCACCTAAAACGCTCCCAATATAGTTTTGAGGATCATACAAAGTTTTTGCTGTTTCAGACATATAGTGGCTAACAGGACCGGCTACAATTGTTATAAGAAAACACAAAGCAAGGAGAATAGCAATGGGTGCAAATTCAATGATCTGCACACGCGGAACTCTTCCTTCAAGAGAAACCCAAAAAGTTCGAATACCTGTTCGTGTCAAAGCAATTAAAGCGGAAAAACCAGAGAGTGTAACAAAAATAATAAAAAGCCAATCCTGATAGTCTGGTAGAGAATCAGACACATTCTCCTTAGTATGGTTTAAGATTGCCACGAACATCATAAATTTAGCAACAAAACCAGAAAAAGGTGGCAAACCAATAATCAAAAGAGCACTGATACCAAAACAAGCCCCAAGAATTGCCAAAGTTACCGGCAAATAGGTACCCACTTCATCTTCTTCCTCCTCTTCATCATCACCATACACTTCCATTGTGACAGTCAACACATTTGCAGCTACATCTTGGCAACGTTCAACCAGCTCGACCAGAAGAAAAAAAGCACCAAGTGCTAAAGTCGAAGAAACAATATAAAAGAGCGCACCTGCTGTCAGCGCCGTATTACCGATCCCAATCGCTGCCAATAATGTACCAGAAGAGACAAGAATACTATAAGCTGCCAAACGTACTAAAACTTGGCTAGCCAACACCCCAATAAAACCAAAAGCCATAGTGGCAAGCCCACCATAAAACAAAATCGTATGACCAAAATGGCTAAAATATCCACTTTCAGATCCAAACCATAACAACGTCAAACGTAAAATAACGTAAATACCCACCTTACTTAAAAGTGCAAAAGAAGCCCCAACAGGCGCTACTGCTGCACTGTAAGTCGGCATTAACCAAAAATTAAGCGGCCACATGCCTGCCTTGAGTAAAAAAGCGATACCCAAAAACGCAGCACCTATTTCGAATAAAACAATATCTTCAGCAAGTATATGTTTCATTTTTACAGCCAAATCGGCCATATTAAGAGTGCCAACGACTCCATAAATGAGAGCCGCACCAGTTAAAAAAAACAATGAAGCAACAAGATTAACCACAACATAATGCAACCCCGCACGCACACGTGACTGACCAGAACCATGCAATGCAAGCCCATAAGAAGCCGTTAACATCACTTCAAAAAACACAAATAAATTGAACAAATCACCTGTCAAAAAAGCGCCGTTTATTCCAACCATGAAAAATTGCATCAGTGATTGAAAATGAGAACCAGCTTTGTACCAATGAGCCTGTGCAAAAACTAACGCGCTCGTCATCAACAAGCTGGAAAGTAAAAGCATCATAGCGCTTAAACGATCAAGGACCAAGACAATTCCGAATGGAGAAGGCCAATTGCCAAGCTGATAAACATGCGAAGCAGGAGCAATTTCAAGAACACAAATAATTAATAAAACAGCAATAACAACCAATAATCCTGCAGAAAAAAGACCTATAAATGATTTAAGTTTTGCATGGCGTTCATCATAAAAAAGAAGAAGCGCTCCAGTACTTAAAGGTAAAAGGATAGGCAAAATGAGAAGATGCTGCACGCAAGCTTCCATCACTGCACCTCACGTCCATCAACGTGATCTGAACCTGTTAATCCTCGTGAAACCAGAAGTATAACCAAAAATAAGGCTGTCGTCGCAAAACCAATCACAATTGCTGTTAAAACCAAAGCTTGTGGAAGAGGATCGACGTAATTTTCTGGATTGATCACCATGGAAGGATCAACAATCGGTGCAGCATTGCTACGCGGTCTACTCATTGAAAACATAAAAAGATTGACACCATAGGACATCAAAGACAAACCGAGAATAACTTGAAAAGTTCGTGGGCGTAACACAAGCCAAATGCCTGATCCAACAAGAACACCAATAGCCAAAGAAAGAACAGTTTCCATTAATTTTCCTTCTCCTCCAAAAGTGGTTTCTTACCAATTCGGTAACTACGAATTGACTGGTGTGCAAGTGCAATTAAAATGAGAACAGTTGCTCCCAACACAAGAGAAAACACACCAAAATCAAACAAAAAAGCAGATGTTATAGGGACATTTCCAATCAACGGAAGATGCATATATTGAAAAAAAGAAGTTAAAAAAGGATACCCAACGAGCCAAGCCCCTACTCCCGTTGCAACTGACAACAATAAACCAAACCCCATCCAACGCAAAGGCAAAACTCTCAAATGATTTTCCACCCAACGAATATCACGTGCAAGATATTGCAAAATAAAACCTATCGCTAGAGTCACACCACCGACAAATCCACCTCCTGGAAGATCATGCCCCCGTATAAATAAATAAACCGAAAAAGCAATAATAACTGCAAAGAGCCAACCCATGATAACAGCAGGAACAGTGAGATAATTCAACACTGTATCCCCCACATTCCGATCAGGCTGTGCCATATCAAAAGCTTTCTGAATACGTTGTTGAAAAGGCGCGTCAATACTTTCAGGAGCAGGACGAAACCGTCTTAAAAGAGCAAAAACAGTGAGTGAAACAACACCTAAAACGACAATTTCTCCCATGGTATCAAAACCACGGAAATCAACTAACAACACATTCACAACATTGCGACCACCAGCACCAGAATAAGCATTGGTTAGAAAAAAATCAGAAACTGTCGTACCTTGAGGACGTGTCATCATCGCAAAGGAAAGCCACGCTACCCCAGCACCTCCCACAAGAGCCATAACGAAATCACGGAAACGACGCAAACGCACAAAAAAACGAACAGACTTTGGAGAAGGATTATGCAAACGCTTAGGCAACCACCGCAAACCAAGCAATAATAAGACAGCTGTCACAACTTCAACAACCAATTGTGTTATTGCCAAATCTGGTGCAGAAAGCCATAAAAAGGTTGCACAAGTCATCAAGCCAGCGCCGCTTAAGAGCATGAGTGATGCAAGGCGGTGAAACTTTGCTTGCCAAGCAACTAAAAGCGCACATAATCCGCCAACCACCCAAAGCGCAAGAAAAGGAACATCAAGCGGAAAAAATGGTAACGAGCCTGCTGAAATTAAACCATCACACCAAAGCAAAAGGCCAACAAATATAAAACACACCCAAAAAATCCAGTGCAATTGTATTTGCAAGCGACGTGTTGACAAAACAGATTCCACCGCACGTGCCCATTTCCAAGAAATAATCACGAGAACACGTTCAAAAATACGGGGTCCTTTTAAGTGACGAAAAAAGGGAGGACCATCATCACAAGATAAAAAATAACGATGCCCAACAGCATAGAGCAATCCTCCCCCTAATAAAGCCACCAAACTCATCATTAATGGAGTATTAAAACCATGCCAAACAGCCAAACTATAAGGAATTGTTATCGGCCCTAAAACAGAGACAGCTGCATTATCCAAAATAGGCCCTATTGTTAAATTAGGAAAAATACCAACCGCCAAACAAATAAACACCAAAAGTTCCATGGGTAAACGCATAAAATGCGGTGGTTCATGGGGCGTTTTGGGTAAATTAACAGGTTTTGGTCCTAAAAAGACGCTATGAATAAAACGTATAGAGTAGGTCACACTAAACAGACTAGCCAGCGTTGCTACATAAGGCGCAATCCAATCAAGCCATGATTCCATATGCGTTTCAACCGCTTCAGCAAAAAACATCTCTTTCGATAAAAAACCATTCAACAAAGGGACTCCCGCCATCGCTGCACTCGCGACTAAAGCAAGCGTTGCAGTAATAGGCATAGAACGATAAAGACCTGTCAGCTTACGCATATCACGTGTTCCCGTCTCGTGATCAATAATGCCCGCGGCCATAAATAAAGAAGCTTTAAAAGTAGCATGGTTGGCCATATGAAAAATCGCCGCAACACATGCAAGTGGGCTTCCAAGACTTAAAAGCGTGGTAATCAATCCAAGATGGCTAATCGTTGAGTAAGCAAGCAACCCTTTCAAATCTTGCTGAAACATAGAAAAATAGGCACCAAGCAACAGTGTTGAAAGTCCTGAAAAGCCAACCAACCAAAACCAAGATTCTGTTCCAGATAGCACGGGCCATAACCGAACAAGTAAAAACAATCCTGCTTTCACCATTGTTGCCGAATGCAAATAAGCCGATACGGGTGTCGGAGCAGCCATCGCATTGGGCAACCAAAAATGGAACGGAAACTGCGCACTTTTTGTCAACCCTCCCAATAAAATACAAATAAGAACAGGATTATAAAGAGGACTTGACCGGATCATATCACCAGACTGCAATACCTTATCCAAATCAAAACTGCCAACGATATTGCCAATCAATAAAACCCCAATAAAAAGGGTGAAACCACCAAAGCCTGTGATAGTTAAAGCCATACGCGCACCTTCACGCGCACTCGCATTATGGTACCAATACCCAATCAACAAAAAAGAAAAAATACTAGTAAGTTCCCAGAAAACAACCAAAAAAATAAGATTGCCTGATAAGATTATTCCTGTCATCGACCCCATAAAGGCCAGAAAAAAAGAAAAAAACCGCGGTACAGAATCTGCCGGATCCATATAATAACGCGCATAGACAACAACAAGCAGTCCAATTCCTGTAATGAGCAAGCAAAAAAGCCATGATAAACCATCCATACGAAAGATCAAATCACTTCCCCATTCTGGAAGCCAAGAAATATCTAAACGCACTACACGATTTCCACGCACAGCAGGATAAAGCATTATTGTAAAAAGAAAGCTGAAAAGCGCAATGGCTCCCGCAAACCATGCTTCATTATTTTTTGCTGTCGAACGAAAAAAGCCAATAACAGCACTTCCACAAAAGGGAAGCAAAACGAGCAATACCAACATTGCTTCCCGTGTTGTCATTCTTTAAGCTCCATCCTACCCTTAATATTTTGTCATCGACAAAATAAAATTTACATTATCCCTCATCCCACACTTAATGATAATAAGATTTAATAAAACTTAAAAGCATTTAAAATTTTCAAAAAACTACTGGTGCGTGAAAAAACATCACAGCATACAAACTCCCTTTTTATTTTAAGAGCAGTAACGAGCACGGCAAGATTCTGATAAAGATTTTTTTATATTTAACAGTTTTTATCCTTTAAAAAAGCGCGAAAGACACTGCTTACGAGGACCATGAAAAGGCTGATAGCTATTATCATCTTTATTGTAAGAACGATAACGCGCACGACAAGATTCGATATGTTGTTTAAGTGCTCCTAGCTCCTTTTCTTCTAAAGAAGAGATTAAAAACATCCTTCTCGCATTTGATGTAACTTTTAATGGCGCGCGTTTTGTGTTTAGCTGTGGTAATGCAACAAAGGCTGCTTCAGGATACCACCAATTATCTCTATACTCAACATAACCACGCCGATAATTATGATACCCCTTGAAACCATTAAGCTCTCTACGCCCCGTAAAAATCAAAGGCACCGAACTCTCTTGAACAAAAGCTTGAGGGACTACTTTAGCTTTAGCATCGCTTTTATTTTGCACTAAATCAACAATATTAGTTGTTATAATGAAAAAACTTCCAACGAATACGAGAGCTAAAGCATAATATAATTTTTTTGTCATACACATAACACAAGTCTCAAAACAACAAAAACAAAACTCAGTTGCAGAAAGCCTCTCTATTGCTAGACAAAAACAGATTCTTTTTTTAAAACTGCTTTTTCTTGAGACATTCTGTTGCTCTTTGTACTAAACGTTAATCTTAACAATAAGATCCCTTCAAAAGAGAATGGATAAAGGATGATAAAAACCCCCTATTATCTTATAGATAAATCTAAGCTCATAAAAAATATGGAAATTATCGCTCGCTTACGCGAAATGTCCGGAGCAAAAATTTTGCTTGCTTTGAAATGTTTTGCCACATGGAGTGTTTTTGATTTTATGTCTGAGTTTATGGATGGAACCACATCATCCTCTCTTTATGAACTACATTTAGGAAGAGAAAAATTCGGCAAAGAAACCCATGCCTATTCAGTTGCTTGGGCGGATGATGAAATTGATGAAGCTTGTAGCTATGCAGATAAAATCATCTTTAATTCAATCCAACAGCTTCAACGTTTTGCCAACGCTACAAAAACCATTCAACGAGGTTTAAGGTTAAATCCAGGCATCAGTGCATCAAATTTTGATCTTGCCAATCCTTCTCGTCCTTTTAGTCGTTTGGGTGAAACGAACCAAAGCGCGATTAAAGAAGTTTTACCTCTCATCAATGGCTTGATGATCCACAACAATTGTGAAAATGCTGATTTTAATCTTTTCAACAAAATGTTGAGTCACATGGAAGAAAAATTTGCAGAACTCTTTACTGCGGTTGAGTGGATAAGCCTAGGTGGTGGAATTCATTTTACAGCTGAAAATTACCCTTTAGAAGCTTTTGCAGAACGCTTAAAACATTTTTCAAAAACCCATGGTGTCACCATTTTTCTGGAACCTGGAGAAGCTGCTATTACCAAAAGCACCACATTAGAAGTAAGTGTTCTTGATACATTATATAATGAAAAGAACCTTGCTATCGTTGATAGCTCAATTGAAGCCCATATGCTTGATCTTCTCATTTATCGTGAAAATGCAAAGTTAGAACCTAATCAAGGGCCTCATGAAATTATGGTATGCGGAAAATCTTGTCTCGCTGGTGATATTTTTGGAACATTTCGGTTCCCTGAACCTCTTCAAATAGGTGATAGATTGTCTTTTCAAGATGCAGCAGGCTATACAATGGTTAAGAAAAACTGGTTCAATGGTGTTGCAATGCCTGCAATTGTCATTAAAGAATCTGATGGAACGCTAACAATTCAACGCCAATTCAGCTATAGTGATTACCAAAAGAGCCTTTCATGATCAAAAACCATATAACAAAACCATCATGCGACAATATTAATTAAGGAGATAAACCCAAAATGAAGAAAAATGTCCTCATTATTGGTGCTGGAGGTGTTGCACAAGTAGTTGCGCATAAATGTGCCCAAAATAACGATATTCTCGGCGATATTCATATCGCTTCACGAACGCTCAAAAAATGTGAAGCCATCATTACTTCTATTAAAGAAAAAAATGCAATGAAAGAACAAGGTGTTCTTATGGGCCACGAGCTCAATGCAATGAATATAGAAGCAACTGTAAATCTCATAAAAAAAATCAAATGTGAAATTGTCATCAATGTTGGATCAGCCTTTCTTAATATGTCAGTTCTTTCAGCTTGCATCGAAACCAAATGCGCTTATATTGATACTGCAATTCACGAAGATCCTTTAAAAATTTGTGAAACACCTCCTTGGTATGGTAATTATGAATGGCCCCGTCGTCAAGAATGTGAAAAAGCTGGTATAACTGCTATTTTGGGTGCAGGTTTTGACCCAGGCGTCGTGAATGCTTATGCAGCGTTGGCGCATAAGTGTTATTTTGATAAGATAACAGATATTGATATTATTGATATTAATGCCGGAAACCACGGACGTTGGTTTGCCACAAATTTTGATCCAGAAATTAACTTCCGAGAATTTACAGGACGAGTATGGTCTTGGCAAAATAGAAAATGGGTTTCCAATCAAATGTTTGAAGTCAGCCATGAATGGGATCTTCCCGTTGTTGGAAAACAAAAAGCTTACATGACGGGACATGATGAAATTCATTCATTATCCAAAAATTTTGATGTTCAAAATGTCCGTTTCTGGATGGGATTTGGTGAACGTTATATCACTGTTTTTACAGTTCTAAAAAATCTCGGGCTTTTATCCGAGCAACCTATTAAAACGGCAGAGGGACAAGAAGTCGTTCCTTTAAAGGTCGTAAAAGCTGTCTTACCCGATCCCGCCTCTTTAGCACCAAACTACACAGGAAAAACTTGTATTGGAGATCTCATTAAAGGTGAAAAAGATGGAAAACCAAGAGAAATTTTCATCTATAATATAGCCGATCACAAACAAGCTTTTAACGAAACCGGTGCCCAAGGCATTTCTTACACAGCCGGTGTACCAGCCGCCGCCGCAGCCCTTCTTATTGCCACCGGCGAATGGGATGTTAAAACCATGGTCAACGTAGAAGAATTACCACCACATCCATTCCTCAAACATCTTGATCATATGGGACTCTCCACTTGGATACGAGAACAACAAGAAGAAACAAAATTACAATTTTAAGACTTTACATACTAATAATGGATACAGAAAAACCGCCCTTAAAAAAGGCGGTTTTTTCAAAAAGCATCATAGAGTACTAAAAAGCACACTTAGATTTAAATATGAAGTGGCTTAGCAAATGTAGCTAAAGCTGCCTCCCGCACTGCTTCTGATAAAGTAGGATGTGCATGGCAACAACGCCCCAAATCTTCTGATGAGCCACCAAATTCCATTAAAACTGCAATTTCATGGATCATTTCACCAGCACCAAATCCAAGAATATGTCCACCTAAAACCCGATCTGTCTTTTTATCAGCAAGGATTTTAACAAACCCATCATTTTTTTGCATCGCGCGTGCACGACCATTCGCCATGAAGGGAAATTTGCCAACATTATACTCAATACCGGCAGCTTTAAGTTCTTCTTCTGTCTTTCCTACACTGGCAATCTCGGGCTGTGTATAGACAACACTAGGAATGACATCAAAATTAACATGTCCCTTTTGACCTGCCAAAATTTCTGCCACAGCAACGCCTTCTTCCTCTGCTTTATGCGCCAACATCGGTCCTTTAACGACATCACCAATCGCATAAATTCCTGGAATACTGGTCTGCCAATGCGCATCAATAACAATAAAGCCGCGCTCATCCAACTGAACACCAACCTCGATCAAACCAAGACCTTCCGTGTATGGAGAACGTCCAGTAGCAATGAGCACAACATCAGCTTCTAAAGTTTCAGATTCACCACCTTTGACAGCTTCAAAGGTTACCTGAGCAGTTGCTCCAGATTGTGTAATAGCTGTTACTTTTGCACCGGTCTTATACTCAATACCCTGCTTTTCCATTAACTTTTGAAATTGTCGTGAAACTTCTCCATCCATTGATCCTAAAACTTTATTAAGATATTCAATAATGGTAACTTTAGCTCCCAAGCGACTCCAAACCGAGCCAAGTTCTGAACCAATAACACCTGCTCCAATAACAATCATGCGCGTTGGGACTTTTTCAAGGGCAAGCGCTCCCGTAGAAGATACAACTATCTTTTCATCAATTTCAACATTCATCCCCGGAATGCCTGAACTTTCTGAACCCGTAGCAATAATAATATTCTTTGTTTCAATAGTTTCCTTGTTACCATCTTTAGCAACAACTTCAATTTGACCTGCGCTTAAAATTTTGGCTGTACCAAAAAAAGTATCAACTTTATTCTTTTTCATCAAAAAAGAAACGCCACTCGTATTGGCTGTTACAACAGCTTTTTTATGTGCCATCATCTGTTCAAGATTAAGCTTAGATTTTGCAATAGAAATACCAAGAGTTTCAAAACCATGCTGTGTTTCAGCAAATACTTCTGAAGCATGCAACAACGCTTTAGAAGGAATACAGCCAATATTGAGACATGTACCTCCTAATGTCGTACGCTTTTCAACAATTGCTGTTTTAAGCCCCAGTTGCGCTGCTTTTATTGCTGCAACATAACCACCTGGTCCGGCTCCAATCACGACCACATCATAAGACATCCGTTTTTCCTTTCATCCTGAAAACTGTATTTTTACAAGTCAAGAACAAGGCGTTCCGGATCTTCTAAACTTTCCTTAACACGCACAAGGAAAGTCACAGCCTCCTGCCCATCTACAATACGATGATCATAAGAAAGTGCCAAATACATCATGGGGCGAATCACAACTTGTCCCTCAACAACCATTGCTCGTTCTTTAATCGCATGCATTCCCAAGATACCAGATTGTGGTGCGTTTAAAATTGGTGTCGACATTAACGACCCATAAACCCCTCCATTGGTAATGGTAAAAGTTCCGCCTTGCATATCAGAAACTGCTAATTTTCCATCACGAGCAAGACGACCCAAACGACCAATCTCTTTTTCTATCTCTGCGAGTGACATTTGATCCGCATCACGAACCACCGGAACGACAAGCCCCTTATCCGTTCCAACAGCAATTCCCGCATTGACATAATTTTTGTAAATAATATCTGTTCCATCAATTTCTGCATTAACAGCAGGAAGTTCTTTTAATGCATGACAAACAGCCTTGGTAAAAAATCCCATAAAACCAAGCTTAACACCATGTTTCTTTTCAAAAAGATCTTTATAACGCTTGCGCAAATCCATTACCGCAGACATATCAACCTCATTAAATGTGGTTAACATTGCCGCTGTATTCTGTGCATCTTTAAGACGACGAGCAATTGTTTGACGCAGTTTCGTCATACGAACCCGCTCCTCCAGCGTTGTCTGAACTGGAACAACAGAAGAACTGAATTCAGAGGCAGAGCTAGCTGTAGAAGCGGCAGGAGAAGGTGTTTTTGTTCCTTGAGCCAACACATTAAGAACATCTTCTTTGAGAATTTGTCCACGTTTTCCAGAACCTAAAACATCACTTTTTGTGATATTATTTTCAGCCATCAATTTTGCTGCTGAAGGAGCAGGAGGCATTGTATCATTTGAAAAAGACGACTCCAAACCAGAGGGAACTTCTGCAACAGGTGTAACAGGAGGCGAAAATGATTGAGAAACACCAGTTTCCCCAGCTTCAATCGCCCCTAAGAGCGCATTCACTTTAACCGTATCGCCTTCCTTTGCAATGATCTCAGATAATTTCCCCGAAACAGGTGACGGAACCTCAACTGTTACCTTATCAGTTTCTAATTCAACCAAGGGCTCATCCATAACAACGGCTTCGCCAAGTTTTTTAAACCATTTACCAATTGTAGCTTCGGTAACCGATTCGCCCAAAGTAGGAACACGGATTTCAATAGTCATAATATTTTTCCATACATCAGAGTAGTCATAAATTAAGAACCTAACGCGTCTTTAAGAAACGCGGCAAGCTGTTCAGCATGTTGTACCATCAATCCCGTAGCCGGCGATGCACTTGCAGAACGCCCTGCATAACGTGCACGTGAATATCGCGCATTAATATGCGTCAACACCCATTCTAAGTAAGGCTCAATAAATGACCAAGCCCCCATATTCTTTGGTTCCTCCTGGCACCAAACAACCTCTGCTTGCAAAAAGCGTGACAATACATCCACCAAAGCTTTTGCTGGGAAAGGATAGAGCTGTTCAACGCGAAGCAAATAAATATCATCCACACCCCTTTTTTCACGCTCTTCATAAAGGTCGTAATAAACCTTACCGGTACAAAGAACGACACGGCGAATTTTATTGTCTTTCTGTAACTTAATAACAGAGGTTTTGAGACATTCTGCATCATCAAGTAATAAACGATGGAAACTTGTCTCTGGTCCCATTTCATTGAGAAAAGAAACCGCTCGTTTATGGCGCAAGAGAGATTTTGGTGTCATCAAAATCAACGGTTTACGGAAATCGCGTTTAATTTGCCGACGCAAAATATGAAAATAATTGGCAGGAGTCGTACAATTAGCAACCTGCATATTATCTTCTGCACAAAGCTGAAGAAAACGTTCTAAACGTGCTGAAGAATGCTCTGGTCCTTGCCCCTCAAAACCATGAGGCAACAAACACACAAGACCAGACATACGAAGCCATTTACGCTCTGCAGAAGAAATAAACTGATCAAAAATGACCTGTGCTCCGTTAGAGAAATCACCAAATTGCGCTTCCCAAAGCGTCAATCCCCGTGGTTCAGCAAGAGAATATCCATATTCGAAACCAAGAACGGCTTCTTCAGAGAGCATAGAATTAACAACCTCATAAAATGCCTGCCCCTTTTGTAAATTATTCAAAGGGATATAACGTGCTTCATTTTCCTGATCGTAAAGAACTGAATGACGTTGTGAAAAAGTTCCACGTTCGACATCCTCACCGGAAAGACGAACTGGTGCTCCTTCTAAACAAAGAGAACCAAAAGCCAAAGCTTCAGCTGTTGCCCAATCAACACCTTCACCACTTTCAAAAATTTTAGCGCGGTTGCTCAAAAAACGCTGTATAGTTTTATGCACATGAAAGTCTTCTGGAATCTCAACGAGTTTCTGACCAATTTCCTTTAAGATCTTTAACTCAACACCCGTCGTTCCATTATGTTTCTCTTCAGCATTATTGGAAGCTTTAAGGCCCGTCCAACTCCCATCAAGCCAATCAGCTTTGTTCGGCTTATAAGAAACACTTGCTTCCAACTCAATCTCAAGTTTATCTCGCCACAGATTCTTTTGCTGTTCAATCTCTTCAGCAGTAATCACTCCTTCCGTGATCAGTTGATCACCATAAAGCTGAAGAGTTGTTTTATGGTTACGGATAGCCTTATACATAAGCGGCTGTGTAAAAGAAGGTTCATCACCTTCATTATGTCCATAACGGCGATAACAGAACATATCAATCACCACGGGCTTATGAAAAATTTGACGAAATTCCGTCGCTATTTTTGCAACAAAGACAACAGCTTCAGGATCATCACCATTCACATGGAAAATTGGTGCATCAATCATTTTTGCTACATCTGACGGATAAGGAGAAGAACGCGAAAAACGTGGATCAGTTGTAAATCCGATTTGATTATTAATAATGACGTGAAGAGAACCAGCAACGTTGTAACCTTTAAGACCTGAAAGACCAAAAGTTTCTTGGATAACACCTTGCCCTGCAAAAGCAGCATCACCATGAATAAGCAATGGCAAAACCTTTGAGCGCTCACTTAAGGAGAATTCGTCAGTATATGTAGGACCCACAAGTTGATTTTGTTTAGCACGCGCCTTTCCAATAACAACCGGATCAACAATTTCAAGGTGAGATGGATTAGCCACAAGTGATAAGTGAACTTTTTTACCATCAAATTCAAGATCAGCTGAAGTTCCTAAATGATATTTAACATCACCAGAACCCTCTACATCATCGGGTTTATAAGACCCTCCTTTGAATTCATGAAAAATAGCCCGATGTGGTTTCGCAAGAACTTGTGAAAGAACATTTAAACGACCACGATGCGCCATTCCTAAAACAACTTCCTGCACCCCCAAAGCACTACCACATTTAATAATCTGTTCAAGAGCAGGAATCAGAGACTCACCACCATCAAGCCCGAAACGCTTTGTTCCTTTGTATTTTGTATCTAAAAACTGCTCAAACCCTTCCGCCTCAATAAGCTTGTTAAGTATAGCTCTCTTACCTTTTTGTGTGAAAGCAATGTGCTTATCTGGTCCTTCAATACGTTCTTGGAGCCATGCTTTTTGAGCAGGGTCAGAAATATGCATATATTCCACACCTATCGTTGAACAATAGGTACGATTGAGGATCTCAAGCATTTGTGGAATAGTTGCATATTCCAGCCCTAAAACATGATCAATAAAAATGGGTCTCTCATAATCAGCAGAAGTAAAGCCGTAAGCCTCTGGAGAAAGTTCCTTGTAATCCTCAATTTTTTCCGCCAATTGGAGAGGATCGAGCCGAGCACGAAGATGCCCACGTGCACGAAAAGCACGAATCATCATGAGCGCATGAACAGAATCACGCGTTGCTTGAATAATATCCTGTTCGCTAGAGGCTTTTCCTTTTCGCGCAGCACCAGTTGTTGCTTTTTCCTTTAATTTATCACCAATACGCTTTTCAAGAACAGACCAATCACCATCAAGAGCAGAAACCAACTCACCATTTGCCTTTAATGGCCAATGATCACGTTGCCAAGTTGCCCCTTCTGCATTTTTCAGAACATCCTCCTTGTCATCTTGAAGTGTTTCAAAAAAAGCACGCCACTGTGAATCTACACTGGTGGGATTTTTTTTATATTCAGCATAAAGTTGATCTATATAGTCTGCATTTCCACCATACAGAAACGACGTTTTTGCAAAAAGACTATTTATTTCGTCCTGCCTTGCCATACACTTCTCCGGAACATTTATTCCGTCTCCTTACATCTCTTTTCGACCTTATAAATGCTTACAAAGCAAACGAGGGTCAGAAAATTCAAAAAAGCCACACTTTTATACCTACTTTTCATCTGAATGAAAGATACACCTTTATCCAGATGAAATTCTTTTTTAGCCCTTCAAAACTGACATCAAAGTCTTGCCTATCTGTGATGGTGAAGGAGAGACCCGAACTCCTGCTGATTCCATTGCAGAAATTTTATCTTCTGCTCCACCTTTACCACCAGAAATAACAGCACCAGCGTGCCCCATTGTGCGTCCTGGAGGAGCTGTACGACCAGCAATAAAACCAACCACCGGCTTTTTACGACCTTTTCTTGCTTCATCGCGAAGAAATTGTGCTGCTTCTTCCTCAGCACAACCACCAATTTCACCGATCATGACAATAGATTCGGTTTCATCATCCGCTAAAAACATTTCCAACACATCAATAAATTCTGTGCCCTTAACAGGATCACCACCAATACCAATAGCTGTTGTCTGTCCAAGACCTTCATGACTCGTTTGGAACACCGCTTCATATGTTAAGGTTCCCGACCGTGAGACAACCCCGACAGAGCCTTTTCTAAAAATAGAACCAGGCATAATACCGATTTTACATTCATTTGGTGTAAGAATACCAGGACAATTAGGACCAATGAGACGTGATTTTGATCCTTCTAATCGCGCCTTTACTTTAACCATATCCATAACAGGAATGCCTTCCGTAATGCAGATAATTAAACGGATTTCAGCATCAATAGCTTCTATAATAGCTGCTGCGGCTCCTGCAGGCGGAACATAAATAACCGAAGCATCTGCACCTGTCTTTTCTTTTGCCTCAGCAACACTGGCAAAAATAGGAAGAGTTTCACCTTTTGAACCTTCCCACGTTTCACCACCCTTTTTAGGATTAACGCCCCCAACCATTTGCGTACCATGATAAGCAAGCGCTTGTTCTGTATGAAACGTTCCTGTTTTTCCTGTAAGCCCCTGAACCAGAACTTTTGTATCCTTATTCACAAGAATTGACATCACTTAAGCTCCCTTCACGGCTGCAACAATTTTTTGAGCAGCATCATCTAAATCGTCAGCGGGAATAACGTTTAAACCACTATCACTGATAATCGCTTTACCCTGCTCAACATTTGTGCCTTCAAGACGAACAACCAAAGGAACCTTTAAACCAACTTCCCGAACAGCAGCAACCACACCTTCAGCAATAACGTCACAACGCATAATGCCACCAAAAATATTGACCAAAATGCCTTTAACATTTGGATCAGCGGTAATAATTTTAAAAGCAGCAGTCACCTTTTCTTTTGAAGCGCCACCACCAACATCGAGGAAATTTGCGGGCTCAGCTCCGTAAAGCTTAATGATATCCATTGTTGCCATAGCAAGACCTGCACCATTGACCATGCAACCAATTGTGCCCTCAAGAGCAACATAAGCAAGATCATGCTTTGATGCTTCGATCTCTTTTGGATCTTCTTCTGAGATATCACGCAATTCCAAAATGTCTGGATGACGGAACAGAGCGTTATTATCAAAAGAAACTTTCGCATCAAGAACACGCAAATGACCATCCTTCATCACAACAAGCGGATTAATTTCAAGGAGGCTCATATCTTTCTCACAAAACACCTTATAGAGAATTGGAAAAAGCTTTTCACCATCTTCCCGTGCACTATCGTGCAATTCCAACGCATCACAAAGCCTTGTACAATCAGCAGAAGTAACGCCATGTGTAGTATCAATGGGTAGAGTTAATATTTTTTCTGGCGTCTCTTCAGCAACGGTTTCAATATCCATACCCCCTTCCGTTGAAACAACGAATGCAACCCGACCAACTGTACGATCAACCAATAATGAAAGATAAAGCTCCCGTTCAATATCAGCACCATCCTCAATATAAAGGCGATTGACCTGCTTACCTTCTGGACCAGTTTGTTTGGTTACCAAAGTTTTACCAAGCATTTCTTGGACATTTGCAATAACTTCTTCAACAGATTTTGCAAGTCTAACCCCTCCTTTTGCATCAGGAGAAAGTTCTTTAAACTTCCCTTTACCGCGACCACCAGCATGTATCTGACTTTTAACCACATAGAGTGGCCCAGGCAATTTCTGTGCCCACTTTTCAGCTTGCTCTACAGAATAAACAGCAACACCGTTTGCAATTGGTGCTCCATATTCATGAAGCAGACGTTTGGCCTGATATTCATGGATATTCATGCATTTGTCCTTTTCTTTTACAGATAACTTTACTATTAACCTTCAAATCCTAATATAAATACTCTGTTTTAATGAACAGAATCTTGTTCAATTTATTTGAGACTAGGCACAAGTGCGATACAAGCTTCACAAAGCTTTTGCACAGAATTCACTGAACGCTCAAAAGCATTTCTTTCCTCTTTATCGAGATCAATTTCAATGACCCGCTCAACGCCACCTGCACCAAGCACAACGGGAACACCGACATATGTATCATTAACTCCGTATTCACCTGAAAGATAGGCAGCAACAGGAACAACACGCTTAGTGTCCTTCAAATAGGCTTCAGCCATAGAAACAGCAGAAGCTGCTGGTGCGTAAAAAGCAGAACCTGTCTTCAACAAATTGACAATCTCTGCACCACCATTACGGGTACGCTGGATAATTTGATCGATTCTTTCTTGTGTTGTCCAGCCCATCTTCACAAGGTCAGGCAAAGAAATACCACCAACCGTTGAATAACGCACCAAAGGCACCATTGAATCACCGTGCCCTCCTAAAACAAAAGCCGTCACATCTTTAACAGAGACCTTAAATTCCTCAGACAAGAAACGACGAAACCGTGCAGAATCAAGAACACCAGCCATACCAACTACTTTATGTGTAGGAAGACCTGAAAATTTCTGCAATGCCCATACCATTGCATCAAGGGGGTTGGTAATACAAATAACAAATGCTGAAGGCGCATATTCTTTAATCCCAGCACCGACTTGTTCCATCACTTTTAAATTAACGCCCAAAAGCTCCTCGCGGCTGCTTATACCAGGTTTTCGCGCAACGCCTGCTGTTACAATAACAACATCAGCACCTTCAATTGCCTCATAAGCATTCGCACCTTTTAAACTGATGTCAAAACTATCAACGGGTGAAGATTCGGCAATATCAAGAGCTTTACCTTGTGGTAGGCCTTCTGCAATATCAAATAAAACAACATCACCAAGCTCTTTAAGCCCAATAATATGTGCTAAAGTGCCACCAATCATACCTGAACCAATGAGAGCTATTTTTTTCCGTGCCATTTCTTTATTCCTAACATTAGAGAACACAGCGCACACATATAAGCGCCAGTATTCTGAGTATTTTTTTGACCTTAGTCCTATTTTAAACAATGTCATTAAAGAAAGAAAAAGATACGAAATCCTTCTCCTCGTAAAAGCAAAAATCCTCCACACAAACGATTATTAGAAACTTATTATGATGTATCGATAAAATGAATTTTAAAAAAATACAACAGAATTATTACCTTGTATTTAAATACAAAGAGTTATTGTTTTCACAGTTTACGTAAAGGTAAATTACTTAATTTTTACTTCTTCAAAAGAAACCGCTCTGCCCAAAGTTTCAAATAATCCTGACTTTGCATTTCAAAAAGACGCGATTGTATCCTTTTAAACTCAAATGTTTCTGTAGTCTGTGCACGTCCTTTATATAAGTCCTCAAGGACAGCTGCCGCTGACATAAATAATCTTATGTGGCGTTCATAGAGAATATCAATAAGTAAAATAAACCGTTTGGTTTCATTGCGGCATGTATCATCCATCACCGGCACATTATCAACAAAAATTGTATGGTAATGCTCTCCCAAGGCTAAATATTCAGCCGCTGCCAAAGGTTTTGCACATAAATCTTGATAATCAAAGCGTGCGCAACCCGCTCCAGAGCGCGGAATATGAACAAGACGTCCTCTTAGAGAAAGTTCATCAGATGTTTCCTTGTGTCCTTGCAGCACGAGTGCCCACGCCTGATCCATATATTCATTTGCTTGCGCCCCCAACGGCGTTACATACACCTGTTGTAGATTTGATTTTTCAAGACGATAATCTGTTTTTGCATCAAGATTAATAATACGAACATAAGCTTTCAAAACTTGGATAAAAGGCAAAAAGAGCTCTCGGTTTAAACCGTTATAGTAAAGATTATCAGGAGCAACATTTGAAGTCGCAACAAAGAGAACTCCTTTATCAAAGAGAGCAGAGACAAGGCGCCCCAATACCATAGCATCAGCAATATCTGTTACACTAAATTCATCAAAACAAAGCACCTTAGCTTCTCGTGCAAGATCTTCAGCAACAGCTAAGATGGGATTATCTTGTCTGGCTTTTGCATCTTTTGATGCTTGACGATAAACATTAATGCGCTCATGCACATCAGCCATGAAATCATTAAAATGAGCACGCTTTTTACATTTCTGCGGCAAACAAGAAAAGAACAAATCCATCAGCATGGTTTTGCCTCGTCCTACTTCACCATAAATATACAACCCCTGATAAGAACCATCTTCATCACCTTGTTTTGCAACACAAGCAAAGGTTTGTTTTTTTCTTTTAAACAGAGACCAAAATGTCCAAGATCGAGAAACACTTTGCTCCGCAATCTTTTGTAATAAATGATCAAAATGCTCTGCTAAAGCCAATTGAGCCGGATCAAACCTGATTTCTCCTTTATATACCAGCTCCTGATAGCGCGTTGAAACTAAAATCATCCAAATAACCTTTTGCTACCCGTTCACAATGAAAATACAAACTCTTTTCACAGACTGGTGCGCATATTTCTTATTTTTTTATAAATAGCAACAACGGTCTAACGGCTTAAAACAACTTGATGATCATCAAGTGTACGTCCCTCAAAACGATCAACATTGGAAGAATAAAGAGTGACGATAACACGTCCTGAATTATTATAAAAATATAATCTTTTTCCTTTAATAGCCCATGAACTTACCTGAGAAACGATTCCTGGACAGTGTAAAGGGCGAGCACGGTATCCTTGGCCAAATTTTGTTTGTGGCGTTGCAATTCGGCAAACTTTACCACTCATAGAAAGATTCCACACCCCAGCAATACTTGCAGGAAACAAATCAGTGGCATTGCTTGGCAATTCGAGACTGGCCATTCGTTCATCACTCTGAGAATCTCCTTTTTCATACATCGAAACATCTGCTGCTCCAGATGCTGACAAACGAGAAGACGAAGGATCAGACATGACTTCTGTTGGCATTTGTTGAAGTGGATAAAAAACTTCTAATGTATTGCTACCATCATTCCTGTCAAACCGCGATGTTGAACATCCCCCTAAAAATGTTACAGTCGATAGTGCGACGAAAAGCGAAATTTTTGAAAATGGCATACCTATACTCTTTCCCAGGACAATAAATAAACTTACTTAAAAAAGTGGTGAACATTTGTTATACGGCATTTTACAAAGATAGATTAATAAATTTAAAAAAATAGGATAAAAATTGCTTATTTCGAACGATAATAATTTTTGCACTATGTTTTATATTCATTAACACTGGAAATTTATAAGATTTTCAGTCATATATCTTTTGTAGGCAACACTATAAATAGAGAAATTTCATGAAAATACCATTCAGCAAAATGAACGGTCTTGGAAATCAAATCATTGTTGCTGATATGCGTGAAAGCACACATGCACTCACACAGCAAGCAATCCTTACCCTCTCGGCAGATCCTCAAACACATTTCGATCAAATTATGGCTATTCACAAAACCACAAAAAATGAAGCTGACTTTCGCATCGAAATATGGAATGCTGACGGCTCGATAGCTAAAGCCTGCGGTAACGGTACACGTTGTGTCATAGCATGGCTCACAGACCACAATTTCGGTGAAAACTTTCGATTAGAAACACCCGCTGGAATTATCGAGGGTAAACGACAAACCAACAATCTCATCTCTGTTGACATGGGATGCCCAAATTTCAATGCAAAAGAAATGCCTGTTTCACGTGAAATAATTGACACCAATCACGTAGAAATTACTGCTGGTCCCTTAAAGGATGCATGCCTTGTCTCTGTTGGTAATCTCCACGCTATTTTTTTTGTTGAGAATGATATTCAACACTTTCCATTAGAAAAATATGGACCAAAACTTGAACATGATCCCCTTTTTCCAGAACGGTGCAATATTTCTATTGCGTATGTAGTGTCACAAAAAAGCCTAAATTTACGCACATGGGAACGAGGAGCTGGATTAACACAAGCGTGTGGGAGCGCTGCCTGTGCGAGTGCAGTGGCCGCCTATCGGCGTGGGCTCACAGAACGCCATATCGATGTGAACTTACCAGGGGGAGCACTTAATATTTTTTATCGAGAAGACAACCATATTATCATGACAGGTCCAACTAATTATGAGTTTAGTGGCTTTCTTAACCCTTTAACAGGGAGCTACAAAAAGGATCACGTTTAATGGCAATAGAAATTGTAACATTTGGTTGTCGTCTGAACAGCTATGAATCGGAAATCATACGCAAAGAAAGCACTTCTTCAGGTCTGGATCAACTCAAAGATGGTGCAATCATCTTTAACACCTGTGCCGTCACCGCCGAAGCCGTAAGACAAGCAAAACAAGCTATCCGCAAAGCAAGACGCGAAAATCCTCATGCGCGCATTATTGTGACAGGATGTGCTGCACAAACAGAAGCGCAAAATTTTGCCTCCATGACAGAGGTGGATCTTGTTTTAGGGAATGAAGACAAACTCCATGCGCATTCTTATCGTCAACTTCCTGATTTTGGTATCAATCATTCCGAAAAGTTGCGTATCAATAACATCATGGAAGTGCAAAAAATTGCTCCCCATATGGTGAGTGCAATGGAAGAGCGCACACGCGCCTTTGTACAGGTGCAAAATGGATGCGATCACCGTTGTACATTTTGTATTATCCCTTATGGGCGGGGACCATCACGTTCAGTTCCCATGGGCGCTATTATTGAACAAATTAAACACTTGACGGGCAATGGTATTCAAGAAGTAGTTCTGACAGGTGTTGATCTTACAAGTTATGGCCACGATCTCCCTGGAAAAGCCACTCTAGGAAAATTAACTTCAACAATTTTGCATCATGTTCCTGACTTGCCTCGTTTACGTCTATCATCAATCGATTCTATTGAAGCAGACGAAGAACTCATCAATCTTTTAGCCTATGAAAAAAGGATCATGCCCCATTTGCATTTATCCTTGCAAGCAGGCGATAATATGATCCTAAAAAGAATGAAACGGCGGCATCTGCGCGAACATGCAATTCAATTTTGTCAAGATTTGCGTGCCAAACGTCCTACAATGGTTTATGGAGCCGATTTCATTGCTGGTTTCCCGACTGAAACAGAAGAAATGTTTCAAAACAGTCTTGCTTTGGTCAGTGAGTGTAATTTAACACATCTCCACGTCTTTCCTTTTAGTCCAAGAGAAGGAACACCTGCCGCACGTATGCCACAAATTAACCGTAGAATAGTGAAGATGCGTGCAGAAAGATTGCGCAAAGTAGGTGAGGAAGCTTACCAAAGGCATCTTGTTCGTTTACAAAATAGCCAACAAACAATTCTCGTTGAAAAAGATGAAATCGGACGAACAGAAGATTACACTCTTGTACAAATCAAAGGTGCAAAAGCTGGAACAATTGTTCAAGCCCTTATCGTTGATCATGATGGCGATAAATTGATTGCTGTCCTCCCAAAATTAAACGCAGCTTGAGCAGGAAAGCCCTTATGACAAAATCTTTTATAAAAAAAATATTCTCTTTTAACAAATCTAAAGAGCAAGAAACAGAACAAGTTTCCACTCCTTATGAAACCGATATAGAAGAAGAAATTGAATACAAAAGTGAAACAACAAAAAACGATCAATCCTCTCTAGAGAGAGAAAAAGAGGAACAGGCAGAAAATCAAAATACCACACCTGTAAAGTATGATGAGAAAATTCCATTTTCTGAACCACATTCTCGCAAAGTAATTGTCACAGATATAATCCGTGAAAAAAAAGTTGAAGAGTTTTCATCTATATCCCCTGTTGAACAGAAAAAGACAGCGTGGTTTGGACGCCTTAAAAAAGGTCTAGCCCTTTCCTCACAACGTTTAAGTGAATCGATTGGTGGCCTTTTTGTTAAAGGAAAGCTTGATGAAGAAACATTGCAAGAACTGGAAGATATTCTTATTCAAGCTGATCTTGGTGTAGAAACGGCTACGCGCATCACCGATACTTTAGCTTCTAGTCGCTATGAGAAAAATTTATCTCCAGATGACATTCATACTATCGTAGCTGACGAAATCAAAAAAGTATTGGAACCTGTTGCAGTTCCACTAGAACTTGATCTTAGTCATAAGCCTCACGTTATTTTACTGGTAGGCGTAAATGGCACTGGAAAAACGACAACGATTGGAAAGCTTGCAGCAAAACTCACCGCAGGAGGGCTAAAAGTTATGCTGGCTGCTGGTGATACATTTCGCGCTGCCGCTATTGAACAGTTGCATGTTTGGGGAGAACGTACAGGATCTCCTGTTATTTCCACAAAACTCGGTGCAGATGCTGCTAGCTTAGCATTTGATGCTTATGAAAAAGCCAAAAAAGCAAACAGCGATGTGTTGATCATTGATACAGCTGGACGCCTACAAAATAAAACTGAATTGATGGACGAATTGGCAAAAATTATTCGTGTTTTACGTAAACATTCTCCCCAAGCTCCCCATACAATCCTTCAAACACTTGATGCAACTACTGGGCAAAATGCACTCAATCAAGTGGATATTTTCCGCAATATTGCTGGTGTTAATGGTTTAGTCATGACAAAGCTCGATGGTAGCGCACGAGGAGGGATTCTTATTGCTATCGCAGCAAAATACAAATTACCCATTTACTTTATCGGTATAGGAGAGAATATTGAGGATCTTCAACCTTTTTCTGCCTCTGAATTTGCCGAAACTATTGCAGGAAAACACACATGAAACAATCTTCTTTTAAACCTGACTCATACAATAACCCCAATTCGAGGAATATGAATAACAATCAAAAAAAGCCTCTTTCACCAACACTTAAGTTTGTCTTGGAAATGGGGCCATTAGTTGTTTTTTTCCTTGCCAATTATAAAGGCGAATGGTTGATAAACAATATTGGACTTTTTAAAAATTTTAATAAACCTATTTTCCCTGCAACAGCTATTTTTATGGTAGCGATCATTGTTGCACTAAGCTTATCATGGATTCTAGCACGAAACATTCCTATAATGCCTCTTATCTCGGGAATATTTGTTCTAGTCTTTGGATTTTTAACTCTTTGGCTTCACAACGATACTTTCATAAAAATGAAACCAACAATTATTAATAGTTTATTTGCTCTCATCCTCTTTGGTGGAATGTTTTTTAAAAAACCACTTTTGCGTTATGCCTTGGATTCTACTTTAAAACTCGATGATTTAGGATGGCAAAAACTTACCTATCGTTGGGCATTTTTTTTCGTTTTTCTTGCCTTTTTAAATGAAGTTATTTGGCGTAATTTCAGCGATGATTTTTGGACTAGCTTTAAAGTATTTGGTGTTATGCCTCTAACAATCCTTTTCATGCTTACCCAAATGCCCCTTATCCTTAAACACTCACAGGGACTTTTTACAGAAAGAGACAAATCTGATTCTTAAATAGAAGACATCTATAATTATAGATTATTTTGTAGATTTATCATTGTACACTGTTCATAGGGAAAAGATATGTTAATTGAACAGTTCATCTGTCGAAACGATAATTTTGGTGTACTTATTCATGATGAAAAAAGCGGCTATACAGCCGCAATTGACGCACCTGAAAGTGAAGCGATTCATAACGCCTTAAAACGCCGTAACTGGACACTTCAGACTATTTTTGTGACTCATCATCATCACGACCATGTAGAAGCACTAGAAGAGTTAAAACAAGTTTATAAGGCTGTCGTTATTGGACCAGAAGCAGAAAAAGAAAAGATTAATCATCTTGACCAAACACTTCAACCTGATGAAAGTTTTTCCTTTAGCACACACCCGCTTTTAGCTCTTTCAACACCGGGTCATACTTTAGGCGCATTATCTTACTACTTTCCCGAAGAGAATTTACTCTTTGCTGGAGATACATTGTTCTCACTCGGTTGTGGACGACTTTTCGAAGGAACACCTGCACAAATGCTCAATTCATTAAAAAAGCTTCGTCAGCTTCCCGATGAAACACTTCTTTATTGCGGTCATGAATACACTAAAACCAACGCTCTTTTCGCATTGACACTTGATCCACATAATCAAAAACTTCATAAAAGGGTAGAGGATGTTTTTTTATTGCGCGCAAAAGACGCCATGACTTTACCTGTAACCTTAGAGCAAGAAAAAGCTACCAATCCCTTTCTCCGCTGGGATGATGCTACGTTGCGAAGAAACCTTGCAATGGAAAAAGAAACAGATGAAGAAGTCTTTGCTGAAATTCGAAGAAGAAAGGATAGTTTTTAACCATGTTGAAGCCTGTGTTGCGTTTGTTTCTCCTTTTTCTTTTTGTGATACATACCCAACTAACAATGGCAAAGGAAAAGGAAACAGACAATAAATTCAATTTCCCGCATGTCATTGCAAATTACACCTTAACAGAAGATTTGCTTTTAAAAATGGAAAAAATTGAGAAAGAAGAATGTGAAAACTTACCACCAGAATCAAAAGTATCCAATATCCCATTTTACAGTAGCATTGAGGAATTTACCGCTTATATTTCCGATCAACCAAAACTAATGAATATTTTAAAAAACAATAACATCACGCCTAGAGATTTTGCTGTCAGTTGCAATGCTCTTCAAACAACATTAATAATGCTTTACGAAAATATTTATTACGAGAATCCTAAAGAAAAAGATTCTCTTTTTCATGAAAGAAATACTGTAGTTTCAGATAATTTGGAATTTGGTAAAAAACATATGCATAGAATATGGACTGTTGTAAGCAAAGTTTGTGACTGTCTTATTTAAAAAAATTGATCAACTTCGCAAACGAAGAAGTCTTTGCTGAAATTCGAAGAAGAAAGGATAGTTTTTAACCATGTTGAAGCCTGTGTTGCGTTTGTTTCTCCTTTTTCTTTTTGTGATACATACCCAACTAACAATGGCAAAGGAAAAGGAAACAGACAATAAATTCAATTTCCCGCATGTCATTGCAAATTACACCTTAACAGAAGATTTTCTTTTGAAAATGGAACAAATTAAGAAAGAAGAGTGTGAAAACTCACCATCAGAATCAAAAATATCCAATACTGAAAAAGCATCTGATATTGAAATTAAACACGATGACAGTGTTGAAGGATTCGCAGATTCTATTTCTAATCAACCAAAATTAATGAATATCTTAAGAAAAAACAATATCACACCTAAAGATTTTGCTATAGGTACCCGCGCCCTTCAAGCAACATTAACAATTTTAACTTTTCCTGAACTTCTCAAAAAAGAGGGGCTTTCTTTTAATGAAAGAAATACTGTAGTTTCAGATAATTTGGAATTTGCTAAAAAACATATGTATAGAATGCTTGTTATTTTAAAAAGGCGTTGTAAATAGAATCCGTATTATTTTGAATAATTAGCTAAGGTGGTAAACGCTCTTTAATTTTGTAAACGCCGACAAATATCATCTAATTGTTCTAATGAAGAATAGTGTATTTTTAAATCACCACCTTTTTTACCATGCCTAATGACAACTTTCATTCCGATGACATCTGCAAGTAATTTTTCTAAAGATTTTGTTTCTGTGTCTTTCTCAACGGTGGTTCGTTTTTTGACTTTAGGATTTGCTTGTTCATATGCAAGTATTTCCGTTTGGCGTACTGAGAGACCTTCACGAATAATTTTTTCCGCCAAATCCTGTGGATTGTCGACGGTAATAAGACAGCGCGCATGACCAGCAGAGAGTTGGCCATCAGTTAAAAATTGTTGTACCTTTGGTGGAAGTTTTAACAAACGAAGTGTATTTGCAACATGACTTCGACTTTTTCCAATTACTTGTGCTAAATCTGCTTGCGTATAACCATGCTCATTCAGCAAAATTTCATATCCCATTGCTTCTTCAATAGGATTAAGATCGGCACGTTGAACATTTTCAATAATTGCTAATTCCAAAGCCGTCTTATCATCCACATCGCGAACAATGGCTGGTAATTTACTTAAGTTGGCTCGCTGTGCAGCACGCCAACGCCGTTCGCCAGCAATTAATTCAAACCGATGAGGATGATCACGTGATGGTCTTACAATAACAGGCTGAACAACACCGTGCTGGCGAATTGATTGTGCTAAATTATCAAGTTCTGAATCGGTAAAACGGCGTCGCGGATTATGTGGATTACACGAAATAGATTCAAGTGGAATAAATCGTTCAGAAACAGAAGAAGCTGTATTGGACTCTGTAAATTTGTCAGTATTTGCTGAACGTGTAAGATCGTTGTTTAAACTGATATCCCCAATTAATGCCGCCAATCCACGACCCAGTCTTTTTTTTGATTGATCATCATTCATAATTTTGCTCTTTGAGTTTTTTTACAAAATTCTTTTACATTTTTAAGCAGCAGCGCGTGCTTGTTTTTCACGCTGAATTACTTCCGATGCTAGACGTAAGTAAGCTTGACTACCAGCACATGTTAAATCATAAAGCAATACCGGCTTACCAAAAGAGGGGGCTTCTGATACGCGGACATTTCGTGGAATAACAGTACGATAGACTTTATCTCCCATAAAAGATCGTACATCTTCAACAACTTGATTTGAAAGATTATTACGTCCATCATACATTGTTAGAACTATACCTTGAATTTCTAAAGATGGATTAAGTACAGATCTCACTTGCTTTACTGTTTCAAGCAATTGACTTAAACCTTCAAGTGCTAAAAATTCACATTGCATAGGAACCAAAACAGAATCTGCAGCTCCCATAGCATTGAGTGTTAAAAGATTAAGTGACGGGGGACAATCAATTAAAATATAACTGAATTTTTTTTCCATTTTAGGATCATCACAGAGAGCTTTACGTAAACGTTGAATGCGATCTTTTGATGAAGAAATTTCCATTTCTACGCCTAAAAGATCAAGAGTAGAAGGCACAATATGGAGATTGGGTACAGCTGTTTTTAAAGCTGCTTTTGTGACTGAAACCCCTGAAACCAAAACATCATAAGAGGATAAAGGACGGCTATTACGATCAATTCCCAATCCTGTACTGGCATTACCTTGTGGATCAACATCCATAATAAGAACATTTTCCCCAATAGCTGCCAAAGCTGTTGCAAGATTAATTGCTGTGGTTGTTTTGCCGACCCCACCCTTTTGGTTTGCAATAGCGATAATCCGTGTTTCGCTCATTTTGCTTTACCCTCTACATGATCGAACATGAGAAATTTCTAATATAATAGAACTTTCATCAATTTTACTCTTATGTTTTAGCAGATCAAACCGCCAATTGGCAGAGGCATTTTTTATTTCTGTAGCGTAATCCCTACCTTTTTGCAAAAGAGCTATTGTTTTTTTTGTGAATAAAGGAAAAATGAGTTGTAAAAGAGCATCCAGCGAAGCCAATCCTCGTGCTGTTATAACTTCTGGTTTTTTTATTTTTTGGTAAACATCCTCAATTCTACAATGATAAACTTTTGCTGGAAGATTAAGTTGAGCAATGACCATTCGTAAAAAAGCTACTTTTTTACCATTACTTTCAACGAGATCAATATGTCCTGCTTTTTTTTGTTTCAGAAAAATAGCAATAACAATTGCGGGAAATCCACCACCTGAACCAAGGTCACACCAATGAAGAAAATTGCTGTGTAAAGGATATATTTGTGCCGAATCTAAAATATGACGTGTCCAGAGAACTGGTATTGTTGTAGAAGATATTAAATTAATATGTTTGTTCCATTGAATTATTAAAGCTTCAAATTGTATTAAATCCTCCATCGTTTCACGTGAAACAAAAGGAACAATATTTAAAAGTGCTTGATATTTTTGTTCTGTAGAAATATCCATTAAACAAATTGAGCCTTTTCACGTCGTTGGCGTTGAATATACGTAATAATAAGCGATAATGCCGCGGGCGTCATACCATCAATTTTTTGAGCATCAGCAATTGAACGCGGGGATATTTCTTGAATTTTTGTTTTTAGTTCATTTGAAAGACCTGAAATTGCCTGAATATCAAGAGAAGAAGGGATTTCTAAACGCTCATCTCGCTGAAGAGCAGCAATATCTTGTGCTTGCTTTTCTAGATAAACTGCATACTGCGCTTCAATTTCTAAAGATTCAACAGTTTTAGAATCAATTGATCGCAATTGTGGCCAAAAATGTGAAAGACGTTCTATCGTCATATGAGGATAAGCAAGAAGATCATAAGCCGAACGCCGAATTCCATCGTGATTTACCTGTAATCCTCGAGAAGATGCTTCATTAGGTGTTAGAAAAAGTCCCTGACATATTGATCGTGCTAAATCAAGACGTTGTTGTTTTTTCTGATAAAAATCCCAACGGTTTTGACCCACAATACCCCATTGTTGTGCCAAAGGTGTTAAACGAGCATCAGCGTTATCAGACCGCAGAGACAAACGAAATTCAGCACGTGATGTAAACATTCGATAAGGCTCACAAACCCCACGTGAAATTAAATCATCTATCATAACACCAATATAGGCTGTAGAACGACTTATAAGAATTTCATCTAATCCAGAAACTTTCCGTGCAGCATTTAATCCAGCTAAAAGTCCTTGTGCTGCAGCTTCCTCATATCCTGTTGTACCATTAATTTGCCCTGCTAAAAACAATCCTGGTAAAGAACGCAATTCTAAAGTTTTAGTCAGTTGTTGTGGATTAACAAAGTCATATTCAATAGCATAACCAGGTTGTAAAACCTTAACATTTTCTAGCCCTTCAATTGTTTTCAATAAAGAAATTTGGACATCTTCAGGAAGAGATGTAGAAAGACCATTTGGATAAATAGTATCATCATTTAATCCTTCTGGTTCTAGAAAAATCTGATGTCCATCACGTTCCCCAAATTTAATAATTTTATCTTCAACTGAAGGACAATAACGTGGTCCTAATCCTTCAATATTTCCAGAATATAAAGCAGACCGATGAATGTTTTCACGAATAATTTTATGCGTTTGCGCATTCGTACGTGTTATTGCACATTCAATTTGTGACTGTTCAATTTTTTCTGTTAAAAGAGAAAAGGAAACTGGATTTTCATCAGCTTGTTGTTTGGGAAGATACTCCCAACGAATTGTTTTTTTACTGAGACGAGCTGGAGTTCCTGTTTTTAACCTTCCAAGATTTATATTATAATTTTTTAAACGTTCAGCAAGTTTAACACTCGACTGTTCTCCCATCCGTCCAGCAGGCCATTTTTTATCACCAATATGAATAAGCCCATTTAAAAATGTCCCTGTAGTTAAAACAACAGCACCAGAAAAAAGCTTTCCCTGTTTTTTTAAAACAACACCTGAAACATAATTATCTTTAACAATAAGATCAATGACTTCATCTTCAAGTAGAATGAGATTATCTTGTTCTTGTAAAAAACTCTGAATTGCTTCTTTATAGAGTTGTCTATCAGCTTGTGTACGCGGTCCTCTTACTGCGGGTCCTTTGCGTCGATTAAGTAGTCTAAATTGAATTCCAGCAGCATCTGCTGCTCTCCCCATAAGACCATCCAAAGCGTCTATTTCACGAACCAGATGTCCTTTTCCAAGCCCACCTATAGCGGGATTACAAGACATTGTCCCTATTGCTGATATTTTATGCGTAATGAGTGCGGTCCGCGCTCCAACACGTGCTGAAGCTGAAGCAGCTTCACAGCCTGCATGACCACCCCCAACAACAACAACATCATATAATTGCATTTGTTTCATCCTATAGAAAACCTATTCTCAAGTTTCACGTGAAACAAGATGTAAAATACACAATCTTTTAGATCTGTCTATGAAATAATAAATGTTTCACGTGAATCATTATTTACCAACACAAAACTCTGAAAAAATAATATCAAGCAAATCTTCAACATCTATATCTCCTGTAATCCTCCCAAGAAAATCACTTGCACGGCGAAGATGTTCTGCGCGTAAACTTAAATCAAGAGTATGATGATTTATGGAAAATTCTATCTCTTTAACAGCTTCTTTTAATAACTGAAGTTGCCTTTTACGTGCTGGAACAAGATTTCCGATTTCAGCAGCACGACGTAAACAAAATGACTCAAGTTCTTTAATAAAAGAATCAAAATTTAAACCAGTTATTGCAGAAAACTGTATAGACCAATGATTTTCATTTTTTTCATAAAGGTCAAGCTTATTACCAACACGCCATATTTCAGCCGATGTTTTTGGTAATTCGATCTCTTTTGGATTTAGCATATCATAAACTAAAATAACTAAATCAGCATCCCTAACATGCTGCCTTGCCACTTCTATTCCTAATTGCTCAATTTTGTTTTCTGTTTCCCTAAAACCAGCAGTATCCGTCACAAAGACCGGTAAACCACCAAAAACAAGTCTCATTTCCAAAGCATCACGAGTCGTTCCTGCTTCTTCTGTCACAATAGCAACAGGTCTTCCAGCCAAACGATTCATAATACTTGATTTTCCAGAATTTGGAGCACCAGCAATGACAATCTTTAATCCATCACGTAAAATACTAGCACGCTCTCCTTCAGCAATATGTTTGCGAAGAGAAGCACAAAATTCTTCCATATTTTTCCAAACTTCATCAGATATTGAGTTTGGGATATCAGCTTCATCAGAAAAATCAAGCTCTGCTTCTATAAAAGCACGTGCTTTTATAAGCTTATTACGCCAATCACGATAAAGAGTTGTTAAACGTCCACTTGTCCCCATAACTGCTAAACGTCGCTGACTTTCCGTTTCTGCCTCTATTAAATCAGCAAGACCTTCTGCTTGAACAAGATCTAATTTTCCCTCTATAAATGCACGACGCGAAAATTCACCTGCCTCTGCAACACGACATCCAGTAAATGTGGATAACTCATCGAGAAAACGATTAACAACTGCTTTTCCTCCATGTAAATGAAATTCTGCACAATCCTCCCCTGTAAAACTATGAGGAGCAGGAAAAAAAACAGTTAAAGCAGAATCTAGAAAACTACCATCACGAGCAGTAAGATTTCCATAATGCATAAACCGTGCTTTTGGTAAGCAACCACAAAGCGTTTTAACTACATTTACAACATGGGGACCAGAAAGCCGAATGACCGCAACCCCTGAAGGCAACAACCCACTCGAAACAGCAAAGATTGTATCCACAGGATGTATCCCAATCAAAAAAATCCAATATTTCTACGTATTCATTGAATCAAAGAATTCACTATTGTTTTTTGTTTGTTTGAGTTTATCAATCAAAAACTCAATTGCATCTGTTACATTCATAGGCGCCAAAATGCGACGAAGTACAAAAATTTTATGTAAATCTTGTCGTGCTACTAAAAGCTCTTCTTTACGTGTTCCTGACTTTAATATATCCATAGCTGGGAAAATTCGCTTATCAGCAACTTTACGATCAAGAACAATTTCCGAATTACCAGTACCTTTAAATTCTTCAAAAATAACCTCATCCATACGACTACCAGTATCAATCAAAGCCGTTGCAATAATGGTTAAAGATCCACCCTCTTCAATGTTACGTGCTGCACCAAAAAAACGTTTTGGACGCTGTAGCGCATTTGCATCTACACCACCTGTTAAAACCTTACCTGATGAAGGAACAACCGTATTATACGCACGTCCAAGACGTGTAATAGAATCGAGAAGAATAACGACATCACGCCCATATTCAACAAGACGTTTTGCTTTTTCAATAACCATCTCAGCTACTTGCACATGTCGAATTGCTGGTTCATCAAAAGTAGAAGAAACTACTTCTCCTTGTACAGAACGCTGCATATCAGTAACTTCTTCTGGTCGTTCATCTATTAAAAGAACGATAAGATAACATTCAGGATGATTAGTCGTAATAGAATGAGCAATATTCTGGAGTAAAACTGTTTTTCCTGTTCGAGGAGGCGCTACAATTAATCCTCTTTGCCCTTTTCCCAAAGGTGATATTAAATCAATCACCCGCGATGACATATCCTTCTCTGTAGGATCTTGTATTTCCATTTGAAAACGTTCATTAGAATAAAGGGGAGTGAGATTATCAAAATGAATTTTATAACGAATTTTCTCAGGATCTTCAAAATTAATTGTATTAATTTTAAGAAGAGCAAAATAACGTTCCCCCTCTTTTGGACTTCGTATAGGACCTTCAACGGTATCCCCTGTTTTCAAAGAAAACGATTGAATTTGTGCCGGAGAAAGATAAATATCATCAGGTCCTGGAAGATAATTAGCATCAGCAGACCGCAAAAATCCAAATCCATCTTGTAAAACTTCAACAACTCCTTCTCCAATAATTTCCACATCTTGCAAAGCAAGTTTTTTCAAGATAGCGAACATTAATTCTTGTTTACGCATTAGAGAAGCATTTTCAACTTCCAATGTTTCAGCAAAAGAGACAAGTTCAACGGGATTTTTACTTTTAAGTTCTTGTAGTTTCATTTCTTGCATGAAATATGCTCTTTAGAGTGACGGGAAATTATCCTTGAATTAATTTACGGAAATTTTTGAGAATGGAACATTCTTATAAAGGAAAAAGATTTTACACTCAATTTTCTTAATCTGCAAGCACCATTTATATGAATTGTATTCGTATAATATTAAGTAATTGTATAAAAGATCAGTTATGCAAATTGGAAAATAACATCTTTTATAAAATAAATATAGACTTATTTCAGATATTTTAATTGAATATAAAATTAGTTTATATCATTAACAAATCAATACCTAAAGGTATTTTCATATAATAAATTTTTAAAAAAAGAGTTATTTTTATTTTTGTCTGTGTTTAGTGTGAATTACTAGTTATACTTAAATTATCCTCAATTTTATCAACAGAGAAAAAATAAAAAAAAATAAACACAACACTATCTTAAAGATATTATCCCCACTCTTCTTTTATAAAAATGATTCAATGATCACAACCATTCAATTTGTGCATAATAATATAAAATTTTTTCTAAATTCTAGTTTTACAAAAAATCTCAGAGTATATGCACATTTGTTAACAAGGAGTTAAAATTTTTGTGACAAAAGAAAAAAAATCCTTTCATTTGCATATGCTTTCTGATGCAACAGGAGAGACATTAATTTCTGTTGGTAGAGCCGTTGCTTCACAATATACAATGAGCCAAGTAACAGAGCATATTTATCCAATGATTCGTAATGAAACACAGTTGGAGAGAGCTCTTAATGAAATACAACAAGAGCCGGGTATTGTTCTTTACACAATCATTGATAAAAAAATAAAACTCCTTCTTAGGAAAAGATGTGAAAAAATAAAAGTTCCCTGTATTGACATATTACATCCTGTTCTAGATGCTTTTCAGACATATCTTGGAATGCCGACCAATTTACGTGCGAGTGCACAGCATGATCTCAATGCAGATTATTTTCGCCGTATTGAAGCACTTGATTTTACAATAGAGCATGATGATGGGCAGTCTTCCAATGATTTATCGGATGCAGACGTGATACTTGTAGGAATCTCAAGAACTTCTAAAACGCCTACGAGTATCTATTTAGCAAATCGTGGAATTAAAACAGCTAATGTTCCTCTTATTCCGAGTATTGATTTACCAGAAGCTCTTTTGGAAGCAAAAAATGCTTTGATTATTGGTTTAATAGCTTCAGCTGAAAGAATTTCACACATTCGTCAAAATAGAGATTTGGGGGATAGTTTTGCCCTTGAAAGTTATACGGATCGCGTCAGTATAGCTGAAGAATTGACTTACGCAAAACGTATTTGTGAACGTTTTGGTTGGCCTATTATTGATGTCACAAGACGTTCTATTGAAGAAACAGCTGCAGCTATATTTGAACTTTTGTCGCGATTTCGTGAAGGAAAATGAAAGAAGACTCTCATGCTAGCAGATACGTTAATCTTAGCATCCCTTAGTTCTTATCGTGCACAATTATTGAAAAAAGCAGGTTTAAATTTTTTCATTGAAGGAGCTTCTTTTGATGAAAGAGAAGTAGAAAAGACAGAAAAAACAAAGACTCCTAAAGAACTCAGTTGTTTTCTTGCAAGTGCAAAGGCAAAAAATGTTTCTGATCGCTTTCCTTATGCCTTGGTCATTGGTTGTGATCAAGTACTTGATTTGGAAGGACAGGTTTTTCACAAAGTCAAAAGTAGCAAGGAAGCACATCGACGTTTATCTGATCTATCAGGAAAAACTCACGCTCTTCATAGTGCAGTAGCTTTATTTCACAATGGTCAAGAAATTTGGGTGGAAGCCTTTAGTGCCCATATGTCGGTACGTCCTCTCTCGTCAGAATTTATTGAACGTTATTTAGCACGTGTAGGAACAGCTGTTTTTAACAGCGTAGGAGTTTATCAAATTGAAGGAGAGGGAATCCATCTTTTTGAAAGAATTGATGGAGATTTTTTTACTATTATTGGTTTACCTTTGTTACCTTTATTAGCAAAATTGCGTCATTTGGGAATTATTGATGGTTAACTTTACAATAAAACGCGAAAAAATAATTTCTCCACGTGCTTTTGTTGTTGGCATTCCTATTCATCATTCAATGTCGCCAAAAATTCACAATTTTTGGCTTAAACAATATAATTTACAAGGTGAATATCTAGCACAAGAAGTAACATCTGAAAAATTTAGTGATTTTCTTACATCTATGCAAAAAAGGGGTTTTTGTGGGGGCAATGTTACTCTGCCACATAAACAGGAAGCTTTTCATTTAGCAAATTATAAAGATGATGTAGCAACAATGATTGGAGCTGCTAATACACTATGGTATGAAAGGGATAAACTTTGTGCCACAAATACTGATGCTTATGGTTTCAGTGCTAATCTTGATGATTCTATTTCTGATTGGGTTGGGGAGACAGCTCTTGTTTTTGGTGCTGGTGGCGCTGCACGTGCAATCTTATATGCTTTAAAAGAGCGTGGATTTGAACGTATTTTCTTAGCTAATCGTACAAAAAAACGGGCAGATGATTTAGCTGAACATTTTGGAAAACCTGTTAAAGTCCATGATTGGCACTGTTCTAGCGAAATACTTTACCAAGCTGATTTAATTGTCAACACGACTTCTGTGGGGATGACAAATCCACACGAGAATAAAAGTGATTCTTTTTTTTGCGATTTTAATAAAACAAAAACATCAACGTTGGTAACAGATATTGTTTATACACCATTGATGACGCCTTTTTTACAACAAGCAAAAGCACACGGTTTAAGGATAGTAGATGGACTTGGTATGCTTTTACATCAAGCTGTTCCTGGTTTTGAACGATGGTTTGGAATGAGACCACAGGTTACGAAGGCATTACGAGCAGCAATTTTAGAGGATATGGGTGAAAAAAAGGAATGAAAATTATAGGACTTACTGGATCAATTGCTATGGGAAAATCAACAGTTGCTAATTTTTTCAGACAAGCTGGTATTTCTGTTTTTAATGCTGATGAAGCGGTACACCAACTTTACGAGCGTGAACCAGCTTTATCGCTTATAGCACGTACATTCCCTACTGTTATTGAAAATGGTAAAGTTAATCGCCTAAAGCTTTCTGAAATTTTGATGAACAATAATGAACAATTACAAACATTAGAAAAAGTAATTCACCCTTTAGTTAAAAAAAAAGAAAAAGAGTTTATTGATACAGCGCGCCAAAAAAGAGAAAAATTAGTTGTTCTTGATATTCCACTTCTTTTTGAAACGAAGAGTGAAAAACGTGTAGACAGTGTAGTTGTTGTCTCTGCTCCACGAGAAATACAAAAAAGGCGTGTAATGATTCGTCCAAATATGAATGAAAAAAAATTTGCCTTGATCAATGCTAGACAAATGTCTGATGAAAAAAAACGAGAACGTGCTGATTTTATTATTGATACAGGAAAAGATTTAGAGAATACACGTCAACAAGTTTTTTGCCTGATAAAAAGTTTGCTAAAGAAGTAAAATAATGCGTGAAATTATTTTTGATACAGAAACAACAGGTTTAGATAAAGAGAAAGATCGCATAATCGAAATAGGTTGTGTAGAGATGATTGATCGTTATCTTACGGGACGCCGATTCCATGTTTATTTGAATCCGCAAGGCGTTATCATTCCTGATGAAGTTGTAGCAATTCATGGATTGACCAATGAACGCTTAAAAAATGAAAAAATCTTTAGTGATATTGCTGATGAGTTTTTGGAATTTATTAATGGCGCAACAATGATTGCACATAATGCGAGTTTTGATATTGGCTTTCTTAATGCAGAATTAGAACGAGTGAATAAACCACTTATCAGTGTTGATAACATTCTTGATACATTAGCCATGGCGCGGCGTAAATTTCCCATGGGTCCTAATTCTCTTGATGTTTTGTGCAAACGCTTTGGAATTGATAATAGCCATCGTGTTCTTCATGGTGCTTTGCTTGATGCGGAGATTCTCGCCGATGTTTATATTGAACTCATTGGTGGAAAGCAGGGCGTATTGGGTTTTGATAACAGGGGGAGTATTGATGAGGATACTCAAAATGACAAAGATGCCCTCTACGCAGTTAAATTTCGCCCACAGCCTTTACCTTCAAGACTAAGTGCACAAGAAAGAAGTATGCATGCTGATTTTATCAACAAAATGGTTAAAAAAGCTCTGTGGAATGACTTTGAAGTTTCTGAATAGTTCGGCCACCCTTTCCCTGAAAAAGTTATTTGAAAACTTAGGAAGAACAAAGCCTCTAGAAATGTGTTCTTCAAAAAAATATGGTCGTTGTGGGGAGGGGAACACCACAACGACCCTGTCGCTACATAGCACCTCAGCTATCATAGGAGGAGCAAAATGAAAGCTATTATATCCTGTAACAGCAAAGAAAAGCTCTAGGTACTAAACATAAGTCGTAGCGACTTCATGAAAAGAAAAAATGGCTTTTTAGAGGCAGATCGATAAATTTTAAAAATAATAGTGAAAAAAATATATAAAAGTGAATTGTTTTTTTGAAATGGAGAAATGAAATTGTCATGAAAGCAACAGATCATCTTTTTTTGGTTGATGGATCGGGCTATATTTTTCGTGCTTACTACGCTTTGCCACCTTTAAAGCGCAAAAAGGATGGGCTTCCTGTGGGAGCTGTAGCTGGTTTTTGTAATATGCTGTGGAAATTGCTCTGTGATGCACGCAATACAGCTACCGGCGTTGTTCCAACGCATTTTGCTGTTATTTTTGACTATTCATCCGATACATTTCGGAAACAAATTTATCCACAATATAAAGCTAATCGGGAGACACCTCCTGAAGATCTTATTCCTCAATTTGCTCTAATACGCCAAGCAACAAGGGCTTTTAATTTGCCTTGTATCGAAAAGGAAGGATTTGAAGCGGATGATTTAATTGCTACCTATGCAACACTGGCAACAAAGATTGGGGCAAAAACAACGATTATCTCTTCTGATAAAGATCTTATGCAATTAGTAAATACGCATGTATCTTTATATGATGGAATGAAAGATAAGCATATCGGTATTTCTGAGGTTGTAGAGAAATGGGGTGTTGTTCCTGAAAAAATGGTCGATTTACAAGCTTTGATTGGAGATCTAACAGATAATGTTCCAGGAATTCCAGGCATTGGTCCCAAAATTGCAGCCCAATTGTTAGATCAATTTGATTCTCTTGATCTTTTGTTACAGCGAGTGACAGAAGTTAAGCAAACAAAACGACGTGAAAATATTCAAATTTATAGTGAACAAGCAAAAATTTCTCGTGAACTCGTTCGGCTTAAAACAGATGTACCTGTAGATAATGATTTAGATGATTTTGTTTTAGAATCACAAGATGGTCCACGCTTAATCGCTTTTCTTAAAGCGATGGAATTTACGACATTAACACGTCGTGTAGCAGCGACAACAGAATGTGACGCAGCAGTTATTGATGCACTCGATATAAATGTTGAGTGGGAAAAACCCACTCATGGGCGTGATTTTGATGTTAAAAAAATTGAGGGAGCATCTTTTCATGATTTTTCTGAAAATTCTCCACAATGTTTAGCACAAAAACGTAAAGATCAAGCTCTTACCCAAAAAATTACAAGAGATACCTATACAACTATTCTTGATGAAGAAATCTTGAAAAAATGGTTGTCAAAAACACAAGAGCAAGGCTTCTTTGCTTTTGATACTGAAACCACTTCTCTTGATCCACTGCAAGCAGAGATTGTTGGTTTTTCATTGGCATTACAGCCTGGAGAAGCTGCTTATGTACCCCTTGAACACGTTGAAGGAGGAGATGATCTTTTAGGCGGTGGGCGCATTGTCAAACAGATTGAGGTACAAAAAGCTTTGGCACTTTTAAAGCCGATATTAGAAGACCAGTCGGTGTTAAAAATTGGTCAGAATATAAAGTATGATTGGTTGGTGATGAAGCAATACGGCATTGTGATACGCTCTTTTGATGACACCATGCTTTTATCATATGTTTTAGATACAGGAACTCTAACACATAATATGGACGATTTATCTGAGCGTTGGCTTGGACATAAACCGATTGCTTACAAAGATCTAACGTATAACGGAAAAAAGATAACTTCTTTTGCGCAAGTGGATTTAAAACAGGCAACTCTTTATGCAGCGGAAGATGCCGATGTAACGCTGCGTTTGTGGCAAGTTTTAAAACCGCAACTTGTGGCGCAAGCGATGACAAAAATTTATGAGCGTCTTGATCGACCACTGGTAGAAGTTCTTGCAAGAATGGAAGAACGCGGGATTCTTGTTGATCGACAGATTTTATTGCGTCTTTCAGGAGAATTAGCGCAGGCTGCTTTTCTTCTAGAAGAGGAAATTTATCAATTGGCTGATGAAAAGTTTAATCTTGCCTCGCCAAAGCAATTGGGTGATATCCTTTTTGGCAAAATGGGATTACCTGGAGGTGCTAAAACCAAGGGGGGACAGTGGTCAACCTCTGCGCAGACCTTAGAGGAATTAGCTGCTGAGGGTCATATTTTACCTCGTAAAATTATTGATTGGCGTCAACTTGCAAAGCTAAAATCCACTTATGCAGATGCTCTACCTTCTTACATTTTACCAAAAACAGGGCGTGTTCATACCAATTATTCTTTGGCAACAACATCAACGGGGCGGTTGTCATCATCAGATCCCAATTTACAAAATATTCCAGTGCGGACTGCTGAAGGGCGTAAAATACGCACGGCTTTCATCGCTCCAAAAGGACATGTACTACTATCGGCTGATTATAGCCAGATTGAATTGCGCATTCTTGCACATATTGCCGACATTACGGCGCTAAAGGAAGCTTTTGCAAAAGGTCAGGATATTCACGCTATAACGGCATCGCAAATGTTTGGGGTTCCTATAGAGGGAATGCACTCAGATATAAGACGACGTGCAAAAGCGATTAATTTTGGCATTATTTATGGCATTTCAGCTTTTGGATTAGCCAATCAATTGGGTCTTTCGCGGCAGGAAGCTGGGCGTTATATTCAACTTTATTTTGAAAGATTTCCGGGAATTAAAGACTATATGGAAACGACTAAAACATTTGTACGCCAAAATGGTTATGTAGAGACTATTTTTGGACGCCGTATCCATTATCCGGAAATAAAATCAGCTAATCTACAAGTCCGTTCTTTTAATGAACGTGCTGCTATCAATGCACCGATTCAAGGATCAGCGGCGGATATTATCCGTCGTGCCATGATTCAAATGGAAGAAGCTTTGGAAAAAGAAAAACTATCGGCAAAGATGCTGCTACAAGTGCATGATGAACTCATTTTTGAGGTACCAGAAGACGAAAGTGAAAAAACCATGGCTGTTGTTAAAAAGGTTATGGAAAATGCTACAATGCCGGTTCTTTCTTTGTCTGTACCACTTGAAGTGAAAGTAATGGTTGCTCAAAATTGGGAGGAGGCACATTAGCCTTTTTCGCTTATTTTGTTTTTAAGAATGGTCATTGCATTGGCAAGATCAAGATAAGCTTTGATAGGCAAATGATCTGAAGCAATACGTGCAAGTGGTGAATGATGATTTTCAATATTTGTTAGCAATTGATGGGGAAAAGCAAGAATTCTATCAAGAGCCAAAAAGGGAAAACGAGAAGGAAAACTTGGTACAGTTCCAAGTGTGCTATCAAAATAGGGAGAGAAATGATTTAAAGAAGAGCCTTTTCCTATCCGCCATTCATTAAAATCCCCAACGAGGAGTGTCGGCATAAGGGGGCGTTTTTGCAGAAGTGCAAGGAGCGTTTTTGTTTGTTGATTACGAGAATGGCGTAATAAGCCAAAATGAGCGGCAATAATACGTATAAGGCCTACTTCCATTTCAAACTCTACAATCACAGCACCACGTGGTTCAATACCAGGAAGAGTGACTTGTAGGATATCGCGTACATGTCCTTTTCGCAAAAAAAGAGCGTTCCCATGCCAGCCATGCCCTTGAGGTGACATGGTATTCAGAGGCACTGGAATCAGACCTGTTTCGGCCTTTAATAGTTGAAGATCAATCAAGCCAATGCGTTCACCAAAACGTTTGTCTGCTTCTTGAAGGGCAAGAATATCAACGCGCAATTCAGCAATAACACGTACAATACGCGTAGGATTAAAAATTTTATCAACACCTACGCATTTATGAACATTATAGGAAGCAACAGTAAGATCATAGTTATTGTTCTGATTGATTATCTCTGATCGATGATGAGAATGGCTGCGAATAGTATGTAAAAGGGAACCACGAAGCTTTTGCTGGATAAATGCGGTAAACTGAGGAAATTTTTGCTTATAAGGTATCTTTGTCATTTTATGAAGAGGGTTGTACTAAGAGGTAAGGGTAAGCATTTGTGCTAAAAACAAAAGAACCTTGTTTCTTTTTAGAAACAAGGTTCTTTAATTGAGCTATAACTTTGACTTTTACAATCAATCACGGTTTGAGCCAAGAAATTGTAGCAAGAAGACAAACATATTGATGAAATCAAGATAAAGATTCAGTGCACCCATAATAATCTTACGACCTTTCGTGTCACTTTCATCTCCTTCGTAATACATCAACTTAATGCTTTGTGTGTCGTAAGCTGTTAAACCAGCAAAAATCAACACGCCAATCACGGAGATAGCAAATTGCAAGGCACTTGATCCAAGAAAGATATTCACAATCATAGAAAAAAACAAACCGATCAAACCCATAAAAAGGAATGAACCTATCGCCGTAAGGTCACGCTTTGTTGTATAACCATAAAGTGAAAGAGAACCAAAAGCCGCAGCGGAAATAACAAATGTTTGCACAATACTTTCTGTCGTATAGCGCAAAATGATTGAGGACAGTGAAAGCCCAACGAGAGCAGCATAACCAAAAAAGAGACTGCGGGCTGCACTTGTACTCAACGTGTTGATTTTGAAACTGAGGAATAATACTGCCACAAGTGGTGCAAACATAACAATATAAGAGAGCGGCGATGTATAAAATGTTACTCCAAACGAGGTTAAGTAAACACTGCTATTGATTTGAGCGGCTGCCTGGCTCATATCTGTTGTCGTTGCTAATGATGCAATTGCGTAAGCAGCAGCGGCTGTAATAAGCAAACCAATGGCCATTGTATTATAGACGCCCAGCATATAGCTGCGCAATCCTTGATCAATTGATGCATCGGCACGGGAAACAGACGCCGAACGTAAATTTTTAAAATCAGCCATAATATAAAGTCCTTTAGCATATGTTCCACCAGATGTTGGGGTTAAAAAAGATCTATGCCATTAAAACCGTAAGCTTGTGTAAGCTCTTACCTTAGCATATACAACCAACCCCAGGCGCCGCTGGCGGAATTCCAGCATACCTTCCCTTATTATGGAGATTTATTTTAAAATTACAAGAGACTTATCTTGGGAAGAAACCTTACAAATTGGTAAGAAAGATATTTATTTTCAATAAAACCATTAAGTCTTTATTTATAACGCTTTTGTGAGGGAGAAGGTTAAAGTAGACTTTTTTATTGCTCATAATATAATATCAAATCTATTAGGCACCACTATCTTTGTGTTTATGAAACTACAAACAGCACCAATCATTATATTTTGATTACCAATGTTGCGTCTGCAAGTTCCATCAAAGGTATATTGTATTATTTAAAACAGCATTTTCAAAACATATACCAATTCATCTATTGATCTTTTATTAAATGTTTTTTCTGTTTTAGAGTAAAGCAGTGTGAAACAGTCAAATTCCGCAATATCAAAGAGTCTGAATTCGATATGAAAAATGGTTACTTGTATTTAAAATTAATGAGTTAATTTTATAATTGGAAGATATGTAAAAAAGAGAGCAATGAAAGAATGAAAAGAATTTGTGCAATTATTTTAGTATAACGACTATAGCCATTAAAAAAACAACGCGGAAAATGATAAAGTAAAAAAATGCAGTTTTTTTAAAAAAACAGTTTGCCCTTGATGCTTTAAAAGCATAGCTGTAAAAATAACAGAACAGAATTCTTTTAACAAAACGATAACATAAAATCGTAAAAAACGATTTCCATAATATAAGGTATGAAGATGTGCATATCTTATCAATATATTCTATGAAATGCGATTGTTTTTGGCAAATGAACAAGCTTTTATTCAGACGGTTTACGATTCTAAGAATGTTTTGCTTTTACCCAAATTCGTAATTCTTCAATTAAGATAGCAATAACACCAAGTGTGATAAACGTATCTGCAAGATTAAAAATAGCAAAATAAAAAATATCATCAATATGAAAGAGGATATAATCAATAACATGGTGGAAGCGGATACGGTCAATAAGATTGCCAATTGCCCCACCGATGATAAGGGTAAGACCAAAACGCGTTAATGATTTATTATATTCAACCTTTTTCCAAAGCCATAAGAGAAAAACAATAATAATAAGTGTAATGGCAATAAATCCCCATTGAGAAAAGGAGGAAAAAAATGAAAATGCAATACCAGAATTACGCACATGGTAGAGAGAAAGAAAAGGAAGAAGCCGGCTTGCTGTTCCTAAGGGCATATTGTGCATAATCCAGTATTTGACTGCTTGATCAAGTCCTACTGTCAGAACCAAGCCAAGGAGGAAAAAAGGCAGTGATTTACGTATCATGTTCTGGCCTCATATGTTCCAGTTTTAAATAAGGACGGCGGATTTCATAAAGCATGAGAGCTGTTGCTATCGCCAAATTAAGCGAATCAGCCCGCCCACTTTGTGGAATACGTGCGAGTTTATCACAACGATCTGCAAGAATATCTGGTAAACCTTGTTTTTCATTTCCCATGAGAAGTATAACAGGACCATTTTTGAAATTAATTGTACGATAATCGGTAGATCCCTTGAGATGCGTGCCGACAACCGTGCCTTTTAAATTTTGAGACCAGGTTAAAAAGGTGCTTTCATCACAGTGATAAAGTGGTATAGAAAAAACCGATCCCATTGTTGCCCGTACTGTTTCGGGTGAGAAAGGATCTGTTGTTTCTCCAATCAAAATAACACCTTTAGCTCCTACTGCATCGGCAGTACGAATAATGGTGCCGAGATTTCCAGGGTCACGCACCCGATCAAGCGCGACATAAACGGCATCGGCTTCTCCTTTTATCATTTCAAGTGGTTGCCATTGTTGTTTGAAGATACCAATAACTGTTTGTGGATTATCGCGACGGGTAATGGATTCCATCACTTTTTGTGAGGCTTTAATGACAAAACCGCCATTTGCCACGGTGCGTGCAGCGGTGTTTTCGATAGCAGTGTTCTCCATTTTGCTTTTAGAAAAAATGAGTGTCTGTATTGTCCAGCCGAGGTTGAGAGCATCAATCACCAATTTCGGTCCTTCTGCCATGAAAAGACCTTCTCGATTACGGTTTTTTTTCTGGTTAAGTGCTCGAATGTCCTTGATGATAGGATTGCTAAGGGAGCTGATTTCTTTAACTTTACCGATTTTTGGTATACACATATTCAGGCAATCCAACGGCTAAAAAGAGAAGTGGAAAGGGCGCGTCCCGCGGATTCTTCACGCAAGATTAGTTCTCCTGATTCAACCGTACCACCAAAATTTATGAATTCATCACGCATTAAAGTGTGAAGTGCGTAGAAGGAAGCACGAATAGAATAAGTGGTAAGTACGATAGAAAGAGGTTTATTGGAGAGAAGTTTACGACAGTTTGTGATCATAGCTGGTAAATGATCAAACAGTTGCCAAATTTCGCCATGGGGTCCACGCCCATAGGCAGGAGGGTCGAGAAGAATCATATCATAGTTTTTTTTCCGACGCAGTTCGCGTTCGACAAATTTTATGGCATCATCGCAAATCCAGCGAATAGAGCTACCTGATAATCCTGCTTTTTCTTGATTAGCTTTTGCCCAAGCGATAGCTTTTTTAGATGCATCAACATGTGTAACATTTGCGCCAGCACGTGCTCCAATCAGAGAGGCAATACCTGTGTAGCCAAAAAGATTGAGCAGCTTGATCGGACGTGTTGTGTTGACAATTTGTTCTTCCATAAAACGCCAATGGGCATCTTGTTCAGGAAAGACTCCTACATGACGAAAGGAAGTAAAACGACCTAGAAAGGGCAGCCCATTCCAAGAAAGTGGCCAAGTTTCACCAAGCGGTTTTTTAGGAAAATACCAACGACCAACACCTTCTTCATCTCGATTGCCTGTGAAAATAGCATCAACATCAGCCCATTGTTCTTGTGATAAAACGGGTTTCCATAGTGCTTGACCTTCAGGACGAATAATGCGGTAAGCTCCATAACGTTCTAATTTTTGCCCATTCCCAGAGTCAATGAGAGCATAATCTGCACTCATACTTGTTTCTAAAATAAGAGGTAACTTTTCCTGCGGATATTTATCGTTGCGTTGAGGTTTAAAGCATTGTGCAGGCATGTTCGCTATCATAATACAGATTTTTAAAAATTTGTGTTAAAAGGCTCTTAAATTTCTCATAAGAGTGCAAAAGCTTAAAGTGAATTAAAGCATGTATAGGAAAAAAGAGGAAGAGTACTTTTAATTCTGCACAGAACCAGTCGGGAAAAAGTTTCTCTAAAGTATTATTATACCATGTCTGTGATCGACGTTTTTAATTTTTCGAGCTCAGCTTTACTTTTTTTGAGAGCTTTTTTACATTTATGATACGCAAACCAATTTATTAGGCTTCCTAATAAAATACCAAGACCGAAAAAAACAAAGAACCATATAAAAAAAGGAGCGTGATAAGTAAAATTTCCAGAGCTTATCTGAAAAGGATCAAGGGTTAATGTAACCATCTGACGATTAGCTACGATAATAGCAAGCAAAAATGCTGTGAGAATCACTACAATAATTGCTAAAAGGATACGCTTGATTGTCATAAGTTTACTCATTGGTTAAGACGATCACGCAAATCCTTGCCAGTTTTGAAAAAAGGAATCCATTTTTCTTCAACGACGACGGCTTCACCTGTTCGTGGGTTACGGCCGTTACGGGCTGAACGGCTTTTGACAGAAAAAGCTCCAAAACCGCGAAGCTCAACACGATTACCATTCGCAAGTGCTGTTGAAATTTCCTCAAAAATGGCGTTTACAATATTTTCCACGTCACGTTGAAAAAGATGTGGATTCTGACGGGCAATAATTTGCACAAGCTCTGATTTAACCAAAATAGCCTCGCTTTCACACAAAAAGATTTTCTATAATTGTGCATTCCATGTATGCATATTACAATATATAAATGGATGGAAGCAAAATAAAACCAAGAAAAAACAAATTGCAAGAAACAAAATTTTAAAATACACCTTATAGGGGGGTATAAAAATTGAAAAATGCGGAACATTTAAGAGATTAGGATAGTATGTCCGTACACAATCATCATGAAGACTTTTTAACGCAATCATCTTTTGGTGATGTTTTTAAAAAAGCATCCCGTCATTCGCGTCGCATTAGCGTATTAAAATTTCTTTTACCTCTCTTAGCATTGGCTATAGCTCTTATTTTTTGCTGGTTTACATTTTTCTTTGTTCCCGTTGCTTCTGACCCTTTGACTGTGAATAATGAAGGGGAGGGGGTAATGAAATTGACAATGCGCAATCCAAAATTAGAAGGTTACACGCGCGCTCATGAACCTTATTGGCTTAAAGCAGAAGAGGCATTTCAAGGTCGTACACGTTCTGGAGTGATTGGGTTGCAAAACATTACGGCCGAGGTATCTGTGGGCAAACAAAAACGCGTTTTTCTTGATGCGCAAGGGGGATCTTACGATAATATGAATGGTTATTTACAATTGGATAAGCCATTCACCATTACAACAAATGACGGAATGATTGCACAGTTTATAGCAGCAGATATTAATTTATCAGAAGGGCAATTAAATACGAAACAACCCGTCAATATTCAGCGTGCAGGTTTACATCTTGCAGCAAATGCTTTGCAAATTCGAGAAAAAGGACAAAATATATACTTTCATGGTGGTGTGCGTTTAGTGTTTGACAAACAATGAGAGAGTATCGATACGAACCTTAAGTGATCTTTATGAAAGAGAAGTATGTGTATATATAAACAGAAGAATATGAGAGTGATGAGATGAAGCTGAGGGGATCATACAAAGAATGGGTGTGTGTAGCTTTGGCTTTGAGCATGGGCATATTAGGGTTTGGAACAGTTTTGGGATATGCTGAAGGTGCTCATTTTGGGATTAATTTATCAAATGACAAAGAACCGTTAGAACTCTATGCAAATTCTTTAGAAATACGTGATAAAGAGGGGATAGCACTCTTTAATGGTGATGTTTCGGTGGTTCAAGGTGAACGTCTTCTGCGAACAGCAAAATTAATTGTTTACTACGATAAAGCGCATAAAGGTGCTAATAAGAACCAAGTAGATACGAAGGCATTATCACCTGCTTGGTTTGGCTCGACAAGTATTAAGAAAATGGAAGCTTTAGGAAAAGTTTATATAAAAATTGCTACACAAATCGCTACGGGTGATAAAGGTGTTTTTGATGGAAAGTCTAAAATAATGAGCTTGACAGGGAAGAATGTTGTATTAACTGACGGTGATAATGTAGCAACGGGGTGCAAATTAACGGCAGATATGAAAAGCGGAAAAGCTTTTCTAGAAGGATGTGAGACATCTGAGAAAAAGGGCCGTGTTTCTATCATTTTTAAACAAAGTCAACAGAATGGCCATTAAGATTTCATGTTTGGAATCAAAAGAAAAAAACAGACGGACAAACATGATCTTGCAGGTGAAGCTTTAAAAAAGCGCTTAAAGGGGACTTTAATTGCCAGTCATTTGATTAAAGTTTACCGTGGAAGACAGGCTGTTAATGGTGTTTCTTTTGGCATTCGTACTGGAGAGGCTGTTGGCATTTTAGGTCCCAATGGTGCGGGAAAAACAACCTGTTTTTATATGGTTACGGGACTCATTAAATCTGATGGAGGGTCCATTAAAATTGATGGCTTTGATATCACGCATCTTCCGATGTATCGACGTGCTCGTTTGGGTATTGGGTATCTTCCGCAGGAAGCTTCTATTTTTCGTGGTCTTTCAGTAGAAGATAACATTAAAGCTGTTTTGGAGGTCGTTGAAAAAGATCGCCTTAAGCGGCGTGAAGAGTTAGAGAGTCTTTTACATGAATTTAAAATTGAACATTTACGTAAAATGCCTGCACTTTCCTTATCAGGGGGTGAGCGTCGGCGACTTGAAATCGCACGTGCTTTAGCTTCTCGCCCAAATTTTATGTTACTTGATGAACCATTTGCAGGAATTGATCCTATCGCCATTTTTGATATTCAGCAGCTTATTCGTCATTTAACACGACGTGGAATTGGTGTTTTGATAACGGATCATAATGTGCGCGAAACATTAGGGCTTGTCGACCGTGCCTATATCATTCACGCAGGACAAGTATTAGTTCATGGTTCTCCTAACGATATTATCAACAATGTTGATGTACGCAGAATTTATTTAGGAAATCAATTTTCTCTTTAATTTTACAGCTTCTATAAGTCCTAATTTAAGCTTAAATAAATCAACATGATAAACAGAAACATCATTTCCACATATTCAGCGACTTAAAACCATTCCACAAAAGAGGATGAATTTTATTTTGATCTTTTGTTAATTATTTTTGCTACATGATCAAAAACAAGAGTTATTCCATTGTAAAAACTGTGATGATGTTTTTAAAATCTTAAAGGTAAATAAGGGGATACAGTTTAGTTTTTGAAATGTAAAAAGGAGAGAATAGGTATTTTTTAGAGGAGATAGCAATAGGATATTTTCTGGAAATTTCTGTTTATAATGTTATTGCTGAGGAGCTCCTTATTTATGCCAAAGCTTTTTTTAATTATCGTAAATTTAAACTGAATTTTTGCTGAGTATTGAAAAAGGACCTCATAAAGCTGAGATAGTTTTATTATTTTAGCGGTTTAGTTTGCTTTTGATTGTACCATGGAAAAGATACTACTAGATTAACCTGATAATGAATGATAAACGAGGCTATAAATAAATGCGCGTGTTGTTGGAAGGTATACAGATATTAATATTTTTCTTTGTTAAATCAAACAACATATCGATGATGCTGTTTTCGGATATTTTTATGGTAACATCAAGGGTTATGTTTATTACGGTTGTCAAATAGGACTTGTTGTATTTTGTTGGTTTGCATTACGCGTTTAAAAGTGGGTGCACAGCTGCAGATATAAGGATGAGTCTGTGATTTTAAAACAGTCGTTGGATGATTTAAAGTTTTTAGATCATTATGTAGCACTCAAACCACATAGTCATTGTCAAAATAAAGTGCCATTTTACCGCGATACGCTTCTCACTTTATAGAAGCTGGTTCTTAAAAGGAAGAATAAGATCTGATGAAGAATTGTACACTAACTCTTATAACGAAAAGGTCGATAAGTTTATGAATAATGGTCTTTGCTGGTATTGTGGGGAAATTAATTTTATGGACAACGTTATTTCCTTATTTTCTCATGCTGTTAACGAGGAGCTGAATTACTATCTATTGTTGCGCTGAGAGTGATATTGGATGAATTGAAATATCACCCGTTATAAATTGAAAAATAAAGTCACATGCGATGATGCGAGAAAGTGAAAGAACTTTAGATAACACCGTTTACAAGTTTATAGGTGAGCATTTGAGCGTGTAAAAGGAAAATTAAAGTATGAATTTGAGTGAGTTAATTGCACCGGAAGCAATTATTCCGGTTCTTAAAGCAAATTCGAAGAAACAAGTTCTGCAAATTTTAGCCGAAAAGGCGGCTGAGCTGACAGGTCTTAGTGAACATGTAATTTTTGATATTGTTTTACAACGTGAAAAACTAGGTTCAACGGGGCTGGGCGGTGGTATTGCGATTCCTCATGGAAAATTACCGGATATTAACCGAATTGTTGGCATATTTGCACGCCTTGAAAGCCCAGTTGATTTTGAAGCTCTCGATGACGAACCTATTGATCTTGTTTTTCTCCTTTTAGCGCCTGAGAACGCTGGTGCAGATCACTTAAAGGCTTTATCACAAATTGCACGTGTTCTACGTCATACTGATGTTGTTCAAAAATTGCGCAACACCCATGATGCAAATGCTCTTTATGCTTTATTAATTCAGAATTCAGAATCAAATGCAGCTTAAAGGGTGGTGGGATATATTATTGCCGATGGTGCACCACAGAGCACGGTTGGAAAATAATATAATTTGCGCTTAAGAAACTGAAATCACTGATCATATTGTGTGGTTTTGAAGAAATTGCTCCCAAAGAAATTCTCATTTCAGAGAACAAGGGGCCAGAAACAAATTATGGCTTTTGTTATTTTTTTTATGTGTGAAGTATCTACTATAATACTCTTTACTTTGGTGTTCATCCGTTAATTTTATTTTTTGTGTGCAAGCTGCCTCAATAGGAGTAATTAATTAAGTGATCGTTTAAAAAACTATAAAACAGAGGGTTTAGGAACGGTTGTTGAAAGGAAAAGAAATTGACATGTTTGTTCATAAATCACATTAAAACAAGACACGACATTTGCCAAAAGAATTCCTCAGAATTTTTGGGTAAAGGAGAATGGAGATTATTGAGTACATTAAAACAATATAATGAAGTTAGTGTAGATTACTCGAATCATTTCAGAAATTGGCAATAAAAAATGATAAAGCAAATGGGGAGAGTAAATAGAATCAAAACAAGAAAACTCCATTATATACACGATAATTGAAGCAGTAGTTGCATATTATTAAGGCTTTAAAATTGTAAAAAGTTAGTGTCTAGACGATATTGAATATGAAGTGTGGACACACTATAATCTGTACAAAAATAGAATATTTTGCGATTTTTATTAACGTAGATGCATGGGTTCTTGAGTTTTATGAATGATATTCACAGAGCTATGAGATTTGTATTATTTTTTGATAATATGCATTTCTAAGATTTTGTAGCAAATTTCTTGCGGTAAAAGGACGTAGTTTATTTTGAATTCCAATTGCTTAAAAAGATAGATTTTTATACGAGAAACAAAATTTGTCGCATAAAATCAAAATGTTGTTTCTTTTAATCTAGTTATTGAATAAAAAGTTCATATTTTAGTAACGACTAAAAGGTCACAATTAAAAGTAAGAAAACTGTTTTGATCAACGTAAAAGTATTTTGTTTGTTAAAAAGATTGAAGCAACTGAATTAGGATATTGACGAGTTTTTGTAGAACTTTTCCAATGAAGAGAATCTTGTTAGAGATTAAAGAAGTGAGTTAAATGAAGATGTTTGAAAAGACTGTTATTGCTGCATCTATAATGGTTCTTGTTACAGCTGGAGCAACATGTGCACAAGCGCCAAGCCGTTTAAATCAATTTGAAGCTTGGGGAGCCTATTCTTATAAGTCGCCAGAAAATACAATTTGCTACGCATTGTCAGTACCTTTAGAATCGCTTCCAACGACAGTTAATCATGGCGATAATTTCTTTTTGGTAACCAGGCGCTCGAATTCGCCTGTCTCCTTTGAACCACAATTCATGGCTGGTTATACCTTTAAAGAAGGGTCAAAAGTTATTGTGACCATTGGAGAGAAGAATTTTGATTTTTTTACAAAGGATTCCTCCGCTTGGTTGGCATCACCAGAGTCAGAAAAACAACTTGTTTCTGCTATGCGTGCTGGGATAAGTATGACAGTGAAGGCCATCTCAAAACGAGGAACTTATACAACCTATACCTATTCCTTAAAAGGGGTCACCGCTGCATTAAATGCGGTCCAGAAATGCCATTAAGGTCTCTGTAACTCTAAAAGTGTAATATAAATTGGAAAACAATGGCCGTTTCATATGACCTTAGACCAGTTGGTTCATGTCTAGCACGAGACACAGACAATGTTGTCGTGAAGGAAAATTCTAAGCTCTCCCTAATTGGCTTATCGCAAGATGAAATGATGCAGGCCTTAAAGACTGTCGGTGTGCCAGAACGTCAAATACGTATGCGTGTACGCCAAATATGGCATTGGCTTTATGTGCGTGGCGTTTCAAATTTTAATGAAATGCTGAATATTTCTAAACCAATGCAAGAAATGCTTAAAAGTCATTTTTCTATTGCGCGTCCGGAAATTGTTGGAGAACAAATATCAAAAGATGGTACGCGTAAATGGCTCTTGCGTTTTCCAGCACGTGGTGCTGGAAGGCCTGTTGAAATTGAAACAGTTTACATTCCTGAAGAAGGGCGCGGTACTTTGTGTCTTTCATCTCAGGTAGGGTGTACGCTAACCTGTTCTTTTTGCCATACGGGAACGCAAGTTCTTGTTCGTAATTTAACAGCGGAAGAGATTTTGGCACAGTTATTGATTGCGCGCGATTGTTTAGGGGATTTTCCTGATAAGAATACTCCTGATGGAGCAATTGTTCCAGTTGAAGGACGCAAAATCACCAATATTGTTATGATGGGAATGGGAGAACCACTTTATAATTTTGAAGCAGTTAAAAAAGCTTTATTGATTGCTTCCGATGGAGATGGGCTTTCTTTATCAAAACGTCGGATTACGCTTTCAACCAGTGGGGTCGTTCCTGGAATTATCCGAACCGGAGAGGAAATTGGTGTCATGTTGGCGATTTCACTCCACGCAGTACATGATACGCTAAGGGATATGCTTGTTCCAATCAATAAAAAGTATCCACTTGCTTTGTTAATGAATGCTTGCCGTAATTATCCTGGTCTTTCCAATGCAAAGCGAATTACATTTGAATATGTTATGCTGAAAGATATAAATGATAGTTTAGAGGATGCTAAGCAATTGATTCAATTACTGAAAGGGATTCCTGCGAAGATCAACTTGATTCCCTTTAATCCGTGGCCAGGGAGTAATTATCAATGTTCTGATTGGGAACAAATCGAGCGTTTTGCTGATGTAATTAATAAAGCAGGCTATGCTTCACCTATTCGAATACCGCGTGGGCGCGATATTTTGGCTGCATGTGGTCAGCTTAAATCGGTTTCAGAGCGTTTACGAAAATCTGAGCGTTTACAATCTGAGAATGCTGTTGCCTGTAAATGACTCAATTTTCAGCTATAAGGAGATGGAGGGCAAAGCTGGTAAAAGTACCAGCAATAAGCCAGTTAAGAAAACGCATATAAAGAGGATTTTGTTTGAGGCTTTTCAAAAGTTTGTGCGCCATAAAAACCGCGGAAATTGTAATAGGGAGAGAAATAGGGATATAAGAAAGTCCTAAAATGAGTAATTTTTGTGTTGCCATAGGATCTTTAGCATTGATAAATTGCGGTAAAAAAGTCACATTAAAGAGAATGATTTTGGGATTTAAAAGATTAATTCCAATACCAGCAAGATAGTTGCGTTTAGAGCTTTGGTATTTAGATGGTACTGGTTCAACAGAAAATGTTAAGTGTTTACGTAATGCTTGAATAGCAAACCATAAGAGGTAAAAAGCGCCAGCAATTTTAAGAAGAACAAAAGCGTGTGGTGAAGCAAAAATAAGAGCTGACAAACCAAGTGCTACAGCGGTAACTTGAATGGCAAAGCCTGTTGCACTTCCTAAAGCGCACATAATTCCAGCTTTTTTGTTTTGTGTGATGGTTCGTCCTATAGAAAGCATCATATCAGGTCCTGGAATAAGTGCTAAAATCAACGATGCCGCAGAAAACTGTATTAAAATAGACCACTCAGGAAGAAATGACATATAAACCTCTTCATTATTGTGTAAAGAGGTCCAAATAATTTACACCTCTTACAAAAAATGCTTCTTTACACTTTCTTGTTTTTTTTTGCATCTTTTAAATGCTGCTCAAAAGGAGTTTATTTTCATTCTTTGCATAATTCTAAATTCAAAGAAAACAAACACAGTAGAGTTCTAAAATGAAAAAATGGCAAAATGTTAAAAAAGTTGTTTTGGCTTATTCAGGGGGACTGGATACGTCAATTATTCTTAAATGGTTGCAAAGTGAATTAGGTGTTGAAGTTGTAACCTTTACAGCCGATTTGGGGCAGGGTGAAGAGTTAGCGCTTGCCCGTCGTAAAGCTGAAATGCTTGGTGTTAAAGAAATCTATATTGAAGATTTGCGTGAAGAATTTGTGCGTGATTTTGTCTTTCCGATGTTTCGAGCTAATGCAGTTTATGAAGGGACCTACCTTTTAGGAACGTCAATTGCTCGTCCACTCATTGCAAAGCGTCTTATTGAAATTGCCAAAGAAACAGGAGCAGATGCAATTGCTCATGGGGCAACAGGAAAAGGTAATGATCAGGTACGCTTTGAGCTTTCTGCTTATGCACTTAATCCTGATATAAAAATTATTGCTCCATGGCGTGATTGGTCTTTTAAAAGCAGGACAGATTTGATTAACTTTGCGCATGCACACCAAATTCCGGTGGAAAAGGATAAGCAAGGTGAGGCACCTTTTTCGGTTGATGCAAATCTATTGCACTCGTCATCAGAAGGAAAAATTTTAGAAGATCCGGCACTTCCTGCTCCTGAATATGTGCATATGCGTACTCTTTCTCCGGAAGCTGCTCCAGATCAAGCAACTAGAATCACTATTGGCTTTAAAGAAGGTGATGCAATCTCGATCAATGGGAAAAGTTTATCGCCTGCGAAATTACTTTCTGAATTGAATAGTTATGGACGCGACAACGGTATCGGTCGGTTAGATTTGGTAGAAAATCGTTTTGTCGGTATGAAATCGCGTGGTATTTATGAGACACCAGGAGGAACCATTCTCTTAGCTGCTCATCGTGCGATGGAATCTTTGACATTGGATCGGGGGGCGGCTCATTTGAAAGATGAATTAATGCCGCGTTATGCAGAACTTATTTATTACGGCTTTTGGTTTTCTCCTGAGCGCAAAATGTTGCAAGCTGCTATCGATTTATCCCAAGAAAATGTTGAAGGTGAAGTTATATTAAAGCTTTATAAGGGTAATGTGATTGTTGAAGGACGTCAAAGCAAAAAGTCGCTTTATTCCAATAAATTAGTGACCTTTGAGAATGATGAAGGTGCTTATAATCAAAAAGATGCCGCTGGTTTTATTAAATTAAATGCCCTGCGTTTGCGCACATTAGCAGCACGCTCATTAACACACACAAAAACATAACAGAAACCATTTTGACAGTGTTAAGCGCAGAACAGCTTTTATATCAAAAGTTGAAGAAGGTAATTTCTTTGATTGATTTTGGTCGCAGATAGATTATTTATCAATTTTGAGTTCAATGCTAGAGGTTTTGCTTTCTTGCCGATAGGTGTAATAAGAAAAACCTATAAGAAGAACGATTAAAGCGCCGATAATCAAAACAAGTAAATTGCGATTCATAATATTCACACTTTTATTGACATAAAATATAAGCAAAACAATAGGGCGGATGCTGATTATGGCAAGAGTATGATAAGAGTTTATGCCTTTTCACTTGCTATTATTGACGAATAAATTCAAGAACCATACACCATATCGTGAAAGAGTTTAATTTTTAGGATAAAGAAATGATGCGTGATCAGTGTGATGCCCTTAGCCTTACGCCAGAATTAAAAGATGCGGCTGTTCAATCGAGAGCTTGGCCATTTGAAGAAGCACGTAAGATTATAAAGCGGTATGAAAAAACAGGTTATCCAGAGAGTGTAATATTTGAAACTGGTTATGGACCTTCTGGTTTACCGCATATTGGAACCTTTGGGGAGGTAGCACGTACAACCATGGTGCGTCATGCTTTCCATATTCTCACGGAGAATAAAGTTAAAACAAAACTGCTTTGTTTTTCTGATGATATGGATGGTTTGCGCAAAGTACCTGATAATGTACCTGATCGCGAAAAGATGGAAAGTTATCTTGGTCAACCGCTCAGTCGTGTACCAGATCCTTTTGGCGATAGTTACCCTTCTTTTGGAGTAGCAAATAACGCACGTTTGCGCGCTTTTCTTGATCGTTTTAGTTTTGACTATGAATTTGCAAGTGCCACGGACTATTATAACTCCGGTCGTTTTGATGAAACACTTTTAAAAATACTTATCTGTTACGACAAGGTAATGGCAATTATCCTACCAACATTGGGTGAAGAACGGCGGGCTACCTATTCTCTCTTTTTACCTATTTCTCCTTTTTCTGGAAAAGTATTACAAGTGCCAATGATTGCTCGTAATATTGAAAAAGGAACAGTTACCTATATTGAACCTGAAACCGGAGAAACCATTGAAACGGAGGTCACAGGTGGCAAGGTTAAATGCCAGTGGAAGGTGGACTGGGCGATGCGCTGGAAAGCACTCGGAGTTGATTATGAGATGGCGGGTAAAGATCTTATTGATTCTACTAATCTTTCCTCTAAAATTTGCAAAATACTTGGTGGAAATCCGCCAGAAGGATTTAATTATGAGCTCTTTTTGGATGATAAGGGGCAGAAAATTTCCAAGTCCAAGGGAAATGGTTTAACCATTGATGAGTGGTTAACTTATGCACCAACGGAAAGTTTAGGGCTTTACATGTTTTCAAAGCCTAAAACAGCAAAACGACTTTATTTTGATGTTATTCCAAAAGCCGTTGATGAGTATTATGCGCATCTTTCAGCCTATGGTCGTCAAAGTTGGCAAGAGCGGCTTAATAATCCCGTATGGCATATCCATAATGGTTGCCCTCCGCAGGTTGATTTGCCTGTATCCTTTGCGATGCTCTTAAATTTGGTTAGTGCTTCAAATGCGGAGAATAAAGAGGTTCTTTGGGGTTTTATTTCTCGCTATGCTAAAGGAGCTAATGCGAAAGTTTATCCAGAACTTGATCAGTTGGTACAATTTGCCATTAAATATTTTGATGTCTTTGTCAAACCAAACAAAAAGTTTCGAACACCAGATAACGATGAACGCATAACATTAGAGCAAATCGATGCAAAATTAGCTAGTTTGCCGGAAAATGTTGATGGAAACATTCTTCAAAATGCGCTTCTGGATGTTGCACGTTTAACGGAGCGTTATCAAGACCATAACAAAAAAAGCCCTGAAGGAGGTCCAGGTGTTTCAAATATCTTTTTTCAAATGCTCTATGAAGTCCTTTTAGGGCAAGAACGAGGACCACGATTAGGATCATTTATTGCACTGTATGGGATTAATGAAATGCGGGCACTGATTGCTGAAGCGCTTGCACGGTCGACGGGGGAATAATGGAACAGAGAGCGCAGGAGATAAAACGGCGGCGTACATTTGCGATTATTGCTCACCCTGATGCGGGCAAGACAACACTAACAGAAAAACTTTTATTGTTTGGTGGAGCGATTCAACTTGCTGGTGAAGTAAAGGCGAAAAAAGATCGTATCCAAACCCGTTCCGATTGGATGAATATTGAACGCGATCGTGGTATTTCTGTTGTGACCTCAGTCATGACATTTGAATATCAAGACCATATCTTTAATTTATTAGATACTCCAGGTCATGAGGACTTTGCCGATGATACGTACCGTACTCTCACGGCAGTTGATAGTGCTATTATGGTGCTGGATGGTGCACGCGGAATTGAACCGAGAACACTGAAATTGTTTGAAGTGTGTCGGATGCGGGATATTCCTATTATTACTTTTGTCAATAAAATGGATCGTGAGGCGCGCGACCCTATAGAACTTTTAGATGAAATTGAAGAGAAACTTGCGCTTGATACCGCGCCAATAACATGGCCCATTGGTATAGGTAAAGATTTTGTTGGAACATTTGACCTTCATCATGACCGTTTTCGAAAAAAAGATGATGAGGTTACGCAACAGACGGTTTCTGGACCTGACGAAGTTGCAAAGTTGCTTCCTGAAAATCAACGCTTGTCTTTTATCGAAGGAGTAGACCTTGCGCGAAGTGCTTGCAAAAATTTTGATCTGCAAGCTTTCCGTGAAGGACATATGACACCGGTTTATTTCGGTTCGGCTTTAAGAAATTTTGGTGTTCGTGATTTGATCAATGCGTTTATTGATTTTGGTCCAAGTCCTCGTAATCAGTTAGCAGATCAACGCAATGTCATAGCGATGGAACCAAGAATGACAGGGTTTGTCTTTAAAATTCAGGCTAATATGGACCCACATCATCGTGATCGTATTGCATTTTTGCGGGTGTGTTCAGGAACGCTTGAGCGTGGTATGAAGACAAAGCTGGTACGGACTGGAAAGTCAATGACACTTTCAGCACCGCAATTTTTCTTTGCCCGCTCGCGTCAAATTGCTGATCAAGCTTATGCCGGTGATATAGTTGGTCTTCCAAACCATGGAACGCTGCGAATTGGTGATACTTTGACTGAAGGTGAAGAGATTCTTTTTAAAGGTGTACCCAATTTTGCACCGGAAATTTTACGTCGTGTTTGTTTGGGTGATCCGATGAAAGCAAAAAAGCTCAAAGAAGCTTTACAGCAAATGGCTGAAGAAGGTGTCGTGCAATTATTTATTCCTGATGATGGGTCACCTGCTCTTGTTGGGGTCATTGGTGCATTACAAATTGATGTTTTAACGGAGCGACTTAAGGTGGAATATTCTTTACCGGTGAGTTTTGAATCAGCACGTTTTAATGTATGTCGTTGGATTTCAGCAGAGACAAAAGATGATCTGCAAAAATTTCTTACCAATCACCGCTCTGCGATTGCGCATGATTTGGATGGTGATCCAGTTTTTTTGGCAGAAAATCATTTTTCATTGAATTATGAAGCAGAGCGGGCTCCAAAAATAAAATTTGCAACTTTTAAAGATTATCAAATACGCTCTGAATAAACAAAAGCTTCTGTTATGATAAAAGAAGTTATTTTTTTACAAATCAGCACAAAGGAGAGATAAAATCTCTCTCCTTTGGGAAAAAGTTACTATAAATGGACTTAACGAAGCCCCTCTTTGATCCATTCAGAAACACGCCCTTTAGAAGCAGCACCAACCATATTCGATGAGACATTTCCATTTTTGAACATCAATAGAGTAGGAATCGATCGTACTCCGTATTGGGTCGCCAATTCTGGATTTTCATCAATATTTATTTTGGCAATTTTGATCTGATCTTGCATCTCTGTTGAAATTTCATCCAAAATCGGAGCAATCATTTTGCAGGGACCACACCATTCTGCCCAAAAATCAACCACAACAGGGATGGAAGAGGTGAGAACTTCACTTTCAAAATTGCTCTTATCAATTTTTATACAGCTCATTATTTTATCCTTTATATCCATTTCTATAGATTGGTATAATGGCACTTCATATCAAGTTATTGCAAAGATAAATTATAAGAGAAGTTCTTTAGCTTATAAGGCAATTTCATCAAGAAGTGCATCGAGTTTTTCCGGAGAGAGTTTGAAAATTTTTGCTTCTTTACTGTAAACAAGAAGAGCTTGGATTTCTTTATCAAGATGAATAGCTTGCAGCAATTTTCGGTAAAGAGCCATTTGTAGTAAATAATGTGGGGCGATAGCAGCTTCGTTTTCTGGTGGGATTCCTGTTTTAAAATCAGCAAAGATAATGCTATTTTTTGTGATGCATAGGCGGTCAATTTGACCAGAAATTGCCTGTTCTTTTCCACGGATTTTGACAGTGCCCATTAAGGACACTTCAGCATGTGAATGGCCAGAAAAGAGGGGCTTGAGATACGAATGATTTAAAATTTTCCAAACATGACAAAGTGCTTTTTCTTTTTGGGACTCCTGCCAATGAGAGGCTTTGGTGTTGAGATAGTGTTGGGCATAATCTCGACGTTTTTCGGGAGGGCAATTGGGCAAATATTGCAACAATCGGTGAACAATATTACCATATTCAATGAAAAAAGCTCTGTTGGTATTTGTTTCTCCTAAGACAGGCGAGATGCTAAGATATTTTGAATTGGGAGAAATCTCGGTATCAGCCTCAATGGAAAGACTAGCAACAGATGGCCTCAGCGGTTTTGGTAACACCGGTTCTGCTGGTACTTTATGGGAGAAAAAATCTGGTAGAGGTGGAAGTGCTTGGCACTCAGCACAAGAGACTTCTTGGTTTATTGGGGCAGAAGAAGAATCTGTGATGCAATAACGCCAAGCTGCAATATCTTCTGCAGGACCTTTGATGGAAACTGCATGCGGTTTGAGAGCTTTCTTTACCAATTGTAGCCACGTATGAGGGGTGTTTCTCTCACTACTATACCCGCAAACAAACAACCGATCTTCCGCGCGTGTCATTCCTACATAGAGAAGGCGCCTATATTCCTCTTCTGCACGCTGTTTTAAGCGCGAGATTGCCTGTTTAGAGGGCATTGTATCAAATTCTGCATTAGGACGCCAGATAAAAGCTTGTTGGTCGCTTAAATGTGCTTTGTTCAAGGGAACTTTAAGCAAGTGAGGTGCATGCTGGGGATGCCAGATTGCACTACCAGGATCAACAAGAAACACAACGGCAGCTTCCAGTCCTTTTGCAGCATGAACAGTCATGATACGAATTTCTTCATGGTTTTGGTCAAACTCACGTTTAATTTCTGGTTCACTTATACTTAATGTTTCCAAAAAAGCTTGTAATCCTGGTAAACCCGTTTTTTGAATCGTAAGTGTGTAATCCATAAAAGCATCAAGTACATCATTTGCTTCCGATCCTAAGCGCGCTAGAATCTTTTGTCGTCCCTTATCATTATTTAAGATATGGCTATAGAATTCGAAAACTGGTATTTTATCCACTAAAGTACGATATTTACTCAAGTTTTCAAAAGCATCTTTAAAAGGGAAATGCGATGATGATTGCATACAAAGGCTTTGCCAAAGGGAACCTGTACGGTGAGCGGCAAGTTGATAAAGTTCCTCTTCGCTAAGTGCAAAGAGTGGACTTTTTAAAACACAAGCAAGAGATAAATCATCTTGTGGTTGTAAAACAAAACGTCCAAGTGCCATTAAATCACGCACACTCATATGTTTTGTAAGCTGTAAACGGTCAGCACCAGCGACAGGTACATTGCGTTGTTTAAGAGCACGAGAAAGCGCTAAGGCAAATTGATCACGTTTACGAACCAAGACCATAATATCACTTGCACGCAATAAACGCCCCTTTGCTGGAAGCATTTCTCCATTGTGTAACCAGCCTGCAATAGTTTCAGCAATTTTTTCTGCTAAACGTACTGCGGGTGTGTCTAACTGATCAACAGTTGCATGCCAATCATCAGGAAATTCGTTTGTTTCTTTGGAAATGGCATCCCATAGAATAACTTCACCTGGGCTATGAACACGAATAGCTTCATGTACCGTTTTTGTATTTTCTGCTGAAAGCCCTTTATAATTTTCTGGTGTTTCAAAGACAAGATCAACGCTTTTAAGAACATCGGGTGTGGAGCGAAAAGAATAATTTAGTTGTATTTTTTCAAATTTCTGCTTCGCTTGTTCTGCTTTTTTTTGAATAATTTTGCCATTTGCAGCAAAATTTTCTGGAGCAGCGCCCTGAAAAGAATAGATAGATTGTTTTTCATCTCCAACAGCAAAAAGAGTACGTATGTTTGTGCGTTGACTATAACCTGTGAAAAATTCTTGTGCCAAAAATTGAATAATTTGCCATTGCTCAGGGTTGGTATCTTGTGCTTCATCAAGCAGAATATGATCAAGTCCATTATCAAGTTTATAGTGCACCCATTGGCTTGCACCTTTACGCTGTAACAAATGGAGCGTGCGTTCAATGAGATCATCAAAATCTAAGAAACCATTGGCTTTTTTTAAATTCGCATAGATTTTGAGATACATGGCACAAAGCTGAAAAGCAGCCATATTGAGTGTAACGATTTTTAAGCATTGATATTTTTCTAAAAGAACAGAAAGTTTGTTTTGTTTATCTTCAAGCATTTGTTGAATAAAGGGCCAAATTTCATCTGATTTTTTACAAGATAAACGTGAAAAACTACGGGGCTTTCCTGTTGTGGTAAAATAGATATCGGAAATAAAGTTGATAATGGTTGTTTCATCACGAGCTTTCGCTAATTGAGAAAATTTCGCGATCATATCCTTGAGGTGTTGGTTGCCGTAAGTTTGGCAATGTGTAAAAGCATAAAGAGGCAGGCAAGCAGTCTGTTGAATTTTTTCCAACAACCGTTGGTTTGTTTCATCGGGTGCTAAATTAAACAGCGCACGCAATTTTTCTTCTCCATTTTCAGAGAGAAGAGAAGACAAGAAACCAGACAGTTTATGTTGCTTTTCAGTTGTTTCATACAGCAATTGGTTAAAAGTGTGTTCACTGATAATCTTAAGCAGCTGTTTCAAAGTGGGCTGTGCATCATTATGCTTTAAAAGTTGGCTGCGGGCTTCTTGTAGTAATTTTTTGCGGTTGACATCATCTATGAGTTCGAAATGTCCAGCAATATTGGCTTCTAGCATAAATTGATGCAAAAGAGATTCGCAAAATGCATGAATAGTTTGTATTTTCAAGCCACCAGGTGTTTCTAGGGCACGAGCAAAGAGTTGGCGTGCATAAGTTATTTTTGTTGCATTGATAGGTTTGTTTTCAAGTTGCGATAAGATTTCTTTAAGCTGTGCATCATCGAGCTCATTCCAGCTGGAGAGTGTACGAAAAATCCGCGATTGCATAACAGCGGCGGCGGCTCTCGTATAAGTAAGGCATAAAATACGTGCTGGAGGAGTACCGTTTAAAAGCAAACGAATAACGCGTTCGGTTAGAACATGGGTCTTTCCAGAGCCTGCATTTGCAGAAACCCATACATTTGTTTTTGGGTGTGTTGCCGTTGCTTGTGCATCAAGGGCTGCTTCTGGAATAGAAAAAAAAGTCATGACTGATCTCCTCTATGAAATCCAGTTGACCATTCCCATAAGCGTGCCAGATGATCATAGTCACTTTCATATTGTTTTATCATGGGGACTGCGTGCGAAAGATAGCCTTGTCGTGGATTTTTATAATACTCCATTAATGCGATAAGATGTTCCCATGCTTTTTCACCGAGACTAATGACATTTTGGTGCTCTTTTTCCCCTTTCTTTGAAAGAATTGATTTAGGAGTAATTTCACCTTTTCCATTGAGGGGAATGTAAAATAAATTTGAGGGGATAAGATTTTGAAAATCTGTAAAGGCTCCTTTCATTAACAAAGCTGTTTCCAGTGCTAATTGTGGAAATAATAAATCACGAACTTGTTTTGATGAGGGAGGCGTACTGGTTTTAAAATCGATAATTTCAACCGTTTTGTTTGCTAATACATCAATACGATCAGCACGTCCTGAAAGAGTTACCCCTGTTGTACCTATGGGTATTTTTTCGGATACTACTTCGGTATGTCGTTCTCGAGGCCCTAGACTTTGTTCCCATTGAAGAATGAAAGGAGCAAGATTTTCAAAATTTGTCCACCAGATTGTTTCAATATCGGCAGGTAAATTGCACTTATCAAATTCTTGTCGTCCAAGTGTGAGGAGTATATCTAATGCATTTGCGGCATTTGGATTTTTTACTTGTGTTCCAAAAGCAGCAAGAATAGCATGATAAAGCGTTCCACGTTCAGCCGCGCAAGGGTCATGGATGAGTGCTTTAAGTGGTTTGAGACGCAAGATTTTTTTGGCATAAATGGCATAAGGATCATACCTCAACGTTTCTATTTCAGTGATCGAAAAATGGCGAGGGCGCATATCAAGGGGCGGTATTGGGCAAGGGCGTTTTGCACAGACAGCCATGTTTGTATTGTCAAGCATTTTTGCCCAATGGAGCACCCTTTCACCTCGTGCACGGATTTGTTTCCAGACCTGTTTTCCTACGACAGTTTCTAAACGTTGTAGCCAGCGTGAAGGGAGTGAAGGAACATGATTAACCCGTAGTGCTCGGCTCATCACTACTTTATTCATTCCCATAGCCCATTGAAAATCATGTGCAGAAAGACCAATACGCTGTTCTGGCGGTTCAAGAGTTAACATCATTTTCATCGGCCGCGATAAAAAAGCATCATTACGGGTTGTGATAGGCCATGATCCTTCATTGAGACCACCGATGACCACTGTATCAACTGTTTGCAGACGTGATTCCAAAGTGCCCCAGATGAATAAGCGTGGATGTCCTCCAGGGGAAGGTGTGACCGAGCGGGTTGCTATAAGCGCTGAAAACATAGCGGGCCATTCGCAAAGACGAAATTTTAGCCCTGATTGATCATTCACCAATTCACGCAAAAAAATTGATAATGCTTGTCCCGCTTCATGTTGATAAAGATGGGCAAGGGAATCGTTTTCATCACGCCCAAAATTTTCAAAAACTTCAACAGTAGCTATTGCGGCTTCATTTATGCTGCATTCCTCTTCCTGTTCCATGAGAGACGCTAAAGGTTCAACAGCTTTGACCAAAAGCTGACAAAGCAGATGTGCTTCTTCACACTTTTGTTGATCAAGGATGCAGTTATCAGAAGTATTCTGGGAATGTGTTTTCATCCATTTTTCAAGAAAGTGGTCACATTTGCAAAGATGAATACGGCCAGTGCTGCCTCGAAGAATAAAGAGTTCAAAATTTTCTGCCATTTCGCGTAAGCGATGACGGCTTTGTTTGAGTGTTGTAAGTGGATGTTTGAGAAGGGAAAGAAAAGCAATTGGATCACTAGGCTGAAACACATTTTCTAAAATAAGCCGTAACAAAGTTGAAGGCAGTGTTTGTGCTAATGGTATTCCTCCTGAATCATTTGCTTCAATTCCAAATCGCTGTAATTCAACGGAGACACGACGTGCTAAATTACGATCATTTGTAATAAGAGCTGCGGTTTTTTGAGGTTCTTCAATAGCATTGCGTAAGGCAACAGCAATAGCAATAGCTTCTTCGCGCTCGTTTATAGTTTCAATGAATGACCAATCTGCACAAAGATTTTCATAATCATCGCGGACAATTTGTACCCATCGATCTGTTGTAGAGGCTGGTCGGAGGGCTTCTGATAAAAGAGCTGTACGCCTTTTCTTTATTGCACTTTGTTGACCAATTTCGCGAACATGAATGCGATGACATTTCATGAGAGAGAGAAGTTTTTTTAAATGATATTGAGGATGGCTAAAAGCATTTGTTGCATGATTGAAAAAATCACAAGTTGTTTTTTCTTCATTAATTGTACCTAATGCTTCCCATTGTGCTTCATCCATGTGCAGATCAAGTCCGGGAAGAACAACAGCTCCTTTTGGCAGAGAGGCAATTACCTTTAAAAGATGAGAAACGGCAGGAATGGACCCTGAAACACCAGCTGCAAGTATAGGTTTATTAGGTTGTGTGTGGTGTAAAGTCTCGGCGTGTATTTTGAGTGCTTGATTGCGCCATTCAGCTGGATTACTTTGTTGTCTTTCTTGTAAGATTTGCGGCCAGCTTTGTGTAACAATATTGAGAAAATCGAGTGTTATTTGCCACCATTCAGCTACCATATCAGGAGCAATGTCTTTAAGTTTTGACCAATCGGCTGATTCTGTTTCAATTTCATCCATCAAATGTGCTAAATCTTGAGCAAGCCAAATTGCATCGGCAGTATGAGCAGGAATAAGCACGTCTTCTGTACCAAACATAGCACGCAAATGAGCAGGTAAATTTTCACGCCAAGAACGAATAAGGCGTGCTAAAAGTAGAAGGCGTTCAGTTTCTCCAATCGGAGAATTTAAGGTAAAGGTACAGTTTTCAACAAAAAAGAAACTGTCTTCATCCAGATCTCCTAGAGCGCGTATAGTTGGCAAGAAAGTTGATTTTGTAGCGCTTTTTTCAACAAAGGCTGTACGTAAAGCGCGAGCAGCACGGCGTGTTGGTACGTAAATAAGAGTATCAGCAAGAGCAGTCTGAATATCTCCATTTGGTGCAAAGCTATCAATGAGAACACCAGAGAGTAGTGCATCAACAAAATGTGGTAAAAAAGCAGTTCCTGAAGAAATAGAAAAAACATGCGGTTTATAAGTCATATGCTCTCATTTTTGATAGTAAATATCCCATTTTATTGATTTTTTCATTGTTCCTACTGTATACAATTTTCACGCAGGGAAAAACGAAAAAGCGACATCTGTGCAGCAGATTTTTTTATGTGTATTAGGCAGTAGTCTAGCAGATAATATCCGTTAATTCTCATCAAAGGCTTGGGGAAAGAGAATGATCGCGGGCATATACTTATCTTCGCGTTCTCTAGAAAAAGTAGATTGCTTGAATGAAGAGTATGTTGCAAAGGCTAACGTGTGAATTTCTATTATGCTTCTAAAAGGAGTCCTAATTTTTGATAAAAACTTTGTAAAGGTGCAAGCATTGGGTGCGAGAGATTGCGGGCAAGATAATCCTGTACATGAGGTAGATATTTGAGATAAGATGATTTTTCATCTCGTTCGTGAAGACGGACAAAAATTCCTAAAACTTTCGAAGCTCGTTGGGCGCCTGCAAATGCGTAAAGCCTACGTAATTCATCTTCATTAAAAGGTCGTTGTGCTTGATGACGCGCATGACAATAGGCATCAAGAATTTTCTCTTCGAGTGTTGGTGGAATAAACAGACGTGCATCTTGTGCTAAAGAGACAAGATCATAGGCTGTTGGACCGATTAAGCCATCTTGAAAATCAATGAGACCAATGCGGGAAAATCCCTCTTTATCTGTGCGCCAAAGAATATTAGGGGAATGGTAATCACGCATGACAAAGGTGTTTTCTCCTTTGGTGAGGCTAACGAGATAGGGTTGCCAACACGCAAAAAAGGCTTCACGCTGTTCTTGATCCAAGGTTTTTTGTGTTTGGAAGGGCAAATACCAGTCTAGCAATAAGGAGAGTTCTGCTTGAAGCGCTTGGCAATCATAGGAAGGAATTTGAAGAGAAAATGTTGCAAATTGCTTTTCAGAAGGCCATGACTTTTGGTGAAAGGTAGCCAGTAATTCACTACAGGCGATATAACGTTCTTCCAAAGGATTGCCAGTTTGATCTAAAATTCCTTCACGCCCGAAATCTTCTAGAATCAAAAGACCTTTTTCAGAATCTTCAACAAAGATATGGGGAGCAGAAAAGCCATTGTCCAAAATGAGCTGATTAATTCCTATAAATTGACGGATATTTTTTGCAAGGCGTGTCATTGTTACGTAAGAGAGATCTGTGTTTTGTTTCATCTGCATGGTTGGTGCATTCATAAGAACTTCTTGATAGTTTCCATCATCCAAAAGTTCATAGGTGCGAGCAGAGGCATCTCCAGCTAAAAAACGACGATGAACATGACCACGGTTATGGGTTTTTAAAAATGTGCGGATTGCAAAAGATCGCTGTAGACGCTCAATAGAATGTTGTGCTGATTTAAGAATCACACGACGCCCAGAGCCTTCATGCTGTAAAGTAATTACAAAGGTAGCAGGTCCTAAAATATCAGCCCCTTTTTCTGGCCATTCAATGAGCAAAATGCTTTGCTCACGTTCTTCATGAAGTCCTAATTCATCAATTTCTTCTTCTATAGAAAGACGATAAAGATCAACATGAAGAACATCAAATTGTGGAAGCTTATAGCTTTGAGCGAGAGTGAAAGTAGGACTTGGAACATCTAGAGTACTGTCATTGGCAAGTGTGTGGATGATTGTCCGTGCGATGGTTGATTTTCCTGTTCCAAGATCGCCTTGCAGCGTTACAATATCACCTAGCTTTAAAGCGAGGGCTAAATCTTGCGCAAAAAGCTTTGTTGCTTCTTCATTTTCAAGAAAAAAATTAAAAGGCATTACAAGTTCCGTAAAATGAATGAGAAAAAATTGTGTAACGATAAAGGGCGAAATTAAAAAACTTTATCTCCTTTGGGGCTTGGAAAAAAACATTTAACCGTTGTTCCTTGTCCCGTACCGGTAAGGATTTCAACGTGACCACCATGGAGTTCAACAAAGCTTTTTACAAGGGAAAGCCCAAGACCTGCTCCTGCACGTCCACCATGATGTGAATGAGAAGAAAAGCGTTTGAAAATGCGATCAAGAATATCTTCTGGAATATCAGATCCCTCATTGTGGACACTAAAGACGATGTTGTCATCTTGCTCATCGACACAAAATTCAATCGTGCTTGCTTCTGCTGCGAAATTAATCGCATTACTCAGAACATTAACAAAGATTTGGTGCAAACGTGTTGCATCAGCAGAAATAACATTTAAGGAGGGAGAAATTTGCTGTAGAAGTGTAATATGGCGTCCGTTAAGGCGCTCTTCCACGCGCGCTACTGCGTGTATCATAGCATCGGCAATATTAACTGGCTTTATGTCTAGCTTCATGATACCTGCATCAAGGGTTGCAAGGTCAAGAATATCATTAACAATATTCAAAAGAGTGTCTGATTCTGAATGAATATACCCAAGATATTCCTTTTGACGTTCATTGATAGAGCCAAAAATTTGATCACCTAAAATATCAGAAAACCCTATAATATTAGTAAGAGGTGTGCGCAGTTCATAGGAAACATGTTGGACAAATTCATTACGCAAACGATCAGCACTTTCCAAGGCTTCATTTTTTTCTTGAAGAGCACGCGCAACATGGACGGTGTCCGTAACATTAACGAAAGTGAGCATCGTTTGCCCATTGGGGAGCGGGACCAATGTGTAGTCAATAATCATTTCGTTTTTGAGATCCATACGACCTGAATATGTGTCACGCTTTTCAGCAAAACCTGTAATAAATTTGGCAAACTGATTCCATTCAGTCCCCGTGCACAGAGCTGAACAATGGCCTTGTAGCTGTGTGATATGGGTACCTTCTACCAATAAATTATAGGGAAGAGACCATAATTTAGACAGAGCTGGATTCGATAAACGAAGACGCCCGTCAGTGCCAAAAACTACCACTCCTTCTGAAAGTTTATCAAGCGTTTCGCCTTGTATTTTAATAAGTGTATTATAGCGTCGTTCAAGATCAATTTTTTCTGTGAGATTTTCGTAAAGCCAAGTGACACCTCCTTGTGGATGGGGGCTGGAAATAACACGTACCGTGCGCCCATCAGGAAGATTCCATATTTGTTGATTCGATTCTGTTTGCCGATAGGCTTTAAAAAGTTCTTCTTTCCACGCGCGCCAATCAGGATGTTCCGCAAGGAGTCCTTTTTCACGCAAGTGTTCAAGAAGCAATGTATGGCTTGGTTTACTTTCTAGAAAAGAACTCTCCAACGACCATAAAATTTTAAAAGCCTGATTGCAGAATTTTAATTTTTGGTTTGTATCAAAAATGGCTACAGCTGTTGAGATTTGATCAAGTGTTTCACAATGGCTTTGAAGAACGTGCCTCAGTTCATTAGCAAGGTTTTCATATGCGCTGTCATCACGGGCAAAAGCTGCCATTCCTTCTTCTGTTGTAATCCGTGTGAGGTAAAAACAGTGCCGTTCTCCATCAATGACTGTATGAACGTGCTCTTGAAAAATCGTTTCTATTTCATCTGTTTTGGGTTGTGTTTTTTCATTAAAAAGATCAATGACTTCATTGTTATTTTCTCTAAAGCCTGTCATTTCTTTAAAGGCGCGATTGATAAAACAAACTTTCCCCTCACAATCTCGTATCCATACAGGTTCTTGAATACGATCAAGAAGATTGCGCTGCATTCTCAGTTCGGTAAGAATTGTAGCGATATCTTTCTGTAAACGAGCATTTTCGCTCTGTTGTGTTGAAATGTCTTGAAAGCGTGCAATGGCCGCTGTTCCGGCGATTACCCCTGTAACTTGTAACAGCATATTGTTTGTGGTGGTGATGGAAAGTTCAAAAGGGTGAGAATTGTAACGCAATTGCGTTAATGCGTAGTCAAGTTCTCGGCTTGAATTTTCTTCAAGCCATAGGTTAAAATGCTGAAAGTCTTTCTGATGAATTCCTGCTTTTTGTAATAGGGGAATATTACCAACTACACGGGGTGAATCCGTTGGGTTTTCCCAAATAAGAAGGGATTGTCCTGTTTCTTCCAAAAGCCACTCATAATATCGAAGTTTTTCAGAAAAATCTGCTTGAATTACTTTCAAAGGTTTTTGTGAAGCTTTTTTTACGCGCATAATAACTGCCATACACATAAGAAGTGAGGCACAAGAAATTCCTCCGCAGAGCGCTAAAAGAAGCCATGGACCATCTGGTAAAGTGAAGGTAGGTGGTAGATGCATTTCCAATGACAGAGCAATAGCGCATGTTGGAGAAAAAATGAAAAAAAGGCAAAAGAGATGAGTACAGATTCGGATCATTTTTTGAGCTTTTTCTTTGGGGGTAGCATCACCAAAGTTGAGCACGATGCGTTTTCCTTTTTTCTTTTAACTGAGGGAAACGTTTTAATAACGGTAATGATTTGGTTTATAGGGTCCTTGTGGTGTAACTCCAATATAAGCGGCTTGTTCTTCTGATAAAACGCTTAATTTTATTCCTAACCGATCAAGGTGAAGACGCGCAACTTTCTCATCAAGGTGCTTTGGCAAAACAGCTACTTCATTTTTATAGTGTTCTGAACGGGTAAAGAGTTCAATTTGCGCTAGAACTTGATTGGTAAATGAGGCAGACATGACAAAAGAAGGGTGTCCGGTAGCATTACCGAGGTTAAGTAAACGCCCTTCAGAGAGCAAAATGATACGTTTCCCATCAGGAAAGGTGATCATATCAACTTGTGGCTTAATATTCGTCCATGGTAAATTTCTAAGGGCTGCTACTTGGATTTCGTTATCAAAATGGCCAATGTTTCCAAGGATGCACATATCTTTAACTTGTCGCATATGGTCTAATCGGACAATATCTTTATTGCCCGTTGTTGTGATGATAATATCAGCACTGGAGGCAGCATCATCTAAGTTAACAACTTCATAGCCGTTCATAGCTGCTTGAAGGGCGCAGATCGGATCGATTTCTGTTACTTTGACGCGTGCTCCAGCACCTGAAAGAGAGGCTGCTGAACCTTTACCCACATCACCATAACCACAGACAATAGCAGTCTTACCAGCTATCATAACGTCTGTTGCGCGTCGGATGCCGTCTACTAATGATTCTCTACATCCATATTTATTATCAAATTTTGATTTAGTGACACTATCATTGACGTTAATAGCTGGGAAAGGCAAAAGCCCTTCCTTTTGCAATTGATAAAGGCGTTGTACACCCGTTGTGGTTTCTTCGCTTACACCTTTGATTGCTGCACGCTGGCGTATGAAAAATCCTGGTGTAGCATCCATACGTTTTTGGATTTGTTTGAAAAAAATCCCCTCTTCTTCTGTTTTGGGGTGAGATAGAATATTTTTATTTTCTTCTGCACGGCATCCCATCAAAATATAGTTTGTAGCATCAGATCCATCATCTAAGATAAGATTGGAGGGATTGCCATCGGGCCATTGGAAAATTGCATCTATATAAGTCCAATATTCTTCAAGTGTTTCACCTTTAACCGCGAAAACAGGAGTACCTGTGGCTGCAATAGCCGCTGCTGCATGGTCTTGCGTGGAAAAAATATTGCTAGAACTCCAGCGTACATCGGCACCGATCACTTTCAATGTCTCAATCAAAACAGCTGTTTGAATTGTCATGTGCAATGAACCAGAAATACGTGCTCCGCGCAAAGGTTGGCTAGAAGAAAACTCCTCACGGCAAGCCATTAAACCAGGCATTTCAGTTTCAGCAATATCAAGTTCTTTACGCCCATAGGCAGCAAGCGCGATATCTTTGACAACATAATTTGGAGTTGCCATTTTTTATTCCTTTAAAATCAGTTTTTGCAAAACGGTAGGAGAAATTAAAAAAAAATGCAAGTGAAGTGAATAGAAAGGTTTCTTTACTTAGAAATTTTTTTAAGTTTCCATAAATTTTGTACAATAAACATGCTTTACCCATTGTGCAATGATGTTATCAGCAGGCTACAAAAAGCGCTTGCAAGGTCTTCTTAAGTGAACAAAGTTTTATCGACATTCGTTCATTTTTAAACTGTGAAGAGGATAAGGCAACAAAGAAAACAGCTACGAGATTTGGTATTTTGAAAAGAAAGAGAGACATATTAATTTTTTCAATGTAGCTATACTCTCTTTTGTGGAGTAAGAAATTAATTCAGATGTAAAAAATATATACACTCACGAAGAATAGCATGTCGTTGTGTTGCTCATTCACGTATTTATTTTAAAAAGACATATCTCATTGCCTCTGATTCTATTTTTAGTACTACCTATAGTGGTAGAATACAAAATTCATTGGGTATCACTTCCCTTACTTATGCTTGTAAAATAACGAGCTATAGCCATTTTATATTTTTTGTCTTCCTATGTTGCGTCTGCTCTTGTTAAAGCAGTTTTATAGTGCGTATATTTAGTCTTTTCTGAGATAATTTTTATCCAAACGTCGCTTTCTCTTGTGATGTACAAGTAAGCGTTTTTTTTATGATTCAAAATGTGAGGGCTCAAAATGAGAAAATATTAACTCTCTTCGGTGTGTACATTCCACTATGGAAAACAATGAATTCCCATTATAAATCAATATATTAAATAATTATAGGCATATACGCTACGCTGGAAAATTTTTGGAAAATTGGCCATGTGGACGAAACCGCCAGAGATAACTAGGCAAGAGTGCAGCCATTGCTCTAGGAACAATTCCTGCTCCCTCTAAAGTGTATCCGTTTTCTATCGCTGCTTGAGAGACAACATTATCTAATTGTAGGAAACGTATTTGATCGGCAGTTAACAATGTTGGCACTAAAGGTAATTTACCGATAATTCCCAAAAAACTTCCAATCAACAGACCGGCAGAAAGAGGCATGGGTAGAGTTGTCTTTTTGCGGTGAATAATTTTAAATATATTTTCAAGGACATTGTGGAATGTCATAATTTGTGGGCCACCAAGATCATAGATTTTTCCAAAGGTAACATGTTCTTCTAAAGCGCGTACAACAAATTCCGCGATGTCACCTACATACACGGGTTGCAATTTACTTTGTCCACCACCAAAAAGGGGCATGATTGGTAAAAAACGTGATAAGTCTGCTAAGGTGTTAAAGAAACAATCCTCTGGTCCAAAGATAACGGATGGGCGCATAATAATCGCTTGAGGATGCTTATTTTGAACGATTTGTTCACCCGCAAATTTGACGCGTGCATAAAGGCATGAAGCATGTTGATCGGCTACAAGTGCTGACATGTAAATAAGTGGAATACCGGCTTCTGCTGCTAATTCAGAAACATTTTGCGTACCTTCAGTTTGTGTTTTTTGAAAGTTTGACTGATTTGCTTGCGCTAAGCTACCAGGAAGAAATACTGCACCATCTGCTCCAAACAATGCACGTGCAACAGAGGCGCGATGCTTGATATCGGTTTTAAGCATTTGGGTTTGTCCCACTTCTCCTATTTGGAGCATGTAATAAGCTTTTTGCGGACAACGAACAGCAATGCGAACGCGATAACCCCGCTTGGTTAAAGTTTCAACAACATGCCGCCCTACAAAGCCAGAGCCGCCGAAAACAGTAATAAGTTTAGGATGTTGATAAAGTGCAAAATCAAGTTGCATGATTAAAAGGTCAATCTTTCAAAGCTCTATGTATAATCAATTCCTAACATGGTGGTGTTTTGTTGTCACGTAAAATATCGCCTGCAAGGTAAAGGGAACCACCAATAAGGACAATTGCATCTTTATGCTCTGAGTTGATTTTATGTAAGGCATCTTGTAGATGATCTTGTGGGGTAGCAAAGAGCCCTACTTTCCGTGCGGATTCAGCTAAAATCGTTGGACAAATACTAGCGTTGTTGTCAGTTAACGGGATCGTATAGACTTTATCTACGAGTTTTGCTAGAGGACGGAAATAACCGACAGCATCTTTAGTATTGAGCATACCAGCAATCATAATGAGAGGACGGTTTGATTTTTTTCTCCATTGAATAAACTCTGCCGCAACAACTTTTCCAGCAGCGGGATTATGACCACCATCTAACCATAAATCAATACTAGGAGACAGCTGATCAACCAAGTTTCCATGGGTGAGATGTTGCATCCGTGCTGGCCAGTAAATATTTTGCAAAGCATAATTTATTGATTGTTCTGAAAGTTGAAAACCTGCTTGATAAACTGCTTCAAGAGAGGCTCCGGCATTAGCAATTTGGTGAGCTCCAATAAGGTTAGGAAGTGGAAGATCCATAAGACCTTGACTATTTTGAAAGACCATATGCCCATATTCTGTATAGCTTTGATAATCTTGATCAAACAGGGAATAAGGTGCTTTATTTTTATCCGCAAGGGTTGTTAAAAGTGAAAAGGTTTCATCATGATCTTGCTTACCGATAACCACTGGAACAGCTGGTTTGATAATTCCCCCTTTTTGAAAAGCAATTTGTGCAATTGTGTTTCCAAGAAAAGCCTCATGATCATAGTCAATGGGCATAATAAGGGATACAGCTGGCTTGTTAATCACATTTGTAGCATCAAAACGTCCTCCTAATCCAACTTCTAGAATCACTACATCAGCTGGATGTGTGCTAAATAACATAAAGGCAGCTGCTGTAAAAATTTCAAAAACAGTGATCGGGTTGTCACGATTCACTTTTATGATTTCATGAATTGTTTCAGCCAATTTGTTCTCTGTGACAAATTGTCCGCCTCCTATTTGACCTAGCCGACAACGTTCATTCCAGTTCACCAAATGAGGTGAACTATAGACATGAACGCGGTAGCCTGCGCTTTCCAAAAGAGCACGACAAATCGCTGAAGCAGATCCTTTGCCATTTGTGCCAGCAATGTGAATAACAGGCGCAAGCTTTAAATGTGGATTGCCAAGACGTTCTAAAAGGTGAAGAATACGTTCTAAAGAAAGATCAAACTTTTTTGGATAGTTTTTCAGTAAATCATCTACCACCCTTTGCACTTGGCTTTTTTCCATACACTTAAGCTGCTTTTGTTGTAGAAACCGATGTTTGAGAATTTGTTGGCGATGGATTGGAAGGGTTAACAGTGGCAGGATATTTCATCATCAAGCGTAGAAGGCGTGCAATGGTCGCTTTCATTTTTAAGCGCGATACAACCATATCAACCATGCCATGTTCGAGCAGATATTCACTGCTTTGAAAACCTTCTGGTAAGGTTTCACGTATGGTTTGTTGAATGACACGTGGTCCCGCAAAACCAATCATAGCACCGGGTTCGGCAATGTGAACATCACCAAGCATGGCATAAGAAGCAGTAACACCACCGGTGGTTGGATTGGTAAGAACCACAATATAGGGGAGTTTTGCTTCTTTCATCATTTCGATAGCTACGGTTGTACGAGGCATTTGCATCAATGAAAGTGTTCCTTCTTGCATGCGTGCACCGCCAGAAGCAGCAAAAAGAACTAAAGGGCGTTTTTCAGCAATGGCGGTATCAAAAGCTTTTATGATAGCTTCCCCTGAAGCCATACCAAGAGAGCCACCCATAAAGGCGAAGTCTTGAACGGTAGCTATAATCGGTAAACCCTCTATGGTTCCTCGTGCACTTAAAATATTGTCATCAACACCAAGTTTAGAACGATAATCTTTTAACCGGTCAATATAGCGTTTTTCATCGCGAAACTTTAAAGGGTCTGTTACAACTTTTGGATTTTCAAGAGGCGTATAAACGCCATCATCAAAAAAATGTATGAGACGATTTTTAGCGCTGATGCGCATATGATAGCCAGAAATAGGAACCACATATTGATTCATCTCCAGATCTTTATGGAAGACCATCTCACCACTCGTGGGATCTTTAATCCATAGATTATCTGGAATTTCACGACGCCCCAATATAGAGTTAATTTTAGGACGAACATAATTTGTAATCCAGTTCATCTTTATAGCCTCTCTTTAAATATTATAAACTCTCTGCATAATTTAAAAGAATATAGGACTCAAAATAGTCAGACTTGCTTCGCTGGATGTATAAACAAGCCCATTTAATACTTTTACGTGTATACGTATAGCTCTAACTTCATTGTCTTTTAATTTTTTGTCTTTCCAAGATCATAAAAATCCTTCCCCTTAAAAGTGTTCCTTACAATAAACCTCTCAGCAATTTTGATTTTTAATAACTGACGTTTTTTGTTTTTTTTGCTTTGATATAAAAACCTACTCCTTATGCCGGTTGGCAAACTCCTTATTTGCTTCTGATAAAACACATATTCAATTAACCATTAACACCAACAGCTGTACAGCAAAGAGGACTTATAATGTAACATCAATAAGACTATAATAGTCCAAAAAACAATGGACATGGTCGCATTATGTTAACGAAATGCCAGCATCAGAGCAAGATTTTTTAAAAGATTTTCTTAATGAGAGAAATGAAAGCAGTCATTTAAGGCACAAAATTTGTTTTAACTTCTTTTTTCTCATGAGTTTTGTTGGATTTTAAGTAAGTGCCATTATTTTTGCGTAACACGCGCGGGAGTCTTTTGGGAAAGCATCTTGTGTAAGTGTGTCATAAAAGCAGCTGCGAAAAGCGGCGTTGCTAAATTAAGAATAGGAATTGAAACAAAAAGCGCTATCAACAACCCTGCACAAAAAACCGTTGTGTAATGGGTGTGTAAAAAAGCGTGCGCTTCTTGTTCGGATCGAAAACGGTATGCTGCAAACACGAAGTATTCACGGCCAAGTAAGTAGCCATTAATAATATAAAAGGCGATCAAATTGATACCTGGCACAAAAAACAAAAGAAAAGCGATTCCATTACCCAAAAGACTTAAAAAAACAAATTTCAAGGAGAGAATGAGAGAACGCCCAAACGGCAGAGCATGTCCAACAGGATCGTTTGGATAATCTTCTTTTTCAATAATTTCAGCAGCAGAATCAATAAAAAAACCACCAATCATAGCGGTGATTGGGGCGATAAAAAAAGCCATCAGCAAAGCTAAACCAAGATTAAAAACGATTAGCATGCCAAATCCCAACCATCCTGCCCAACTAGGTAACCCAGGAAGAAAATCAGCAATCCAAGGCCAAAAGTAGGATATGAAAAGTTGGCGCGCACAAAGCCATAGAATAATGAGCACAACAACAGTAATTCCCAAAGCTTTCAATATCATAGTGCGATATTGTGGGGTAAGAAGACGTTGTAGGGCGCGATAAGCAGCAGTAAAAATCATAACAACTAAGTAAGTAATAAAAAAGTGAAAACAAGAGAGAGATTGGAAAGTACTTTACATATGCACTTATTTTATAAATCGTATAATTTTGTTGATTAAGGAGAAACTGTCAAAAGATGGTATTTTTTACCTCTAGTATCGTAAAGCAAGTGCTAGGGAACGGTTTCTTTCAGTACGGTGGTAAGACATATTCATGTATATTTTAAAACGCAATATTATTTATGCCTGAGTTCAATTTTTGTACCAACTAAGTATAAAAGTAGCATAAAATATTCAGGTTGGGAGTTATACATAGAATTTATGAAGCCAATCACATAAGTGGTCGTAAGCAGAAACTACCTGAGAAAACCCAACCTAATAACAGGTTGGTAGTGGCTAGGAATCTTCGTCCTTTAGAGCTGGGAGGAGGTTAGCATTGTAGGAAACCACGATAGGATTTTTCTGCAAAGCTCATAAAAATGAATAGCATACACGGGTTGCGATAAAAGAAACTAATCTAGCTATTTTACAAATAAACTGAAATACATAAGGATTTTCATCTCTTGCGAGAGAAAGAGATTGCGAAGTTGGCCGTTCTCTCAGTGAGAATCATACGTACAAATACTTTTATGTGATGTGGTAAGTGAGTTTCATTTTTGTTTTGTGTTGCACTTTTTAAGTATTTGATGGTTTGATGTTTGAAAAATTCTTATTTGAAATAAGGTTACGTTTGTTCATTGATGAATAGGGGTATGGGGGTTGAAAAATGACACAATAACCCTTGCTAATCTTTGCGCTACTTTTTGTTTACTCATGTGCGGCCACTGTTCAACATTTTCTTTACTAACGAGATAAACTTGATTTGTATCAGCACCCATAACGCTTATGCCATCAGCTTGAAGAGAGATATCATTGGCAAGAATAAAATCTGCTCTTTTTTCGATACATTTTTTTTGCGCATTAGCAATGATATCACAGGTTTCAGCAGCAAAGCCAATCACAAGTGGGGGACGGTTTGAAGCATGGCTAATTGTTGCCAAAATATCAGGATTTTCAACCATCTGCAAGGATGGTGGTGCTTGATGAGCATGTTTTTTGATCTTGTGTGAAGATTGCGTTTGGCTGCGCCAGTCGCAAACGGCAGAAACAAAAACTGCGCCATCGGCAGGCAAAGCATCCTGAACAGCTTGTAACATTTGATGCGCTGTTTCAACATGAATGGTTTTGACCCCTTGTGGATCGGCAAGATTAACCGGTCCACAGATAAGCGTCACTTTGGCGCCCAAATGTGTAAGAGCTATCGCAATAGCATGACCTTGTTTGCCTGAAGAGCGATTAGCAAGGTAACGCACGGGATCAATCGGTTCATGGGTAGGGCCAGAAGTAACAATGAAATGGCGACCAGCAAGTGGCCTTTCTTGCACACCCAAAAGAGTTTCTACTGCGGCTACAATGGTTAAGGGTTCACTCATGCGTCCACAGCCTGTTTCATCGCGTTCAGCCATTTTTCCAATTTCTGGTCCGACTATATGAACGCCATCTGTGCGCAGTTGTGCAACATTGCGAACCGTTGCTGGATGTGTCCACATCGTGGGATTCATGGCTGGTGCAATCAAGAGTGGGCATTGTGCTGCTAAAAGCACACAATTAGCCAGATCATCTCCTATGCCGTTGGCTATTTTTGCAATGCGATTGGCTGTAGCGGGCGCTAAAATAATAAGGTCAGCATTACGTGCTAATCGTATATGTCCAATATCATGTTCTTCTTCGCGTGAAAACAAATCACTATACACAGTATGACCGCTCAAAGCTTCAGCTGCTAAAGGGGTAATGAATTTTTGTGCTGCTTTTGTCATAATAATGTTCAAGTGCGCTCCACGTTCTTGCAAACGGCGAATCAAATCAAGCGTTTTATAGGCTGCAATACTACCGCCAATAATAAGGAGAAGAGATTTTGATTGCAATGATTGCAATTCGACAGCACTCACTTGAGAGGGGTATGTCGTTGGAGTGGAGGGATTGCTTAAAAGGCGACGCGCTTCCTCTTCCATAGAGACACCATTTTTTGCGGCACGTATGCGCAAAGATTCTTTGACTTCAGATGAAAGATTGCGAATGGTAATACTAGCCATAAAATACATCCAAGAAGTGAATTGATTTCAACGATTTCATTATTGGTATTTTTTAGCATATTAAGCAGATTAGAAAAGATGAAAAAGATAAAAAGTGAGACAAACACAACAAAGCGCAATGATAAATAGACTATAACGGCCATAACGGTTGGTACGACTTTGTTCGACCGCAAGTTGTTTAAGGGTAGTGGGAGAAAGATTAAGTCCCGTTTTTCTCATGTTGTTGAGGTCTTCTTCTATACGTTGGAAGTTTTGTATCAATTGCGGTGTTTTGCGTGCCAGCGAAAGGAGCGCTTGCGCTCCTTCACTAAAATCTTTTGCCAGTCCCACGGGTCCTAAATTTTTGCCAATCCATTCTCTGACAACGGGTTCAGAAGCTTTCCACATGTTAAAATGAGGGTCCAATGTGCGGGCTACACCTTCAACGACAACCATAGTCTTTTGTAATAGTAAAAGTTCAGGTCGTGTTTGCATATCAAACAATTCAGTGACTTCAAACAATAAGGTAAGCAACTTAGCCATGGAAATGCTTTGCGCTGATTGCCCGTGAATTGGTTCACCAATGGCACGATTGGCTTGAGCAAAGCTTTCAATATTGTGGTGCGGAGGTACATATCCTGCTTCAAAATGAGCACGTGCTACCCGATGGTAATCGCGCGTAATAAAGCCGTAAAGAATTTCAGCAAGGAAATGCTTTTCTTTTTTGCCAAGTCGTCCTGTAATTCCCAAATCGACAGCAACAATACACCCTTTGGGGTCTATAAATAAATTACCAGGATGCATATCAGCATGAAAAAAACCATCACGCAATGTATGACGAAGGAAAGATTGAATGAGTGTAATTGCGAGTGTTTCCAAATTAAAACCAGCCTCTTTGAGGGCAGAAATCTCGGATATTCTTATACCATCAATCCATTCCATTGTTAAAACATTGCGTCCTGTTCGCTCCCAGTCAATTTGTGGAACGCGAAATCCTACATCATGTTGAATATTTTCAGCCATTTCTGATATGGCAGCTGCCTCTAACCGTAAATCCATTTCAATACGTGTGGTTTGTGCCAAAGTATCGACCACACAAACAGGGCGTAGCCTTCGAGAAGCTGGTATATAACGCTCTTGTAAATGGGCAATGAGATAGAAGCTTCTAAGGTCTTTAGCAAAACGCGTTCTGATACTGGGGCGGATGACTTTAACAGCACATTTTTTTTTATGACCGGTCCCATCATTGTATTCAGCTGGATGGACTTGGGCAATAGAAGCGGCGGCAATGGGTGGATAAAAATTTACGAATAAATCATTGATAGAACGACCAAGCGAACTTTCAATTTGTGCAATGGCAGCAGTGCAAGAAAATGTTTCGACACGATCTTGTAGTTGCGCCAAATCTTCCGCAAGATCACGTCCAACGATATCGGGTCTGGTAGCAAGAAATTGACCAAGTTTTATATAAGAGGGACCAAGCCTATTGATGGCATAAGAAATATTTTCAGATCTTTGCTTTTTTTTCGTTTTGCGTCGCGCTAATGCACTTGCGATACGATGACATAATGCTGGAAATCCTTGAAGATCATCGTGAGGAAGAGCCTTCAAAACACCTTCACGCGCTAAAACCCATCCTGCGCGCATCAATTGAAAGTAAGTGGAAATTTGCACCATTTTTAAATTTTCCAACCTGAATGCAGTGCTGCGATTGCACCCGTAAGATTACGGTAAGATACTCGCGAAAATCCTGCACGATTTATCATATGGGCAAAATCATCTTGTTTAGGAAATTTACGAATAGATTCAACCAAATAACGATAAGCATCGCCATCATTTGCGATGACTTGTCCAAGCTTAGGGATAGCATGGAAAGACCAAAGATCATAAATTTTGTCAAGCAGGGGCATCTCGACATTTGAAAATTCTAAACATAAAAAACGTCCTCCCGGTTTCAAAACACGAAAAGCTTCTCTAAGGGCTTTGTCGATATGAGGCACATTACGGATTCCAAAAGCGATAGTATAAGCATCAAAACTTTTATCTTCAAAAGGTAACTGTTCTGCATTGGCTTCAACAAAATCAACCTGAGAAGCAAGACCATTTTTTTGTGCGCGCTTTTTTCCGACATTGAGCATCGAGCCGTTAATATCAAGCACTGTAACATGGGCTTTTTGGCGTGAAGCATTAAGAATGCGAAAAGCGATATCACCAGTACCGCCAGCAACATCAAGAACCTTCCAATTAGAAAGTGCGGGTGGAGAGAGCCATGCAACCATAGAATTTTTCCACACACGGTGTAGCCCTAATGATAAGATATCATTCATCTTATCATAGTTCTCAGCAACAGAGTGAAACACACCATCAACCATAGATTGTTTTTGTGCTGCATCAACTCTTGTAAAGCCAAAAGAGTTCTCCATACCACCTTTGGCTCCTAAGCGTTCTGTTTCAGCTGTCATATACATGACCTTCCTTATTTTTTTATCGTAAATGAAGTGAAGCAGAGAGAAAATATTCAAATACGAAAAAACAATATATAAAACTGCGACGTTTATACAGCTAGAAACGAAAGACTACCTTTAGATATCAAGATTGGCAACGCTTAAAGCATTATCTTGAATAAAAACTCGCCGAGGTTCAACTTCATCCCCCATTAAGCGGGAAAAGAGTGAATCGGCATCGGTTGCATCATTGATTTTAACTTGTAAAAGAGAGCGACCATTAGGATCAAGGGTTGTTTCCCAAAGTTGTTCAGCATTCATTTCTCCAAGGCCTTTATAACGCTGGAGAGTAATGCCTTTTTTACCATTTGTAAAAATACTCTCTAAAAGGCTAACCGGTCCAAAAATGCGCTCTGACGTATCTTTACGATGTAAGAGAGGTGGAAGATTATAAACTTCTACGAAATTTTGAGAGACGCGATCAATTTGACGTGCATCCGCTGAATTAATAAGCCCCGCATCAAGGGTAATAGTCTCTTTAACTCCACGTAAAATGCGTTCAAAACATAAACCCCCATTTGATGCATTATAACCAGTCCAACCACGTTCCATATCATCAGCAATTAAATCAAGACGGTTTGCCACTTTATCTGCTGTTTTTTGGGTTTTTTCTGGTGTTGAAAGGGCTTCAGGATTAAAAACTCCGGCAATGGCGGCTTGTTCAACAATTGTGCGATCATAGCGTGTATGAAGACCATTTAAAAGTTGGCGGAATACGCGAGCATCTTCAGCAAGTTTGCGCAAATCAGCACCAGCACAAATCTCGCCTGTTGACAATTCTAACTTTGCTTCTTCCAATCCAGTATCAATGAGAAATTCTTCGAATGCTGCTTCATTTTTGATATATTGAGAAAATTTTCCTCGCGATACTTTATAAAGGGGGGGTTGAGCAATATAAAGATGTCCACGCTCAATCAATTCGGGCATTTGTCTAAAAAAGAAGGTGAGAAGGAGGGTACGGATATGTGCACCATCAACATCGGCGTCTGTCATAATGATGATTTTATGATAACGCAATTTATCTGGTGAAAATTCATCTTTACCGATGGAGGTACCAAGGGCGGTAATGAGTGTCCCGATCATATCAGATGAGAGCATTCGGTCAAAACGTGCCCGTTCTACATTAAGAATTTTACCACGTAAGGGCAAAATTGCTTGATTTTGACGTGAACGTCCACTTTTTGCTGAACCTCCCGCCGAATCTCCCTCGACAATAAAGATTTCAGATTTCGCTGGATCGCGTTCTTGGCAATCGGCAAGTTTTCCCGGCAGAGAAGTGATATCAAGAGCTCCTTTTCGTCTTGTAAGTTCACGTGCTTTGCGTGCCGCTTCACGTGCTGTTGCAGCTTCTACCACTTTACTGATGATAAGCTTCGCTTCATTAGGATGCTCTTCCAGCCATGCTGAAAGACCTTCATTCACCAAGTTTTCAACAATAGGGCGCACTTCAGAAGAAACCAATTTATCCTTTGTCTGTGAAGAAAATTTGGGATCTGGAACTTTGACAGAAAGAATAGCTGTGAGTCCTTCACGGCAGTCATCACCAGTTAAGTTAACTTTTTCTTTTTTTGCAATGCCTGAAGATTCAGCATAACCATTAATTTGACGCGTTAAAGCGCTACGAAAACCTATTAAATGGGTTCCACCATCACGCTGAGGAATATTATTTGTAAAACACAAAACTTTCTCATGGTAGGAATCATTCCACCATAGGGCAACATCAACGCTCATTCCATCCTTTTCACTTGTAATGTAAATAGGAGTGTCAAGCAGCGGTTTTTTTGTTTGGTCAATGTACTTGACAAATTCAATTAATCCACCGTCATAATGCAATTCAACGGATTGAATGTCGGCATGACGTTCGTCAACAAGAAGAATATGTATGCCAGAATTTAAAAAAGCGAGTTCTCGCAAACGACGTTCCAAAGTTTCAAAATCAAATTCAACCATAGTAAAGGTTTCAGAGCTTGGCAAAAATCTGATTTCTGTTCCACTTTCTGCATCGCAATCACCAACAATTTTTAGTGGAGAGTCGGCAACCCCATGCGTAAAAGACATTTCATGAATTTTGCCATTGCGCCTGATTTGCATCCGCAACCAAACGGACAGTGCATTAACAACAGAAACACCAACACCGTGTAATCCACCTGAAACTTTATAAGAATTTTGATCAAATTTTCCACCTGCATGAAGCTGGGTCATGATCACTTCAGCTGCTGAAATACCCTCTGTTGGATGGATATCTGTTGGAATTCCGCGACCATTATCACGAACAGAACAAGAACCATCAGCATGGAGTGTGACATTTACAAGAGTAGCATGACCGGCTAAAGCTTCATCGATAGCGTTGTCCACGACCTCGTAGACCATATGATGCAATCCTGAGCCATCATCGGTATCACCAATATACATGCCAGGACGTTTTCGTACAGCATCAAGACCTTTGAGAACTTTTATGGAAGCGGCACCATAGTCATTACTCTGTGTCGGTGAGGTGATTTCATCACTCATAAGTTAATCCATTTCTGTATTCGATTTGCGATATTTCATCAGCTTTTTCTGAGCTTAATGTTTTGGCTAGTTATTTATGGAATAACCAATTAAATATTTACCGTATATCGGATCTATATTCAACATCTGTCAGCAGATAATTAGAGAGAATGATTTTTGCACACATAAACAATGTGCATTGCGGCGTTGTATTTTGAGGTAAAAATACAAATAACAAGTCTTATAAAGTTTATCTCTTCCCTTTGTGGTAATGAATAAAATTATCTGTCAAGCTAACTTAATCGACCTTTGTACTTTTATGAATGAATTTGGAATAAGTTTGTGCTAAAATTTTAACATTATCAATATATTCTGGAAATATATGGAAACTGTTAAGTTTTTAACTGTTTTACAGAATACTAAGAATTTTCATTCATTAAAATAGCAGATATTTCAGTTAAGTGCGTTAGATATTGTATCTGAGAAGAGTTACATTTTACTTTGCAAAATGGGGTGAAAATTTTGAACATACAGAAACCTATATATGCAAAACATTTTCAACTGCACTTACAACATTTTCTTCCCAAGAATATATTTAATACTCTTATTGGAGCGTTATTTATAACATGGGGATTTTTATTTTCCGCCTTTGCAGAAGCTGAAACGGTTGGAGAACTGCCTTCTTTTTTTGATTCGCATGAATATTTTGTACAACCTGACACAACGGATATAATCCGTTTGCGTTTTGTAACAACTTTTGATTTTCCTCCCTTTAACTTTCTTGACAAAACAGGACATCTTGCAGGTTATAATATTGATTTGTTGCGTGCTATTTGCTCGAAATTAGGCCTTAAGAAATTTTGTGAGGTAGAAGTTGTTCCTTGGGAAGAGCTTGTAGACCATGTAAAAAATGGTGGAGCAGAAGTGATTATCGCTGGTTTAAAAGAAACAATCAAAACACGTCAAGATATTGTTTTTACAAAGTCTTATTTACGCTTTCCGGCTCGATTTGTTGCCTCTCGACTTGTCAATCTTGATGCACCAATCAGCGATAGACTAGCACATTTAAACAGTGGATTTTTATTCAACAGTGCCCATGAAAAGCTTTTCCAGAGTTATTTTCCTGAAGCCAAAGGACAGGGATTTAACAATAGGGAAGAGCTCTATAAAGCGCTACAGGATCATAAAATTGATCTTATTTTTGATGATGGATTTGCTTTATCTTTATGGTTAAATGATGCAAAATCCATCAATTGCTGCCATTTTGTTGGAGGGGCGTATATGGCTCCACAGCTATTGGGGCAAGGAATGCGTCTTGCTGTTGCAAAAAAGAACGAAAAATTGGTTGATATACTCAATTATGCTCTGAAATCTCTAGAAGATGATGGCAAGCTTTCAGAGCTTTATCTGCGTTATTTTCCTATTAGTTTTTATCGATGAATACTTTACCTTAAGTAAGAGCTGTTAGTCTTTCGGTGCCCAGTCGGTAGGAAATAGCCTCTGCGAGATGTTGGCGTGAAAGATGGTCTGCTTCGTCGAGATCAGCAATGGTGCGTGCAACTTTGAGAATGCGATGATAGGCACGTGCAGAAAGGTGCATCTTTTCACTCACATCCCGTAAGAGTTTAGCTGCGTTTTGGTCAGGAATAGCAATTTCTTCGATGATTTTAGCAGGGCAATCACCGTTGGTACGAATATGATCAAGTCCCAGTTTAACAAAACGTTTGGCTTGAATCGCACGAGAACGTGCGACTCGTTTTGCAACATCGCAGCTTTTTTCTGATTGTTCTGGTTGCATAAGATCCATAGCTGTCAAAGCAGGAACATCGATCCGTAAATCAATTCGGTCTAGCAGAGGACCAGAAATGCGGGATTGATAATCGATTTGACAGCGTACTCCTTTTGCGCAAACATAGTCTTTTTCACCTGCCATACCACATCGACAAGGGTTCATTGCGGCAATGAGTTGAATGCGGGCAGGATAGCTGATATGGTGGTTTGCGCGGGCGATAACACATTCTCCACTCTCTAAAGGTTGACGAAGAGAATCAAGGACTTGTGGAGAAAATTCAGGTAATTCATCAAGGAATAAAACGCCATTATGTGCGAGTGAAACTTCTCCTGGTCGTCCTTTAAGTCCACCACCGATCATTGCTGCCATGGAAGCAGAATGATGCGGAGCACGAAAAGGGCAGTGAAGTGAAATGGTATTATGGACTGTGTCTCCTGTGATGGAAGCAATCAGAGAAACGTCTAACAGCTCACGGCTATCAAGAGGTGGCAAAATGGAAGGTAAGCGTTGGGCTAACATAGATTTTCCAGCGCCAGGAGGACCTACAAACAAAAGATTATGTCGTCCAGCTGCACAAACTTCTAATGCCCGTTTGGCGGTTTTCTGTCCTTTAATTTCGCAAAGGTCTGGAAGCTCAGTTTGTATAGTATATTGGCGAGGTTGTGGACGTTTTTGAATTTGGGTTCCTTTAAAATGATTGACCATGGTGAGAAGAGTCTCGGGAGCGAGAATATTCATCTCTGCATTTGCCCATGCTGCTTCAGGCCCGCATGAGTGGGGACAAATGAGTCCTTTATCGTGTGATAAAGCTGTCATTGCAGCTGGTAAAACACCGTTAACGGCGGTGATAGAACCATCCAGTGATAATTCGCCTAAAATGATGTAATCTTGTGCGACCTCAGGAGGAAGAAGTCCCATAGCAAGCATTAAGCCTACAGCTATTGGCAAATCATAGTGCGATCCCTCTTTAGGTAGATCAGCTGGCGCAAGATTAATCGTAACCCGTTTGTTAGGCATAGAAAGCCCACAAGCATGGAGAGCTGCTTGTACGCGTTCACGACTTTCTGCGATCGCTTTATCGGCTAATCCAACAATAGCCATTCCTATTTTACCGGGGGAAATCATAACCTGTACATCAACAGGTACTGCTTCTAGACCGCGAAAAGCAACAGTTGTGACACGCGCGATCATCAGTTTATTCCCCCTCTTTTAACTTACGAAGAGACAAACATATCCGTACATAAAAATCAAGAAGTCTCTATATGGTTTTCTGTAGTGAAAGATCTATATACGTGTGCAAGCTTTTGTAGTGTAATTAGGGAGAATAATTTGCACAAATTTAACCATGATTATATGCGGTTAAATAAAATATTTATAATGCGCTAAATGAATGTGTTAGGGAAAAAGAAGAAAAGCTGTTTGTATTGTACAGCAGTGCAGGGTTTTATGAATTAAGGGGATGAGACATTATGCATCGTAAGAAAAGAATGTTATTTGCTGTGATCAAACGTATGAAATATCCAGAGTAGGTATATTTATCTTTCTTGTTCGATGTTATTTATAGTACAAAGTGATGTAAAGTATATTGAAGGTATCTGATTTGATGTTATATCAGACGGGAGTTTTTTTTAAATCAGGAACCATGCGCAGAGTATTTATAGGTCTATCCTTCGTCTGTGCCTTTCCGCAACCCCTTGCAGCATTTGAGCTTTTCGGCATTCCTCTTTTTGGTCAAAAGAAAACAAATTCCCCTTCTCATGTCAGTGGTATGGAGAAATTTTATAAAGTTGATGTCATTACATCACCAGGTGCTCCATCAGAAGGCGTTAAAATAGTTAAAGCTGTATCTTCTCTCGTCGTTGATCAAGATAAAGCATTCAGCTCTTCTGGCTTGTTGGCTAAAGCGCGTTCAGATTATCAGGCAATTCTTTCTGCTCTTTATGCTGATGGACGCTACGGCGGTGTTATTAGTATTAAGATTAATGGCTTAGAAGCTGCTGATTTAAGCCCGGTGACTCAACTTCCAGCACAATCTAATATCGTTATTACCATTGATGCCGGTCCACAATATATTTTTAGTGTTGCAGGTATCGATAAAGTTGCTCCATTCGTAAAATATAAAACCAATAGAATGCCCACAATTGCAGAATTGGGTTATCAGGTTGGGGCTGTTGCCAAATCTGAAACCATTCTGAAAGCAGAAAGATGGGCAATTGAAGGATGGCGTCGGCAGGGTTATGCTAAAGCTAAAGTTATGAAAAGTGAAGTTGTTGCTGATCATGCGTCACGTCTCATTGATGCGCAGATTACTGTTGATCTTGGACAAGAAGCTTATTACGGCCCTTTAACTGTGCGTAATGTTAGTAAGAAGCCAAGCGTGGATTCAGCTTATATTGCATGGATGACAGGACTGAAGGTAGGCCAAAAATATGATTCTGATGCATTAGCCAAAGCGAATGAAAGGCTTGCAAGACTTAATATTTTTCGTGCTGTGAATATACGTGAGGCCGAGTCAATTAACCCTGATGGGAGTTTACCGCTTATGCTTGTTTTAGAAGAACGTAAACCACGTCGTTTCGGTGTAGGCGGTAGCTATTCAACATTAGATGGTACTGGTTTTGAAGCTTATTGGATGCATAACAATCTTTTTGGCCATGCAGAACGTCTTAAAGTTGAGACGAAAATAAGCGGTATTGGCAGTAACAAGAAGGAATCGTATAATCTGAAAAATTTTGATTATCTTTTCGGCAGCACGTTTATAAAGCCTGGTATATTCACTCCTGATACGGATTTTAGAACAGAATTAAAAATACAGCAAGATGTCCTAGACAATTACACTACAAAAGCCATCAAAGGAAAGTTTGGTATAACGCATATCTTTAATAGTAATTTATCAGGACAGGTTGCTATAGAAGCTTCTAATGGTTATTCACACGATGTCTATTTTGGGAACCGTCATTTTACAACAATTGGGTTACCTAGTAGTTTGATTTACGATAGTCGTAATAACAAATTTAATGCGACCAAAGGCTTGTATGGTGAGGTGAGTGTTGAACCTTTTTATGAAATACGCTCTAACAATTTTGTAGCAAAAATGACTGTGGAAGGTCGTTCTTATTGGGCGCTGGATGAAAAGGATCGTTTTATTTTTGCAGCGCGGGCAAAGTTTGGTAAAATTCTTGGAAGTGATAAAGCACAAGTACCTTCAGATACGCTCTTTTTTGCTGGTGGTGGTGGGTCTGTTCGTGGTTATGCTTATCGCAATATTGGTATCAAAACAGAACAAGATGCTATTGTTGGGGGGCGGGCGCTTGTTGAGGGGTCAGCAGAGTTACGTTTTTCTTTAAATGATAAGATAGGGGTTGTCAGTTTTCTTGATGGAGGGTTCGTAGGGGGAAAAGCGTTTGCTGATTTTTCTCAAAAAATAAAATGGGGAGCCGGTATTGGAGGTCGCTATATGACAGGTATTGGTCCTTTACGCATTGATTTAGCTTTTCCTCTTAAGCGGGGGAAAAGTGATCCTCGTATTGGTTTTTATGTGGGTATAGGGCAAGCGTTTTAATGAAAAAAAGTGTGCGTTTATCGGCTTTCTTATTTGGTCTTTCATTTTTTTTGATGGGCGCTTTTGTTTTTGCCCAGAAAGGCAATTCATCTTCTAGCGAAGCAACAGCAAATGATCGTTCATGGTTTGTTTCTTTGATTGAACGCGGACTTTCAGCATCTAATCGCCAAGTTCGTTTATATAATATGCAGGGGGTATTATCGTCTCAAGCATCAATTGATGCTATTACTGTGAGTGATAAAAAAGGTGTTTGGCTTAAAATTACCAATGCTAAAATGGATTGGAACCGTCTAGCGTTACTGAGAGGACGTATAGATATTAACCAGCTTTCAGCAGAACAGATTACGTTTTTACGCAAACCGCATGACAATTTTTCTCTTATTGCTTCTCTTGAGGCGAGGAAGTTTTCTTTGCCAAAATTGCCACTTGACATTTCTATAAACACGCTTACGGCTAAACACGTAGTGTTTGAACAGGGACTCTTGGGTTTTTCTGCTGATGTGTCCTTAAAAGGGAATCTAACCTTAGCTAATGGTGATTTTGATGTCGATATAGCGGCGCATCGTTTAGATGCACCGGGATCTTTCTCTATTTTAACGAAGATATCCGATAGCAATCGTACAGCTAAAATTGATATTTCTGTTGATGAATCACAAAATGGCATTTTGGCGAATATTTTTAACATTGAAAAGCGTCCTGCATTAAATCTTTCCATAAGAGGTGATGGTACTTTCGATGATTTAGTTGTCAGCCTTTCTTTAGAAGCCAATCATCATCCTGTTTTGCATGGCAATGTTATTCTCGCAAGTGTTGCAGAAGGGCACGGTTTTTCTACTAAACTAGTAGGAACACTCGGTCCTTTGATACCTCCACAATATCGTAGCCTCTTTGAATCTGATATGACGTTGAAAGCAGAGGCGAGAATAACAAAAGAAGGTGTGAAGCACCTTGATCATATGGTGATTCAGAGCAAAACAATGAATATTTTGGCTAATGCTGAAATAACAACAGATGGATTTTTGCGGCGGCTTTTTATTGATGGCAAAATGGCTCTTGATAAGGAAAATGGTGCTACTCATTTATCAGCGTCAGAAACGCCAATGCGTGCGGATAATCTTGCTTTAAATATTGATTATGGCCGTGAAGGGCAACAATCTTGGAATGGTCGGCTTGTTGTACATCAGTTGAGCAATAAAAATATTCGTATTCGTGATGCGATTTTTGATATGGGGGGAGTGAGCGAAAATCTTGATAATGCAGCTTCTCGTCATGTTGGTATTCAAATTAAGGGAACGCTTCAAGGGATTGAAAAAAGTAAGAGCACATTGGGAGAAGGTCTAGGACAAACAGTTCATGTGCATTTAGATACGGATGTTGTTTCTAAAAAGCCAGTTTTGATTCATGATTTTAGTATTACGGGTCAGGGGTTTTCTGCTTGGTTAAAAGGAAAAATGAATCGTTTTGTTTTTAAAGGTGACCTTGGTTTAAAAGCCCAAACACTAGCTCCTTTTAGTTTACTGAGTAGACAATCACTCTCTGGTAGTACAGATATTAAAGCCAAAGGAACTATCGGTTTAATTGACGGCGTTTTTGATCTTGAATTATCAGGGATGGCTGACAATATGAAAATAGGTGTGGAGCCTTTTGATCGTTTTTTCAAAGGAAATTTTATTCTTTCAGGTGGTGCTGCTTACGACACGGCGAGTTTGATTTTGCGTCGTTTAGATTTGAAAAGTCAATACGCAAACATAAAAGCTGATGGATATTTTTCAAGTGAGAGCGCTAAAATGGATTTCTATGCTCAAATATCTGATTTAGCCAAATTGGATTCGAGAATGAACGGTGCACTCACAGTCCAAAGTACTGCTAGAGGGCGTAATAACCTTATAAAATTTAATACAAATGCCCATGTTGCTGAAGCATTTTTAGTGGGGAAAAAACTAAAGAACACAACACTTACTATAAAAACTTTGATGGATAATACATCTCCGAGTGCTTCTTTAACGGGTTCTATAAAGGGAGAAGGAACTTTTTCTGAGAAACCATTGCATTTATCTGCTTCTTTTAAGGATTCTAATCAAATTCGAAAACTTGAAGATATCAATATTAGAGGGGGAAGTGCAAAAATAACCGGTGACCTTTCTCAAAAACTTGGAGGTTTTGTGAAAGGAGCTTTGCATATTGACGCTGATGATATTTCAGTGCTTGCTGCATTATTTTTGCAGGAGGGTAGTGGAAAGGTAAAAGGAGATTTTATTTTTGACGAACAAAATGGCAGGCAAAAAGCCAACCTAAAGGCGCATGTTGACCGTTTAAGCTTTGCAAAGAATAAAATTAAAAAGTTGGAAGTCAAAGCAGATGTATTTGACCCTTTGGGTATGGCTCAGTTTGAAGGTTTTATCAATGCAGACCATATCCAAACGCCTTTTATGATGGTTAATCGTTTAAATGCTCACGCTAATGGCAACGATGGGCAAACAGTTTTTAATGTTAAAGCGATGTTGCCTAATGATACAAACGCACGACTTTCTGGCCGTATGGTTACAGCGAGATTTCCAGAAGGTATAAAACGAGAAGTGCAGATTGAAACCATAGATGTTAAACAACACAATCTTCATGCGACATTGCCTAAATCGGCTACGATTTTTTTTGATAAAGATGGAATGACAATAAATGAATTAGGAATCGCAATTAATGGAGGCAAAGTTATACTTTCAGGAAATGTGCAAGATACCCTTAATCTGCACCTAACAATGAATGCGCTTCCTGCTGCTTTAGCCAATTTATGGAAATCCAATCTTGGAGCAGCTGGTACTTTAACAGGGCAGGTTATAATTCGAGGTCCTTTTAAAAAACCTGATGTGACCTATGATATAAAAGGTGAGGGGCTAACAACTAATGCTCTTCAAGATAAAAACGTAATGCCATTTGTGCTTGCTGCTACAGGTAAAACAGTAGAACAAAACCTTATTTTGAATACAAATTTAATGGGAGAAGGGGTACAAGCACAAGCACAAGGTCGTATATCTTTAGATAAAAATACGCTTGATCTCCATGTTAATTTGCAAGATTTTCCTGCGCGTTTGGTTAATAGTTTTATTGAAGGACAAGCGCTTGGAGGAACAATTGTAGGCAAGGTTGATATTGGTGGAACAATGAAAGATCCATCTGCTCATTTTGAACTTTCTAGTCAAAACTTGACTGCTATGACGCATAAAGGACCTATGTCGATTAATATGAATACCCGTGGTTCTTACAAAAAATCGACTTTTCATATTGAGAATATAATAGCAACTGGAGATAAAGGATTAGATCTCTCTATAAATGGGCCTGTTTCTTTCAATGGTTCAGAGGCCAGATTGAATGTTAAAGGAACAATGCCTCTTGCTTTTATTGATCTATTATTAGCTAAGCGTGGTGCGCATGTAACGGGTACAGCCAGAATTGATGCAACTCTTAATGGTGAATTATTGAAGCCACAGTTGGTAGGGGATCTTTCTATAGTTGATGGTAGTTTTTTTGATTCAAAAACAAATGTAGGGTTGAACAATATAACAATTGAAGGCAAATCGAATGGGGATCATATTCTTATAGAAAAAGCTTCAGCTTCTTCATCTGAGGGGGGATCAATTTCTGCTTCAGGCCGTATTTCTCATGATGGAGAGACAGATTTGGTGTTTAATCTTGATCACGCCAATTATAATGATGGTTCGATGATTCTTGCAACGTTGTCCGGCAAGATGACAATGACGGGCCATTTTTTAGGCAACCTTGTTATTGGTGGTGATGTCATCGTTGAAAAAGCTGAAATTCTTGTTCCGGATCATTTTCGAAACGCAAAATTTCTTAATATTAAGAATAAGAATTTAACTAAATCGATTCAAAAAACGCTTGAACGTGCTGACGTTAAGATCACTACCAAAACTCGTAATATCTCTCAAGAATCTTCATCTGTTATGTTATCAGATATGCGTATTACGGCACACAATCAGTTTTTTGTACGTGGACGAGGGTTAGATACTGAACTAGGAGGGCGCATTAACTTAGCAGGACCACTGAATGATGTGCAACCAGTTGGTGAGTTTAGGATGATTCGTGGACGTTTTGATATTCTTTCACAGCATCTTAATTTTGACCAAGGACAAGCAAGTTTTAGCGGTAATCTTAATCCTACGGTTTATTTTGTCACCAACAATAATAGTGGTGATATTCGCGTTACGGTAACTATAAGTGGAACGATTGATAATCTTGATATTAATTTTTCTTCACAACCAAATTTGCCACAGGATGAGATCTTGGCACGTTTGATTTTTAATCGCTCTCTTAATGAGTTATCACCATTTCAGATTGCTCAGCTTGCGGCAGCGGCAGCTGATCTTGCAGGAGCTTCTAATACATCTTTATTGAATGCTCTACGGGCTAAAATTGGTCTTGATGATCTTGATGTTATCGTTGATGAAAAAGGTAATACGGGTTTACGCGTTGGACGTTATATACACAATAACATTTATTTAGGCTTTGAAGCAGGATCGGATGGAAAGACGAAAGGGACAATTAATTTAGACATTTCACGCAATCTCAAAGCTAAAGGCGCCATAGGAAATGAAAAAAATTCTAGTGTGGGTTTATTTTATGAAAGAGACTATTAACGATTGAAGTTCTTAAGTTCCAATTACTGAAGTGTTATGCACTTAACTCTCTAAGGCAGAGGAAGATTAAAACTGGGATGAGGAATCTCATAAAAGAAGAAGATTTTTTATAAAATCGTGAGAAGATACGTCTGAAATATTTGTTTTTTGTTTATTACATTTTCTCAGTGAGGGGCAAGCTTTTCACGAAAAGCAGCACTTTGTTATATTGCTCATTCACGTGCTTGTTTTAATATTTCTCGTTGCTCCAAATTGCACCCCACGCTGGCACTGGTAAAGAGTATAACGCAAAATCCGTTGGGCACCACCAATCTTTACTAATGCAAGAGTCAAGCGGGCACATCATTTACTTTGTCAGCTTCTAATTTTGCCAACTGTTCTTGCATTGAGACGGTTTATGAAATGTATATTTATTGCTTGCCTAAATAGTTTCTTATTCACGCGCTGACTTGTCTTGCGATGTACAAGAAAACAATTTTTTGATTCCTGCATGGCAAGGATTTAAAATGAAAAAATCTTACAGTATTCAGAGGTCCCATTCAAATTGCAAAACAATGAATTATCATTATAAGTCAATGTGTTGTGTTTCCTTGAAGATGCATTTTATAAGGTCACTTTTTTGTAATGATAACTATCATAGCTATGCAAGATTTTCCTTTTTTAGCAGTAAGGAATAATAGGAATATTGTTTTACTTTTCACCTGTTTTTTTAGCGTATTGGGATTATAACTTTTATCAGCAAAACGTGTGTATTTTATCTTTCAAAAAATTAAGGTGCTTAATGTCATTCTAGTTCCTAGACATGAGAGTAAAACGTACAGTTTAGTCCAAGGCATCCGCTACAAGAAGAAGTTTAATGATAAATCCTTAACTTGTTTCTCTTCAATGTTTCTTTTTATGCTAAGCTTATCGACAATTTGCGATGTAATCTATAACAGGCAGCACGGAAATAGGTGGCAGATAAAGGTGTATCATCCAGATTTATCATTATAGTTTTTGGCAGCTGTTTCAAAATTTGAAGTCTACTTTTTTGCAGCCACAAAAATTCATAATGTTTACGGATGCTACACCATTTGCCTGCGGAAAGAGGAAACTCTTGCTATTGAGCCCTTGTTTGTAAAATAAGATGAATTTCTTCAATAAAACAACAGGGAAGTTCTTCAATTCTCATACAAATCCTGAAAATGTGTCTTCAATAAATTGTAAATTTTTTGCCAATCGTTGTGCTTAATGTAATAACTTCCTCTTGAGAACACCTCTATTATTTACAAAGGAATATGGCTATCTATCCACTTTTTATCACAAATGCTTACTTAGGTATATAGAAATTAAGATTTATGCTGTTTGAATTGGATATTATGAAGTTTTTTGTAAAAACCATTTTCCTTTGCAAGCAATTCTTTTTGAGTACCTTGTTCGACCAGTTGACCATTTTGTATAACGATAATTTTATGAGCGCGAGCAATCGTTGAAAGGCGATGGGCAATGGTGATAGTCGTGCGTCCTTTTGTGAGATGATGAAGGGCTTCATTAATTTGTGCTTCAGTATGCGAATCTAATGCACTTGTTGCTTCATCAAGAATCAGAATTTCACTATCATGAAGCATTGCTCTGGCGATAGCGAGTCGTTGTTTTTGTCCACCTGAAAGATTACAGCCATTATCACCTATCTGTGTATCATAGCCATTTGGTAGATCCATAATAAAGTCGTGAGCATTGGCTGCTTTTGCTGCTTTAATAATGTCGTCGTCGCAGGCTCCTGCTTTTCCAAGCTCAATATTATATTTAACAGTTCCTTGAAAGAGAAAAGTATCCTGCCCTACATAGGCTATCAGATTTCTAAGGGAGCGAAATGTAGTATAACGAATGTCTTGATCATTAATCAATATGCGTCCCTTTGTGGGGTCATAAAGGCGCATAATAAGGTTTATAAGGGTTGATTTTCCCGAACCAGATGGCCCTACCAACGCTGTTGTTTTTCTAGGTTCTATCTCTAGATTAATATTCCTCAACACCATTTTGTTATCCGTATATGCAAAAGAAACATTTTCAAAACGGATAGTTCCTTGTGTTTTATCTAAATCTTTAGCTTTTGCATGTTCTATAACAGTAAGAGGACGATCAAGAATTTCAAACATAGTACGGATATTGACCAAGCCAGCTTCAATTTTAACACGTACATTTGCGAGTCTTTTTGCAGGCTCGTAAGCAAGAAGTAGAGCAACAATAAAAGACATGAACTCACCTTGAACACCTGTACGCTGGGTTGCAAGATAACCGGAAAAACAGATAATACCCGCAATGGCAACACCAGCGAGGGTTTCCATAATTGGATTTGTAATGGCTTGAAGTGTTGCAATAGTGTTTGCTTGTTTTTCAACATCGCAAATAGCTTCGTCCATACGTTTTTTCATGAGCTCTTCTAATGAAAAAGCTTTGATAACCCGAATACCAGTAGAACTTTCTTGCACGATTTTGATAATTTCACCAAGCGAAAGGAGTTCTTTTTCCACAAGGCTACGAACACGTTTTAAAGCCATTCGAATCCCTAAAAAAGCCAGTGGTCCTACTATTAAAGTAATGGCAATTAACGTAAAATTTTGAATGAACATGACAAGCAATAGGCCGCTAACAGAAAGTAAATCGCGTACAAAAGTTGTAATAATTGTATCAATGATATTACGCGCGGCTGTAGCGTTGTGGGTTACGCGCACAAGAAGGTCAGATGAGGTATTATTATGATAAAAAGAGACTCCCTGTTCCATAAGGCGCGCGTAAATTTTGCGCTGTTGTTCAGCAACAATACTGTTGCCTGCTTTGCTCAAAAAGTAAGTTTGGGAAAAAGTTGCAATCCCTTTGAGGATAAAAATGAAAGCGATGACACTGGAAGTCAGAACAATCATACCAAAATTTTGCGCGTCAATAATATAATTGACAACGTCACGCATAATCCATGCACTGGCTGCCGTTGTGCAGGAAATAATGATCATTGAAAAAATAGCAGCTCCGTACCAACGTGCATGTTTATGAAAATTTTCTCGCAGAAGACGGATGATAAGATGTTTATCAAAAGCAGAAATTTGTTTTTTGATCATGAAGCGCTTCTATATTTTATTGTTGTTTTATGCAAGATTGAAGCACTCTTAATTAAAGACATTTAGTCGTTTTGATAATAAAGAGTATTTTCTTAATGGGAGAAGCTGGCGCATAACAGCCACCAATTTAAAAGTACCACAGCAACAATATGCGGCACTTTTAAATCATATCCATATACTCAACTCTAGATGAGTCGCATTTCATATATTATCCTAATGAAATATTACTTAGGTGCTATCACCATCATCATTTGACGGCCTTCGAGTTTTGGTTCAGATTCGATTTTAGCAATTTCACTGGTATCCTCTTTCACCCGCTGAAGAAGCTTTAACCCAAGATCTTGGTGTGCCATTTCACGACCACGAAAACGCAAAGTAACCTTTACTTTATCACCATTACCAATAAAGCGATGAACGGCTTTGAGCTTAACTTCATAATCATGGACATCAACATTGGGACGCATCTTAATCTCTTTGATTTCGATGACCTTTTGCTTTTTACGTGTTTCAGCGGCTTTTTTTTGGGTTTGATATTTCAATTTGCCCAAATCGATGATTTTACACACGGGCGGTTCTGCATTTGGTACAATTTCAACCAAATCAAGCCCTGCATCTACGGCCATAGCAAGTGCTTCTTGTATTGCAACAATTCCCTGATGTTGTCCTTCATCATTGATAAGCTGAACGCGAGGAACCCGAATGTCCTGATTTGAGCGTGGCCCGTCTTTTTGGGTAGGTGTTATTTTAAACGGTCTACGAATGGTTTATGCTCCTTAATTTTGATTAATCTACAATATAATTTAATATACAATTATACACAGAAAAACAACTAGAATTCGCGCCTTTTTCATTATTTGATTTATGACTTTGTGGGCTGATTTGGAAGATAGAAGTTTTTCTTTTATAATAGAAAATGTTTTATGAAGGAAAAGAATCATGGACCAAAATATTTCTTGCCAATTTTTTTCGTTTGAAGGTACTGCTCTCGCAGTGCGTCATCGTAAAGGCCGCAGCTCTCCTAGTCTTGTTTGGCTTTCTGGCTATCAATCCGATATGTTGGGGAGTAAGGCGGTGATGGTTGATAATTTTGCTCAGAAGAATGACTTGTCTTGTTTACGTTTTGATTATTCTGGCCATGGAGAGTCTGAGGGTGATTTTTTTCAAGGAACGATTTCACGTTGGGTGAAGGAAAGTCTGGCAACTTTTGAAGCTTATTGTGAAGGACCACAAATTTTGATTGGTTCCTCTATGGGGGGATGGATTGCTCTCAAGCTTGCTATGATGCTAGCGCAGAAAAATAAGAGCCTTGCTGGTATGGTGTTGATTGCGCCGGCTCCTGATTTTACGCAAACATTAGTGGAACCAGAATTAGGGCCGGAGGAATGGAAAATTTTGGAAGAAAAAGGGTATATTGAACGACCTGCAGTTGGTGATACCGAGCCGATGCCCTTTACAAAGGCTTTGATTGAAGATGGACGAGACAACTGTGTTATGAAAGGATGCATTGATGTTGGGTGTCCGGTTCATATTTTGCAAGGGATGGAAGATACAGAAATACCCTATCAGCATACATTGTCTTTACTTGATCATTTGCCTTTACATGATGTAACATTAACACTTATTCGTGATGCAGATCATCGGCTTTCGCGTCCGCAGGATTTAGTATGCCTCGAAACAGTGTTGAGGTCATTAATTGACAGAATTAATGCAGGATAAGGGGGCAAGTTCATTGATGATGAAGACATAATGTATGACCGTTTATGAACAACATTTTATTTTCTCTGATCGTATTGTGCCTCTACGTGTACGCAAACATAAATGTGCACGTCGTCTTACATTGCGTATTGATGCAAGCGGGCAGGGAATTTGTGTAACAGCACCGCCAACGCTAAGTCTTTGTTCGGTTCAAGGTTTCATTGAAAAGCACCGATTTTGGATTGAAGCGCGTCTCACGCGTGTATGTGTTTCTCACGAAAATGCGTATCTCAGAAAAGGTACAACAATTCCTGTATTGGGTGTCGCGCATACCATAAGACATAAAGAAGGGCGTGGAGTATCGGAAATTATTGTAGGAGAAGCAGGACAAAAACCTCAAATTATCGTTTATGGTCAATTAGAATATTTGCCAAGACGTGTTGCTGATGTTCTAAAAAAACAGGCAGCGCTTACTATAGCGCCATTGGTTGCATATTATACACGTAAAGTAGAGCGTAAAGTGAAGTCAGTTTGTTATAAAGATACGAAAAGTCGTTGGGGATCTTGTTCAATAGACAAGCGTCTTTCTTTTTCTTGGCGCCTTATTATGGCACCAAAAGAAATTGTTGAATATGTCGTTGCGCATGAAGTCGCTCATCTTGTTGAAATGAATCACGGACCAAAGTTTTGGAACCTTTGTGAAAAGCTTTGTCCAGATAGTAAAACGTATCGTGCTTGGTTGAAGGAAAATGGTCATATGCTGCAAGCAATCAATTTTCATTCATATAAGTTAGAAATATAAAAAGCCCTTAATAAGGTAATATTTGATGGAACTTTTTGTTGAGTGTGCCGTTATGTGTGTGCTTTGTCACTCATGGGTGAAGAAGCCATTGAAGCCTCAGCACGATTGTCTTCCCCTGCCTAGTGTGCTGAGTGCTTTCAATGTTTTTGCTTTATCTTTTTTATAATTCAGCTTAATAATTTCTGGTGATCCCTCAGTTCAGATTGGAAAAGCGCTATGCCTGTCCTTACAGATCCACTTCAACTATTACAGGCTCTTATTCGTTGTCCTTCTGTCACACCTCATGAAGCGGGTGCCTTATCAACTTTGGAACAATTTCTAGCAAAGATGGGGTTTCATATTGAACGTCCTGTTTTTTCGGATAAAAATACAGAAGATGTTGAAAATCTTTATGCAAAAATGGGGGGAGAAGGGCTGCATCTTATGTTTGCGGGCCATACTGATGTTGTGCCACCAGGTGCGTTGGAACACTGGATACATCCTCCTTTTGAAGCTGTCATAGATCAAGGGAAGTTATATGGGCGGGGTGCTGTTGATATGAAGGGTGGAATTGCTTGTTTTGTTGCGGCACTGGCTCGAGTTCTTGAAAAAAAGTCCATTAAAGGAATGGTAAGCTTTCTGATTACCGGTGATGAAGAAGGCCCTGCTGTTAACGGTACAGTCAAACTTCTCAAATGGGCAGAACAAAAAGGTGAAAAATGGACTGCAGCTCTTGTGGGAGAACCAACAAGCGTAAAAGTTGTTGGTGATGTGATCAAGATTGGACGTCGAGGATCAATTTCTGGTATCATCACGGTTAAAGGTTGCCAAGGACACGTTGCTTTTCCTGAGCGAGCAGCTAATCCATTGCCCTTAGCAAGTAAGCTTATTCAAGCGTTGACACAAACTGCTTTAGATCAAGGATCGGAAAATTTTCAACCAAGTAATTTGGAATTAACAACTGTTGATACGGGGAATTCGGCGGTGAATATTATTCCAGCGCAAACGACAATCCGTTTTAATATACGCTACAACGATCTTTGGACAAAAGAAATGCTTATGGCAGAAATTGAAAAGCGCCTTGCTTCAATACAACCAAAAAACAAGTCTGATCAATACCCCTCCTATAAGTTGGAATGGATTCCAAGTTTGGGAGATGTTTTTTTGACAAAAAATGATAAAATCGTTAAGCTTTTATCAAATGCTATTAAAAGTGTAACAGGAAATACACCAGAATGTTCAACTTCAGGGGGGACTTCGGATGCGCGATTCATTAAGGATTATTGCCCAGTGGTTGAATTTGGTTTACCGGGGCAATCGATGCATATGGTAGATGAGTGTGTAACTCTTGAAGCACTGGAAACTCTCACTGTTATTTATGAGCGTTTCATTATTGATTTTTTTGCGTAAAAAAGAAGCGATTGTTTTTTTTAACATTTTTACCACAAATTAAAAACCGTGGATGTTATATAGCAATCGATGGGAAGGCAGGTTAGAGCCATAAAGATTTTAGTTTGCCAATTGGTTGATAATGTGGTCAAGAAGGATGCGTCCTTTGTTTGTCGCTTTTAAGCGCTGATTTCCTAGCATTTCTACTAGCCCTTGTTGTTGTAAATCGATAAGCTTTTCCATTGGTAAACCCTTGGGACTTAAGGTTTCATAACGTGTAAGATTCAAACCTTCGCAAAGACGCAAGCCCATGAGAAGCATTTCATTTGCTTGTTGCTCTCTGGTCAAGTGTTCTGTTTCAACACAGCCATGCCCCGTAGTTTCTACTAGTTTAAGCCAATGTTCAGGATATTTTTCATTTATTGTGACATAACGTTCATGATTTTCAATGGGAAAGGAAAGTGCTTTTGAAGAGGCAGAGGAATGATTCGGTATATGCTCAATAAAGCGACCATGAGCTCCCGGACCAAAGCCTGCATATTCATGATAACGCCAATAGAGAAGATTGTGTGCTGATTCGGCACCGGGGATTGCGTGATTTGAGATCTCATAAGCTGGAAGTCCAAGTGTAGTAGTTATTTCTTGGGTAAGATGATACAGGTCTGCTGCGAGTTCTGAAGCGGGGAGGATAAGCTTTCCTGCGGCATGAAGCCGTTTAAAAGCTGTTCCTTCTTCGATAGTCAGTTGGTAAAGAGAAAGATGATCTGCTGCCAAGTCAATAGCTTGAAAAAGCTCATCTTTCCATTGCTCGAGTGTTTGCTCGGGGCGAGCATAAATGAGATCAAAGGATAAACGTGGAAAGATTTTCCGCGCCAAAGCAATAGCGTCAAGAGCCTGTTTCACATCATGGAGACGGCCAAGTTGTCGTAGTGCTTTGTCATTGAGTGCTTGTACACCCAAGGATAAGCGGTTAACTCCCGCTGCTCTGTATCCACGAAAGCGTTCTGCTTCTACGCTTGATGGGTTGGCTTCCAGTGTGATTTCAACTTTATCATCGACCGTCCACTTTTTTGCAAGTGCTTGCAATAAAGCATCAACAGTGTGAGGGGTCATAAGAGAGGGTGTACCCCCACCAATAAAGATACTTGTAATATGACGTGGACCTATTTTATGATATTGCGTTTCTATTTCGCGTTCAAAAGCGGTTACAAAGCGTGGTTGATCAACGCCACGGACGCGAACGTGTGAATTAAAGTCACAATAAGGACATTTAGTAGCGCAAAAAGGCCAATGAATATAAATGCCAAAAGCTTTATTCATGAGAGCGTTAAAAGGTTTTCTGCTAAAAGCTTGAAAGCACGCGCACGATGCGAGAGGGGTGCTTTATCATTGAGCTTCCAGCCATGCTTTTGCTCTGTTGACATTTCACCAAAGGTATTTTCATATCCATCTGGTAAAAAAATAGGATCAAAGCCAAAACCTTTGTCTCCACGTGGTGGCCAAATGAAAGTACCTTCAACGCACCCACGGAAATAGTCTGCATGAGCATCGGGCCATGCAATACAGATGACTGATATAAATCGACCTTTCCGTTGGCTTTTTTCATGTGCTCCAACTTTTTGGAGTTCGTCTTCTACTTTTTGCATAGCTTTTGAAAAGTTACGTGTGCCATCGGGTTGAAGAGCGAGGTCAGCTGTATAAACACCTGGTGCACCACCCAATGCATCCACTTCCATGCCAGAATCATCAGAAAGAGCCGGAAGTCCTGTATTTTTTGCTGCTGCAAAAGCTTTAATGTAGGCATTTTCTTCAAATGTTGTTCCCGTTTCTTTTGGTTCCGGTAATCCGAGCTCTTTTGCTGATTGTATCGTTAAACCAAAAGGAGCGACCAATGTGGTAATTTCATGTAATTTTCCGGTGTTATGTGTGGCAATGACGAGTTTTTCTGTTGCTATGCTTCTCATATACATTTCTCCAGAAATGAAAAGGGGGATAGTTTGTGCTAAAAACCAGCTTAAACACCAATATATACGAGTTCTGCTAGATTCTATGCAATACAATCTTTTTGCTTTACTGATATCCCATTCAAATAAAATCTTTAATATTTTGTGAGAATAATGATTAAAAAGACTTATAACTGATCCCTTTTTTGATGATAGCATTTTTTATAATAATATATAATATGCTTTTGCGCTACTTTAGCCTATTTGACCAAACCTTAGCAAAACTTATATAAGAGAGAAATATTTTCAAAGTAATGAATGAGTTTTAATGAAGCACAAACCTATTGATGAGGAACTAAAATATCTTGATGAGCGTTCGCGTGACATCTTTCGCCATATTGTTGAAGCTTATCTTAATGATGGTGAACCTGTAGGATCACGAAATCTTTCAAAGCTTTTGCAACAGACATTGTCACCTGCTACGATTCGCAATGTGATGAGTGATCTCGAACATCTTGGTTTGATTTATGCACCGCACGTATCTGCGGGACGAATGCCAACACAATCAGGGTTAAGATTTTTTGTTGATGCATTTATGGAAGCGGGTGATTTGCCAAACGAGGAGCGTGAAAGTATTGAAGCGCAAGTCAAGGAGGCTGGTCATGCACAATCTGTTGAACATTTTCTCATTCAAGCGAGTCGCGTTCTTTCAGATCTTTCACGTGGGGCAGGCCTTGTTTTAGCAACAAAACATGAAGGGACGTTGAAGCATATTGAATTTGTGCGCCTTGATAGAGAGCATGCTCTCACCGTTTTAGTGACTCAACAAGGTGAGGTTGAAAATCGTATTGTTCATTTACCGGAAGGTGTTACCCATGCACAATTGACAGAGGCAACGAATTTTCTCAATGCCCATATTCAGGGACGTACATTGAGTGAAGCTAAAGAAGAAATTGCACGTTTATGCTCAGAAACGCGGGCTGCCCTTGATCATTTATCTCATCATCTTGTTGAAACGGGGTTAGCTCTTTGGGGAGGAGAAGATGCTGACCATAAAGTACACCTTATTGTTCGCGGGCGCAGTAATTTGCTTGAAGATGTGAAAGCAGAAGAAGATTTAGAGCGGTTACGACATCTGTTTGATGACCTTGAAACGCGTGAAAGTATGGCGCAGCTTCTTGATTTAACGGATGAAGGTTCGGGAGTTCGTATTTTTATTGGTTCAGAAAATAAATTGTTTTCGCTTTCTGGTTCTTCTTTAGTGGTGGCACCTTATCGTGATTCAAAACAAAAGGTTATTGGCGCCTTAGGAGTTATTGGGCCCACACGGCTTAATTACGCAAGGATTGTACCCATGGTTGATTATACGGCTCAACTTGTATCACAACTGTTGCGTTAAAACGTTCAGGTGAACATTTGTATTATAAACGCTCATTGTATTAAGATATGTAAATACCCCCTTGATTTTTGTCTGCAAAATTTCGATATCGAGAATAACAAATCTTATGAAGGAATGGAATTTTTATGTCTGAAGAAAAAAACAAATTTACTGATGCGTCATTTGAAAATCGCGATTTGAAAAATCCAGCTGATCGTGATGCACTTAAACAAGCGGCGGATGAGTTTTTGAAAACGCGTGAAGCAGAGGCCCGCGCAGAGGTTGCAGAGGAAGAAAATGAGTTTATAGATCCCTTAACTGCTTTGCAAAACGAAAATAAAGATCTGAAAGATCAGCTTTTACGTCTTGCTGCAGATATGGAAAACCTACGTCGTCGTACTGCGCGTGATATGGCGGATGCAAAGGCTTATTCAATTGCTAATTTTGCACGTGACATGTTGTCTGTTTCTGATAACCTCAATCGTGCTTTAGAGGCTATTCCGGAAGGTGCAAAGGAGAATGATGCTGGTTTGAAAACACTAGCGGAGGGCGTCGAAATGACTGAGCGTGCAATGATAGCAGCGTTGGAACGTCACGGAGTACAGAAAATTTATCCAGAAGGGCAAAAATTCGATCCTCACTTTCATCAAGCGATGTTTGAAATTCCTAATTCTGATGTTCCAGATAACACTGTTCAACAAGTTGTTCAGGCAGGTTACATTATTGGTGAACGTGTTCTGCGTCCAGCTATAGTGGGTGTAGCCAAAGGAGGAGCAAAAGAAGTTTCTGTTAAATCTGATTCAGCTTAAGATGCCTCAAAAATATACCCACAGCGCAAAAATGTAGTACTATGCGTAAGTGCTACATTCGTGAGATGTTCTGTCAAAGAGAGTTCTAAAGGATGTTAAAAACCTCCTTTTATTCTTGGAGTACCCAGCTTCTTTTTACAATGTATGGAGCATCGCTTGAAGGAGATGGCGACAAAAATAAAACAAAATGATCAACCTTAAAAGGAGGAAACAAAAAATCACCTCGAGAAGACAGATAAGAAGGAAGATCATCAGGTTTAATATCGAGCAATCTCGCAAGAGTAATATGCGGAGTAAATGGTTTTTCGTCAGGCGTTAAGTGCACGCTGCTCCGAATACATTGCATCTTTTCATGTAAAAGGCTAAGAGTTTCACAAGGCTCAATACGAACAACAAGGGAATGCGGTGCATTTTCTGAACCAAAAACCTCAAAACCTTTTGTTTGTAGCACAAAAGGTGGGAGCTTTATTGTATCGAAAGCACGCATAATTTCATCTTCTAGGGAGCTTTCAATTTCACCAAAAAAAGACAAAGTGATGTGAAAATTCTGCGGGTTTATCCACTGCGCGTTCGGCAAGCCATTTTGTAGCGACATGAGTGCTTCTGTTGTTTGTTGGGGAATCTGAAGAGCACTAAACAAACGGTTCATGGTATCTCCTTACAGCGAAAAAATGCCACTACAAATGCGATGGCGAACAATGAACGTAAAGCGCATACTGCTAAGTATAAGACGATGATGTAGAAAAACAATGTCTAAAATAATTAAATTGTGTAAAGTTTATGAATCTAAAAGAATGGTTATAATGCCAACAAAAGCTATATTTGCGTGCGTTTTATTACAAAGAGAAGTTGATAAACTTCTGATTTATGTGATTATCTTTATATTTGTCTAAAGCAGCTTAAAAGCTGGCATATTCAGCAAAAGGTGAATGTTTCTCTTTTTTTCAAATATTTAAGCATATGTGTTAGATTGTGGTCACAACCATAGTACACGACACAATTGCTACAAACATTCACGCTTATGATAACCATAACACAATTCATTACGAATACTGATACTTTTAAGAGAAAAGCAAAGAAGCCAATCAAAATAATAATTGGTGAGAAGTTTTTGCTTATTTCAGAGATGATCTTACGTCTTTTTTGAGGGAGAAACTTTAATTCTCTTCTCCAAATTTATTATTGATAAGTTTTTCAAGAGCATCAAGAGCATCAGTTGCTTCTGGTCCCGAAACACGAATGATGAGATTACAACCAGGAGAGGCTGCTAGCATCATAAGTCCCATAATTGATGAACCGCCAACGATTTTTCCATCTTTTTCAACTTCAACAATGGCGTTGAAATTGTCAACAGTTTGGACAAATTTCGCAGAGGCACGTGCATGCAACCCACGCTTATTACAGATATTGAAATGACGACTTATACATGGGAGAGTATCTTTAGAAAACATCAGTGTTTCATTATCCGCTTATAAAAATCATACTGGTACATTAATATATTTACGTCCTGCTTCTTGCGCTATTCTTAAAGCTTCTGATAACGAAATATCAGGACATTGTCGAATAGAAATCAGTTTAATGAGCATAGGTAAATTAACTCCTGCAATCATTTCAACGCGCCCTTTTTCAATAGCAGGAATAGCTATATTTGATGGTGTTCCACCGAACACATCCGTTAATATGATAACACCATGGTTTGTACTTATAGAGGAAACTGCGGTTATAATATCACCACGGCGCTGATCTATATCATCATCAGGATGGATACATATTGTTGCGAATTTTTCTTGTGTTCCAACAACATGTTCCACTGCATGTAGAAATTCAACAGCTAACTCACCGTGCGTTACAAGCACGAGTCCAATCATTTACACAAACTCCTGTTAACTAAAGATCCGACCATATTGGTGGGAAACATATTTTACAAGGCTTTATCTTGCTGCCAAGAAAAATTTGCAAAAAAAGCAAAAATAATGACTTTTTTTATTTTTGGAAAAAAATTATACAGATTTACACCATATTTTTCTAAAAAAGAATGCTTCTATAGCTTGACAGATAGCTGTACAGTCGGCTTCACGAAGGCTAGGGAGTTTTAAAAGAGGAATATGTACACCTGCAAATTGAAAAGTTTGATTTGTGGAAAAACGCTCATATTCGGGACCGAGCAGAATAACGCAATCGATAGCCGTTTGTTTTTCAAACTCTATCGTATAAAGACCAACACCGCGAATCTCAATACCACCTTGCAAATCTTCTGGAGTGTATCCGTAAAGCTTTCCATTTTCTACACGGAGCACAGTGTAATCATCACTAATAAGTTTTGCCTCACGTTTTGACCATTCAGCACGGTCGAGCAAAGAAAGGGTAAGGGTTGATTTTCCTGATCCAGATGGGCCTATAATTAAAAGCCCCTTTCCTCCCAGTTGAAGGCAGTTTGCGTGTAGTATTTCATTTTTTGTCTTCATACCTTTTGCTTTGGATAAAAGATTCATTTAGCTAAGGGAAGCGTAATAATAAAACGTGCACCAGTTTTATTATTTCCAAGTTTAGGATCAACAATATTTTCGGCTGTAATTGTTCCATTATGGGCCTCTATAATTTGCCGACTAATAGAAAGGCCAAGGCCTGAGTTTTGACCAAAAGTATCTTCATTTGGCCGATCAGTATAAAAACGTTCAAAAATACGTTCAATATTCTCTGAGCGAATACCAGGACCATTGTCTTCGATGGTTAAAATGAGAGTTGAAGCATGACTTTTCATAGTTATAGAAATTTTACCATTATTATAGGGGATGAAGGAACGCGCATTCTCAATGATATTGGAAATAACTTGCCCCAAACGAAGTTCATGTCCCAACACAAGATAGGTTTTTCCATGAGGACGTGGAACAATCTTAAGGCTTATATCAATGGTTTGCCTATTATGATATACTTCCTGAACAGCATGAACAAGACTTTCTAAAAGCAGTGTTATATCAACAATTTGTGCAGTTTCACGAGCAAGCTCTGCATCTAGCCGTGAGGCATCAGAAATATCAGTAATCAAACGGTCAAGACGACGCACATCATGTTGAATAATTTCAAACAATTGTTCCTGCGCTTCTTCATTTTTAGCCAAGGGGAGTGTTTCAACAGCACTCCGTAATGATGTAAGTGGATTTTTTAATTCGTGGCTTACATCAGCAGCAAAACGCTCAATGGCTTCAATACGCGCATAGAGGGCATTGGTCATATCACGAATAGAGGTTGAAAGGTGACCAATTTCATCTTCACGCATTGAAAAATCAGGAATTTCTATGCGCTTATTATTGCCATTACGCACACGGTTGGCAGAGGCAGATAATTTGCTCAAGGGATGCGCAATCGTGTGGGCTAAAAATAGAGAAAGTACTAAAAGCACACTGCCTACAACGGCAAAGACTTTAAAAATAACCAGTCTTTCGCCCTTTACAATATTGTCAATATCTGAACCGGTGGTAGAAAGAAGAAGTGCTCCCACCACTGCACGATAGCGTTGAACAGGTACGGCAACAGAAACGATTAATTGGCCTTGCCTGTTGCGCCGTTTGGCAGTAGCAAGAGACCCATTTAATGCTCGGTATACTTCTGGATAAGCAATACTGCTGTTTTTTATTTGCTCTCTATCAAGAGTGATACCATTGCTATAAAATTTGCTTGAAAACCATGAAGTGAGGCGTTCCCACATATTTTGTTCAGTTTTAAGTGGGGGCAAATTATAACTAAAAACTTCGCCACTAGAATAAAGAACACGCGAATCAAGAAGGAGAGTAGCATCACGATCATAGATACGTGCTCTTGTTGTTTTGGGTGTAATGAGGCGTCGTAAAAGAGGAGCAACTTGTTCAGGATTAATGGGAAAGTCCCAAGAATCAGTTGATTGGGGTGCAGGCGTAACGCTTTCTCCAGCCTGTAATTCTAAAAGTTTTTGGGGATCAATGAGGATAGAATTTGTATCTACCGTTGCAGAAGCGGCAATGGCTCCAGCAATAATTTTTCCTTGGGTGCATAAACTTTTGATTTTCGCTTCAATCAAGCCATCACGAAATTGATTAAGGTATAGAATACCCGTAACCAAAACAGCGAGGGCGGCAATATTTAACATAACAATACGGCGTGTAAGACTGGAAAAAAACAGCTGTCTGAGGAGACGTTGTACTCTAAGATACAAATGCACAAACATAGGAAATAATGTCAAAATTGTTCCATTTGGCGTTGTCTTTTGTAAAGTTTCCAATTGAGTATCTTTTGCCATAGATTTGATCGCCATTCAAACTTTTGCGACAAAACAGATTCACACTTCGTGGAAACGATAGCCTACACCATAAAGTGTTTCAATCATTGCAAAGTCATCATCCACTTGTTTAAACTTTTTACGCAGACGTTTAATGTGGCTATCGATGGTACGGTCATCTACATAGACCTGATCACTATAGGCAGCATCCATCAAGGCATCACGACTTTTTACAACTCCTGGTCTTTGTGCTAGAGTCTGCAGAATCAAAAATTCTGTGACGGTCAGTATAACAGGTTTATCTTTCCATGTACAGGTGTGGCGCTCTTGATCCATCACAAGATCTCCGCGTTTAAGAGAAGAGGTGGGGGAGGCTCCCGTTACGAGCGGTTGATTACGTGCATTAGAACGGCGCAAAATAGCTTTTACGCGCTCAATGAGAAGACGTTGAGAGAAAGGTTTGGTAATAAAATCGTCAGCGCCCATTTTAAGACCAAACAACTCATCGATTTCATCATCCTTAGAGGTAAGAAAAATAACTGGAATATCAGATTTTTGACGCAATCGGCGCAAAAGTTCCATTCCATCCATACGGGGCATTTTAATATCAAAAATAGCTAAATGTGGAGGATGAAGTGTTAGACCTTTGAGGGCAGATGCTCCATCTGTATAACTTTCAACCCGATAGCCTTCTGTCTCAAGCGCAAAAGATAAAGATGTCAAGATATTACGATCATCATCAACAAGTACAATCGTTTGCGTGATTGCTGGTGTATCTTTCATGGCTTCTTAGACCTTTCTATTGTCGTGGTAGCAAACTACTCACGCTATTTATATGGGAGTTCACATTTTTTTTGCAAAACAAATATGATACAAATTGTAGCAAAGTAAAAACCCTTTCATTTTTGCGGTAAAAGCTTGTTTTATCTTTGCAATTTTATAATGTTTTTGCGCGTGTTAAGATCCCTTTGCTTGAGAGAAAATTTTTATAAAGGCGTTTTTTATCAACATTTATGGTTATATTTGTCCCATAATTGAACAGATTTGTTTTTGATTGTTGAAGTTTAGAAAAACTGCCTATTTCTTTTAAAGGGCAAAGAAAAGAGTGTGGTGATATATGTGTAAAAAATTTACTTCCACTGCAGGCAAAGGAGGCCATAATGGGATTTTTTAATTTTATAAAAACGGTTGGTGAAAAGCTAGGTATTGGCGATCATGAGCCAGAAGAAAAAGATTTTAAAGCTGCATTTGATAATTTTCAATTGGGCACGGAAAAAGTAAATATACAGGTTGAAAACGGTAAAGCTATTTTAAGTGGTGAGGTTCCAGATAGGGAAACATTTGAAAAAGCACTTTTGGTTGTTGGCAATTCGCAGGGTATTTCTTCTGTTGATATTGACCAATTAAAGATTGCAGATACTGCGCCTGTGAAGGCTTCTCGCTTTTATGAGGTTAAATCTGGTGATAATCTTTGGAAAATTGCCGAAGAAGTTTATGGAAAAGGGCAGGGTGATAAAAACACCTTTATTTTTGAAGCGAATAAGCCAATGCTAAAATCTCCAGATAAAATTTATCCGGGGCAAGTTTTGCGTATTCCTGAACTTAACCGCGCTTAAATAATAAGACAGAAGATAAGTTTTTTATTTTTTTACAGTATATTTCACAGCATTAAATAAAAATGAGAAGTGCTGAAAAAATTTCCATACTTCTCATTTATCGATATAAGTAATGATAAAAGAACTTAATTTGTAGGTGCTGATTTGGGAGGTGATTTTCCTACCATAGCGTTTACAGAGAAATCAATGTCAACAGTTCCTGCTTTTTCAAACGTCAATTTTGCGCTAATTTTGTCACCTAGTTTGAATGGTTGTGAAAGCCCCATGAACATAATATGATCACCCCCAGGCTTAAGGGTGATTTCACCATTACCTGGAATTTCAATGCCATGATGCATATTTTCCATTTTCATGATATCGTTAACGACTGCCATAGAATGGATTTCTGTTGTTTGTACTCCTTTTGTTGAAATAGAAATCAAACGATCTGGGGTATTACCGTGATTAATGATGTAGAGATAACCACTGCCAACTTTTATACCTCTAGGTGTTGCGCGTGTCCAGGGATGAAGGATTTCTATGTCTCCAACTTTATATTGCTGAGCGGTTGCGGATAGAGTTATGCAAGCAAAGAAAAGAGCACACACGACATTTATGATAGCTTTTTTAAATGGATATTGTGTGTGGGTTGTATACTCAGATACGAGCTTTTTTGTTTCCTCGATGATAAATGTCATCATTGATTTACCCTCCTTCATCAGATTCACTTTTTAATGCTTCCTTTTATTTTTAGCAGAGTTTTTGTTCAAAATAAAAGAAACAATTACTAGGGTTATATGGATAAGGATAGAAAAGCATAGATCTGATTTAAAGTGACGGTACATTTAAAAACGAAGAAGGCATTCTTAGTATATTTGCAAATCTCATATGCATATAAAGAAAAGATCATGTCGAGGCATTGAAAGCGTGGTCTTCAAATAGCAGAGAGCAATTAGGGGCTCGGAAGTAGAGTTGTTAAGGGTAGATTAACAAAAAATATCTTTGTAAACGCTATATTTGGAAAGATAAGGTTTAACACTATAGGTAGGTGATATAAGACACATCACATCTATTGGTCGTATAAAGATATGGTAGTTACTATAGAGGTTTGGCTAAGGAAGTCGTGATATTTGTGGTATAAGTCATTTACTTATGGCAATATTGTAAGAAAGTTCTCTTATCAGAATTTCATGTGACTATGAGAGACTAAGGGGAAATGTGTAATTATTACCTTTATTTTGCCAATTTTTATAGGACAATATATTATTATGAACATTGTAAGGAAGATATGCTATGATGTTCGTATTCTTAGTATAGAGGGCATTTGCACTTAAGTAAAATGCCTATTTTTAAAGAAAAATTTTATTTTGAGAATGTTTCTCTCGTTATTCTCTTGTAGCGATAAGAGCCTGTTCTTATATACGGAGCAGAAAGGCTTGTTGCGACTTGCAGTTTATTGTTTGTATAATTTGAAGTGAGATGCAGGCTTTAAGTGTTATGAGGAGCTGTCTTAGAAAAATGCTTGATAAAGGTTGAGGTAGCTTGCTGGAATGGAGATTATAATATGGCAAAAGTAATTGGTATTGATTTGGGGACAACTAACTCTTGTGTCGCTGTTATGGATGGCAAAAACGCAAGGGTTATTGAAAATTCAGAAGGAGCGCGGACAACACCTTCTGTTGTTGCCTTTACTGATGGGGGAGAGCGGCTTGTTGGGCAACCTGCTAAACGGCAAGCGGTTACGAATCCTGAAGGGACGGTTTTTGCAGTTAAGCGCTTGATTGGCCGTCGTTTTGATGACCCCATGGTTGAAAAAGATAAAGCACTTGTGCCTTATAAGATTGTTAAAGGTGACAATGGTGATGCGTGGGTTGAAGAAGCGGGTAAAAAATATTCTCCATCACAAATTTCCGCTATGATTTTGCAAAAGATGAAAGAAACGGCAGAGTCTTATCTTGGTGAAAAAGTTGAGCAAGCGGTTATTACGGTTCCTGCGTATTTCAATGATGCACAACGTCAAGCTACTAAAGATGCAGGTAAAATTGCTGGGCTTGAAGTTTTGCGGATTATCAATGAGCCGACAGCTGCTGCTCTGGCATATGGTTTGGATAAAAAAGACGGAAAAACCATTGCTGTTTATGACCTTGGTGGCGGTACATTCGATATTTCTGTGTTGGAAATTGGAGATGGGGTTTTTGAAGTTAAGTCGACCAATGGAGATACTTTTTTGGGCGGTGAAGATTTTGACATGCGCTTGGTCGGTTATTTTGCCGATGAATTTAAGAAAGAACAAGGCATTGATCTAAAAAATGATAAATTAGCATTGCAGCGTTTAAAAGAAGCGGCAGAAAAAGCAAAGATTGAACTTTCTTCTTCACAACAAACTGAAGTCAATTTGCCATTTATTACGGCAGATCAATCTGGTCCCAAGCATTTAACAATGAAATTGACTCGGGCGAAATTCGAATCTCTCGTTGATGATTTGGTCCAACGCACTATTGAGCCGTGTAAAGCCGCGTTGAAAGATGCAGGATTGAAAGCGGGTGAGATTGACGAAGTTGTTTTAGTGGGTGGTATGACACGTATGCCAAAGATTCAAGAAGTTGTGCAGAGCTTCTTTGGCAAAGATCCACACAAAGGTGTTAATCCCGATGAAGTTGTCGCAATGGGGGCTGCTATTCAAGGGGGGGTATTGCAGGGTGATGTAAAAGACGTATTGCTCTTGGATGTAACGCCTTTATCTTTGGGTATTGAAACATTGGGTGGCGTTTTTACACGTCTCATTGAACGCAATACCACTATACCAACTAAAAAATCACAAGTTTTTTCAACAGCTGATGATAATCAGAATGCTGTGACTATTCGTGTTTTCCAAGGTGAACGCGAAATGGCTAACGATAACAAGTTACTAGCTCAATTTGATCTTGTTGGTATTCCACCAGCGCCGCGTGGTATGCCTCAAATTGAGGTTACTTTTGATATTGATGCGAATGGCATTGTAAATGTTTCGGCTAAGGATAAAGGAACTGGTAAAGAGCATCAAATCCGTATTCAAGCATCAGGTGGTTTAAGTGATGCTGACATAGAAAAAATGGTAAAGGATGCAGAAGAGCACGCGGTTGAAGACAAAAAGCGCCGTGAAGGTATTGAAGCGAGAAATAAAGCAGAAGCTCTTATCCATACAACTGAAAAATCGCTAAAAGAATATGGTGATAAGGTATCAGCTGAAGATAAGAGCCAAATTGAAACTGCAATATCTGATTTGAAGTCTGCACTTGATAGCTCAGATGCTGAAGAAGTAACAGCAAAAATGCAGAAATTAGCAGAAGTGAGTATGAAGCTCGGACAGGCTATGTATGAAGCTTCACAAGCAGCAACAGATAACACCGAAACAGATACTAAGGATGATGATGTTGTCGACGCTGATTTTGAAGAAATTAATGACAAGAAGAAATAGTGTAAGCAAATGTATTGATTAATTAATAAACCCAGCCTTTGAGATATAAGGCTGGGCTTTGTTATTTGAGATGAGTTGCAACTTTTTTGCTAAAAATATAAATTGAAAACAAATATTTTATCCATGAAGATGGATGACGAAAAATTATCAGGAATACATGATGAAAGTAGATTATTATGAAATTCTTGGCGTGACTCGCGAATGTGATGATAAAAAGTTGAAATCTGCTTTTCGTAAGCTGGCAATGCAATATCATCCTGATCGCAACGCAGGGGATAAAGAAGCAGAACGAAAATTTAAGGAAATTGGTGAAGCTTATGAAGTCCTGAAAGATCCTCAAAAACGTGCTGCTTATGACCGATTTGGTCATGCAGCTTTTGAAAATAATGGCCGCGAGGGAGCAAATCCCTTTAGTGGTTTTGCTGCCAGCGGTGGATTCTCCGACATTTTCGAAGATTTTTTTGGCGAAATTATGGGAGGGGCACACCGTAAGCGTCATGATGGGCGCGAGCGTGGTGCTGATCTAAGTTATAATATGGAAGTGACTTTGGAAGAAGCATTTTCAGGAAAAACCGCACAAATTAATATTCCGAGTTCTGTTACATGTGATATCTGTGAAGGATCAGGTGCGAAAAAGGGTTCTAAGCCGCAAGTTTGTGGAACTTGTCATGGATCTGGTCGTGTGCGTGCTGCACAAGGTTTCTTTTCTATTGAGCGAACATGTCCTGCATGTCATGGACGTGGCGAAACCATTACGGACCCATGCCCAAAATGTCAGGGAACAAGACGGGTGGAAAAAAACCGTTCATTGAGCGTGAATATTCCAGCTGGTATTGAAGATGGTACGCGTATTCGTCTTTCTGGTGAGGGAGACGCTGGCATTCGTGGTGGTCCTAGCGGTGATCTTTATATTTTTCTTTCTGTTAAACCGCATGAGTTTTTTCAGCGAGAAGGGGCAGATCTTCATTGTCGTGTTCCTATTTCGATGGTGAAAGCTGCTTTAGGAGGTGAGTTTGAGGTTTCTGACCTTAGTGGTGTCAAAGCGCGTGTTAAGGTTCCAGAAGGGACACAAAATGGGCGTCAGTTCCGCCTTAGGGGAAAAGGAATGCCCATGTTGCGTCGTCAGCAAGAAAGAGGTGATCTTTATATCCATATCACTATTGAAACACCACAAAAACTGACACAAGAGCAACGCGAATTATTGCAAGAATTTGAGAAGCTTTCAAATCATGAGAATTCACCACAAGCGCACGGTTTTTTTTCACGTATGAAAGAATTTTTTGAAAATATCTCGGGACAAAATTAATGAATGTGCATAGCAATTTTTGGAAAAATGAACATTTTTTCTTTCTTAAAGAAAAAACGGTTAGATCTTTTTAAGATGTTTTTCTGTCGTTATCTGTATATGGCTTCAGCTACTAGGGCTATAACGAACAGAAGAAAAAATTGAATGATTTTACAGCTCTCTTCAAGGAATTTTGTATAGTCTAAGGGTACAGAACTATATTGTGCTACAGGTTTTTTGATGTAGCGCTGTACTGGCTGGTGTTATCATTTATTTGCTAGTTTCTAGTATTATAGCTATTTGTACATTGAGATGGTTCATAAGAAATATTTTTAGTCTTTTTTTAACGGTTTTATCTACATGCCAATACCACTTGTAATGTGTAAGCGAGCGGTTTTTATTGATTCATCATAAAAAGTGGTTAGAAATGGAGAGAATATCTCTGCATGAGGGGGCGCATTTAAGTTAAAATGATAATCATTATAAAATTTTATTTTCATCCTATAAAATCAATGATTGTATATATCTATATTCATTGTTAAAGATCCATAGGGTAAAATCACTGAGTTAAGTGTACAGCGTGGCTTAAAAATTATTCTGAATTCTGCTTCCAAGTTTTATACATGAGGTCATAAAACAATGGCGTTTTTTTACGCCTATTTTGTTTAATTTTTAAATGATAATTCTTTTTAAGAAAGCTGCTTTTTTTCATCTCGTTATTACTTTGGTGGTAATTTAAAGGAAAAAGGACGTTTTTCAGAAGGATGGATAAAGTAAAACTTGTTTTAAAATTTGGTTTCACTTTTCCTAAACTTTACTAAGAAAGGGTAAAAAGTGATGAGGAGGCCCTTCAATGGATGATGTTGAAAACGATGTTGCAGATGTTTTTGAAAAACAAGCAGCATTTTTATCGTCTGCTTTACCTTATATGCAAAAATATGAAAATGAAACCGTCGTTGTAAAATATGGTGGTCACGCTATGGGTGATCCTGCTTTGGGGCGAGCGTTTGCGCGTGATATTGCTCTGTTGAAGCAATCAGGAATTAATCCCGTTGTTGTTCATGGTGGAGGTCCTCAAATTGCAGAAATTTTGATGAAAATGGGAATTGAGTCACGGTTTGAAAATGGTTTACGCGTAACCGATGAGCGGATTGTGGAAGTGGTTGAAATGGTTTTGGCAGGCTCCATAAACAAGGAAATAGTCGCTCTCATCAATGCAGAGGGTGAATGGGCAATAGGGTTGTGCGGCAAGGATGGCAATATGGTTTTTGCCGAAAAGGCATATAAAACTATAATTGATCCCGATTCACATATTGAACGTGTTTTAGATTTGGGATTTGTTGGTGAACCTGTTGAAGTTGATCGCACATTACTGGATCTTTTGGCATGTTCTGAAATGATTCCAGTTCTTGCTCCTGTAGCTCCAGGTCGCGATGGTAAAACCTATAATATTAATGCTGATATTTTTGCTGGAGCCATTGCCGGTGCATTAGAGGCCAAACGCCTTTTGTTTCTAACAGATGTTTCTGGTGTCTTAGATAAACAGGGTAAACTTTTAAAGAAATTGACAATTTCTGAAGCTGAAAATCTTATCAAAAATGGAACAATTTCAGATGGTATGATTCCAAAGGTAGAGACTTGTATGAAAGCCCTTCAAAATGGTGTCGAAGGTGTTGTTATTCTAAATGGCAAAACTCCCCATTCTGTCTTGCTAGAGCTGTTCACCGAACAGGGAGCGGGAACGCTTATTGTTCCATAAGATATACGGAAAAATTGGAGGAGAAAAACCTTTCATGACTAATATAAAACAGTTGAAACATCCTTTATTAAGCAAGCCAGAATTAGCATTATTTATTGCAACAATATTGTGGGGCATTACATTTTTAGTAATTCATATCGCAGTACGTTATAGCGGTCCTCTCTTTTTTGTGGGATTTCGTTTTATTATTGCATCGCTTATATGTGGGGCAATTTTTTGGCGCTCTATGAAAGATATAACTGTTTATGAAACTTTTGCTGGAATGGCTATTGGTTTGGGAATGTTTCTGGGTTACGCTTTGCAAGCTATGGGACTGCAAACCATTATGAGTAGTCAGTCGGCTTTTATTACGGCGCTTTATGTCCCTATAGTTCCAATATTGCAATGGATTGTTTTTAAAAAGCCACCCCGTTTAGCTTGTTGGATTGGTATTATTTTCGCTTTTATTGGTCTTGTACTTATTTCTGGTCAAAAGCCGGGAAGTTTTGATTTTTCAAAAGGTGAAATTCTCACTTTGTTAGGTGCTTTAGCAATTGCTGCAGAGGTTATACTCATTGGAATGTTTGCTAACAAGGTTGATAGCCGGCGTGTAACGATTATGCAGTTATTTTTTAGTGGTCTTTTGTCATTTCTTTGTATGCCTTTGATGGGTGAAAGCATTCCTGAATTTTCGTGGGTATGGCTGAGTATCGGTATAGGATTGGCATTGATGAGTGCTATCATTCAATTGGCGATGAATTGGGCACAAAAGTCTATTTCGCCTACACGTGCAACACTCATTTACGCGGGTGAACCTGTATGGGCTGGCATTGTTGGGCGTTTAGCTGGTGAGCGTTTGTCTCCTTTGGCTTTGTTTGGGGGAGTGCTCATCTTGATTGGGATTGTCGTGGCTGAATTACAACCTTCACAATGGCGGAAAAAAGATAAAGTGAGAAAAAACTGATTAACTTTGCTTTCTTCTGTCATGATTTTATTTTGTGATGTTTTTGTTTGAAGAGATTCCATTTTTGCTTTTTTTCAAAGAAGTTAAAGAGGCTCTAGGTGCTTTTTCACTTTTAAAAGAAGAAGCTCCTTAAAGAGTATAGTTTTTTTTATTTTGTATAAAATTGATAAAAAAAGCGAGTTATTGTGTAAAAATAGAAAACAGCGCTTTTTGCAAATTTTATTACAAGTCTGAATTTTATACATATTTCTAATATTGTACGGGCATATTGAGTGATAAGATCAACGAATATGAAAAAATGAAGAGCATCACTTTTAATCATGGGCATTGCATTTAGCAAACAAAAGCTTCATTTTTTAAGTTATGGGGAGTTGTGTTTTGAGAAGCTCTTTTCATTTATATTTTCTTGAAAGGTTTTCAAAGAGGTGTAATTGGTCTTTGCGTTTTGTGCTATTCTTTGCTAAATCGCCCGTATGACTGTAGATCGTAATTATATCCGTAATTTTTCCATCGTGGCACACATTGACCATGGAAAGTCAACTTTAGCTGATCGTTTGATTCAAATGACGGGAGGGCTTGAGTCACGTGAGATGAAAGAGCAAGTGCTTGATTCCATGGATATTGAGCGTGAACGTGGAATTACTATTAAAGCACAAACGGTACGTTTGCACTATAAAGCGAAGAGTGGTGAAACCTATATTTTAAATCTTATTGATACGCCTGGTCATGTTGATTTTGCTTATGAGGTTTCGCGTTCATTGGCTGCTTGTGAAGGTTCACTTTTGGTAGTGGATGCGAGTCAGGGTGTAGAGGCGCAGACGTTAGCGAATGTTTATCAAGCTATTGATAATTCCCATGAATTGGTTGTTGTGCTCAATAAGGTTGATCTTCCAGCGGCAGAACCTGAGCGTGTTAAAGAACAAATTGAAGATGTGATAGGCATCGATACATCTCAGGCAGTGGAAATATCAGCAAAAACAGGTTTAGGGGTTCCTGATGTTTTAGAAGCAATTGTGATGCAATTGCCACCTCCACGTACTGGCGATGTTAACGAGCCCTTAAAAGCGATGTTAGTTGATAGTTGGTATGATGCATATCTTGGAGTTATTGTTTTGGTGCGGGTGATTGATGGTATATTGAAAAAAGGTCAAACTATCCGCATGATGGGTACAGGAGCAAAATATCCAGTTGAACGGGTTGGAGTCTTTACCCCAAAAATGATCCAAGTTGATGAATTAGGACCAGGGGAGATTGGCTTTATAACGGCCTCTATCAAAGAAGTTGCTGATACACGGGTTGGTGATACCATTACGGAAGAACGCCGCTTTTGTGAAGAAGCGTTACCTGGGTTTAAACCTGCGCAACCTGTTGTTTTTTGTGGACTTTTTCCCATTGATGCAGCTGATTTTGAAGATTTACGTGCAGCCATGGGCAAACTGCGCTTAAATGATGCAAGCTTTTCCTTTGAAATGGAAACATCTGCGGCTTTAGGGTTTGGCTTTCGTTGTGGATTTTTAGGGCTTCTTCATCTTGAAATTATTCAAGAGCGGTTAGAGCGCGAGTTTAATTTGGATTTAATCGCGACAGCACCTTCAGTTGTTTATCGTATGAATATGAATGATGGTTCTGTTAAAGAATTACACAACCCAGCAGATATGCCTGATATTGTTAAAATTTCTTCCATTGAAGAACCATGGATTCGGGCTACTATTATGACTCCTGATAACTATCTTGGATCAATTTTAGAACTTTGCCAAGAACGGCGAGGGATACAGGTTAGTTTGTCCTATGTCGGGACGCGTGCGATGGTGACATACGATTTGCCACTGAATGAGGTTGTTTTTGATTTTTATGATCGTTTAAAATCAATCTCAAAGGGTTATGCTTCCTTCGATTATCAGATGACGGATTATGCAGAAGGCGATTTAGTTAAAATGTCTATTTTAGTGAATGGAGAGTCTATTGATGCATTGTCGATGCTTGTGCATCGCACTATTGCGGAAAGGCGCGGGCGTTCTATGTGCGAAAAACTAAAAGATCTTATTCCTCAACATATGTTTCAGATTCCAGTCCAAGCAGCAATTGGGGGTAAAATTATTGCGCGTGAAACAATTCGTGCTTTGCGTAAAGATGTAACGGCTAAATGCTATGGGGGTGATGTGACGCGTAAGCGCAAACTTTTAGAAAAGCAAAAAGAAGGTAAAAAACGAATGCGCCAATTTGGAAAAGTAGAAATTCCACAATCGGCTTTTATTCAAGCGCTTAAAATGAGTAAATAATGAAATTTCTTTCGTTGAAAGCGTTTTTGTATTGTGTTGATTTTTAAGGCTTTAGAAGAGTATTTTTAATCACGCAAAAGATCGTTAATAGATGTTTTTTCTCGTGTTTTTTGGTCAACGCGTTTCACTATGACAGCACAATAAAGATTTGGACTTACTGCACAGTTTGGTAATGGTTTTCCAGGGAGAGAGCCTGGAACTACAACGGAATAGGCAGGCACTTCGCCTATAAAAACTTCGCCTGTTGTACGATCAATAATTTTTGTAGATTTTCCAATAAAAACTCCCATCCCTAAAACTGCACCTTCACGAATAATACAACCTTCAACAACTTCAGAGCGTGCACCGATAAAGCAATGATCTTCAACAATCGTTGGGTTTGCTTGCAGTGGTTCTAAAACACCTCCGATACCGACGCCACCAGAAAGATGAACATGTTTGCCAATTTGTGCACAGGAACCAACAGTAGTCCATGTATCAACCATTGTTCCCTCATCGACAAAAGCACCAAGATTTATAAAGGATGGCATCAATATAACATTGGGAGCAATATAGGCAGAATAGCGTACAATTGCTCCAGGAACAGAACGGAAATCAGCTTTTTTAAAGTCAGCTTCTTGCCAACCAGAAAATTTCGAAGGGACTTTATCCCACCAATATGTTCCATTTATCCCCCCAGCAATAATTTGCATAGGATTGAGCCGAAAAGAGAGAAGGACGGCTTTTTTTAACCATTGGTGAACATGCCATTGTCCATTTTTTTGGCGTTCCGCTACACGGACTTCACCTTTGTCAAGAAGGTTTAATGCATATTCAACACTTTCACGAATTTCACCCTTTGTGATAATATCGATAGAATCGCGATCATCAAATGCTTTTTCAATAATCATTTCAAGTTGTGTGAGATGGGTCATGATCAAAGTTTCCGTTAAACAAGTTGAAAGCTTCAAGATTTATTCTTTATGACCTACGCGAAGAAATGTTTTCAGTCAATAAAACGATGAGGAAGTAGGACAAGTGCATGAAAAAAGGTTACAAGGAAAAAAGAGGAAAAGAACAAAAAAATTGGGCGCCACTTCTCCATGTAAAAGATGCTCTACAACAGGTGTATGAAGTTCCTGATTCAGCACAAATGCATTCACCTACTTATCGTTTGGCGTATATCGACCAAGAGTTTATGATGCGTCCGGAGTTACGTTCACAACGCATTGGTCTTGAGTTTTTAAAGCCAGAAATAGTACTTCAGGGATATAATATTCAATCAACAATTGTTTTATTTGGTGGTGCGCGTATTCCAGAATCTGGGCAAGCAGCATGGGCAGCAAAAAATGAAACGCAAAAGAAAAATCTACATGCTATGTCACATTATTACGATGAAGCAAGGGAATTTGCGCGTTTGTGTTCACGCTATTCTGCTACGACGGAGTATCGTGAATTTGTGGTTGTCACGGGGGGAGGACCAGGGGTAATGGAAGCAGGAAATCGTGGTGCCGCTGATGTTGGTGCACCAACGATTGGCTTAAATGTCGTTTTGCCGCATGAGCAAATGCCTAATTCTTATGTGACTCCGCATTTATGTTTTAATTTTCATTATTTAGGAATGCGTAAAATGCATTTTTTAATGCGGGCGAAGGCATTGGCTGTTTTCCCTGGAGGGTTTGGTACTTTGGATGAGTTGTTTGAAACTTTAACTTTAATGCAAACAGGGCGAATGAAACAGGTTCCAATTTTAATGTTTGGCAAAGAATTTTGGGACAACGTTATTAATTTCGATTATTTATCAGCACAAGGTACGATCTCTCCTGCTGATCTCACCCTGATGACATTTGTCGATACCGCAGCGGAGGCTTTTGAAGAAATCCGTTCCTTTTATAAGCTTCCTTAATTGCTTTTTAAGAAGTAACTTTTGCAGGATAGTTAATATTCCACTTTGGTCAAATAAAGTCCTGAAGGTGGTGCTACAACACCACAACGTGTGCGATCTTTAGCATGAAGAGCTGCTTCAAGATCTTGTGTTGTCCAGCGACCGATACCAACTTCCATGAGGCTTCCTGCAAATGAACGAATTTGATGATGAAGAAAAGAGCGGGCTTGTGCATAGAGAAAAATCTCTTCTCCTTCTCTTTGAACATCAAGGCGTTCAAGGGTGCGAATAGGGCTTTTGGCTTGGCAATGGGCTGAGCGGAAAGTGGTAAAATCGTGTTGCCCTATAAGTTTTTGGGCAGCTTCATGCATGGCTTCAGCGTTAAGGGGTTTTGGCAACCACCACACACGTTTGGCGTTTAAAGCTGGTGGTGAGCGGCGATTGAGAATTTTAAAAAGATAATGACGTTTGATTGCAGAAAATCGTGCATCAAAGTCATCAGGGACGTTTTGTACATTTAAAATCGAAATATCTTCTCCTTGTTTTCGTAAATGCGCATTGAGCGCATCACGTATAGTGTGCGTGTGCCAATTTTTTTCAAAATCAACATGTGCAACTTGCCCCGTAGCATGCACACCTGCATCCGTTCGGCCAGCTGTCGTAATAGTTCGTTGTTGGCCGCAAAAGTGAAAAATAGCTTGCTCAAGAGCTCCTTGTATGGTGCGGAGGTCTGTTTGGCGCTGCCAGCCAGCGTAATTTGAGCCATCATATTCAAGGGTGAGTTTAAAACGTGGCATATTAAAAAACAGCAGAAACATGAGCACCTCGCAAAAATGTGGCGCACTCAAGAATTTTACCACCAGATCTTTGGAGATGGGTTATTTCTAAACGTCCTTGTCCGCAGTGGACGATCAAAGAATTTGGCTCTATCCAACCAATTCCACGAGAAGGTCCCATTGTTAAGCGACTTCCAAGAATTTTTACGCGCTCTTCTCGTCCGCCGATAATCATGTTACACCAGCAACTAGGAGAGGGAAAAAGCGCACGAATATGCCTATGAATAAGTTCTGCAGGTTTTGTCCAATCAATGCGGGTTTCTTCCTTTTTGATTTTAGAGGCATAGGTTATGCCTTCTGCTGATTGTGGGGTAAGTTTAAGCTGGCCTTTTTCAAGAGCTGACAGAGCTTTTATCATGAGTTCTGCACCCATATGTGAAAGTTTATTTGAAAGTTCACAGGTCGTCATGTTATCAGTAATAGGGATAGAGTGGGAGAGAGCAATAGGTCCTGTATCAAGCCCTTCATCCATTTTCATAATCATCATCCCCGTTTCTTTATCACCAGCCATAATTGCACGCTGAATAGGAGCAGCACCACGCCAACGTGGTAAGAGTGAAGCATGAGCATTAAAACAACCAAAACGTGGTGTTTCAAGAATAGTTTTCGGTAAGAGGAGTCCATAGGCAACAACAACAGCAGCATCAACACCAAGTGCTGTAAATTGGGCTTGTTGTTCGGCTGTTTTGAACGTTAGAGGAGTGAACACAGGGATGCATTTTGCTTGTGCTGCGTTTTGAACAGGTGAGGGGATCAGTTTAAGACCACGACGACCTGCTGGGCGAGGAGGTTGGCTATAAACAGCTACAATATCATGTCCCGCATTCAACAAAGCATGTAAAATGGGAACAGAAAAATCAGGTGTTCCCATAAAACTTAACCGTAATGCCATTACAAAAGTGCTTTCTGTGCGTTGTTTTCTTTTGCGCGTTTTTTAAATTTTCGTATCACCATATCACGTTTGATTTTTGAAATGTGATCTATAAAAAGACAGCCGTTTAAATGATCAATTTCGTGCTGTAAGCAAGTAGCTAGGAGATCATCTGCTTCAATTTCTGTTTGTTTCCCTTGGCGATCTTGATAGCGCACACAAAGGCGTTTAGGGCGTTCAACTTCCGCGTAATATTCAGGAATAGAGAGGCAGCCTTCTTTATAAGTACTACGCTCATCTGAAAGCCATAAGATTTCTGGGTTAATAACAACAAGCGGATTTTTCGGGATATCATCTCTGGAGACATCTATGACCAACATACGCAGCGGTATACCAATTTGAATAGCAGCAAGGCCAACGCCTTGGGCATTATACATCGTATCCAACATATCATCAGCAAGCTTTTGGAGAGTTGAATCAATATGCTCTACGGGTTTGGAGACTTCCCGTAAAACCGGATCAGGTAAAGTAATTAAAGATTTAATTGGCATAAGTATAGATTAATCAATGGTTTGTTATGGGTCAATATTGAATAACGGATTCGTGCGCTTTTTTTATGATAAGAGGATTATATTATTTGGTATGTTTGATTCGTTTTTTTCTTTTATACTCACTAATGAGTCTTTTGCTAAACTGAGTGCTCTACTTTTACTGATACTCATTTGCTTAACATTTTTTATGCTGATACATTCTCATCGGAAAAAGGCACTTTGGGAAAATAAAACTGCTGAACGTGCCCGTGAAGCACAAATGCAGATGGCTACATTGCTAAAGACACAAGCTGAAATGCAAGGGCGAATGCAGACTATGGCAGAAATTTTTGGTCAAAGGCAGGCTGAATTGAATAAGTCACTCAGTGAGCAACTCAATGGGATGACAGCCAATTTGGGTCAAACGCTTCAGGTGCAGACCAAATCTACTTATGAAAATTTGGCTCGTTTGCAAGAACGTTTAGCGGTAATTGATGCGGCGCAAAATAATATTCAGTCGCTTACAGGGCAGGTTGTTCAGTTACAGGCTATTTTAAGCAATAAGCAGACACGTGGCACTTTTGGTCAGGGGAGGATGGAAGCAATTATTGCCGATGCCCTACCAACAAATGCTTATGCTTTTCAGGCAGTTCTCTCTAATGGAAAGCGCCCAGATTGCCTCATTTACATGCCGAATAAAGGACCATCTCTTGTGATTGATGCAAAATTTCCTCTAGAAGCGTGGAATGCCATGCGTAAAGCAACATCAGCGCAAGAGCGTCAGGAAGCAGAACGCCAATTCCGTACTGACATGGAAGTTCATATTCGCGATATTGCACAGAAATATTTAATTCCTGGAGAAACCCATGATACCGCTTTTCTCTTTGTACCCTCGGAATCGGTTTTTGCAACAATTTATGAAGATTTTGAGCCATTGGTACAAAAAGCCAATCGAGCACATGTGATTATTGTATCACCATCTTTGTTGATGTTATCTGTTCAGGTTGTACAAACTATTATGAAAGATGCGCGGATGCGTGAACAAGCGCATTTGATTCAGTCAGAAGTAGCAAAATTAATGGAAGATTTTGGACGAATGGATACGCGTGTTCGTGCGTTACAAAAGCATTTTTACAAAGCGGGTGAAGATATAGAGGGTATTTTAATATCATCTTCCAAAATTATGAAACGAGCTAATCGCATCGAAACTTTTGAGTTAAAAGAGAACAGCTTTGAGCCAACGAAAATGACAACCTCTATTCCATCTCAAAAATTACATTTGGTGGATGAGGAGTAAAACAAGGCTCCCAGTAATTACAAGTATGTCCATATTCTTTATTGGTTGGTAATAATTTTTTAGTATCTATATCTCATTAATTTCCTAATGAGAGGAAGAAAAGATATGCGGCGCTTTTTGTTTTTGGGGGCATTGGTGTTTCTGCTAGAGGGATGTGCAACAACCTCCCCAATCTATACAAACAATGCTTGCGCTGTTTTAGCACAAAAAAATAGTTTTTTTGATAATTGGGGAAAAGCTGCTCAACGCGCAGCAATGCACTATGGGATTCCTATGCCGATTATTCTTGCAACCATTAAGATGGAATCGAATTTTCGTTACAATGCACGTCCTCCACGCACAAAACTTTTTGGTTTTATTCCATGGAAACGCCGATCGACAGCATATGGTTATTCTCAAGCGCTTGACAGTACATGGGTAATGTATCTCCGTTCTACGGGACGGTCTTTTGCATGGCGGACTAATTTTGCAGATGCCGCTGATTTTGTTGCTTGGTACCATCGCCAAAGTGTCCAACGCAATGGTGTGAGGTTTGATGATGCGTATAGCCTTTATTTAAATTATCATATGGGGCATGGTGCTTATGCGCGCAGTAGGGGGCAAGCAAGTAGTAGCGCACTTGCACAAGCGGCACAGCGCATGGCAAGAATATCTAGACAATATGAACAACAATTAAAGGCATGTGGGTGGCGTTAAAGGAGGATATCTGCAAGCAGGGATTAGATTGGTTTTGGAATAGACTTAAACACAGAATTTATTATGCCTCGAGTGAACAAGTATGGTTTTTCTGATTACACGAGTTGAATAAATCCAGATGACTAGGAATCTTCCAATGCATTTAAGAATATTATGAGGAGGATTTTTTTATCAAAACCTTTATTAAAAAGAAACGCCCTCTCAAGAGATAAATAGTTCACTATAAATGCCGATAACAGAACAGATTCAAAGAGTATCAATCAACAAAGACCTTTTTTTATAGAAACAAGACAGTAGAATATCAAAGAAAAGAAAAAGCAGATACCATCGCTCAAAAGATTGATAGTGTATGAGAGGGATAGTAGGAAGTTAGATACAACTGCGCTTTTTTATTAAAAAAATTACGATACCTCACTGGAATGATCTGCTTCCAATTTACCCATACAAAGGTTTATTGTTGTGCTTTCCTATACAATATTGATAGCTTCATAAAGATGCTTTCATTATTTTTGGTGCAACAATCTAGTGCAGAGTCACAATTTGTAGCTCATGCTCATTAGCTCCTGCAAGAGCGATAGAACGCTCGTCGGATAAAATGATTGGATAGCCTGTTTCACCAAAGAGAGCCCATATTGTAATGCCTGGGGTCATTGGTGGAAGATCTGGAAAATTTTTAGCCAGATCATCTGTACAAACCTTTTTCAAATAAGCAATTTGCCCCGTATCAGAGTGGGCTGTATCTTGCAACGGCAGGTTCTGTTTGTGCTCTCCCATTTCACTACTCCTTTACGCCTTAATTTGTATTACTCACCACTACTACAGTTGATCGGAATCTGTACCGTTTGTTTTTTTGATTTTGGTTGATGTAGGTTAATTGATAAGAGACCATTTTTCAACTCGGCATTTGTAACATGCATTCCTTCAGCGAGAACGAAGATGCGTTGGAATTGGCGTGCGGCTATACCGCGATATAAATATTGATGATTTTGGCTATCTGTTTGTTTACCATGAATGATCAGTTGATTGTCATCGAGCAGGATACTAAGGTTATTGACTTTAAATCCAGCAACAGCCAAAGTTATGCGTATATGGTTTGTGTCATCGTTTTTGTGCAAACGTTCAATATTATAGGCTGGATAAGCCTCATCAGCTTTACCAATACGTCGCAATGTTTTTTCTATTGTTTCAAATCCTAAAAGAAAGGGATTGGAGAAAGGCGTCACATGTGTCATTGTGAGTGTCCTCTTCAAAGCGGCTCTACTTAACCAAGCTCTATAACAAATTGCTCGCTACATCTCTCTCAATATGGCGAGTGTGGATGACAACTTCAAGAGAGAAGATAAAAGAGTTCAATGATTCAAAGAAAAATAGAATTATTACAGACACGAAAATCTGTCAAAATATTATATAGCAAAGACGAAATTGAAGAAATATTTCGTCGTTTTTCTGTTCAACGCCCGCTTCCTAAGAGTGATCTTATCTATACCAATGTTTTTACTCTTTTGGTTGCGGTTGTTCTTTCGGCTCAAGCTACAGATACGAGCGTTAATAAAGCGACAAAAGAATTATTTCGCCTCGCTGATCAACCGGAAAAAATGGTTGCATTAGGAGAAGAAGAAATTGCACGTCATATTCGTACAATTGGTCTTTGGCGTGCAAAAGCGCGTAATGTTTATGCACTTTGCAACTTTTTAATTGATCACTATGGTGGTCAAGTGCCTGATAAACGTGAAGCACTTATGGCACTTCCTGGAGTAGGGCGTAAAACCGCTAATGTTGTTTTGAATGTTGCTTTTGGTCAGTCTACACTGGCGGTGGATACGCATATTTTTCGCCTTGGAAACCGCCTTGGTTTAGCGTCTGGCAAAACACCAGAGATTGTTGAAGAAAAGTTACTAAGGATTATACCAGTGCATTATCTTCGTCATGCGCATCATTGGCTTATTTTACATGGGCGTTATATTTGCCAAGCCCGTAAAGTACAATGTACGCAATGTATTATTGCTGATCTGTGTAAAGCAGCCATCAAAACAAATGCAATTCCAGCACCTTTGGTTGAAGTTCAAGGCAATGGGCCTCCGATTTTTTTTTGATATGGTCTTGCTATTTCGTGTATACTAGCTTATGAAAACGCTATCAGAGCCGCCCGGCAGGGCATGCCGTGGCTGTTTAAATGCTTGTTCAAGTGTTAGTCCGCGTTGGTCCGCTTGAATGAATAGATCCACTTGAATAAATAAATTGTATGGAGTAGCAAAATGCCCAAGATGAAGACCAAGTCGTCCGCTAAGAAGCGGTTTAAGATCACTGCGTCAGGCAAAGTTAAAGTAGCAGCTGCAGGCAAACGTCACGGTATGATTAAGCGTTCAAATAAGTTTATTCGCGATGCCCGTGGAACGATGGTTTTATGCGAACAAGATGCTAAAAAAGTTATTCAGCATTATTTGCCAAATGGTGTTTAAACCTTACGCTTTTGATTTTTAGGAGATTATTACATGGCACGTGTAAAAAGAGGTGTGACAGCGCACGCTAAGCACAAAAAAGTTTTGAAACAGGCTGAAGGTTTTTATGGCCGGCGCAAAAATACTATTCGTGCAGCTAAAGCGGCGGTTGATCGTTCAAAGCAGTATGCTTATCGTGATCGCAAAAATAGAAAACGTACTTTCCGTGCTTTGTGGATTCAGAGAATTAATGCCGCTGTTCGTGCAGAAGGTTTGACTTATGCGCGCTTTATTGATGGTTTATCGAAGGCTGGTATTGAGGTTGATCGTAAAGTTCTTTCAGATATAGCAGTTCACGAAACAGAAGCGTTTTCTACTTTAGTAGCTAGTGCAAAGAAGGCTTTGGAATATTTAAAAGACACGACGCCTAATGCTTTTGAAGGTGCTGTCAAGTAAGCCAGTCGTGTTCTCTTAAAGCATTCATTTATTCAGGGTCCCGTACTGGTTTTTACGAGTGCGGGTTTTTTTTATTAAAAACATAGGCAAAAAGATGAGCGATGTTGAGCGTCTGGAACAAGAAATTTGTTTAGCTTTAGAAGCGGCGGGGGATGAACAGGCACTTGAAGCAGTGCGTATTGCGGCGTTAGGCAAAAAAGGGAGCATCTCTGAAAAATTAAAAACATTAGGGAAGATGACCGCTGAAGAACGTCATAAAATGGGGCCTGCTCTTAATGGGTTAAAAAATCGTGTTTTAGAGTTATGGGCGCGAAAACGTGATCTTCTTAAAAAGCAAGCAATAGATGCGCGTCTTGTTAGCGAAACGGTTGATGTAACCTTGCCTGTTCGTTCTTCACCTATAGAACGGGGGCGTATTCATCCTATCTCACAGGTGATTGAAGAAATTATAGCTATTTACACGAATATGGGTTTTTCACTTGCGGAAGGACCAGATATTGAAACAGATTATTACAATTTTACAGCATTGAATTTTCCTGAAGGCCATCCAGCGCGTGAAATGCATGATACCTTCTTTTTTGAAGTCGATAAAGCAGGAGAGCGCAAATTATTGCGCACCCATACATCACCCGTGCAAATTCGTACGATGGAAAAACAAAAAGCACCCATACGTATCATTATTCCTGGAAAAACTTACCGTATGGATTCAGATGCGACTCATTCACCGATGTTTCATCAGGTGGAAGGTCTTGTGATTGATAAAAACTCTACCATTGCACATATGATGTGGCTTCATGAGACTTTTTGTAAAGCTTTTTTTGAAGTTTCATCTGTGAAGATGCGTTTTCGTCCCTCTTTTTTTCCTTTTACCGAACCATCTATGGAAGTGGATATCCAGTGTGACCGTTCTGGTTCAGAAGTAAAATTCGGTGAAGGACAGGATTGGCTGGAAATCTTAGGATGCGGAATGGTGCATCCTAATGTATTGAAGAATGTTGGTTTAGATCCCGATGAATATCAGGGATTTGCGTGGGGAATGGGCATTGATCGCATTGCCATGTTGAAATACGGTATGCCTGATTTGCGGGCCTTTTTTGATGCTGATTTGCGTTGGTTAGATCATTACGGCTTTCGTTGTTTTGATATGCCTGCTTTTTTTCCTGCTTTAAATAATGTGTGATCTTATCATAGCGTTGATGTGAGGTTTTAAAATGAAATTTACATTGTCTTGGTTAAAAGATCACTTAGAGACAGATGCATCTTTGAATGAAATTTGCGATAAACTAACGGCGATCGGTCTTGAGGTTGATCATGTTGATGACCGTTCTTCTTTAAAAGGTTTTGTGATTGCAAAAGTTTTAACAGCAACAAAACATCCTGACGCAGATAAATTACAGATTTTATCGGTAGATACGGGGTCTGGTACGTCTATGCAAATTGTTTGTGGGGCACCAAATGCGCGTGCTGGACTTGTTGGTGTTCTTGCATTGCCAGGCACTTATGTGCCGGGACTTGATGTGACCTTGTCTGTAGGCAAAATTCGTGGGGTTGAAAGTTTCGGGATGATGTGTTCACAAGCAGAGCTTGAATTATCAAGTGAGCATGATGGAATTATCGAACTCCCAGAGGATGCGACTATAGGAGGTTCATTCGCTGCTTATGCAGGTTTAGATGATCCAGTCATTGATATTGGTTTAACTCCCAATCGTTCTGATTGCACAGGTGTTCGCGGTATTGCGCGTGATTTAGCAGCTACTGGAATCGGGCGATTAAAAGAATTATCGTTCCCACAATTTGACGCTTCTTTTGAAACACTGCTTCATGTTTCTTTAGATTTTTCGCAAGGCTCATCGCTATGTTTAGGTTTTGCTTGGCGTGAAGTACGTAATGTTCAAAATGGGGCGTCACCGCAATGGATGCAGCAGCGTTTGAGTGCAATTGGTTTGAGACCTATTAATGCGTTGGTTGATATGACCAATTACATAAGCTTTGATCTTGGTCGTCCGCTTCATGTTTTTGATGCAGATAAGATTAAAGGGAACTTGAGTGTACGTTGTGGTCGTGAAGGTGAACAACTTCAAGCGCTTAATGGAAAAATTTATAATTTGGGTGTCAAAGATTGTGTCATCGCAGATGAAGAGGGAGTTGTTTCGATTGCCGGTATTATGGGTGGTGAAAGAACGAGCTGTGATGAGAAGACGCGTCGCGTTATTATTGAGTCAGCACTTTGGGATTCAAAGAGTATTGCGCAGACGGGACGTACATTAGGACTTATCAGTGATGCGCGTTATCGGTTTGAGCGAGGTGTTGATCCGACTTTTATGGAAAAAGGGCTTGAGATTGCAACAGAATTAGTCTTACGCCTTTGCGGTGGTGAGGTATCCAAGACGAAGATTGTTGGTTATCAGCAACCAGAAATCAAACAAATCGCTTTTCCTTTTTCTGAAATGAAGCGTTTGACAAATTTAGAAATAGAGCGTGAACAAGCCATTACTATTTTGATACAGCTTGGATTTCGTATTGAAGGGGAAGGAGATGTGGTTACCATTAAAGTGCCGACATGGCGTCCTGATATTGCTGATAAAGCTGATTTAGTAGAAGAAGTGATGAGGATTTATGGGTTGGATAAAATTAAACCCATTCCGTTAGCAGATTTTACAGCAGGAAAAGATCCAGTTTTCACAGGCGCACAGGTTCATTCACGTGTTGCGCGTTTAGCTTTAGCGCATCGTGGTATGAAGGAGGCCGTGACATGGTCCTTTATTTCTGAAAGTCAGGCTTTTGCTTTTGGTGGTGGTCAAGAACAGCTTAAATTAGTAAATCCTATTTCTGCTGACATGTCCGTGATGCGTCCTTCTCTTTTACCTAGTTTACTGATGGCAGCACAGCGCAATGCTGATCGTGGTTTTCCAGATCTTGCTTTGTTTGAGGTGTCCAGCATCTATGAAGGCGATACACCTGATAAACAGCAATGTGTTGCTGGTGGGATTCGCCGAGGAACAGAACGATTTGAAGGAGCAGGGCGTTTTTGGCATGGTGATGCTGCAACAGTTGATGTTTTTGATGCTAAAGCCGATGCATTGGCTGTTTTAGAAGCGTGCGGTATGGATATAGGCAAGATTCAAATTGGAGTTGGAGCACCTAATTGGTATCATCCTGGTCGTTCAGGGGTTATGAAGCTTGGATCAAAAATTATTCTTGGTTTTTTTGGCGTTTTTCATCCTGCTACATTGGAAAAGTTAGATGTAAGTGGTCCTTTATGTGGGTTTGAAATTTTTCTTGATAAAATTCCGGAGTCCAAGAAAAGGGTAACCAAAAGTCGTTCTCCATTGAAACTATCACCTTTTCAAATAGTGCGGCGTGATTTTGCATTTGTGGTTGATAAAACAGTGGCCTCCTCTGTTATCGTACGTGCTGCAAGTGGAGCGGATAAAAAACTTATTCATTCAGTGCAGGTTTTTGATATTTTTGAAGATTCAAGCCTTGGTGAAGATAAAAAATCTGTTGCGATTGAAGTCGCTATTCAACCCATTGAACGGACCTTAACGGATGAAGATCTAGAAGAGCTTGCTTTGAAAGTGGTAGAAAATGTCACTAAGGTGACAGATGCATGTTTGCGCTGTTAAGTCTTCTTCTCTTCTATTAGGTTATTTTATAAAGAGAGAGTACTCAAAAGTGCTCCCTCTTTTTTGGCATTCAGGATCTATAGAGCTCTTTGAAAAAAATTTTCCGTACAAAGCAGATTTTCTTTAAATCATTAGTCTTTTCAAAGTAGTAAAGAATGTTTTTAAATATCTTGAAAAGTTATTTTTTGTCAGAATCCTTCATTGCAAATGTTGAAGATAACTGTTATCTCTAAATGATAATGCAAATCATTGGCAATAAAGAGAGGATCAATGAACGTAAAAACATTTTGTACCGTATTTTTGGGAATTGTTATTTTTTTTACACCCAATTTCGCTTTTGGTGCTGGCAAATTTAAAGCTGTTACGACATTCACGATCATTGCTGATATGGCGCGTAATGTAGCAGGTGATGCAGCTGATGTTGAATCCATCACCAAACCAGGTGCTGAAATTCACGAATATCAACCTACACCTCGCGATCTTATGCGCGCCCAAGGTGCAAACCTTGTATTGTGGAATGGATTAGAATTAGAACTTTGGTTTGAAAAGTTTTTTCAAAATATCAAGGATGTTCCAAGTGTTGTTGTTTCAAAAGGCATTGTGCCAATTAAAATTGGTGAAGGACCTTTCAGCGGTAAGCCAAATCCTCATGCATGGATGTCGCCGAACTCTGCTTTGATTTATGTCGATAATATTCGTGACGCTTTTGTAAAGTATGATCCCGAGCATGCTGCTACTTATAAAGAAAATGCTGAAGTTTATAAGCAGAAGATTCGCGCAACGATTGATCCAATCAAGGCTGAATTGGAATCAGTACCGCAAGACAAGCGTTGGCTTGTGACAAGTGAGGGCGCATTTAGCTATTTGGCACGTGATTTTGATCTGAAAGAACTCTACCTATGGCCAATTAATGCTGATCAGCAAGGGACGCCACAGCAAGTTAAGCATGTTATTGACATGGTTCGCAAACACAATATCAAAGCAGTTTTTTCTGAGAGCACTATTTCTCCTGCGCCTGCTAAACAGGTTGCGAGAGAGACGGGAGCTAAATACGGCGGTGTTCTTTATGTTGATTCTCTGAGTGAAAAAGATGGTGAGGTCCCAACTTATATTGATTTATTACGTGTCACAAGCGGGCGTATTAGCAATGCGTTATTAGATGGAGTAAAAGGTTGATGACAGAATCTGGAATATTTGCTCAAGAGGTAACGGTAACTTATCGTAATGGGCATACAGCTTTACGCGATGTGAATTTTGAGAGTCCGACAGGTTCCATTACAGCATTGGTTGGCGTTAATGGATCAGGTAAGTCAACATTATTTAAAGCTATTATGGGATTTGTGCGACCATCCAAAGGAAAAATTCGCATTTTTGGTTTGCCTGTTGATACGGCTTTAAAACAAAATCTTATTGCTTATGTTCCTCAGAGTGAAGATGTTGATTGGAATTTTCCTGTTCTCGTTGAAGATGTTGTTTTGATGGGGCGGTATGGTCACATGAATTTCTTTCGCTATGCGCGGGCACGAGATTATGAGGCTGTCCGTGTTGCATTGGAACGTGTCGATATGTTGCCATTTGCTAAGCGCCAAATTGGTGAACTTTCTGGTGGGCAGAAAAAGCGTGTTTTTCTGGCACGTGCTCTTGCACAGCAGGCAAAAGCTATTTTGTTAGATGAGCCGTTTACAGGGGTTGATGTCACAACGGAAGATAAGATTATTGCTTTGTTGCAAGACCTGCGTCAAGAAGGAGCTGTGATATTAGTTTCTACCCACAATTTAGGCTCTGTTCGTGAATTTTGTGATCACACTGTCTTAGTAAAGGGAACGGTTTTGGCTTCTGGATTAACTGAAACTGTCTTTACAAAAGAAAATCTTGAGAAAACTTTTGGTGGTGCTTTACACCATCATATTTTTGATTTTCAAAACGCAAAAAAAAATAATGTTTTCACGGCAGGAAAACAATCTGTAATTTTCGAGAATATTGAAAAAGTGGAGCACGTAGCATGATGTCTTGGTTGCTTGAACCGCTGAGCTATCAATATATGGTTAATGCGATGTGGGTTTCGGGATTGGTGGGGTGTGTGTGCGCTTTTCTTTCTGCTTTTTTGATGTTGAAAGGTTGGTCGCTTATTGGTGATGCACTTTCCCATTCGATTGTACCTGGAGTAGCAGGGGCTTATCTTCTAGGGTTACCTTTTTCTCTTGGAGCATTTTTTTCTGGTGGTCTTGCTGCGGCAGCGATGCTCTTTTTTAATCACCGGACAAAACTGAAAGAAGATACTATTATTGGTCTCATTTTTTCTTCCTTTTTTGCTTTTGGCTTGTTTCTCAAATCATTAAAACCAATGGCCGTTAATATTGATACGATTGTTTTGGGAAATATTTTAGCAGTTAGCTCGTCAGATATTATACAATTGGCTTTTATTGGTTTTTTTTCTTTGCTTATATTGCTTTTGAAATGGAAAGATCTCCTTGTTTCTTTATTTGATGAGACGCACGCACGCGCTATTGGATTAAACGTAAAGTTTTTAAAGATACTTTTTTTCACATTGCTTGCCGCTTGTACTGTTGCTGCTATGCAAACAGTTGGAGCGTTTTTGGTCATTTGTCTTGTGGTGACGCCTGGAGCAACAGCTTATCTTTTAAGTGACCGTTTTGTGAATGTTTTAGTTATTGCAGTTATAATTGGGACATTCACAAGTGTATTAGGTGTCTATGTGAGTTATTTTTTGAATGCACAAACGGGTGGCGTTGTTGTACTTTTTCAAGCATTTCTATTTATTTTAGCTTTCATTTTTGCTCCTAAACATGGGTTTATAGCGGCACGCTTACGTATAAATGCGGCAAAAAAAGGTGTGATGTTATCATGATTGATCAATTACTACTTCCTTTTCAGTTTTCTTTTATGCTTAAGGGCATGCTTATTGTCATAATCCTTTCTGTTCCAATGGCGATGCTTTCTTGTTTTCTTATTTTGAAAGGATGGGCGCTTTTAGGCGATGCAATTTCTCATGCGGTTTTTCCTGGTGTTGTGCTTGGTTACATGGCGACACCGTGGGTGATAACAGTTTTGACTTCTTTGCCATTTGTTTGGTTTCAGCAAGTGCGCCCAGAGAATGTTACAATGACCTTGATTGCTTGTGGTGCTTTTATTGCAGGTATGGTTTGTGCTCTTACAACAGGTTTTTTAGGGAGCAATAGCCGTATCAAGCAGGACACGGTGATGGGTGTTGTTTTTTCGTCTATGTTTGGTTTGGGGCTTGTTTTGGCAACATCCATTTATAGTAGCTTAGACTTAAATCATATTCTATTTGGTAATCTCTTGGGTGTTAACTGGCTTGATATCACGCAGACGGCGATAATTTCTGCTGCTGTTACCTTTATTTTAGGAGCGAAATGGCGCGATTTTATGCTGTATATTTTTGATTCAGTTCAAGGTCGTGCAATGGGGTTGCGTATATCAGTACTCCACTACACTCTTTTAACAATGATTTCTCTCACGATCGTTGCAGCTTTGAAAGCCGTTGGGATTGTTCTCGTTATTTCTTTATTGATAGCACCGGGAGCAATTGCTTATCTTGTCACAAAGCGGTTTTCTTTTATGTTGGTGATTGCTATATTTATTGCCGCTTTTTCTGGTTTTTTAGGAGTTTATCTAAGTTTATTTCTTGGTTCTGATTCTGCTTCCACGATTGTGTTGATTTTGACTTTGATTTTTATCACTATTTTTACATCGACTTTTTTTCGCCGAGTTACAGTTCAGGAAATTTAAGTGTAATAAAGTTCGTGCATAGCAGACATGCGTTTTTGTCTATTGTCTCTTATGCTTGTTTTAACTAGAAGGCGTGGTGCTAGGCTGTTTTCCTCCTAATGTCTAGCAGATGGATGCAGTATGTATTCTCCCCCCAACACTGCATTCGTAATTGAGAGGCTGCATTGATTTATTCTGCAGCCTTTTTATTTTTTGTTTTCCCAACAATTTATTTTGCTTTCTTGAAACTTTTAAAATGATTATCATATTGCGTAAGTTGTTCTACGCGTTGAGAGGAGTAATTACCGAAAAATACGCTTATGAGTGAAATAGTATTGAGAAGTGGTTGTGTACCAAAGCGTGTAATATATTATGACTTTTCGTAGAGGAAAATGGTGCTAGAAGATGAAAAAAGATTTTACTACATCTCACCCTTTGCGTATCTTCATGTCTGTAGTGGGTTGGGCAATGGTTATATTGGGTATCATCGGCATAGTGCTCCCTATTATGCCAACCGTACCCTTTTTGTTAGTTGCTTCATGGTGTTTTGCGCGTTCATCACCACGTTTTCATCATTGGTTGAATAATCACCGCGTTTTCGGTCCGCCTATTAAGCAATGGGAAGAAAAGAGAGCTATTCCACCATTAATTAAAGTTTTTGCGGTGGTGAGTATGGCGGGAGGCTTTTTATCATTTTTGATGATGCTGCACCCTGCTTTGTGGTTTGCTTTGTTGGTTGCGGCTGTTTTATTGTTGATAGCCATTTATATTGTGACGCGTCCATCTTCATAATGACAGAAATAAAAAGCTTTATGAATCAAATGCTCTTTTTATCTTTGCTAGTGCGTTAGATTTATTGACAGAGATTTTCCACTCTCAAATTTAGTTAACGTTTCCATACCAAGGATGTATATGAGATAATAAGTTTTTTAGAGGGTTCATGAGATAGAATGATATATTCGTGAAACAATTTTATGAGCAGAGAGGATTATATAACACCTTAATCAAGTACGCTCGTAAAATTACTTTGATCAGCAATGATAGATTACATTGATAGAGAAGCACTACACTATTTTGTTAATGCTGAGAGAGTCTGCATCAGCTGACTAGTATCCATCAGTAATTGATTTTATAGCCGTTTGTATTTAATTTTATACAAATAAGCTTATGATTAAGTTTTTATAGGTATGGCAACACGTTTTTGATTACCAAAAAAATTGAGATAACGTTCTATTTCTTGCGGATTACCGATGGTTTTTTCAGGATTATCCGAGAGTTTTACAGCTGGTCGACCATTGGCATGAGTGGCTTTACAAACAAGGGAAAGAGCATCAAAGGTTGCAATTTCTTGGGGTGCACAACCTGCAAAATCATTGGTAAGATCTGTTCCCCATCCGAAACTCATACGCACTCTCCCGTGGAAATGATGATAAGTTTTTTCAATAGTATTGACATCAAGGGCATCAGAAAAAATCAATAATTTTTCGCGTGGATCTTTTCCTTTTTCTTTCCACCATTGGATAATGCGTTCGCCACCTTCAATGGGTGGAGCACTATCAGGTCTGAAACCTGTCCAATCAGCCACCCAATCTGGTGCATTGCATAAAAATGCTTCTGTACCAAAGGTATCAGGCAAAACAATGAGAAGATTTCCACCATAATAACGGTTCCAATCTTGCAGAACTTTATAAGGTGCTTTGCACAATTCGTTATCGTTATTAGCAAGAGCAGCAATGACCATGGGCAATTCATGTGCATTGGTTCCAAGAGCTTCTAAATCTGTATCCATGGCGAGAAGAACGTTGGAAGTCCCAGTAAAAGAATCGCCAATACCTTCTTTTAATGCTTCAACGCACCAGCGTTGCCATAAAAAAGAATGACGACGCCTTGTACCAAAATCAGATATTTTAATATCAGGCAATTTTTTAAGCCGCTCAACTTTACTCCACATTTTTGCTTTAGCACGTGCATAAAGCACATCAAGAGCAAAACGATCTAGTTTTTTCATAGCAGCACGTGAACGTAATTCACTGATAATAGCAAGGGCGGGGATTTCCCACATCGAGCTATGGGACCACGAACCATGAAAATGGAGGATATATTGGCCATCTTTGCGGGTGAGTTCATATTCTGGCAGTTGAAAGTTCTCGAGCCAATGAAGAAAATCTGGTTCGAAAATTTGTTTGCGTCCATAAAATGTATTACCAGCAAGCCAGATCATTTCTTTTTTTGTAAAGCGCAAACTGAGGGCGTGATCAAGTTGAGCACGCAATTCAGCCTCATCAATATCATCGGCGAGACGTATTGTTTTGGTACGGTTTATGAGGGAGAAAGTAACATTAACATTTGGATAAAGCCCCCAAATCATTTGTACCATAAGAAGTTTATAAAAATCCGTATCCAAAAGTGAACGAATAATAGGATCAAGTTTCCAAGTATGATTATAAACACGTCTCGCAATATCTGGATGATTCATAACCCTTTTTCTTTCAGTCTTGTGGAATCTAAAATTACTGTACACCAACACGATCAATATAGGGAATACAGGGACGATAACAACTCTATGGTTTTGGGCAAGAATAAAAAATCCGTTTCATTTTTCTGTTTTTAAGATTTAACAATACGTATGATTTCATATTTTCCCGTTTTTTTTAACTTTATTCCTGCGTGAACCTTGGCATATTTTTTACCATTAATACTGAGTGTATTTTCAGATCCCCATTTCACTTTAATGGTATAAACAGCATCATGAAACTTCATTTTTGCTTCGTATTCTGGCCATAAGGAAGGCAAATTTGGACGTAAAAATAATTGATTAGCTTGACGATTAATTCCAAGAATGTTTTGGGTTGCCGCGCGGTAGAACCAGCCTGCTGAACCTGTATACCATGTCCAACCACCTTGTCCACGACGTGGTTGGGTAGCGTAAATATCTGCGGACATGACATAAGGTTCAACACGATAAGTTTCAGGATTTTGCCCATGGGTAATGGGATTGATCATAGAAAACAAACTATAGGCTTTGTCCCTTTCACCCATTTCAGCAAGCGCTAAAATGCTCCAAATAGCACCATGCGTGTATTGACCACCATTTTCTCGTATTCCAGGAGGATAGCCTTTAATATAACCAGGTTCCAGAATACTTTTATCAAAAGGTGGCCAGAAAAGACGTATAAGTCCGCCGTCTTCATCACACAGATGTTCAAGCATGGATGCCATTGCTTGTTTTTGACGCTCAAGAGATGCCATTTGAGAAATGACAGCCCAAGATTGAGCAATAGTATCAATTTGGCATTCATCATTTATTTTAGAACCGAGAGGGGTTCCATCATCAAAATACCCTCGTCGATACCAAGCGCCATCCCAACTGTGGTTTTCTAGAGCATTCGTCAGACGTTTAAGGTGTGCACTCCATGATTGCATATGGCTGTTATCGCCACGGCTTTGAGCAAGGGGGATGAATGCTTTTAGCGTGGTTCCAAGAAACCACCCTAACCAAGTGCTTTCGCCTTTCCCTTCAATGCCTACCAAATTCATGCCATCATTCCAATCACCGCCGAGAATAAGCGGAAGTCCGTGTTGTCCACAGCGCTTTATGGCAAGGTCTAAAGCTAAAGCGCAATGTTCATAGACCGTTGCAATTTTTGAAGATTGTGTGGGTTGAAAATAAGCATCGTGTTGTCCATCGTTGAGAGCAGCTCCTTCAATGAAAGTGATTGGAGTATCGAGAAATGCGTAGTCGCCAGTCGTGTTGACATAAAGAGCTGTTCCATAAGCAAGCCAGACGATATCATCAGAAATGTGTGTGCGAACACCAGCATTGGTATGAGGGAGCCACCAATGCTGTACATCACCTTCAGGAAATTGATGCGCTACAGCATTTAACAATTGTTCACGCGCTAGTTTTGGTTCTAGCAATAACAAAGACAAGCTGTCTTGCAATTGGTCGCGAAAGCCAAATGCACCACTCGCTTGATAAAAAGCTGCGCGCGCCATCATGCGACAAGCATAGACTTGATAAGGAAGCCAATGATTGACCATAATATCAAAAGAGGGATCAGGTGTTTTTACTTGGAGGGGGGAAACAAAATGACTCCATTGTTGTTTTTGTTGTGTGAGCAGAATTTCAAAATCACTTGCACGTACTTGGTCTAGTAATTTTTCAGCCTCTTGTATATTTTCAGCACTACCAAGATAGAAAACGATTTCTTTTTTTTGTCCTGGGAGAAGATCAATATCATAGGCTAATGCTGAACAAGGATCACATCCTGTTTCAACCGTATTTGAAAGGGCGCCGGCTTTACGGATTGCGTGAGGATGTGTAACTGTTCCTGTTGGCCCGATAAACTCAGTGCGATTGGTGGTGGTGCTAGATGGTATTTCGGATGCGGATAAAAATGCTACGTGTTGAGATTTTTCGATATGATAGGGATTTTGAATAAAATGTGCACCACGTTTGGGATCATAAGAGGCAAGTATAAAAGGTGCATATTTTGTACGAATGTTTCCTAACACCCATTCAACATAATTGTAAAGACGTAAGTATCGCGGTTTCTTTCCTTCATTTTTAAGGATGAGACGTGAAAGGCGAGCCGATTTTTCTCGATCGAGTGTATGAGTAAGTTCTAATGTGATCTCTGAATGGGTAGATTTAAAGGTTGAGAATCCAAAACCATGGCAAGCTTCATAGATAACATTTTCATTACATTCAACGGCAGAAACAGGCGAGAAACGTTTTAAAGATAAGCGATCTACAAGGTAAAGTGCTTCTCCTGGACGGTTAGAAATGGGATCATTACTCCAAGGGGTTAATTGATAATCGCGGCTATTGTTTGCCCAAGTAAAAAGTGCACCTTCAGCAGAAACATGGAAACCAAAATTATGGTTAGCAATGACGTTAATCCATGGATGTGGTGTGGTGGTGTGTCCATGAAGACGTGTCACATAATAGTTATGCTGGTTAAACCCGCCATAACCATTCCAATATTGTAGGCCTTGTCCATCAACAGGGAGAATAGAATCTTTTTGATGACTGATAAGACCAATGGAAGCAAAAAGGCTTTGTTTTGTTTGTGTCGTAACTTGTCTTCCCTCGTTGCACTTTTTGTAGTTTAATTGATAATGAGATTCTTGATGACTATTGATTGCGAGATCAAAATCACTCTCATCAAGTCGTTTGAGCTGTTCAAACAAAGAGCCATTTTGGGCATCAAGAATGATGCGTGCTGATGCAAGAAGTGTCTTAAGGCTTTGGTCATTTATTTGATCACGTTGAAGCGTAAAAATATGTTGGCGTTCATTCGTGTCATGAGTGTGGTGGCGATAAGATTCGCATACCCATTCAATAGCACGTTGCGTATCTTGTATATAAGAACATGCTTGTTCATTGAGAATGACTAGGTCAACAATGAGGCCGCGCATGCGCCAATATTCATGTGCTTTAAGCAGTTCGCATAAAACAGTTATGTCTCCCTTATTATCTAATCTAAGAAGACAGATAGGGTAGTCTCCTGAAAGAGACATGGGCCAAAGATCAGATTGTTTACCGAGAGCTTTTGCTAATATTTTTGGAGAAAGACTCCATTTTCGGTCGGGATAAATAAGCGGTGTTGCATATTTTTGATACGTAATAGCTTCTTTAAGGTTGATGCCACTCTGATATAGCGAGACCTGCGAACGTGTCCACGCCATTGAAAATTCTTGCTGGAATATATTAGATTGTCGATAATGATTAATATGATTTTGCAGTGTTTCTTTTGTATTGGCAGCAAAAGTCCAAAAAATAAGTTCTGCTTTTTCATGTGCTGGGATTTTTATACGGCACCGGAGAGAGATGATCGGATCAAGAACACAACCTTGACTATTGTTAAAACGAGAATTTTGATCAAATGCCGCAGGTCGATGAATAGATCGACCTCGTCCAATAAACAGGGAGCGATCAGTTTCAGCTTCTACCTCTTGGAGAGTATCTGTTGTATCTGTAACAAAATGGGCAATATGAATCTCAGGGTCACTAGGTGAACGTTTACGCCTTTTGGCAAAAATCGTTCTTCTTTCCTCAGTAATTTCTGTTTCTATAAACATCCGAGAAAAAACAGGATGAGCGCAATCCGTATCCATTGTTGCAAGTGCTAGTTCGCCATAAGAGGTCACTTCAATGAGGCGCTCTTTGTTTGTTATATTTATAAGTTGAATACGTCGACCTTCACCGCACCCTTCAGATGTAATGAGACATTCAAGTGTTGATTTAATGCCGTCAACCATTTTCGTATATTCAGCTTTTTCATCTGTAAAAATGCAGATCGCTTCTTCTTCGACAACGCGTGTTGGTTCACCGGTAACAGACCACCAGCGTCCACTATGCGTATCACGGAGGAAGAATAAAGTACCTTGTTGATCTTCTGTCGTATCAGGAAGAAAGCGTGTAATCGCATAATTATGCCAACGGCTATAACCAGAGCCATTAGCGGTTAACATTACAGAGTAAAAACCATTGGATAAGAGCAAAGTTGCACGTGGTTTAAGAAGCGGGTTAGTAATAATGCGCAAAGGGACATCATCAAATTCTCGAGGGTTATTGCGCATTTGATTCATAACTTTGGTATGAATGATGGGAATTTGATGTGGAGCTCTTTCCTGTAATAATAATTGTACAGTTTCAATGATTGGATCACGGTGAAAACGATCGCGCATCCGCCCTTGAAAAATAACATTGTTAATGGCAAGAATGGACATGCCGTGATGGTGCGCATAATAATTACGCACAACAGCGTATTTTTTTCCTGTTGGCAGGCGTGAAGGGGTGAAGTCAACAGAGTCATAATAACCATATGTACCTAAAGCTCCAAGATCACGCAGCCGTTTTAAATTAGTTACAGCTTTGGTAGGCACGTATTGTGCTGCTAGAAGACTGGCATAGGGAGCAATAACAGCATTGCGTGAGAGACCACGTTGGAGTCCGAGGTTTGGTGCACCAAAATTGGCGTATTGGTAATTCATTAAGTGATCGCGAGCGTTAAATGCCGCTTCTGAAATACCCCAAGGTAATCTCCGTTTATGGGCGTATTGTATTTGATGACGAATAATAAGCCTATTAGTTTGATCTAAAAGAGACCCTAAAGGTTCGCACGTAACGAGGGACGGCATGAGATATTCGAACATGGAACCAGACCATGATAAGAGCGCGCTCTTCCAACCAATGGGGACGAGGAGGCGGCCAAGATGGAACCAATGTTTAATTTTTATATCGCCTTTCGCAATGGCAAAAAGACTTGCGAGGCGGGCTTCTGAAGCCAGTAGATCATAACAGCTTTCATCAAGTTTGTTTTCTTGAACACGATATCCAATGGACAAAAGATGCCTTTTAGGTTGTTCTAAAAAGTCAAATTTCATATCAAAGGCTATTTGTCGTGCCTTTACAGCTAAAGTGTTTAATTTTTTACGTAGTTTTTCACTGTCGTAATCGCTAGTAGCATCATGATGATGGGCTTCACAGGTTTCTACAAGACATTTGGCCCAAGAGAGTGCACGAGCGGATTCTATTGTTTGGATTTTTTGATTGAGCTCTTTTATTAAGTATAAAATATCACAGGCTGCGAGAGAAAGGTTAGTAGTGTAAAAAGTGGTTGTATCTGGTTTTTTGATGAAAACACTGATGGAGTGATAAAAATTGGTGATATGTTGTTCGATTTGTTGACGTAGGGGATGTGGAATATATTGATTATCTGGAATCTCTTTGACAGTTTCTTCAAGAATAGCATTAACATCACGTAAGCCTGCTCGATCACTTTGAAAAAAAACATGAGGTTTTTCAGCCCATTCACTTAAGGCTGAAGAGAGCGTCACCAAATGGCCAGCAAGATTTCCTGAATCAACCGTTGATATATAAGTTGGTAAGAGAGGTTTGAGTGTATCCGTTTCATACCAATTGTAGAGATGACCACGGAACTTTTCCATTTTTTCAAGAGAGCGTAATGTACATTCAACGCGTGTAATAGCCTCTGCAAAACTAATCCAACCAAAATCACGAGCAGCGATAATAGAAAGTAGATAAACTCCAATATTTGTAGGGGATGTCCGCTGGGCAACAAGAGGTTCTGGATCTTCTTGAAAATTATCGGGTGGTAAATAATTGTTTTGCGCATTAACAAAGGTTGCATAATAGAGCCATGTCCGTCGTGCAATGCATCGCAGGGTTTCTTTATCCCCTGAAGATATATGAAGAGTAGCTTCAAATGTTGAGGGTTGGCTGACAATCCACGCAATTAAGGGTGAAAAAAACCATGCGAGTCCAAAGGGCAAAGCAAGAAAGCTTGTAAAACTATGAAAAGAGAAAGGCAGCGCTATGGCAAGAATACCAATGAGCGATGCTGGCCACATTGTAAGGATATAGAAACCCAAACTATTAGGCATTGTTTTTGTTGAGGTGGAGGTTTTCCATTCAAGGAGGTGCTGTTTTGAAATCCCCATGCGATAGAGTGTGCGAACAATTGCATCAGTCATAAAATAAGCAGAATGAGCAATAAACGTGGTTTTAAGAAATATATTTGTTAGCGTAAAGATACTTTTGTTCAAAATCAATCGAAGATATCCACGTAAAGAATGATTAATATTGGAGGGAACAAAAGTTTTTAATACGCCTAAAATTGGTGAGACAAAGAGGCTAAGTAGCAAGAATGTTTGCCAAATGATTGCACTTTTTAACGGTAAAAGAGACCACCCTGTGATTGCTGCGATCAACCACATAAGTGGTGTGAGAGAGCGGCGCAGATTATCTTGCATTTTCCAACGCGTAATGGAGTTAATTTTATGGGGGGAAAAGAGATAAGGCAAGAGTTGCCAATCACCACGAATCCAACGGTGATGACGCGCAACATCAACATTATAAGCTGTTGGATAATCTTCAATCACTTCTACATTACTTACTAATGCAGTGCGTGCATATCCTCCTTCCAAGAGATCATGACTAAGAACAGTATTTTCTTTAATTTTACCCTTAAGTGCTTGTTGAAATGCATCAATATTATAAAGGCCTTTGCCTATGAAAGTTCCTTCTCCCAAAAGATCTTGATAAGTGTCAGAAACAGCAAAAACATAAGGATCAATGCCGCGATTGGTAGAAAAAAACCGTTGCAGAATTGATGTTACTTTTCCTGTTGTAAGAGAAGGTGTAATACGCGGTTGCAAAATGCTATAACCTTTTACAACTTTTCCATTGTGTGGATCAAAAATGGGATGGTTGAGCGGATAGTTAAGTTTTCCAACGAGTTTTGTAACACTTTCAGGGGTAAGACGTGTATCTGAATCTAGAGTCATCACAAAACGACAATCCATGGGAAGGTGTGGATTGGGGGGATAAAAGCTTGTGTTTTTATCGCCTCTTAATAGCAGATTAAGTTCATAAAGTTTACCACGTTTGCGTTCCCATCCCATCCAGCATTTTTCGCTAGCATTATAAAGGCGCCGACGATGTAAAAGGAAAAAGAGGGGAATGTCATAACGATGATAACGATGATTGAGTTTATCAATACTCCTTTGCGCATAATGCAATAGATCAAGATCATCTTGTGTTTGTTCAAAGGAAGAGTCATCCCAATCCGTAATGAGGGCAAAATGAATGGCGCCTTTGGGATTGGAAAGGTAGTGTATTTCAAGATTGCGCACTTGTTCATCAATATAATCGCGTGATGTGATGAGAGTAGGAACGACAACCATTGTACGTGCATTTTTAGGAATACCTTCTTTATATTCATAACCAATGAGCTGTTTTGATGGCATAAACCATGAAACAACAGTGTTAAAGAAAGCAAAAGCTGCATCCATAGCAGGAAAAAGCGCCAATGCGGTAAAGAGAAAGGTTGTCCTTGGTGTTGTTCCAGATGTCTCTAAGAAAGCGTAGACAGCAAGTAAAAGAGCAAAGGTTAAAAGAGAAACAGGAATTGCAATAATTCTTATTTTTGAACAACAAAGGGCTTGGATCCATTTTATGAAAAGGGGTGGAGTGTATCCACAAGCCTTTTCAAGAATATGTCGTCCCTCATCAACGAGATACCAGCCAACAGAGGGATTATTATGATGAGAGGACTCTTTAGAGGAAGAGGATGTCATCTCTACAGCTTTTCGTGCAACTTCCAGCTCATTGAGAGGTGAAAGGCGCGCAATCTTTTCAATCACTTGCCGATAGATATTGCGTGAGTGAGAATCAATTTTGGAAAAATCACTGTTTTCATGCAAAATAAAGTCTACAGAACTCACTGTTTCAAACCATATTGTCCAATCAGTATCATCAATGGCTTTAAGGGAACGAATAATATTGCCCATGGTTACACCATCTGAAGCTTGCCGAGTATGTTCATCGGCTGTTGCAATTTCTAAGCTACTGTTTTTGCTCTGTAATTGCTTTTCAAGCCAAGTGAGTGCTGTTGTTGAATCGATAGATGCACCACGTAGACGATAGAATAAATGCGCTGAAAAGGTTGAGTCGGCAGTGAATGGTTTATATAGCGTAAAAAGGGTGTGTAATTTTGTTTCATTGTCTGCGAGAGAAATTTTATCAGCTATTTTATGAGCGAGATGACGCATATACCGTGTTTGTTCAATACGTAATGAAAGACGACGAACATTTTCAATCAACAGCATTTGCATGACAGAAGGGAGCGCCCATAACTCACCAATTTCAAGGGCGCAAACTTTTTGGAATCCATTGATTGTAGCTGTGAGTGTTTCTTGTGAAAATTCGCTATCTGTGTGAGCAATATAAAGCCAAGCTAAAGCAAAAATGCGTGGTATGCCTGTTTTTTGTTTATAAAGAGGAAGTTGCTTGATGAAGGACTTTGATAAGTCACGTCGTAGTTGTTGTATAGTTTTGTCAATGGTATAATAATTATCAATGAGCCATTGAGCAGATGGTGCAATAGTTTCATCATTGTGAGCGGCAACATCGCTGATATGAAAGGCGTGGAGAATAAGTTTGGCATTTTCCCTCAACCTTTTGTGAAAATTATTTTCTCCTTTATATTCAGGAAGTGGGATTTCTCTTTTCGAAGCTATATCATGGCCTAATTTATAGAGTTCATTCTGCTGCTTATAAGTTGAGCGAATAGGAAAGTTGGTTTCAGTAAGATAGAGGTGTTCTGTTTTTTGAGAAAAAAAACACTTCATGAAAGATATTGTGTGTGCCATAATATTCTTTGTTATTTAATTACGCGGTTTCTTTATATTTAATAGGCTGTGAACACTTTATCTTAATAATGAGCAGTTTAAAGGAAAAAATGAACTTTTTGCTTTTCTTTGAGAGTATTTGCCATTTTTTGACTCTACAATTTAAGAAACAAACAGACAATTTCTTTGAAAAAAAAGGTCGCCAAAAACAGGCGACCTTAATTTTAACAACTGTTTAAATGTTTTAACAATTAATCTTGTTCTTGTTTTTTCAAAGCTGCACCAAGAATATCGCCAAGAGAAGCACCCGAATCTGTTGACCCATATTGAGCAACAGCTTCCTTTTCTTCTGCAATTTCTAAAGCTTTGATAGAAACTGAAAGCTTACGTGTTTTTTTATCGAATGCAGTAATGCGGGCATCAAATCTCTGACCAATTGCGAAACGTTCAGGGCGCTGCTCATCACGATCACGAGCCAAGTCAGCACGACGAATGGTTGTTTCAAGATTGTGGTCAATCAATTTCACATCAAGGCCATTATCATTAACCGCAGTAACTTCACATGTCACTACAGCACCTTTACGAAGTTCCCCAGCAGCAGCTGCTTCTCCAACTTTATCGCTGGAAAGTTGTTTAATTCCAAGAGAAATACGTTCTTTTTCAACGTCAACATCAAGGACCACAGCTTTAACGATATCACCTTTATTGTACGTATCAATGACTTGTTCACCAGGACGATTCCAATCAAGATCAGAAAGATGAACCATACCGTCGACATCGCCTTCAAGACCAATGAAGAGACCAAATTCTGTTTTATTTTTGACCTCTCCTTCGATTTGTGAATTGACAGGAAATTTATTAGCAAAAGCAACCCATGGATTTTCAAATGTTTGCTTTAAGCCAAGGGAAATACGTCGTTTAGATGGATCAATTTCAAGGACAACCACTTCCACTTCTTGTGATGTAGAGAGAAGTTTACCTGGATGGATATTTTTCTTTGTCCAACTCATTTCGGAGATATGGATTAATCCTTCGATTCCTGGCTCGATTTCAACAAAACCACCATAATCAGTAATGTTGGTAACAGCACCGGTAATTTTTTTACCAACCGGATATCGAGCGCTGATGCTTTCCCAAGGATCACTTTCAAGCTGTTTCATACCAAGAGAAATACGGTGTGTATCTTGATTGATGCGAATAATTTGGACTTTAATCGTTTGACCAATTGTAAGAACTTCAGAGGGATGGTTAACACGACGCCATGCCATATCGGTGACGTGTAAGAGACCATCAATCCCACCAAGATCAACAAAGGCACCATAATCGGTAATATTTTTAACAACACCTTCAACAATTTGGTTTTCTTCAAGATTTTGAACAATTTCTGAACGTTGCTCGGCTCGGCTTTCCTCTAAAACGGTACGACGTGAGACAACAATGTTACCACGACGACGATCCATTTTTAAAATTTCAAAGGATTGCGAATTATGCATGAGAGGTGAAACATCACGAATGGGGCGAATATCAACTTGGCTGCGGGGCAAGAAAGCAACAGCACCATCAAGATCAACTGTAAAACCACCTTTTACTTGGCTAAAGATAACTCCATCGACACGTGCGCCGGCATTGAATTTTTCTTCCAAACGAATCCAGCTTTCTTCACGCCGTGCTTTTTCACGCGATAGAATAGCTTCACCCATCGCATTTTCAATGCGCTCAATATAAACTTCAACTTCATCACCAATTTGCAAGGAACCGTCTTTTCCTTTAGCTCCAAATTCTTTGAGTGGAATACGTCCTTCGACTTTAAGTCCAGCATCAATAATGGCCATATCTTTCTCGATTGCAATGACACGGCCTTTAACAACGGATCCTTCATTAAGATCATTAGTTTGAAAGGATTCCATTAAAAGAGCTTCGAAATCCGCTGTTGTGGGATTGTATTGTGACATAAGAACTCCTGATACATACCTTAATTGCAAAAGGTATAAGCGCTAGGTTAGTGTTAATACACGGTAACTCCCTGCCTTTTTCCTCAATAACAGGAAGAAAGATTAGCGCTTGGCCGGAAATTACCTTGACGACATTATCCAATTATACGCGTTTTTATGATCGGATCAATAAAAGCGCGCGCAATTGCAAATGTTGTTTCTATACTCAATTCTGACGTATCAAGCAAGTGGGCGTTTTTTGCTGGTTTAAGCGGGCTGTGTTCACGGGTTATATCGCGCTTGTCGCGTTGTTCAAGTTGAGCTAGGATTTCATAATAATCTGCTTTGGCTCCTATTTTTAAAATCTCCTGATAGCGACGTTTTGCACGTGTTTGAACATTGGCTAGAACATAAAGCTTAATATCTGCATCGGGGCAGACGACAGTGCCGATATCACGTCCATCAAGCACACTACCAGGCAAAATTTTAGCAAAGTTACGCTGTTTGGCAACAAGAATTTCGCGTACAGTAGGGATGAGTGCTATTTTTGAAGCGGCTTCACCAAGTTCATGAGAAGAGAGAAGGGCTAGATTTAAAGTATTAAAATCAAGCTCTTTAGCACAAGCAAGAGCACTTTTTTCATCATCGAGAGCTAATTTTTGTTTTAGAAGTGCTTGGGCAACACCGCGATAAGTAAGACCAGTATCGAGATGACGAAGACGATAATGTGTAGCAATTTTTCTTGCTAATGTTCCTTTTCCTGAGGCTGCTGGTCCATCAATTGCAATAATAAAAGGTTTCAAGCGATTTTTCCCCCAAGCCGTTTTATGAAAGGGATAAATTCTGGAAAGCTGGTAGCGATCATCTGTTTATGGTCAATAGTAACGGGTTGTTCTGATGCCAATCCAAAGACAAGAAAACACATAGCAATTCTGTGATCAAGATGTGTGTTGACGTATCCACCACCTAGTCCTTTTGCGGAGTTTTTTCCATGAACAATGAGAAAATCCTTTCCTTCTTCGCACTCTACGTGATTTATTTTTAGCCCTTGAGCAAGTGCAGACAGTCGATCTGATTCTTTAACGCGCAATTCTTCAATTCCTAGCATAACTGTTTTGCCTTCCGCAAAAGCTGCTGCTACCGCCAAAGCAGGATATTCATCAATCATTGATGGAGCGCGTTCTTTAGACACCGTTACGCCTTTTAGCATTGATGATCGAACGCGCAGATCGGCAACATCCTCTCCACCTGTTTGGCGTTGGTTCAAAAGCTCAATTTGAGCTCCCATTTCCCATAATGTTTTGACAAGCCCCATTCGAGAATTGTTGATAAGAACATTTTCAATGGTGATATCGGAGTCTTCTACAAGAAGGGCGGCAATAAGCGGAAAAGCTGCAGAAGAGGGGTCGCCTGGGATATCAAGAGTTTGTCCAGTAAGGTGTGGTTGGCCATTAAGATGAATAAAACGCGTACCTTCAGCATCTGTTTCTATCTCAAGTTCAGCACCAAACGCTTTTAACATTTTTTCTGTATGATCTCGTGTGAGAATGGGCTCAATAACAGTTGTAGTGCCGGCGGTATTGAGTCCAGCAAGGAGGATTGCTGATTTAACTTGGGCGGAAGCCATTGGTAAACGATAGCGAATCGGGCTAGCCGTTTTCGGTCCATAAAGCGTTAAAGGAAGACGGTCGTCATGTGTTGCTTCAATTTCAACGCCCATTAAACGTAGTGGATCGAGAATACGTCCCATAGGGCGTTTGGAGAGAGAGGTATCACCGACAAAGGTTGTTTTCATATGATAAGGACCAGCCATTCCCATAACGAGGCGTGCGCCCGTTCCAGAATTACCGAAATCCAAAGGGCTTTGCGCTGCTAAAAGGCAACCATTTCCTGTTCCACGAATAACCCAGAGACCGTTTTTCCTAATAATACAAGCACCTAAGGCTTGTATAGCAGCTGCTGTATTGAGAACGTCATCGCTTTCAAGAAGTCCGTGAATATGTGTTTCACCACTGGCTAACCCTCCCAATATAAGAGACCGATGGGAGATTGATTTATCTCCTGGTATTTTAATTTTACCAGAAAGGCTGGTAGATTTGTAGGCGGTTATGGATATTGCTTTTTGCATAGAAGTTCTATTTAATCTCTATTTGCGTTTCGTTAAATTACGCTCCCTTTAGCACATGCTTTGAAAAGCGTCATGAGGAAATCCATGTAGCACTACGTTTTTATCTTTGACAAAGACATTATTTTTTGATTAAGCACCATGAAATTTATCTTTTAATGGAATTATAGTTAAGCAAAGAGGCATGGTTCATGGCAAAACAGGATCTTGGAACTAAGCGTGTTGATCCAGAAACGGGAAAGAAATTTTATGATCTTAATCGCGACCCTATTGTGTCGCCTTATACAGGGATTTCTTATCCGCGTTCTTATTTTGAGGTTGCAGCAGCTGAAGCAAATAGTGAAGAAGAAGTTGATACGGAAGAGCTTGATACAGCACTTGAAAAATCTGCTTTTATGCTTCTTGAAGAGGATGGTGACGACTCTAAAGATGATGATCTTCCTGATTTGGAGGATAGTGATGTGGATCTCGGGGATGACGATGATACATTTTTGTCTCACGACGAAGACGATGAGGATGATGACGTTGCTGATATTCTCGGAGGTGGTGTTTCTAACGATGATGATTCTTAAAAAGAGCGAGAGGGCATTCTTTTCATTGAATGCAAATTCTTCTTGATCTTCGATTTTTATCGTTCTAAAAACTCCTCTAAGATTGTTTACTTGTTCTTTTAGGGAAGAATCCATATTTATGTGGGGCTATAGCTCAGCTGGGAGAGCGCTTGCATGGCATGCAAGAGGTCAGCGGTTCGATCCCGCTTAGCTCCACCAAAAAGGTGAAACATTTGCTTAATAAAGCAGTAGCATTTATAAAAATACTTTATACACTGATCAAGAAGCACGGTGTTCTCCATAGAGATTGCTTCAATGTAACTTTGCTTTGTATTTTTCAATGATTTTATAAGGCGCTTCTTCAAAATTATTCACTATGTTTGTTCATTTATAGTATTCATAGGATTCTGCTGTATAAAAAAACGCAAGCTGTTCATCATTTGTGATGAAAATGTAGAAAATAAAAGGCTTCTAGATTAGAAAGTTATCACTGATGAAGGTTGTGTTATATGATAGACCAACTATTTCTATAATGAGGCAAATACCTGTTTCAACATTACCTCAATCTTAAAGATTTATGCAGCCAAGAGATAGCTATTTGCAATTCTATAAATGATAAAGATCATTCTTCTTAAAAACAATATTATTGGAGGGCCTCATTGTATTATGAACAATGGCTCTCAAACGGGCCTATGCGTAGCTTTAATTTTGTGATTTAAATGTCTCGATAGAAGCATTTTTCTCTTTTTCACGCAAGAGTTCTTGTCTTTAAGACTAGCTTGCGGCACAACAGAGAAAATGGAATTATTTGAGGGGAAAAAAATAATGCCTGCTTACCGTTCAAGAATATCGACTCATGGACGCAATATGGCGGGGGCTCGCGGTCTTTGGCGTGCAACAGGGATGAAAGAGACAGATTTTGGTAAACCCATTATTGCGATTGCGAATTCTTTTACACAATTTGTACCAGGGCATGTCCATTTAAAGGATCTTGGGCAACTGGTAGCACAAGAGATAGCTGTTGCTGGCGGTGTCGCGAAGGAATTTAACACAATTGCTGTAGATGATGGAATTGCCATGGGGCATGATGGAATGCTTTATTCTTTGCCTTCCCGTGAAATTATTGCTGATTCTGTTGAATATATGGTCAATGCCCATTGTGCTGATGCGCTTGTCTGTATTTCCAATTGTGACAAGATTACGCCTGGCATGTTAATGGCTTCTTTACGCTTAAATATTCCAACAATTTTTGTTTCAGGTGGCCCTATGGAAGCGGGTAAGATTAAATGGAAAAATCAAGATCTTACGGTTGACTTAGTTGACGCTATGATTGCAGCGGCTTCAGAGCATAATTCGGAAGAAGAAGTTGCTGAAATGGAACGTGCTGCTTGTCCTACATGTGGTTCTTGTTCAGGAATGTTTACTGCTAATTCTATGAATTGTCTGACTGAGGCATTAGGGCTTTCTCTTCCAGGCAATGGAACGATGCTAGCAACACATGCAGATCGTCGGATGCTTTTTGAAGAAGCTGGACGACAGATTGTTACATTAGCCAAGCGTTATTATGAAAAAGGCGATGAAACAGTTTTGCCGCGTTCTATTGCTTCGCGCAAGGCTTTTGAAAATGCAATGACTGTGGATATTGCTATGGGAGGGTCAACCAATACTGTTTTGCATATTTTAGCTGCAGCGCAAGAAGGTGAAGTGGATTTTACTATGACGGATATTGATCGCCTTTCGCGTCGTATTCCTGTTTTATGCAAGGTTGCACCTTCTGTAGCGAATGTCCATATGGAAGATGTACACCGCGCTGGTGGTATTATGGGACTTTTAGGAGAATTAGATGCGGCTGGACTTATTGATACATCCGCTTATACGGTGCATGCAAAAACGATGAAAGAAGCCCTTAGTCGTTGGGATGTGAAACAAACCCATGAACCAATAATCCATGAATTTTATCGTGCCGCCCCAGGAGGTATTCCAACACAGACAGCTTTTAGTCAATCTTGTCGCTATGAGACTCTAGATCTTGATCGTGAAAAAGGTGTGATTCGCGATAACGAACATGCATATTCGCAAGATGGAGGACTGGCAGTTCTTTATGGAAATCTTGCAAAAGATGGCTGTATTGTGAAAACAGCGGGTGTTGATCAATCAATTTTAACTTTTAAAGGACCAGCAAGAATTTTTGAAAGTCAAGATTCAGCTGTTTCAGCAATTTTGAATAATAAAATTAAATCAGGTGATATTGTTGTAATCCGTTATGAAGGTCCACGTGGTGGGCCTGGAATGCAAGAAATGCTCTATCCCACGAGCTATCTCAAATCTAAAGGATTGGGAAAAGTTTGTGCGCTTATAACGGATGGTCGTTTTTCAGGGGGAACTTCAGGGCTCTCGATAGGGCATGTTTCACCAGAAGCTGCTGAAGGAGGAGCAATTGCTTTGGTAGAAGAGGGAGATATTATAGAAATAGATATTCCTAATCGTACCATTCATATGATAGTCGATGACATTGAGATGATGCATCGTCATGGCAAAATGGAAGCAAAAGAAAAAGCGGCTTGGCAACCGGTTGAGGAGCGTAAGCGTAAAATTTCAAAGGCTCTCAAGGCATATGCAGCTATGACAACCTCTGCTGCTAAGGGAGCTGTTCGTAATCTTTGATGAGATGAAGGTTCATCTTGTGAAAGACAGGTTTTCTAGAGATTTTTGCACTTCAAGCGGGTTTTTCAATGTTCTTAACAGGATATTTTGAATCATTGCGAGTATAATTTTAGGGTTTCTGTAGTTTTCATTTTTTTCATATGAGAATAAAGAATTCATCTTAAGAAATATTATATATAGGCTTTGTCTCTCTATGCATTGTATTTATCAAGATACATTTGGTATAAAAAGAAATGATAATAGCGTGCATGGTTGCTACGCGTGAAGAATAACCATGAAGAGACACTTTTTTTAATTTGCCTATAGGGAGGTATTTTTCTCAAGTTGTTTAAGGCGATAAAGTGCTTCTAAAGCTTGCTTAGGGGAAAGTTCATCGGGATGAATATTCTCTAAAGCTTCATGAAGTATGCAATGTTTGTGTGTTTCTTCATTTATGGGAGATGCTGTTTTAAGGGAAAACAGCGGTAGATCATCAATTAATTTATGTCCTTTTCCAGCCATTTCACCTTGTTCTAGTTGGTGCAGAACATCTGTAGCACGGGTAATAACTGTCGCGGGAAGTCCAGCAAGTTTTGCAACTTGTACGCCGTAGGATCGATCAGCAGCTCCTGGCGCAACTTCGTGAAGAAAAACCACATCACCATCCCAATTTTTGACTTTCATGGTTACGTTATGAAGACGATTAAGTTTTTGGGTGAGTGCTGTCATTTCATGAAAATGTGTGGCGAGAATAGCACGACAGTGGTTAACTTCATGAAGATATTCAACAGCTGCCCAAGCAATGGAAAGGCCATCAAAAGTTGATGTACCTCGTCCGATTTCATCAAGAATAACAAGGGAATGGTGACTCGCATGATTAAGAATCGTTGCTGTTTCGACCATTTCCATCATAAAGGTTGAGCGCCCCCGTGCAAGGTCATCAGAAGCACCAACACGACTAAACAAGCGGTCAACAACGCCAATGTGGGCTGAAGTTGCAGGGACAAAGGAACCCATTTGCGCCATAATAGCGATAAGAGCATTTTGCCGTAAAAAAGTTGATTTTCCTCCCATATTAGGACCTGTCAAAAGCCAAATTGCTGCATATTGATGATTTTCCTGTGCAGAGAGATCACAATTGTTGGCAACAAAAGGTTCTGCTGCTTGCTTTCGTAGTGCTTGCTCTACGACAGGATGGCGTCCTGCGGTAATATGAAAGGTAAGTGAATGATCAATTATAGGACGACAATATCCTTGTTCTTCAGCGAGATGCGCTAACGCCACGGATACATCCAAAATCGCAAGAGCTTCAGCAGCTTTACGGATGAAATCAACCTGTTCAATAATTTCATTGACAAGAGTATCAAAGATTTCCAATTCAAGTGTCAATGCGTGGTTTGCGGCATGAGAAATACGACTTTCGAGGTCAGCGAGTTCTGTTGTGGTAAAACGCATAGCATTTGCCATCGTTTGCCGATGGATAAAACGAGCTTTTGCTTGTGAACTATTTGTAAGCGCGGGTGCTTGTAAGCTAGTTACTTCAATGAAGTAGCCTAGAATATTGTTATGTTTTATTTTAAGCGTTTTAATATCTGTTTCTTGGGCATATTGTGCTTGAAGTTCAGCAATGACACGACGAGATTCATCACGTAGAGCACGCATTTCATCCAGTTCTTTATGATACTGAGGACGAATAAAACCACCATCACGTTTAAGCAATGGGAGATCATCGGCTAGTGCTTGTTCTAAATGAAAGTGCAAAGTAGTAGGTAAGTGTGAGAAAATCTGCTGTACATCACTTATTTCTTGAGGAAGTAACGCATCGTTAAGAAGCTGATGAAGTTCGCGAATGATTTCAAAGCCGCGTTGGATTGCGGCCATATCACGGGGCCCCCCCCGTCCAAGAGCTAACCGAGAAACTGCGCGTGGCATATCTGGCCCCCCTTTTAAAATGAGCTTTATAGCTTCTGCAAGGGATGTATTGCGTAGAAAAAAGGCAATCGAATCGAGACGATGATCAATAGCTGAAGGTGTAGTGAGGGGTGCGATGAGACGATCAACAAGAAGGCGTGATCCACCTCCTGTTACGGTACGATCAATAGCTTTTAGTAAGCTTCCATCGCGTTGTCCTGATGTGGTCCGAACAAGCTCAAGGCTCAGTCTGGTTGCTGCATCAATGAAAAGCGTAGCGCTTTCATTTTGGCGTTCAGGGCGCATAAGAGGAGGGCGATGCGTGATTTGCGTTTTTTCGATATAACGAATGGCAGCGGCAATAGCGGAGAGTTCGGTGCGTGAATAATTGGCAACACCTTCAAGGGTTGAGAGTTTAAAATAATTGCAAATATCACGTTCAGCGGTGATTGGATCAAAGAGATTAGCGGGTTGAGGTGAAACAACGCGATCGAGAACATTAAAAAGCGGCTTGTGGGATTTATCATAAAAAAAAGAGTCTGCGACGATGATTTCTTGTGGATCTATGCGCATAATGTCTGCCAAAAGTTTTTCATGGCGGCTTTCTATTACACGAAATATGCCTGTTGAGATATCAATCCAAGAAAGGGCAAAATCTTCTCCGTCACTTGTTTTGATACGGGCAAGTGTCATCAGATAATTTGCACGCGTTGGATCAAGAAGTTTTTCTTCTGTTATGGTTCCAGGGGTGACAAGGCGTACGACATCGCGTTGAACAACGGATTTTGAACCACGTTTTTTTGCTTCTGCGGGATCTTCTGTTTGTTCACAAACAGCAACACGATAACCGCAGGCGATCAATTTTTGCAAGTAATCATCTGCAGCGTGAACGGGAACACCGCACATAGGAATATCTTCACCCAAGTGTTTGCCACGTGTTGTGAGTGTGATTCCTAAAGCTTGAGCCGCTTCAACCGCATCATTAAAAAATAATTCATAAAAATCACCCATCCTGTAAAAGAGAAGGGAATCGCTATTAACTGCTTTGATTTCTATATATTGCTCCATCATAGGTGTGAGACGTTTTTGTTGGGGAGCAGATGAGGGCGCAGGTTGTGGGATTAAATCGTTTTTATGGTTAGTTTTCTTATCCATTTTACGCGCTCGTTTTTTCAAGTGAGGCTTTGACGCCCTTTTTTGTTTACTTCAATGTTTATCTTCATTATTTCTGGATTGAACGCATGAACAGGTTCGTTAAAGCAAGCATAGCGATTTATGGCATATGAATCAAATTTTAAAATCGGATAATGACATGCATTATCAAGCAGAATTTACACTGTTTTGGGAGAAAATTAAGTGAGATGAAAAAAAGTGAGCAGGATCAGAAAATGCCTCAAATGGTTTATAATGCCAGTGAGCGAGAAGCCCTTGATTTTCATAGTCGTGGTCGGCCTGGAAAGCTTGAAATTATTGCAACAAAGTCTATGGCAACGCAGCATGATTTAGCACTTGCTTATTCGCCAGGTGTTGCTGTTCCGGTTAAGGCAATTGCGCAAAATCCAGCGTTAGCTTATGATTATACTGCAAAGGGAAATCTTGTTGCTGTTATCTCAAATGGAACAGCTATCTTGGGTTTAGGCAATTTAGGGGCGCTTGCATCTAAGCCGGTGATGGAAGGCAAAGCAGTGCTTTTTAAACGCTTTGCAGATATTGATTCTATTGATCTGGAAGTTGATACTAATGATCCAGAGAGTTTTATCAATTTAGTGCGTCATTTGGAGCCCTCTTTTGGTGGTATCAATCTTGAAGACATTAAAGCACCAGAGTGTTTTATGATTGAAAGTCGCTTACGCGAGGTTATGAATATCCCTGTTTTTCATGATGATCAACACGGTACAGCGATTATTGTGGCTGCCGGTGTGCTCAATGCCTTATCTTTAACGGGGCGCGATATGCAAAATACTCGGTTAGTCTGTAATGGCGCTGGTTCTGCTGGGATTGCTTGTATTGAACTGATTAAGGCGATGGGATTTCGACCTGAAAATATTATTTTATGTGATACGAAGGGTGTTGTCTATGAAGGACGTGAAGAGGGAATGAATCAGTGGAAGTCTGCTCATGCCATTCGAACAGATAAGCGTACGCTTGCTGAGGCAATGGAAGGCGCTGACATGTTTTTCGGGGTTTCTGCTAAAGGTGCCATTACTCCTGAAATGGTAAAGTCGATGGCGCCACAACCGATCATTTTTGCTATGGCCAATCCTGACCCAGAAATTACGCCAGAAGAAGTTATGCAAGTGCGCGATGATGCCATTGTAGCAACAGGTCGTTCAGATTATCCAAACCAGATTAATAATGTTCTTTGTTTTCCTTATATATTTCGTGGTGCGCTTGATGTACGTGCGACGGTTATCAATGAAGATATGAAGATTGCTGCAGCAAGGGCTCTTGCGGGTCTGGCTCATGAAGAAGTGCCTGACAGTGTTGCGGAAGCTTATCGTGGAAAGCGGTTAAAATTTGGTCCAAATTATATCATCCCCGTTCCTTTTGATCCGCGTTTGTTCACGGTTGTTTCAATGGCGGTGGCAAAAGCAGCAATGGAAAGCGGTGTTGCGCAAAAACATATTGATGATTTAGAGGCTTATGAGCGTGATTTGAGGGCAAGACGTGATCCCATTTCCTCTATGATGCGTGGAGTTTATAATCATGTTCGTCAAGCGCCAAAACAAATTGTCTTTGCAGAAGGTGAAGAAGAGCAGGTAATGCGGGCAGCTGTTTCCTATGTTCATCAAAAACTAGGGCAAGCGGTTTTGATTGGTCGTGAAGAACAAGTGAGAGAAACTGCTGCTATTGCTGGCATTGATCTTGAACGTGAAGGTATTTCTATTATGAATGCTAAGCTCTCTTGTCGCACGGATGCTTATGCGAATTATCTTTATAAAAAGATGCAACGCCAAGGTTGGTTGTTACGCGATTGTCATCGCCGCATCAATAATGATCGCAATTATTTTGCTGCGTGTATGGTGGCATTAGGGGACGTTGATGCGATGGTTACAGGGGTGACGCGCAATTATGAAACAGCGTTAATTGATATACGCCGAGTGATTGATGAGAAACCTAAGGAACGGTTGATTGGTATTTCAATGGCTATTTGCCGTGGAAGAACGGTGTTTATTGCCGATACAGCTATTTATGAGGCTCCTGACGCTGAAGAACTTGCTGATATAGCAGAACAGACAGCTTCTTTTGTTAGGGAGTTTGGATATAAACCACGGGTAGCATTTGTAGCATTTTCTACTTTTGGTTACATGAAAGGACAAGTTACGCAGCAAATTCAGGATGCTGTTAACATGTTGCATGAACGCAAAGTTGATTTTGAATTTGATGGAGAAATGAGTGCTGATGTGGCACTCAATTTGAAATTGATGCAGCAATATCCCTTTATGGGATTAACGGAACCAGCTAATATTTTGGTAATGCCTGGATATCATGCCTCTTCCATTGCGAGCAAGATGTTGCAAGAGCTTGGTGAAGCAACCATTATTGGACCTATTTTGATTGGGTTGGAAAAATCTGTCCAAATTGTACCGTTTAGTGGAAACGATACGGATGTTGTCAATATCGCAATGCTAGCAGCTTATCATGCGAAAAAGTTGTAAAAAATAAAGGCCTCTGATATTTCAGGGCCTTTTTTATAATGAAAAATATTTCTAAGAGGGTTGTGCCTGACTCTGATTGTTTTTTTGTTCTTCAGCAATACGTTTTTGAAACAATGCTGCAAAATCAATCGGATCAATCCACAGAGGTGGAAAACCACCATTTTGGGTGGCATCAGAGATGATTTGCCGAGCAAATGGAAATAAAAGGCGTGGACATTCAATAAAAACAAGAGGCATAATATGTTCTTGTGGAATGTTTTGAATATGAAAAACACCACCGTAAATCATTTCTACATGAAACAATATTTCGGTGTCATCATTGGCTTTGACGGAGAGGGATAAAACGACATCATAATTGTCATCACCAATTGGATCAGCGTTGACATTAATGTTGATATCAATTTGTGGTGCCTTATCACGTGGATGCAGTGAACGAGGAGCATTTGGGTTCTCAAATGAGAAATCTTTTAAATATTGAGTTAATACAGCAAAAATTGGCTCTCCACCACTGTTCTTTATTTCACTTTCGGCCATACTACAAACCTCTCATTATTAATTGTCTATATTTCTTTTTAGATCTAAAAACCAAGGTGGTTATCATGCCTTGCAAAAGGTTGCAAGAAACGTTTCCCTTGTCTTGATTATTTTTACGTCCGTTACAGATTTTTTTGGCACTTCAATGATTGTCATTATTTTTACGCCATGGAGATTCTGTGGTATTATGGATTTTGTAATCTTCTGCTTTAAGATCAATTATTTTTTCAGAATCATGCTGATCATTGGTTTTATTTTTAGTATGCGTGTTTATTTTGTTTTTAAATGATGAAAAGAAAAGCCAGACAATAGAACGGATTGGCCCAATAAGAAGTAATATTCCTAAAATATCGCTTACAAAGCCGGGAAGAATAAGTAAAATTGCGCTAAGAATGATGAAAGCATCATTGATAATATTATTCTCTACTGTATGCCTTTGAATAATTTCACGTTGCATATTTTTTAAAATGCTAACTCCTTGAATTCGCAGCAAAATGGTTCCAGATATTGTTGTGAGAACAATCAAACTCAGAGTTGCTAGAATTCCAATTTCTTTCCCGACAAAGATAAAACCAGCGATTTCGATCAAGAGAATGCTGAGGAGGATAATGATAAAAAAGCGAGGATTGATGGGGTAAGACTTTATCACATGAAAATTCCTTTCTTTAATTTTTGGGGTAGAAAATTATAAGAGCTATCTTTTTAAACATACATGAATAAAGGCTATAAAAATACATGAGAAGTTATAAAAATATTTGAATAGTAGATTCCCTATTTTACATATTTACTGATAGATGATATTGACAGCAATGTTTATTACAAGTCAGCTTAAGTTTGGAGATTGACAGCACCCATGGAATTTGACTTTATATTTGTCATAGCTCTTGTTATTATGGTTGTCGTTTTTGTGCAACTCCGTAATGTATTAGGAAAACGGATTGGTTTTGAAAAGCCTCCCTTTGATCCTTATTCACGTCGTTCTAAAAAACAGGTTGAGACAGAAACGGTTGAAAATATTGTTTCGTTCCCTCATCAAAGCAATTCAAAAAAGAACGATTTTAGCGAAATTGACGCTATTTCACCAGAGGGAAGTGCACTGAATGAAGGTTTGCGGGCGCTTCGCAAAATTGATTCTCATTTTTCTCCTCAATTTTTTATAAAAGGTGCTCAAGTTGCTTATGAAATGATCGTAACAGCTTTTGCTAAAGGTGATCGCGATCAACTTAAAAAGTTACTTTCTCAAGATGTTTTTGAGAGTTTTTGTGCTGCCATTGAGAAACGCGAAAACAACAATGAAAGAGTTGAGTTTACTTTTGTTGGAATTAATAAGATCGAGTTTATCTCAGCTGCAATACAAGACAAGGATGAATTTATAACTGTACGGATTATCAGTGAAATGATTTCTGTAACCTATAACGAGCAGGGAGAGCGCATAGACGGTGATCCTGATGCTATTGTAGAAATTAGGGATGTTTGGACTTTTGTTCGCAATAGCTTATCGTCGGATCCAAATTGGAAACTTTTTGCAACAGAAGATGCAAATTAAGATCTCTTTTTTTACAAGATCGTATAAATAAGATTTATAAGAGATTGAAATGTCCACGGATAAATGGAGACAAAAAAGGGATTTATTAGCTTCACGAGATCGTCTTTTATGGGAGATGGTTTGTCATACTACAATTCCGCTTCATGATAAGCTCCATTCTTCTACTGCAAAAGATGTTGTAAATATCGACAGTAAAAAACAGTACGTAACACCAATCTTTTCATTATTTCAGAGCAACCAACAAGAACCAACCGTTCTTAAAAGAGAAAAGGGAACAGTTGCACAAGCACATAAGATCCGTTTCTTCGATCGTATTGTACATCGTAAAATTGCCAAAGGTCTTTATCCACTTGAGGCAAGTCTTGATCTTCATGGGTATGGGCAGGAAGAAGCTTATTTTCTCTTAAAAAATTTTCTCCAATCATCTCAGCAGAGTGGATTACGTTATGTGCTTGTGATTACAGGAAAAGGCCAGTCTCTTGGAAGTGATGGTGCTTTGTATAAGTTTGTCCCTTATTGGTTATCAACCCCAGCTTTTCGGTATTGTGTTCATGCGTTTGAACAAGCGGCTCGCCAGCATGGTGGAGGAGGAGCGCTTTATATTTGGTTGCGCCGTTTTTTGCCATGAAAAGGGGGATGATATTGTTTGGGCTATTTCGAATTTAATATTGATTTTATCAGCTATAGTATTTTGCAAGCTATATTTTCTGGAAAAGTGTGAGAGCGCAAATTTGTATCGTGATATTCGCGCCATTGCGTCCAATTTTTACAGACAGTGCTCTGCTCAAGTCATTTTAGAAGAGGATGGCTGTTATCAGCAGCATGTTATCAAAATCACAATATTTTGTCTTCGCTTTTTCCCTTGGGGCATGTACGATAATGAAGGTGTATTACTACCATTCTTATGTTTATAAAATAACAGACTAGCGTTCTCATTGTATTTACTATCTACATACTGTACTTGTTCTCGCATGAAGATGATTTTATAAGCGCTATTTTTATAAACAGCATATGGTATGAATACTGATTTGAACAAGTGTATGATTGTGTAGGCAACAAAAGAGCGGTTAGCTCTAAGGAAACGAGATACACAAAATATTTTAACGGTTGATGTTAGCTGTTACTAGGTTTCAGTTACGTAATTAAAAGGGTTTTAGCTGCAATCAACATTTTCCTTTTTGTGAGGAATATTTGGTTACATTTTTGTTTCAGAAAATTCTTGCGGTTTAAAACGATGCGTTGTTGAACAAAACTCACATTTGACTGAAATATATTTGTTTTGAACCATTTTGTTCCGTTCATCAGTAGGAAAGCCTTCCAGTATTTCTTTAATTTTTTCGCGCGAACAAGAGCACTGATCTACAAGAGAAAAGGGATTAAAAATTCTAACACCTTGTTCATGAAAAAGACGGAACAATAGCTGTTTACTGCCGACTTGAGGATCTGTCAATTCTGCACTCTCAATGGTTACCATCAGTGCTTTGGCTTCTTGCCATTGGTCTTTAAGCCGATCATGTGTTCTGATCTCTTCTTGTTTTTTATCGGGTTCATATATTTTATGATGAGACGATTCTTGGGGTAAAAGTTGGGCTAAAATACCTCCTGCTCGCCAACTTTTCTGTGGTCTTCCGTGTTGGTCTCTGTTGACTAATATAGCAACTGCTAAACGAATATCGGTAGGAATTTGCTCTGATTGATCAAAATAAGTACGGGAAGCTTCTTGTAAATTTTCTCCCTCTAATGCAACTATCCCCTGATAGGGCTGTGTGTGTATGCCTTGGTCGATCGTGAAGGCTAAAGTGCCTCTTCCCAAAAGGGTTGCTGAAGATATTTGTTCATTAGCTGTTGCTTGTTTTAACTGTTCCTTATCAAAACGAGCATAACCGCGTAGACTGGAAGGAGGAGAGAAGTCGCACACTAACATATTAACCGGCCCATTAGAATGGGTTTGTAAAATAAATTTTCCCTTAAGTTTCAGGGAGGTACCAAGCAGAACAGTTAAGACTAAAGCCTCTGCTAGAAGGTAAGAAACTGGTTCAGGATATTGATGTCTTGTGAGAATAGAATTTAAAGTTTCTCCAAGTTGTACGGCACGACCACGGATATCAAGTTCTTCGACTTGAAAGGGAATAACGGTATCATCTGCGTTCCAGCAGATATTATTGAGAGAGTCTTCATTTTTAGTTTGTTTGCTTTCTCCACTCATATCTTTGCCTTGTATATGATTTGTTTTGGCAGGTTATTGTGGAGAGAAAAACGCATCTTGTAAACACCAAGAAAGAATTGCTTTTTGAGCATGAAGACGATTTTCAGCTTCGTCGAAAACAACAGAATGCGGTCCATCGATCACGGAATCTACGACTTCTTCTCCACGATGAGCAGGTAGACAATGCATGAAAAGGGCATTGGGTTTAGCTAATTTCATCAAAGCTTCATTAACTTGGTAAGGCTTGAAAATAGAATGACTACGGGCGCGAAATTCTTGCCCCATGGAAAACCATGTGTCGGTTATAATGCAATCGGCATCTTCGGCAGCTTTTTGAGGATTGTTTGTGAGCATAATATTAGCTCCGCGCTCACGTGCCCAGCTAACGTATTTTTCTTGTGGTTCATTGCCTTTTGGTGTAGCAAGGCGTAAATGAAAATTAAAGAGAGCTGTTGCTTCGATCAAAGAATGAAGAACATTATTGCCATCTCCCATCCAAGCAAATGTTTTGCCAGCGATTGGTCCACGATGTTCTTCATAGGTTAGGACATCTGCTAGAATTTGGCAAGGATGTGTGTCATCTGTGAGGGCGTTAATAATGGGAACTTGGGCATATTGTGCCAATTCGAGCATCCGGTGATGTGCTGTTGTGCGTATTATGATAATATCCACAAAACGTGATAATACACGCGCTGTATCGGCGATAGTTTCGCTATAACCGAGCTGCATTTCTGAGCCTGTTAACATGATCGTGTTCCCACCAAGCTGACGCATGCCAATATCAAATGAAACACGGGTTCGTGTAGACGGTTTTTCAAAAATCATCGCGAGTGTTTTGCCAACGAAAGGTTTTGAACTTTTCCCTGTTTTGAAAGATGCTTTGAGGGTTTTAGCATAATCGATAAGTGCGCGTGCTATTGGTGGGGTTAAAACAGATAAGTCGGTAAAGTGGCGAAGAACATTTGTCATGTTTATAATATTTGCCTTTTTTTATTTGTTTGCGAAAGATAAGCAATTGCTTTTTCAATACGCTGCAAGCTTTCATCTATTTCTTCTTCCTTAATAATAAGGGGAGGCAATAAACGCACCACATTGTTGTTGGCACTAACGCTTAGAACATATTCATTTTCCAAGGCACTGACGACAACATCTGAGGGAATGACGCACTGAATGCCTACCATAAGGCCCACACCCTGAATTGCACAGATAATATCAGGATAGGCATTGAGAATGCTCGAAAGACCACTTTTTAGCTTATTCCCCATATGTTGAACATGGTGGAGGAAGCCTGGTTCTAATATGATATCAAGAACACTGTTGCCTACAGCCATCCCAAGAAGATTACCGCCAAATGTCGAGCCATGTGTTCCTGGTGTCATACTTTTTGCAGCTTTATCTGTTGCAAGACAAGCTCCCAACGGAAATCCGCCACCTAGTCCTTTTGCGAGGGTAAGAATATCAGGTGTGATATCACTCCACTCATAAGCAAAAAGTTTTCCTGTTCGTCCAATACCCGTTTGAACTTCATCCAAAATTAATAATAGATTATTATCATCGCATATTTTGCGTAAGAACCTTAAAGTTTCATGAGAGACTGTTCGTATTCCTCCTTCGCCCTGAATGGGTTCAATAAGAATAGCTGCGGTGTTTTTATTGAGTGCATTACGTAAAGCGCTTTCATCACAAAAAGGAACTTGAATAAATCCACCAGCTTTGGGACCAAAACCCTCAAGATATTTTTCGTGTCCCGTAGCAGCAAGTGTTGCAAGTGTGCGCCCATGAAATGCACCTTCAAAAGTAATAATTTCAACGCGTGTTGGTTGACCAGATACATAATGAGTGCGACGAGCAGTTTTGAATGCACATTCTAATGCTTCAGCACCAGAATTGCAGAAAAAGACCTTATCAGCAAAGCTGTTTGTACAAAGCCGTGCAGCAAGAGCTTCTTGTTCAGGTGATTGAAAAAGATTGGAAATATGCCAAAGTTTTTCAGCTTGTATTTTGAGCGTCTCGACCAGTTTTGGATGCGCATACCCTAATGCATTGACAGCAATGCCAGATGCTAAATCAAGATAACGCTCTCCTTTATCAGAAATAAGCCACACACCATTGCCTTGTTTAAAATGCAAATTACGTCGAGCAAAACACTTATAAAGTGACTGTACAGTGGTAGCACTCATTGCTATTTCCTTTATATTTTAAATGGTACCGTACAATAAACAGAACAATGCTGCAAATAAGACAGTATTGTATCTTTAGGTACATCGCGACCAGTGTGTTATCACAAATCCACATAGTAGGTTATTACACTGATTGAAAAAAAAGCCAATGAGGGTTCTACAAGAAGCATTTGAAGGAAAAAGTTTTAAGCAAATACGATAATTTGGTTTGTGCTTGATTTGCAAGTTGGGGAAAACATTCTAAATAGACTCTTCAGGAAGGAAAGACTCTTGTCATAAAGTTAGTGCATATTGTAGTTTGAATCAGTAAATAAAGTTATGTGTTGGTTTATAAGTTCCGTAGGTTGGGTGAGTTTTTTGTGTTTGAGGTGGGCATAGAATTTTTCATTCGACGAGTTGGAAATATTATTCAAACATTTGAAGATGTTAAAGGGTGCGTCTTGGTAAGGTAATCAGAATGGAGTGCTGATATGGGTTGGACATATGAACGCGTTGAACTTCTTAAGAAGTTTTGGAGTGAGGGTTTAAGTGCAAGTCAGATTGCAACTCAGTTAGGTGGGGTCAGTAGAAATGCGGTAATCGGTAAAGTGCATCGGTTAAAGTTACCGGGACGTGGCAAGACAGCACAAGGGGGAGCACGTGCGCAAAAGACACCTGTGAACCAATCATCTCCGCGTGTGCGTCGTACACCATCGACGGTATTGCCAACGGATGCTACGTCTTGCAGTGTTGGAACAACAGCTTTAAAGATGGAGTTTATAGCGGAGAACGTGACAGAAGTTGATGTGCCGGCGAAGTCAAGTGTAGTTGTGCCTATATCACGTCAGCTTAATCTTTTGCAATTGAGTGAAAATACATGTAGATGGCCAGTTGGTGACCCTTTGGCAGCGGATTTTCATTTTTGTGGTGCTGATTCCGGTGAAAATAGTCCTTATTGTGCTTTTCATGCTAAAATAGCATTTCAGCCAATATCTGAAAGACGGCGAATAAGAATATAAAATTTGCAATGTAATTTCTATTGTCTTCTCTATCTTAGTCATTAACATATAATTCTTTTATAAGAGAGAAATTTGTGAAGGTGAGGGTTGTCGTGGAATAGAGAGAATCTTTCCGTAAAAAAGTTTATTCACGTGTTATTTTTTCGTACTATGTATAGTTATGTGCTGTAGAGATGCAAATAGGTATCCATTTTCCTCATCTCTTTTAATTCAACTTTACAGTTCTCTAAAGTCTCTACAGCGATATTTTAAAAACAGTGGAGATTGGATAGATGCCTCGTCTTTTTGTCTTTTGTGTTCTGTATTCAAATTGTTCATTGATATACTTATTTGAAAGAGATCTCTTTCCTTGCTCCAAATCTTATCACGCGTGAGAATAGCACAATTTAAGATTGATAGGGTAGAAATATTATTATGCTTATGAAAGTACAAATCAATACTATCCATTATATTTATCAGTTTTCAATGTTGTATCTTCTCTTACATTGAAAGATTTCATAAGAGATATATTCTGCCTTTTCTCAAACAGTTTTTATCTATACATCGCTTCTTGCTGTGACACGCAAGTAGTCATTTTTGGGGTTTCATCATAAGACGCGTTGAAGTGAGAAAATTTCACTGTGTTTTCATTCAATATGGGAAAATGGTGAATTGTCTTTATGAATTAATGCATTGCCGTTTGATGTTTCTTCTGTCGTGATAGCTTGTTCGATTTTTGGCAGGATTTTTTTCTGATAAATTTGCCATGTTAAAGGGCCAACATGTTTGGCAATAATAATGCTCTCTTTATTCAAAAGAAAGGTTTCTGGTGGCCCATACACTCCCCAGTTAATAGCTGTATGTCCTGAAACATCAAAGCCAATAAATTTAAAAGGATTACCAAAACTGTTCAGAAAACGTTGGGCATTCTCTTTGCTATCCTTATAATTAATGCCAATAAGATCAAAACGTTGATCTTGTATAATCTTCATAAGAAGCGGATGCTCTTCACGACAGGAGTGGCACCAGGATCCCCAAAAATTAACCAATGTTACACGCCCTTTAAAGTGTTCTGAGTTGAGAAGATAATTTTCATTACCAAGGAGGGGAAGACTGATTTTGGGGGCGGGTTTTTCAGCGAATGTGTTTGGGAGCAGAAAAGTATCATTGGGGTGTTTACTGTCCATAAAGTAGAAGAAGAGTATAATGAGAAGAAGAAAAAAAACAAATGGTCCAAAAAGACTAAACACGACGGACAAAGATATGTTTTTTTTAGATTTTTGAGGGGCGATTTTCATTCTATTTTTCTTTTCTAAACAGCTCTTTTTTGTTTAGCTGTTGTAGGATTTTTTTTTGGTATACACCTTTGCAAAGTGTGTATCCAATAAAACATAGGAGGGAGATTGCGGAAAGCATGTAGCTTAAAATAACAATTTGCTCGTTGTGAAGAGTACCAAGGAAAAAATCAATTTGCTGAGAAAGATTTCCTAAAAGTCCACTGTGAGTGCTATTTAAGTCGAGCATGATGAAGAGTCCTTATGTTGTGCGCGACGGGCCTTTTTTATCTGAAGTATTTGGATATGACGATTATTGATTTCGTTGCGCATAGCCATCAAATAAAGCAAAATAAACATAAAGCTAAAACAAAATATCATTGTTATGAGGGGCCATAACATAGCACGGTCGATTGTTGGGCCGCCTAAACGTAAAAGTGATGCTTGTTGGTGCAGTGTATTCCACCAATTAACGGAAAATTTGATAATGGGGATATTCACAAGTCCAACGAGTGTGAGAATTGCTGTAGCGCGTGCAGCTTTTTCTTGGTTATCAAAAGCGCGAGCAAGCATGACAATGGCAAGGTAAATAAAAAACAAAATCAGAACTGACGTTAGCCGCGCATCCCATACCCACCATGTTCCCCATGTAGGGCGCCCCCAAAGTGCGCCTGTCACTAGAGATAAGGCTGTAAAAATTGCTCCGATAGGCGCTCCACATTTGAGTGCTACATGAGCAAGATGATATCTCCAAATAAGACTTCCTAAAGCAGCAGCACTTATTATGATATAACAAAATGTAGAGAGCCACGCGAATGGTACATGAATATACATAATCTTGACGGTGCTACCCTGCTGATAGTCATCGGGAGAATGCATAATCAGAATAAGCCCTAAGATAAGAAGACACAATGTTATACCAGTTAACCAAGGCAAAACGGTGCCGCTTATTTTCATGAAACGGGTTAAACCTGTTGAGAGTGAACTCATTTTATGTATGTGAGATGTTTTATTCATGAGATTTATAATAGGCAGAGTTTTGCTGTGCGGCAATTACCTTTTATTATTCTGATAAAAGCTTGAGCGTTATAGCAGCAACAAAAGAGCTAAAAAGACTTAAAAGAAGTGAAAAGGCAATAAGAAAAGTCAAGGAGGTGAAAAAAGAAATGTTTGGGTTTGTCGGGGCTGTAGCAGCTGAAACACCAAAAATCATGATTGGAATGATCCACGGCAAGATGATGATAAAAACGAGAAGAGTGCTGTGTAACAATGACGTTGCGAGAGCTGCTCCTATAGCGCCAATAAAAATAATAGCAGGTGTTCCGCATAAGAGGGTGAGTGTTGTTGTAAAAGTTATCGTTGCATTTAAATGGAGCATGAACGCTAAAATAGGAGTAGCAAAAATAAGAGGCAGCATTGTTCCTACCCAATGGGCAAGGCATTTGGTAAATACAATCAGTGTGAAACTTTGTCTTTGTCCAGAAAGGATGAATTGATCAAGATTTCCATCATCACTATCGGTTTGAAAAAGTTTATTGAGATTAAGGAGTCCTGCGAAAAGGGCTCCAAACCATAATATGCCTGGGCCTATTTGTACAAGAATTTTAGGATTTGGCCCAATGGCGAAGGGAGTTATCATAATAAAAGCAATGAAAAACAAAAGTCCTGTTAAGGAAGAAGCTTGTGGTGCTAAGATTAATTTAAGATCACGCCAGAATAGTGCTTTCATTTGTTGATCTCCAAGGGAGGTAAGAATTTTTCCAGAGCGACTTTATGGTTTTCTGGAATACCAAGGGGATTATGGGTTGCAGCGATAATCATACCGCCTTGGTTTAGATGATACTGAAAAATATTGGTAAGGAGAGTTTGAGCATGGATATCAATTCCTGATATTGGTTCATCTAAAATCCAAATAGGACGATAGGAGAGCAAAAGGCGGGAAATGGCTACACATCTTTTTTGACCTGTTGACAGAATATTGAAGGGTAAGTGCTCAAGATTAGAAAGACCTACGTCGGCAAGAGCTTCATGGGGATAGCGTAGATGTTGTCCATAAAATGCTGACCAAAATTGCAGATTATCGATGACAGATAAGAGAGGTTTCATAGCATTTTGGGGACCAAGATAATGACATGCAGTTGCTACAGGATATGTTTGTTCTTTGTCTTTAAGGCTTACAACACCTTCGGCAGCTTCAAGAAGACCGACAATGATTCGCAGTAATGTAGATTTTCCGATTCCATTTGGGCCTGTGATTGTCATAAGTTGTTGTGGAAATAAACAAAAAGAAAGACCTTGGAATAAAACTTCTGCGTTTCTATAAGCCGCTAAATCTTTGCCCGATAACACCATATGCTTACCTGTTTTGCTTTTGTTGCTATAAACTTTATTGCATTATAGGATAAAAAACACGTTTTTTATACAATTGTACCTAGAATAGTTCTAGAAATAGTTCTATAAGGCATGTGTTACATCAAGATCTGGTGTAGAATGGTTTTTAGTGCCGATTTCTGAATTTGCTGATGAAAAGGTAGAGGAGGAAATGGAAGGCAGAGGTGATTGCGTCTGCACTCAAGCTGCGACCTTGACTCGTAGTTTGTGTTGTTTGTTCCGGGAAATTGTATGGTTTGTAGTATGAGGGTAGACAGTCATGACTCAAATTGATAGCTTTAATTGTCGCAAAACTTTAAATGTTGGTGGCAAAGAATATACTTATTATAGTTTGATTGAAGCGGAGAAGAACGGTCTTCAAGGTGTTTCTCGTTTGCCGTTTTCAATGAAAGTGATTCTTGAAAATTTGCTACGATTTGAAGACGGACGTTCGGTCAAAAAAGGAGATATTCTAAATGTTGCTAAGTGGTTAAATGATAAAGGCAGCGCTGGCGCAGAAATCGCCTACCGCCCCGCGCGTGTTCTCATGCAAGACTTCACGGGTGTCCCTGCCGTTGTTGATCTCTCTGCGATGCGCGATGCCATGGTAAAACTTGGAGGAAATGCTGAAAAAATCAACCCTCTTATTCCCGTTGATCTTATCATTGATCACTCGATTATCGTTGATCATTTTGGTAATCCTATGGCTTTTAAAGACAACGTTGAGTATGAATATGAACGCAATAGCGAACGTTATCGTTTCCTTAAGTGGGGACAGCAAGCTTTTCAGAATTTTCGCGTTGTGCCTCCAGGAACGGGAATTTGCCATCAGGTTAATCTGGAATATTTAGCACAATGTGTGTGGTTAAAGAATGAAGGAGGGTATCAGACGGTCTATCCTGATACCTGTGTGGGAACTGATTCGCATACAACTATGGTGAATGGTTTAGGCGTTTTAGGCTGGGGTGTTGGCGGTATTGAAGCAGAAGCGGCAATGTTAGGACAGCCTGTTTCTATGTTATTGCCTGAAGTGATTGGTTTCCGTTTAACAGGTAAACTTAAAGAAGGTGTGACGGCTACTGATTTAGTGTTGACAGTGACGCAAATTCTACGCAAGAAGGGTGTTGTTGGTAAGTTTGTTGAGTTTTTTGGTCCAGGTCTGGAGCACATGACGCTTGCTGATCGGGCGACGATTGCGAATATGGCACCCGAATATGGTGCAACATGTGGTTTTTTCCCAATTGACAAAGAAACAGTGCGTTATCTCAACATGACAGGGCGTGATGAAAGTCGAATTGCTCTAGTAGAAGCTTATTCCAAGGCACAAGGGATGTGGCATGACGAAATAATCGTCGATCCTATTTTTACTGATACAATTGAATTAGATATGGAAAGTGTTGTGCCTTCTATGGCCGGTCCTAAACGTCCTGAGGGGCGTATTGCATTGGAAAGTGTTGGACAGGGTTTTGAAGTGGCATTGTCTGGGGACTATAAGAAGACTGGTAGTCAAGATGATCGTTATAGAGTTGAGGGTGAGGGATATGATCTTGGCCATGGCGATGTGGTGATTGCTGCGATTACTTCTTGTACGAATACATCCAATCCAAGTGTTCTTATTGCTGCAGGTCTTTTGGCACGTAATGCTGTAGCGAAAGGTCTTAAAAGCAAACCGTGGGTTAAGACTTCTCTTGCCCCTGGCTCGCAAGTTGTTGAAGCTTACCTTATCAATTCCGGTCTTCAAAAAGATTTAAATACATTAGGGTTTAACTTAGTCGGGTTTGGGTGCACGACATGTATTGGAAATTCTGGCCCTTTATTGCCTGCTATTTCCAAAACGATTAACGATAATGGTTTAATCGCTGCTGCGGTTCTTTCAGGAAATCGTAATTTTGAAGGGCGTGTATCACCTGATGTGCAAGCGAATTATTTAGCTTCCCCACCGCTCGTTGTTGCACACGCTTTGGCAGGAACGGTGCGTAAAGATTTAACCAAGGAGCCTCTTGGAGAAGGTTCAGACGGACAACCGGTTTATTTGAGAGACATTTGGCCAACTTCTAAAGAAATACAGGAATTTATCGAAAAGAATGTCACACGTAAGATTTTTGCTGAAAAATATGCAGATGTGTTTAAAGGAGATGAAAATTGGCAAGAAGTCCAAGTCCCGACAGGAGCTACTTATTCTTGGGATGAACAGTCGACATATGTGCGTAATCCGCCATATTTTAATAATATGCGGAAGATCCCTGATGTCTTACAAGACATTAAAGATGCACGGATTTTAGGTTTGTTTGGTGATAAAATCACAACGGATCATATTTCTCCTGCTGGTTCTATTAAGATTGATTCTCCTGCAGGGAAATATTTGACGGATCATGGGGTTAAAGTAGCTGATTTTAACCAATATGGAACGCGTCGTGGAAATCATGAAGTGATGATGCGCGGAACCTTTGCCAATATTCGCATTCGTAATTTCATGCTAGGAGAAAATGGTCGTGAAGGAGGCTATACGATTCATTATCCGTCAGGAGCAGAGCAGGCAATTTATGATGCAGCAATGGCATATAAACGGGAAGGTGTTCCGCTCGTTGTGTTTGCTGGTATTGAATATGGTAATGGGTCATCGCGTGATTGGGCAGCTAAGGGTACCAATCTTCTTGGTGTAAAGGCAGTGATTGCTCAGTCTTTTGAAAGGATTCATCGCTCTAATCTTGTTGGTATGGGAATTGTTCCTTTTGTATTTGAAGAAGGCGAGAGCTGGAGATCTTTGGGTTTAAGGGGGGATGAAAAGGTAACGATTGAAGGAATTCATAGCTTGAAACCTCGACAAAAGACTATAGCCACAATCACTTTTTCTGATGGAATGATAAAAACTGTTTCATTATTATGCCGTGTTGATACTGAAGACGAGTTAGATTATTTGCATCATGGTGGAATTTTACAATATGTTTTGCGTAATCTTGCAGTTTAAATGCATTGTTCATTGAGGAATGATTTTAAATTATGAATGTAGGTTTCAAGGAGTTTGGCTTTGTTTTTTATACCTCTCTTCGAAAATTCGATTGACGTTGGCTTGAGGATTGCGTTATAAGCCGTACAGTTATCAGCAGCTTTATAGTTTTGCTTGGCTTGAGTTTATTTGGATTAGAAGGGATATTATTTAGACTCTTCCTATCCTGTGCGTTGAAAGAGAGAGATATTTATGGCGAATACACCTTCCGCTCGAAAAGCGGTGCGCAAAGTTGTGGCACGTACGCAGGTTAATAAGGCCCGCCGTTCACGTGTTCGTACTTTCGCACGTAAATTTGATGATGCTTTGGCTGGTGGTGATAAGACATCTGCGGAAATAGCATTTAAGAATTTAGAACCTGAGATTATGCGTGCGGTTTCCAAAGGGGTTTTTCATAAGAATACTGCTGCGCGAAAAGTATCGCGTTTAGCGAAACGTTTGAAAGCTCTTAGCGTTTAAGCTTCTTCCATTTTATTAGAATCGGGCCAGCATCTATGAAAGATGCTGGTTTTTTTTATTTTTAGAGAATTTTACACTTTTTAGGAGGGGAACTTGCAGCGATTCTTTCCATGAAAAGGGAGAGAAGATTTGTAGAATTTGTATGGTTATCCACAAGCTTTGTGGATTTTTACAGAGTCTTTTTTGTCAAGCATTTTTATTTTTTTTTTTTAATCTGAAAAGATTCTTTAATTATTGGTAAATTTATAGAAAAAAAATGAATTGAATCAATTATTTTTCTCATTCCTTATTTATGTGAGCAGATTTATAGCGGCCTTTTAAAGGCTTTTGATTTTATTTTGACCCCTTGCATTTTACCTCTGCTGTTTTGTATGGTTCTTATGAAAATTAAAAATGTATAGGGGTCACATCAGCGCATTATCTTATGTTACGTTGAGTTTAGATTCTTTTGTTTAGGTTGTTATGAGCTCTTATTTTGGATGGGTTTTCTGACGTATTTTTTAATTTTCTTGATCGGTATGTTTGCCATTTTAGAAGAATGGGTCGTATCATGAGGGCGAGTAAATCTTATTGGTCATCTTTGTTATGGAGTTGTAATGAAACTATCCCAAGGGGGGGATGAGTGATCTTATTTGGGGTAGGGCGTTTTGCCTTTGCTAAATCTGTTTTTAGCTGTTTGGCAGGACAAAATTTTTATTTTTATCAGGATGAAAGATGGTGGATAAATTGAACTCTAAAGCTAGTTCCTATAAAGGAGTTTTGGTGAATGTCCTGTCGACAGAGAAAATAATAAAGAGTAAAATGACGGATAGTGGAGGGGCAGTTGGTGGAAATGCTTCTATAGAGCATCCTGTTATTTCAGAGGAAGAAGGCACGGCGGCTTTCGCGCGTGTGATGGCGCAATTAAAAGCGCAGGTTGGTATTGAGGCTTATACGAGTTGGTTTGGTCGTGTGAAGCTTGCTGAATATAGCCGTAGTCTTGTAAAGCTTTCTGTCCCTACAGCATTTTTGCGTTCATGGATTAGTAATCACTATGGTTCTCTTTTGACAAATTTATGGAAACAAGAGAATTCAGCGATTCTTCGTGTTGAAGTCATTGTTCGCGGTATGAAGCGTGTTTCAGGAGGTGTGATCTGTAAAACGAGTACAGCTCCTGTTGTTCTGGAAGAGCGGACACCTCCATCTTTTGTTGAGAATTACACAGAACATTCTGTAAAGAATGTTCAAGCGGGTGTTTTTGGTTCACCACTTGATTCTCGCTATACTTTTGAAAGTTTTGTGGAAGGTTCTTCTAACCGTGTTGCTTTAGCTGCAGCACGTTCGATTGCAGAAGGACATAAAAGTGCTTTAAGATTTAATCCTCTTTTTATTCACGCATCTGTTGGTTTAGGGAAAACGCATTTGCTTCAAGCTATTGCAGCTGCAGCACTGAAGCGTTTGACACCTGCGCGGGTTATTTACTTGACCGCTGAATATTTTATGTGGCGTTTTGCGACGGCTATTCGTGATAATGATGCCCTTTCTTTTAAAGAGCAGCTTCGTGATATTGATCTTCTCATTATTGATGATATGCAATTTTTGCAGGGAAAGTCGATACAGCATGAATTTTGTCATTTGCTTAATATGTTGCTTGATAGTGCAAAACAAGTTGTTGTGGCTGCGGATCGTCCACCAGCAGAATTAGAATCGCTTGATCTTCGTGTTCGGTCTCGTCTTCAGGGAGGAGTAGCCCTTGAAATTGAAGCACCAGATTATGAAATGCGTTTAAAAATGCTACATCAGCGGTTGAAGGTAGCACAACAAGATGATAATATGCTCTCGATTTCTGATGATATTCTGGAGTATATTGCGAGAATAGTTTTAGGGTCGGGACGTGATATTGAAGGAGCATTTAATCAGTTATTGTTTCGTCAGTCTTTTGAGTCTGATTTATCGTTAGAACGGATTGATGAGTTATTAGGTCACTTGACACGTTCTGGTGAGCCTAGGCGCATCCGGATCGAAGAAATTCAGCGCACAGTTGCGCGTCATTATAATGTTTCTAAACAGGATTTGTTATCTAATCGTCGAACCCGTACAGTTGTTAAACCGCGACAAGTTGCGATGTATTTGGCAAAAATGTTGACACCTCGCTCGTTGCCAGAAATTGGGCGTCGTTTTGGTGGGCGTGATCATACAACAGTTTTGCATGCTGTTCGTAAAATTGAAGATTTGGTTTGTGGTGATCAAACTTTGGCCAAAGAGCTTGAATTGCTTAAGCGGTTGATTGGAGAGCAGGCTGCATAGTGTTTGTAGTCTTTCCTCTTTTTGGAGAAATCTTACAGAGGGTTTCATGAAGAGAGCTTTTTTTTCTTATAAAAGAGTCACTTGCCATTTTAAGAGAGGTTGAATAGAGTTTGGTGGATGATTCTTAAGGGGATAGGTTATTTTTCTAGAGAGTTTCTATAGTTTTCGGTAAATTATAACGGATATTTTATGCGTATTACAGTTGATCGCAGTCAATTTCTCAAGTCTCTTGGTCGTGTTCACCGTGTGGTTGAGCGTCGTAATACTGTTCCTATTTTGTCAAATGTGCTGATTGATGCAGAGAATGGGAGTGTGCAATTAAAGGCAACAGATCTTGATTTAGAGATTACAGAATCTTTTATAGCAAATATTGAACAAGCTGGGGCAATAACTGTTCCAGCACATTTGCTGTATGACATAGTTCGAAAACTTCCTGATGGCAGTGAAATCCTATTATCGGTTGATGAGAATCAAGCAAATACCATGTCCGTTGTTTCGGGTCGTGCACATTTTCAGCTTCAGTGTCTTCCAAAAATAGATTTTCCAGAGTCGCTTCCCGGTCAGTTCGGTTATCGTTTCTCTCTGTCAGCATTGAGGTTGAAACATTTACTTGATTGTACGCAATTTGCTATTTCTACTGAAGAAACACGTTATTATCTTAATGGTATTTATTTTCATGTTGTTAATGACGGTATTTTGAAACTGCGTTTAGTTGCGACCGATGGTCACCGTTTGGCACAAGTTGATATGGAAGCTCCTTCAGGTGTTGATGGTATGCCAGGTGTCATTATTCCTCGTAAAGCCGTAGGGGAATTACAAAAACTTCTTTCAGAAGAAATTGATGGGGATATGTGTGTAGAGCTCTCAGAGACGAAGATTCGTTTTTCTGTAGGTTCTGTAGTTTTTACATCAAAATTAATTGACGGAACATTTCCAGACTATCAACGTGTTATCCCTCTTGGAAATGATAAAAAGTTGATTGTCAATAGACAGGATTTTTCTTCTGCGGTTGATCGTGTTTCAACGATTTCGAGTGATCGCGGACGTGCGGTAAAGTTAACGATTGAGCATGGGCAATTGAAGCTTGTCGTTAATAATCCTGATTCGGGAAGCGCGGAAGACCAATTAGCGGCAGATTACACATCGGATCCATTTGAGATAGGGTTTAATTCACGTTATCTTTTGGATATTGCAGGGCAATTTTCGAGTGATGAGATGGTTTTTATGTTGTCTGATGCTGTGGCTCCAGCTCTGATTCGTGATAATGATGATGCGGACGCACTTTACGTGCTGATGCCCATTCGCGTTTAGGGAAGATTGTTTTGCAATGCATGGCTGGTCATGTGCACAAAGTGGCAGTGAGACAGCTAAAGCTTTGGCGTTATCGCAATTATCCTTCTTTTAATATTCGTTTTTCAGGTCAGCATGTGGTTCTTACTGGCCATAACGGTGCTGGTAAGACTAATCTTTTAGAGGCGTTATCTTTTCTTTCTCCTGGTCGTGGTTTGCGGCGTGCGTCCTATTCTGATGTTAGTTTTGCAGATAGTAGAGGCGAAGGGTTTGTTGTGTTTGCGCGTCTTGAATGTGCTCTTTATGGTGAAGTGAATATCGGTACAGCTTTAGAAATTGATGATAACAGTCGAAAAGTGCATATTAATGGTGTGAATGAGACAGGTGATTGTTTAACAGATTATTGTCATATTAGTATCCTGACTCCTTCTATGGACGGGCTTTTTACAGGTTCTGCGCTTGAACGTCGTCGTTTTTTGGATCGTATGGTTTTGGCTATTGATCCTTTGCATAGTCGCCGCATAGCAGATTATGATAGGGCTATGCGTGCACGTAATCGTTTGTTTTCGGATGGAAATGATGATTGTGCTTGGTTTGATGCTTTAGAAAAGCAAATGGCAGAACTTGCGACGGCTATTGCTGCGGCGCGTATTGATGTTATTCGGCTTTTAAATGAGATATTTTCACAAACGCCATCTCATATACCTTTTCCACGGGCTTTTTTGCAAATTGATGGTTTTTTAGAAACGGCTTTAAGTAAGATATCGGCGGTTGAGGTTGAAGAACAATTTTGTGATCGGTTGCAACATAACCGCGCAATAGATCGTGCTGCTGGGCGGACATTAGAGGGACCGCATCGCACGGATTTGCAGGTTTTTTATGCTGATAAAAATATACCTGCAGGATCTTGTTCAACAGGTGAACAAAAAGCTCTGCTAACAGGTTTGGTTTTGTGTCACGCGCGTTTAACAGGGATGATGTCGTATAAGGCTCCCATTCTTCTTCTTGATGAAATGGCTGCGCATCTTGATTCTTATAGGCGTGCTGCTTTATTTGATATTCTTGATGACCTAGGTGGACAAACATTTATGACAGGAACAGATCGCATTTTATTTGATGCCTTAAAAGGACGAGCAGAATTTTTTGAGATTAAGGATGGAGCTTTATTGCAGTAAGAAACATGCTAAAATTTTTTTATAAGGTGATGGTCGAGATGAGAGGCTTGCTGTGTCTAAAATTATAACGGTTTTAAATGGTCCTAATTTAAATTTTCTAGGTCAACGTGAGCCAGAAATTTACGGAACTGAAACCCTAGAAGATATTGAAAAATTTTGTAGGGAATGGGCAACAAGAGCTGGTGTGATAGTACACTTTCATCAAAGTAACTGTGAGGGTCAATTGATAGAATGGATCCAAGCAGCGATTGGGGTGAGTGCTGGATTGATCATAAATCCAGCTGCTTATAGTCACACATCTGTTGCAATTCTTGACGCCTTAAAAATGTTTTCAGGGCCAAAAGTAGAGGTCCATTTGTCTCATATTTATCAGCGTGAAGCTTTTCGCCATCATTCTTATACATCTGCTGGTGTGGATGCGGTTATTGCTGGCTGTGGGAGTGATGGATATCGGTTTGCGCTTGAATATATTGCTAAGAGGCTTAAATTTACTCCAGAAGGGATGAAGCTTGTAGAATAATGGTAAGTGCATTTTAATTTACTTGATAATTCTTTTTAAATAGGTAAGCATGTCATGAGGGTTTTGTTGTTTTTTTATAACAACTTCCGATATATATGATGGGGCAGGTAGAATGAGAAACTTTGTTAAACAAATAAAGATGCTCGTAATTTTAGGGGTGGCGTTGCTTTTATCTGGTTGTAAAATAGATGTTCTTCAACCGTCGGGTTATGTGGCACGTCAACAGCTCATTTTAATTGTTATTTGTGTAGCTGTTATGCTTTGCGTTGTGATTCCAGTGATGGTGAGTGTGGTGTTTTTGGCTATTAAATATCGTGCATCGAACACGGCAGAAGAATATTTACCTGATTGGGGACACTCAAATAAAATTGAAGCATTTATGTGGGGTGTTCCAATTGTTATTGTGTTGGTGTTAGGTTCATTGACAGCTTATTACACCTATAAGCTTGAGCCAGAGAATCCGCTTCCAGTGGAAGTAGTTGGTGAAGGAAAACCATTGCAAGTAGATGTTGTGGCTCTCGATTGGAAATGGCTCTTTATGTATCCTGAATATGGTGTTGCATCTATCAATGAAATTTACGCACCTGCAGGCCGTCAGGTTTTGTTACAATTAACATCGCATAGTTCTATTAATGCCTTTTGGGTACCAAAACTTGGCACGGTTCTTTACGCTATGCCGCAGATGAATTCTAAGTTGCATTTGATAGCTGATGAGCAGGGGGTATTCAAAGGGACTTCGGCAAATTACAGTGGTGATGGTTTTTCAGGGATGCGGTTTAAGTGGCATTCTGTTTCTCTACAGGATTTTGATGATTGGATTGCTAAAGCGCGTGCTAATGGCACGGTCCTTGATCGTGCATCTTATCGTCAGCTTTCCATTGCACCTCGTATGGGTGATATTTCTGCGAAAGAAAAGGATGCTGAAGTGCGTTATTTTGCACCCGTTGAGAAGCGGCTTTATTACCGGATTGTTAATCGGTGTGTTGATGAAAATACGGTATGTAATGAGGACTTAATGAAGCGTGCTGCGGCTCAGACACTGTGGGGCGCGCTTTGTTCTGTTTTTGATCCTGATGTTATTTAGAGTGTTGCTAGTGTTATTAGAGTATCGATCAAGAAAGAGCCTTTTTAAAATAAGGTTCTTTAGAGTGAAATTTATTTGATACGGGTTAAGAAATGTTTGGAAGACTTACAGATCCTACTGCTGGTGCTTTTCATGCACTAGCACATGAACCGATTGTTTTATACACATGTATTGCGATTGTTGTGGGTGGTTTAATTGCTGTTATTGCTTTGACAGCACTTGGCTGGTGGGGCGTTCTGTGGCGAAATTGGATTACAACAGTTGACCATAAACGCATTGGCATTATGTATATCGTGCTTGGCATTATCATGCTTGTTCGCGGTTTTGCCGATGCAATTATGATGCGAACGCACCAGGCTTTAGCACTTGGGAGTGAATCGGCAGGTTATTTGCCCCCCGAGCATTTTGATCAGATTTTTTCAGCGCATGGTACTATTATGATTTTCTTCATGGCTACGCCGATTTTATTTGGTCTGTTCAACTATCTTATACCACTTCAGATTGGTGCGCGTGATGTTGCTTTTCCCTTTGCGAATAATCTGGGGTTTTGGATTACAGCTGCAGGGGCGATATTGATTAACATATCACTAGGTGTTGGGAATTTTGGTCGTGGTGGTTGGTTGATGTATCCACCTTTTACAGAGTTGCAAAATAGTCCAGATACAGGGGTAGACTATTATTTATGGTCACTTCAGCTTTCTGGTATTGCGACGACAATGGGGTCAATCAATTTTGTCGCAACCATGATTAAAATGCGTGCTCCTGGGATGACGATGATGAAAATGCCCGTCTTTTGTTGGAGCGCTTTTGTTAGCAATGTTCTTATTTTAGTTATTTATCCTGTTTTGGCTGTAGCATTTGCACTCTTGGCATGTGATCGTTATTTAGGTATGAATTTTTTTACCAATGTTGGTGGCGGAAATCCAATGGTATGGGTTAACTATGTTTGGATTTTTGGTCATCCTGAAGTTTATGTTTTGGTTGTTCCTGCTTTTGGAATTGTTTCTGAAGTTGTCTCAACTTTTTCTTCAAAGCGCCTCTTTGGTTATACTTCAATGGTATGGGCAATGTTGGTTATTTTAATTCTTTCTCTTCTTGTTTGGGGACACCATTTCTTTACAATGGGTGGAGGTGAAGCTGTAAATACCTTCTTTGGTATTGCTACGATGATTATCTCGGTTCCAACAGGTGTAAAAGTTTTTAATTGGTTGCTGACTATGTATAAAGGTCGGATACGCTTTGAGCCTCCAATGCTTTGGTGCATGGGGATGATTTTTACGTTCGTTGGTGGTGGATTAACAGGCGTTTTGTTATCTATTGTGCCTGCTGATTGGCAGTTTCATAACTCGCTCTTTTTGATAGCGCATTTCCACCATACAATTATTGGAGGTGTCGTTTTTGCTTATTTAGCCGGGCTTGCTTTTTGGTTTCCAAAAGTTTTTGGTTATAAACCGAATCGGATGCTAGGCATTGCATCTTTCTGGTGTTGGTTTATTGGTTTCTATCTTGCTTTTTTCCCAGTTTATGCGCTTGGGCTAATGGGTGCAACGCGCCGTCTTCAACATTATATGGAGCCTAGTTGGCAGCCAATGTTTATGATTGCTGCATTGGGGGCTTTTATTATCTTGCTGGGCATCCTTTGTTTTGTGCTGCAAGTTGTTTTGGCGATTTGGTATGGTATCAAACATAAGGGACGCTTACCGATAACGTTAAATGATTCTTGGGGTGATGCACGGACTCTTGAATGGTCTACCTCTTCACCTCCTCCTTCTTACAATTTTGCGATAATTCCGAGAGTAGAAACTGATGATGCTTATTGGAATATGAAGAAGAATGGTTATCAGCGTCCGACAAGTGGATTTTCAAAAATTCATATGCCGTCAAATACATCGGCTGGAATTATTGCAGGGTTCTTTTCGTTAGTTGTTGGTTTTGCGCTTGTTTGGCATATTTGGTGGCTCGTTGCGATTGGAATAATCGGCTTTATTGCAACGATTGTGTGTCATTCGTTAACAGGTGATCATCATGGTTATTATATTCCAGCTGAAGAAGTACAAAAAACTGAAGATGCTTTTACGGCTGTTCTTAAAGAACAAGGAGCAACAGTATGAGTGCGATAACAATGGATAATGCTCACATTGATGAGCATCATCATGATAGTAGTTCGGTGATGATATTTGGTTTTTGGGTCTATATTCTTTCGGATTTGATCCTGTTCTCGACGCTTTTTTCAAGTTTTGCTGTTTTTTCTGCTTCTTATGGAGGGGGCAAAGCTGGCAGTGAGTTTATTGATTTAAAATTTGTTTTGGTTGAAACTGCCATTTTATTGCTATCATCAATTACTTATGGTTTTGTAATGGTACAAGCGCATAAAGGTAACCTTAGTGGTGTGCGTTTATGGATGGCTGTCACCTTTGTACTTGGATGCTGCTTTATTGGAATGGAAATTTATGAATTTCATGAACTTTTAAGTGAGGTGTTCTATTACGATCCTAATGCTTATGCTGGTATTGATCCTACAACGGGTTTACAGCTTTTTGGACGAGAAGTATTATCTGCTTATTGGTCAGCATTTTTTGCTTTGGTTGGCACCCATGGTCTTCACGTAAGTACTGGTCTTCTCTGGATGGTGGTAATGTTTTTTCATCTTCGTCGCCATGGTTTGGATCAGGATAATAAAACACGTTTAGCGTGCCTTTCAATTTTCTGGCATTTACTTGATATTGTGTGGGTTGGTGTTTTCACCATGGTTTATTTGTTAGGAGCACTGTAATGAGCATGCATAACGAAGCACATGGTCCCAGTACTGGTTCCTATTTAGTTGGTTTTATTTTAGCTGTATTTTTCACTTTAGGCTCTTTTATTCCTGTGATGTATGGAATGATGGAAAGCTGGGCAATTAGCACGAAGGTTGCATATCTTATTGGGATGGCGATTATTCAAATTATTGTGCAGATTGTTTTCTTTTTACACTTGAATTCCGGTCCAGATGCTAAATGGAATTTAAGCGCTTTGTGGTTTGCAGTCATTTGCGTTTTTATTATTATTGGAGGTACGTGGTGGGCTATTTCCCATTTGAATTATAATATGATGGGTGGTTCAGGACGTATTATTGAGTCGGGAATATTAGAAGGAGATAGTTCTGTATCGGCAGAGAAATTATCAGACATACAAAAGCCAGAGGGGCATTTATTAGGTGTCCAAGTGTCCTCAGGGCAAGCGCCGAATATGCAACCCTCTGTAGAGCAGGCGCCAGGTGTAGAAATGCCCGTAGGGCAATCGCCAAATATGCAATCCCCTGTAGAGCAGGCGCCGGGTGTAGAAATGCCTCTAGGGAAATCGCCAAATATGCAATCCCCTGTAGAGCAGGCGCCAGGTGTAGAAATACCCATAGGGCAATCGCCAAATATGCAACCCCCTGTAGAGCATGCACCAGGTGTAGAAATGCCCATGGAACGAGTGCCAAATGGGCAAGCTCCTGTAAAGTAGTTGCTAAGAATAAAAACAATCTATGAAGCCAATGCCAAGTGCATTGGCTCTTTTTGTATGTGTGAGTTACAAAAAAGTTTGTAGGATGTAAGGTGGGTGGATAGACAGGGCTATAGAAACATCATCACGGTTTTGAATGTGTTTTTGATTATAAAGTCCATGGAGAGTTCAGTGAATCCTTAATTTTGATTTGAGATGAGCAGTCATTTATAGAATGTACAAAATGACATTGATACAATTCAGTTCAGAGAGCACGAGAATCTTGAAAAGGTTTTATGTTGTGTTAGAATAAAACTATACGAGAGTAGTGTTTTCAAAGTGAGTGAATTTGTATTAAAAATATCTCACTTGAAAATATTTACTAGAATAACTTGTAATTAGTAGTGGAAACTAAAATTTGGAGAATAATCAGAAAACTTAATGAATGCGTTTTCGATGACAGTTATTGGTGCTGGTTCTTTTGGCACTGCATTAGCAGTTGCGCTTGCTCGTAACGGTTATCGTGTTTTATTATGGGGACGTGACCTTCAACATATCAGGAAATTACAGGAATATCGCTGTAATCAGGCATTTTTACCTGGTGTTCGATTTCCTGACAATTTATCGCTTGAAGTTTCACTTGAGGCTGCAATAACCGCAAGTCGCGATGTATTAATCGCTGTTCCGAGTCATGTGTTTCATAAGGTATTATACAAAATCAAGCCTTATTTAAATCAACATTCACGTATTATTTGGGCAACAAAAGGCCTAGAACATGGTACAGGACGGCTCTTACAAGAAGTTGCTCGTGAGATTTTGGGTGATAAAATCCCTTTAGCTATCTTTTCTGGACCAACTTTTGCTAAAGAATTGGCTATGGGTTTGCCTACGGCAATTACGGTTGCAGCTTCTGATGTTAAATTTAGTGAAGAACTACAGAAGCTTTTCCATTGTAGCAAAAATTTTAGAGTTTATAAAAATCCAGATATGATAGGCGTTCAATTAGGTGGAGCTGTCAAAAATGTCATTGCTATTGGTGCAGGAATATCAGATGGTCTGGGATTTGGAGCAAATGCTCGGGTAGCTCTCATTACGCGGGGGTTAGCTGAAATCAGTCGGCTAGGTATTGCTATGGGCGCTGAGCTCTCCACATTTATGGGTATGACAGGCTTAGGCGATTTGGTTTTGACATGTACTGATAACCAGTCACGTAATCGGCGTTTTGGAATGCTGCTTGGTCAAGGAATGGATACAAAAGAAGCGGAAAAACAGGTTGGTCAAGTTGTTGAAGGTTATTTAAATACTAAAGAAGTGCATACGTTAGCACAACGTATCGGGGTAGAAATGCCAATTACAGAGCAAATTTATCAAGTCCTATTTCGTGATAAAAGCGTAGTTGAAGCGGCCAATACATTACTGAGCCGGTCACTTAAAGATGAAATACATGATACAGTATGCTTTTAAATTATTCAAACACATGAGAAATACGGTTATAATTAACGAAACTTTGAGAAAGATTACGTTGACTATTAGGTAAGATGATAATGCTTTAGCAAATTATAAAGTTATATAAGTTAGTTTTTTCTGGGACATAATTTGGACGTAAGAAATTTACTCATTGTTTGAGCTGTATCTTTGAAAATGAGCTATTTTTTTCAATTATAAATATTACACCCTAGAGAAAATAGCCAATACACTTCTAAAATGATTGGCACATAATCATTTTTGCACTTTTTAAAAGGACTGTGGCTAGTTATTCTCCACGAGTTTCTTCACTTTGTTTTAACTCTTCAAGTGTTGGCATAGACATAATGTTATAACCTGAGTCAACATAATGAATTTCTCCAGTAACACCTGATGATAAATCAGAGAGTAGATAAAGAGCAGATTTTCCTATCTCATTAATGTTTACGGTGCGGCGCAATGGTGCATTACGGCGTTGATACGAAAAAATTGCACGCGCAGCTGCAATACCATTGCCAGCCAAAGTTCTAACAGGTCCCGCTGAAATTGCATTAACGCGAATATTTTGTGGACCAAAATCTGCGGCTAAATAACGCACCATAGCTTCTAAAGCAGCTTTAGCCACACCCATGATATTGTAATTAGGGACAACTTGCTGTGAAGCTCCATAGGTGAGTGTTAGAAGTGTACCTCCGTTGGGCATAAGCTTACCGGCACGCTGGGCGATCTCAGTAAAAGAATAAGCTGAAATAACCATTGTGCGCTTGAAGTTTTCGCGTGTTGTAACATCAACGTAACGTCCCTTTAATTGAGCTTTATCTGAAAAGCCAATAGCGTGTACAACAAAATCAATTGTCTTCCATTCTTTTTCAAGTTGTTCAAAGACGCGATCGACATTTTCAATTTTTTCAACATCGCACTCAAGTAATAATTTACAACCAAGCTTTTCTGCTAGTGGTTGGACCCGTTTTCCGAAAGCATCTCCTTGATAAGTAAAAGCTAATTCAGCTCCTGCTTCTGCTAGTTGGCACGCAATACCCCATGCGATTGAATGGTCATTTGCAACCCCCATAATAAGGCCACGTTTGCCCTCCATCAAACCTTTCATATTATTCTCCGTAAAAGATCGTGCTTTTTTCAACCAGCTAAGAATTCCTGTTTATGTATAGCGTTGGAAAACGAGCGTTGCATTGGTACCGCCAAAACCGAATGTATTTGACAATACAGTATTAAGTTGTTGATGATCACGACGTTCACGAACAATGGGCATATCAGCAAAAATTGGATCAAGCTCTTCAATATGAGCGCTTTCGCAAATAAAATTATGATTCATCATTAACAGTGTATAGATTGCTTCTTGAACACCTGCCGCTCCCAAAGAATGACCAGTTAAGGATTTTGTGGCAGAAATTGGAGGGCATTGATCACCTGCTCCAAAGATACGGCGGATTGCTTCTATTTCTGGAGGATCACCAACAGGTGTTGCGGTTGCATGGGGATTGATATAATCAATCTTATTATTTACGGTTGCAAGCGCCATACGCATACACCGTTCTGCTCCCTCGCCAGATGGAGCGACCATATCATGTCCATCAGATGTAGCGCCATACCCAACAATTTCTCCATAGATTTTCGCACCACGTGCTTTAGCAAGTTCTAGCTCTTCAAGAACCAAAACACCAGCCCCACCAGCAATAACAAATCCATCACGATTGATATCATAGGCACGTGAAGCTTTTTGAGGTACATCATTATATTTGCTGGACATAGCACCCATAGCATCGAACAACACAGATAGTGTCCAATCTAAATCTTCGCAACCACCGGCAAAGATACGGTCCTGCCTGCCGTATTGTATCAATTCATAAGCATTTCCAATACAATGATTAGAAGTGGCACAAGCCGAAGAGATTGAATAATTCACTCCTTTAATTTTAAAAAAAGTTGCAAGTGTTGCAGATGCTGTAGAACTCATCGCTTTAGGTACGACAAAAGGACCAACGCGCTTTGGACCTTTTTGGCGTGTAATATCAGCAGCTTCAACAATTGATTGAGTTGAAGCCCCTCCAGAGCCCATAATGATACCTGTACGTTCATTTGATACTTCATGAAGTTCTAAACCTGCATCAGCAATTGCTTGATCCATGGCAATGTGATTCCAAGCAGTTCCACGTCCATGAAAACGTAAAGCACGTCGATCAACTAATTCTTCTACATTAACATTAGGTTTGCCATAAACTCTGCTACGAAAGCCCAACTCGGCATACTGGGGCGCATAAGAAATCCCAGATTTCGCTTCATACAAGCTAGTTAAAACAGCTTGAGGGTTATTTCCGATTGCAGAGACAATTCCCATTCCAGTTACAACAACTCGACGCATTCATACCTCCTTGTTTCACACAGAATAACAAAATGTCCCTGCTAATGGAAATAATTTCAGTCTTCTTTAAACAAAGCAACACGTAAATCACTCGCTTTATAGATGGATTCCCCATCTGCTTTTACCCATCCATCGGCTATTCCCAAGACCAAATTCCCACGCCGAATACGTTTAAAATCTATTCCATATTCAAGAAGTTTGGTTTGCGGAGTTACCATACCTGATAATTTTACTTCACCTGTTGATATAGCTCTTCCTTTGCCTAGTTCACCTAACCAACCGAGAAAAAAACCTGTTAATTGCCACATACCATCTAAACCGAGACATCCTGGCATGACCGGATCACCTATAAAGTGACAGTCAAAGAACCATAAGTCTGGAGTAATATCAAATTCGGCACGGACCATTCCTTTATTGTATTCACCACCGGTTTCACTAATTTGGGTGATTCGATGAATCATTAACATTGGTGGTGCAGGTAATTGTGCATTACCCCTACCAAACATTTCGCCGCGCGCGCAGCTTAGAAGCTCTTCATAAGTGTAGCGAGACTTTTGTTCAGTCATTGTTACTCCATTTATTTGCGTATATTTTTAACTTCTGCGCTTCTCCACAATCTACTTTTAGAGCAAATTTTAAGGAGAGGGAAATGATTTTATATCATTTTTAATGACAAATACCCTTTTTTATGTATCCTGCACGGTAGGTTATTTAAAAATGGAATAAAAATTACACCATACTGTCCCCATTTTTATGTTTTAACCTTATTTGAACAGAAATAAGTTGTGGTCTTTAACATGTCAGTGAGCGTAGAGAATTTAGGTTTGGATGAAGAAGAACAGTCAACGAAGGATTGTGAAGAGGTTGTGCATTATTATTCCATCCCTATGTTAGAAAAACGTTTGCGTCAAAATGGATTGCGGCCAACACGTCAGCGGTTAGAGCTTGCTCATATGATTTTTTCTCAAGGCAACCGTCATATCGCTGCTGAAGAGCTCTATGAAGAGGCAATAGCGTTAGGTGTGCCTGTGTCTTTAGCAACTGTTTATAATACACTTCATCAATTTACGGAAGCAGGGTTATTACGGATTATTGCCGTAGAAGGTTCGAAAACTTGGTTTGATACCAATACATCTAATCATTATCATTTTTATATAGAAGGTGAGAATCGTATTCTTGATATTTCGTGCGATTTGGAAGAAGCTCCTATTATTGGAAATTTGCCTAAACCACCAGAAGGTATGGAAATTTCGCATGTTGATTTGATAGTTCGGTTAAAACCAAAAACTTAATTATAGGATTCGAGGAATTCAATAAGGAATGAAAATTAAACTTTATTGATTTGAAAATTTACCAACCTTTTATTTTTTCATCAGGATAGATTCCCCATAACTGTGGTTGAGGAAGCCATCCGCGCGTATTGTTAATACTTAATTCGCACCAGTATCCATCGCATTGGCGGATGTTACCAATGACATTAGGCTCTACTTCTGCCACAAGTTCTGCGTTGTCTGCAGGACTTTTGCGTAGCATCAGCCTTTTTGTTTTATCTTTTTGCCATGGAATAGCTATAGCGGTTCGTTTTCCTGATAAAAGCGATTGATATACCCATCCCTCATCGCCTTCGGCATCACGAATTTTGCGCCATTGATCATATTCTTGTATAATTTCAATAGGCAAGCCCTGTTTTTTGTAGGTGAAAATGATAGAATAATTGCTGCCTGGTCCGATGCGCACATTAACACGGGTAGGTTTAATCGAAGCAAACCGTGGAAGTGGTAAACCGCTTGGTCCTAAATTTTGCCCTGAGCTTTGCTCTGAATTTTGATTGAGTGTTTGTGCGTGCAAAAAACGAGGTGAGCTGAATACAAAGGTTCCTGCTATTAGGATACGTAATGCAAGCACTGAGAATCGAAACCAACTAAAATATTGCACACTTAAACCTTTTATCTATTCGTTTCTATATATTGGTAATCTAAGATCTGGAAGATAGGATTGAGAACTGATCAAAATTATGGCATACTGCTAGTTAAAGAGATCTAAACAATGAAGAATTTGTTACAAGAATAACAGAATAAGTAAAACAAAAGTTTGGACTTCTAATGCTTACATTGTTTATGAGAGTATACCGTTCATCAACATCCAGTTTTCTTTTGCATCAACCAAGTACAGAAGTATAAAATTGAACAGAAGATTCAGAGCAAAACTCGTCCAGAGCCTATGCAATGAATCACATAAGTGGTTAGAAAGTGGAGTGTAGTTGACAGAAACCGATCTTTAATCAGATTGGTGATGGTTAAGGATTTTCGTTTTTTAAGGTGGGGAGGAAGTCAAGATATGCAAAAAGTTACAAAATTTTATCATCTGATTAAATTACATGAAGAAGGAGAAGTCATGGTTTGATATAATATTCTTTCCACACACAATTACATATTGTGACAGTGATTTGTATTTGCGATCTGTCGTGATTCAGGGGATTTGAAAGATGCGGAATGTTTTATACCAGATAAGAAAACCATCACGGAGTTGTATACAAAAAAATTACAGAAAAAGACAAAAAACACTCCATACGCATACTCATTTCTTGAAATAGCTAAAAGCAAAACGAAATAAGATTCACAATGCAACTATAAGTGAGAATAAATCATCGCTCTCATAGATACAAAAAATAAAGAAATTATACCGACATTATCATAGAAAAGCAAAAAATCAGTGTACTATATCTACACACCTGCCGACGGAAATCTTACAATACAATTACACAGAAGTTCAATCGTACACTATTTTAATGCAGCGGTCCGACCGTTACTAACAAGGCCTTCTCTTTGCGCACGCTTACGAGCAAGCTTCCGTGTACGGCGAACAGCTTCAGCTTTCTCACGAGCACGCTTTTCCGATGGCTTTTCATAATAACCACGCATTTTCATTTCACGAAAGATACCTTCACGCTGCATCTTTTTTTTCAACGCGCGTAGCGCCTGATCAACATTATTATCACGAACGAGTACTTGCACTATTTATCCTGCTTTGTTTCAGTGTCATAAATAATAGGAAAAAACCCAGTCCCTTTTAAATAAATATCTAAAAGGACACACATCATACGTATACTATACGTATAATACATACACCCATACCACATAAAGAAGGGGTTTGTCTATATCGCTTTTTAAAATTCTAAGCTTTTTATTATAGGGTGCTTTTCATAATGAATGATTGATTTTACAAATATAAGCTTATGAAAGCCCTTGTATCTGATCATTTTCGTCAAGATGAATTTTTTCAGCGATAGGGTAATGCGGTAAGCCGGGCATGGTCATGACATCTCCGCAAATAACAACAATAAAACCCGCACCTGCAGAGAGACGAACTTCTCGCACAGGAATTTCAAAATCAACAGGAGCGCCGTATTTTGTTGGATCAGAGGAAAAAGAATAAGGTGTTTTTGCCATACAAATAGGGAACGCACCATAGCCCTCTTTTTCCCAACATTCAAGTTGCTTGAGAATAGGGGTTGCGATTATAGCTCCGCGCCCACCATAGAGATTTGTTATGATACAATTAATTTTCTGAACGAGCGGCAGGTTATCTTGATACAGAACTTTGAAATGGGCACTTTTTTCTTCAATTAAGCTAACGAGCTCTTGTGCGAGTTCTATGGCGCCTTTTCCACCTTGTTTCCAATGTTTGCAGAGAACAGCTTCGCAGCCAGTTGTCGAAACTATTTTTTGCAATGTACTTATTTCAGCATCGCTATCGGTATCAAAATGATTGATAGCAACAATACAAGGGATACCGTAGTGTTCCATATTTTTTATATGCCGTAAAAGGTTGTCTGCTCCCTTTTGTAAAGCTGTGATATTTTCTACCGTCAAATCATTTTTAGCCACTCCACCATTCATTTTTAGTGCGCGAATTGTTGCGACAATCACTGTAGCATTCGGTAGAATATCTGCTTGTCGACATTTAATGTTGAAAAATTTTTCTGCTCCAAGGTCGGCTCCGAATCCTGCTTCTGTAACAACATAATCCGCAAGTTTTAAAGCGGTTTTTGTTGCTATAACTGAATTACAGCCATGAGCAATGTTAGCAAAAGGTCCTCCGTGGACAAGAACAGGGTTGTTTTCAATTGTTTGTACAAGATTAGGTTGCAGAGCATCTTTGAGAAGAACTGTCATTGCACCTTCCGCATTGAGATCAGCAACTGTCACAGGTGTTTTATCGTAACGATAGGCGACAATAATTTTTTTGAGTCTTTGCGTAAGATTTTCTAAATTTTCAGCAAGACAAAAAATAGCCATAATTTCTGATGCGACAGTAATGTCAAAACCTGTTTGACGTGGAAAACCGTTGGTTACTCCACCCAATGAAACAACAATATCACGCAATGCACGGTCGTTCATATCAACGACTCGCTTCCAAACAACGCGGCGTGGATCAATATTCAGAGTATTTCCCCAGTAGATATGATTATCGATCATTGCAGCAAGAAGATTATGAGCAGCTGTAATGGCGTGAAAATCACCGGTAAAATGCAAATTAAGATCATCCATTGGTACAACTTGGGCATAACCACCTCCAGCAGCACCACCTTTTATACCAAAGCAAGGACCTAAGGACGGTTCTCTCAAGGTAGCTATTGTTTTTTTTCCAATGAGATTGAGAGCGTCATTGAGTCCAACCGTTGTTGTTGTTTTTCCTTCTCCAGCAGGTGTTGGATTGATAGCCGTGACGAGGATAAGTTTACCATTCGGATTTTTATTGAGCGATTTTATGTATGCAGAAGAAATTTTAGCTTTGTCATGTCCATAAGGAATGAGATTTTCATGTGTGATACCAATTTTTTGCGCAATTTCAGTGATGTGTTGCTTGTGAGCCGTGCGAGCAATTTCAATATCTGTTTTAGGCATGGGAAAGTTCTTTAAATTTAGTTTTGTTGATGTTGAGGGCGTGTACTATAATCGAATGAGAGAGCCTATAGCACATAGAAAGAAGATAAAACACTATAAAGGTTGATGACATGCTGTGCAAGCAGGAATGCTCTCGTAAAACAAGAAGTATTTATAATTTTCATGGGAGTGTTCTGTTGCGCTTTTTGATTTTCCAAATAGCTCATTCTGTTCATGTTTTCTATATCTTACTAAGAAAGAATGTTAAAACTCTAAAAATTTTGTAGCAAAGTTTTTTGTTAAAATTGTAACGATTCTTCGAACGAAGACAGAATATCTTGTTTTGTATTTTAAGAGATGAAAGAGATCTTAAAAGACTACTATTTTTGAAGAGTGAACACACCTTAGATATCTGATACATCTAAACGGAAAGAAGTTCTGATTCCCAATCAGGAAAAGCAGGTACGGTGCAATCTGGCAACACTATAATGGAAAGTAACCCAATAAGAGAGGCGCTATTTACAATCCCAAAAATTACTGAAGAAAAACGAAAGCTCACATAATGGCGCACCCGAAGAGATTCGAACTCCTGACCCCCAGATTCGTAGTCTGGTGCTCTATCCAGCTGAGCTACGGGTGCATACATTTCCAATTTTTTATCTTATTAAGACAAGGGGTTCCTAATCGTTTCATTGAGGAATTGCAAGTGAAACTTGATGGAAATAAAAATTTTATCTCTTTGTTGAGGATATATTTAAAAAAGCTACCGTATATTTTCTGTTTCATTTGGATTTTGACATGGTCATTTCTTTGTTCTGTGAACGGTATAGTTCAAGATGAACGATAGTTAACTTGACGTTGTTATTTACGAAAGATAGTCAAGCAAGAGATGAGATATGTTTTTGCGGTGGAGGGGTAAGATACACTACCTGCAGTTCAGTTTTTGTGTGAAACTTGGATATCACTGTTGGGAGCTTTTTCAGATAAATTTATATACTCATGATACAGCAAGGATAGATGTATGAAATTTTTAAAAAAGATCTTTCCATTGGTGTTTTTCGTTGTCGTTTTGATGGTGACCTATTGGGCAGGGAAACAGAGTTCAGAACAACGCATTGCTATAGTGGATAAAACAACAAATGCATCGCATAAAACTTCGAAGGTTTCGATAGGAAGCCCCCCAACGAATGTTGTTGTTGATCTTGTTAAAGTTCAGGATTTCTACGAACAGTTGAATGTTCTTGGGAGCGGGCGAGCGTCTGTTGCGGTGGAGTTAGCTCCTTGGTCATCAGGTGTTATTGATAAGATTTTTGTATCAGCTGGCATGAAAGTACAAGTGGGTGATGTGATTGCAAAGCTTGATTCTAAAAAGGAAGAAATAGCGGCTGCAAAAGCAAAAATACAACGTGATAATAGTGCTTTAACGCTTTCACGTATTCTTAAATTACGTGCCAGTCATACAGCGACAGAGGTTCAGGAAATTACTGCACGCTTAGAGCTGGATAATGCAAATTTGGTTTTGCGTAATGCTGAGTTAGATCTTGAACGGCGCACAATTCGTGCACCGATTAGTGGTGTTATTGGTATTTTACCCATTAATGAGGGCAATGCTGTTACTCCTAATATTATAATAGGCCGTATTGAGAATAGAGAACGCATTTTTGTCGATATATGGGTTCCTGAACGATATGTATCGCGAATACATAAAGGAGATGAAGTGACTGCAACATTAACGGCACAGCCGGATAAAGCTTTTGTTGGTCATATTTATGCGATTGATAATGTTGTTAATACAGAAAGCCGCACACTTCATATTCAAGTTGAAATCAATAATGAAAAAAATACGCTCATGACAGGTATGTCTTTTTCTGTTGCGTTAGAATTCTATAGTGGTTCTTTTCCTGTCGTTAATCCTCTTGCGGTTCAATGGAATAGTAGAGGATCATTTGTTTGGCGTGAAAGAGAGGGAAAGGTAGAGCCCGTCCCAGTATCGATTATTCAGCATAAAGCAGATCAAGTATTTGTGAAAGCACCTCTAAAAAGTGGTGAACGAGTTGTCATACAGGGAGTACAGATGCTCCATCCAGGAAGTAGGGTTACTTTTGATGATCCAAAACCCAATCAACAGCAACTATCAGCCGTTTAGGGGTAAGGATGTACAATGAGTCAAGAATTTAGCGCAAAACAGCCTATGGTGCAGATGGAGCAGGGCGGTATAATTGCATTATTTATTCGCAGGCCGGTTTTTACCTTTGTTTTGAATGCTATGATTATGATTGCGGGATTTGCTGCATGGTTGAATGTTGATGTACGCGAATTACCAGATGTTGATACTCCAGTGACAACGATTATGACGATTTTTGCTGGTGCATCGGCAGAGACAATTGATCGTGAAATTACAAGAGTTATAGAAGATACAGTTTCTCGTGTTTCAGGTGTTAAGACAATTTCTTCAACTTCCTCTTTTGGACGTTCCCGTGTGGAGGTTAGTTTTAATGTTGGTGTTGATTTGAATGTTGCAGCATCTGATATTCGTGATGCTCTGTCTCGTGTTGCCTATTCTTTACCTAAAAACGCGGATTCACCTCTGATCATTAAAGCAGATTCAAATGCTGCTGCAATGATGTATTTGGTTGTGACTTCACCAACGATGAGCATTGATGATTTAACAACGGTTGTAGACGACCAGATTGTTGATGCGCTTTCTGCTGTTGATGGTGTTGGTGATGTGCAAGTTGATAGTGCGCGCACGAAGATTTTTCAGGTTGATATAGATCAAGCAAAACTTGCCAGTTATGGGTTAACAGTAGCAGATATTTCACGTGTTCTTGCTGATATGACAACGGATGTACCTGTTGGGTCGTTACGTAATTCTAAGCAAGCTTTAATTGTACGCGCTACAGCACGTTTAACAACACCAGAAGCTTTTGAACAAGTTGTCTTAAAACCTCATGTGCATCTTGGTGATGTTGCGCATATTACTTTGTCACCGGATGTAGAAACGGTCATTCTTCGTATCAACGGAAAGACAGGCATTGGGTTGGGAATTGTGCGCAAAGCACAATCCAATACCCTTAATATTTCCGAAGGTGTTAGAGCGGTTGTCGATAATCTTAAGAGTGTTATTCCTTCTTCTGTGCATATAAGTGTTATTAGTGATGATGCACTTTTTATTAAAAGCGCGCTTCATGAGGTTGAGGTTGCATTGGTCATTGCTATCCTTAGCGTTATCTTGGTTATTTTTCTTTTTCTAAGAGATATTCGTGTAACGCTTATTCCCACTTTATCTCTTCCTGTAGCTTTGATTGGTACAATTGCTGCCATTTATCTTGCAGGATTTTCGTTGAATATTCTCACATTTTTAGGATTGGTTTTGGCAACAGGGCTTGTTGTGGATGATGCTATTGTTGTTCTGGAAAATATTGTTCGATGGCGCAATATGGGATTAGGCCCTAGAGCAGCAGCGGTGCTAGGAACGCGTGAAGTATTTTTTGCTGTTTTAGCAACAACATTGACGCTTGTTGCCGTTTTTGTGCCTATTTCTTTTCTTCCTGGACAAGTTGGTGCACTTTTTAGAGAATTTGGTTTTGTATTGGCAATTTCTATTCTGCTTTCTTCGGTTGTTGCTTTAACTCTTTGTCCTATGTTGGCTTCACGCTTTCTTAAAGAACATGTTGAAGGCAATAAAGGAGAGACGCATCATTCTATTTTTCTGTACAAATTAGGCGCTTTCTTGAGCAAGGGATATGCTTATAGTTTGCATAAATGTTTGGGAAAACCTTGGACCGTCGTCATTGTATCACTTATTTTTGCGGGTCTTTGTGTTGGAGGCTATATGAAATTACAACAGGAATTAACGCCAGCAGAAGACAGAGCACTTATTTTTTTAGTCATTAATGGACCACAGGGTATTTCAACACAATATCTGAATGAGCAGGTAGAGCAAATTGAAGCGAGTTTAAAACCGTTACGTGATTCTGGTGAAATTGCTAACAGTTATTCTATTGCGGGTATTGGCGGTTCGCCCAATACCGCTTTTTTGGTTTTGTTGCTTTCGTCTTGGGATAAGCGTGTGCGTAGTCAGCAAGAAATCGTGAAAGATGTTAATACAAAGGTTAGACAATTTCCTGCAGTTTTTGTGTTTGCTGCACAGGGAAACTCTTTAGGTGTGAGAGGAACTGGACAGGGGTTACAATTTGCAATTCTTGGAAATGATTATACGAAATTACAACCCATTGCTGATAAACTGGTTCGTGCTTTACAAGTTGATTCGCATTTCATTCGCCCTCGTCTTACTGTTGATGCAACGCAACCGCAATTTTTTATTGAAATTAATCGAGAAAAAGCCTCTGATTTAGGGATTGATATCACCAATTTGGGCAATACATTACAAGCAATGTTGGATGGTAAAAAGATCGGTTCTATTTATGTAGATGATCATTCTTACGATGTTAAATTGACATCGCGTAGGAATCCTATGAAGAGTCCTAGTGATTTGGAAAATATTTTTTTAAAAACTAAAGGAAATCAATATGTTCCTTTGTCGGTTATTGCAAATTTACATGAAAAAGCTATTGCTCCCCAATTAAAACGGGAGAAGCACATGAGTGCTGTTATTTTAAGCGCAAATCTTGCTCCAGGTGTCGTTTTAGGGGAGGCTTATCAAATTGTACAGAAAATTGCTTCTCCTTTGTTATCGAAAGGAAACTACGTGGTTCCCTTGGGGGAAGCTGCGACACTTGATGAAACATCTTCCAATTTTATGATTGTTTTTGGAATTGCCTTTGTGATTATTTTATTGGTTTTAGCTGCACAGTTTGAAAGTTTTGTTTCAGGATTTATTATCATGGCTACTGTACCATTAGGGATTGGTTGTGCTGTGATTGCGATGCTTTTAAGCGGTGTCAGTCTTAATATTTACAGCCAAATTGGTTTAATTTTGTTGATTGGAGTTATGGCCAAAAATGGTATCCTCATTGTTGAGTTTGCAGATCAGTTACGTGATCAAGGTAAAGGCGTGCGTGAAGCTGTAGAAGAAGCGGCAAATATTCGTCTTCGTCCAGTTTGTATGACGATGATTTGCGCCATTTTAGGGGGTATACCCTTGGTTTTAGCAAAAGGTGCTGGTGCAGAAGCACGTATAGCTTTAGGTTGGGTTATTGTTGGTGGTTTGGGGTTGGCAACTATTTTTACGCTTTATGTTACACCGGTTGTTTATCTTTTTCTCGGACGTTTTGTAAGAGCAAAAGCAGAAGAAGCTACACGCTTAACAAGAGAACTCAGCCAAGTTGAATGATTTATGGGGAAGTTTTAAATTTTTTTATTTGCGTTTAAAAAATGTCGTTTTCGGATTTTATCTTTCCATTTTTGTACCCCTTCATTTTGTATATGAGCAGTAAAAATGACTGGTAATAAAGGAGACACTCTCTGTTTTATTATTGTTTATGCATAGATTTTATTGGCAATAACCGTGCGGGATCAGTTCATGGAAGATATCTTTTCAATTCGAAACGAAAAAGCTTTTGGGGAAGCTTTGAAAGCGTTAAGAAGACACGCCACAAAGGATGGGGTGAGTGATATCCGTAGGCATTTCTTAGAAGATCAGCAACGGTTTTCTCATTTTTCTTTAAGACTTGATGATCTCCTTTTCGATTTTTCGAAGTGTGGTGTAACATTTAAAACGTTGCAACTCCTAGATGATTTGGCTGTCGCAGCAGATGTATTAGGCAGGCGTGAGGCAATGTTTTCCGGTCAGGCCATTAATACAACTGAAAAGCGCTCGGTTCTTCATATTGCGCTACGTTTACCTGCTGACGAAGTTTTCATGTTGGACGGACATGATCTTGTCCAAGATATTCAGGATGTTCTTAAAGATATGGAAAGATTTTCTGAAAGGGTACGTGATGGCAGCTATAAGGGAAACAGTGGCGAAAGAATAAATGATATTGTAAACATTGGTATTGGTGGCTCCGATCTTGGACCTGCAATGGTCACACGTGCTTTAAAACCATATCATGATGGTCCGCGTTGTCATTTCGTTTCTAATGCTGACAGTACGCATATTTCTGATACTCTCTCGGTTTTGAATCCAGCAACGACTTTATTTGTCATTGCCTCTAAAACTTTTACAACGGCCGAAACAATGGCAAATGCTCAAATTGCACGTCAATGGATTCACTCACATTTGGGGGAAAAGGCTGTTTGCACGCATTTTGTTGCTGTTTCGAGTGCACTTGATAAAGTGGTGGAGTTTGGCATAGATTCTTCAAGAGTTTTTAGATTTTGGGATTGGGTTGGAGGGCGTTATTCAATTTGGTCAGCCATTGGCCTTGTTGTTATGTTAGCAATAGGGGGGCAGAATTTTCGCCAATTTCTGAAAGGCGCCTTGCAGATGGATCAACATTTTAAAGCGACGCCTTTGCATAAAAATATCCCTATTCGATTTGCTCTTTTAGGGTTCTGGCATCGTGTTATATGTGGTTATTCATCACGTGCTATCATTCCCTATGCACAGCGTTTAGCGTGTTTTCCGGCTTATTTACAACAACTTGATATGGAATCAAACGGTAAGCAGGTTTCTTTGGATGGCAAACCATTAACTTTTTCGAGTGGTCCGGTTGTTTGGGGTGATTCAGGGACAAATGGTCAACATGCTTTTTTTCAGCTTTTGCACCAAGGAACAGATGTTATTCCTGTAGAATTTATTTTATTTGTAAAAGAACATGAGCAAAATTTACATCCTATGTATGATATGTTGGTAGCGAACTGCTTAGCGCAATCAAAGGCTCTCATGAAAGGGCGTAGTATTGAAGATACTCGGCGTATCCTAGTAAAAAATGGAATTGATAAATGTGAAACAGACAATTTAGCTCTTCACAGAAGTTTTGAGGGAAATCGCCCTAGTATTACGTTAGTTCAAGATTTGTTGACACCTTTTGCACTTGGTCGCCTCATTGCACTTTATGAGCATCGTATTTTTGTCGAAGGCGCTTTGATGAACATTAATTCATTTGATCAATGGGGTGTTGAACTTGGTAAAGAATTGGCAAATGAATTGTTACCAATACTCCGTGGAGAAAACAAGGCTGATAAACGCGATAGTTCAACATTAGGATTATTGGCACATATTCAGGCGAGACGTGCAAAATAAGTGTAATTGAGCAGTTTTTTACACAGTGGAAAAGAAATTTATGAGATAGGAATGTATGATAATCGATTATTTTTATGCATATTTTTATCATTAATCTGCTATTTCTAATATTGGATTGTAACAGCAGAAAATCAAAAAAAAAGACAAAAAATCACAAAAATAAAAATTTGAAGCACATAATAGAGAAGGGTTTTAAAAACCTTTTAGGATCCTTTGAAATCCTCTTTAAAATTTTTTTAAAAATGAATTAGAGCAAAATCTGGTGACAAATTATATAAAATCTGTCAACAAGCTGCACTGCACTAAAGACATTTTAAAGAGAACTAGCGAACACTTTGGCGGAGAGAGAGGGATTTGAACCCCCGATAGAGTTACCCCTATGCCGCATTTCGAGTGCGGTGCTTTCAACCACTCAGCCATCTCTCCATATAAAAGCGCGACAAAACTTTACATTATTTAAGTATATGGCGGGTAGATAACCTCCAATTGCTTTTAGTACAACCACTTTTTTGCTTTTTTGTGGGACTTTATTGACAGAGAACAGAAATTCCGTCATATATGCGGGATGCAAGCGGGGAGAAATCCGTGCATGTTTGCGTTTAGGAAGGTATTTTTATCCTTCTTGAGATCCATTACGACTGATAAAAAGCAGCCTATTTTCCTTTATTGACAAGGTGGAAATCAAATAAGAGCTGGAGTGAACGAAAGGATAAAAAATGTTCGCAGTCATTAAAACCGGTGGTAAGCAATATCGTGTTGTTGCTGACCAGATGATGAAAGTTGAGAGAATTATTGGAGATGCCGGTGATGTTGTTGAATTCAATGACATATTAATGGTTGGGCAAGAAGGTAATGCGGTTATTGGTACGCCTGTTGTCGCTGATGCGTTGGTTACAGCTGAGATTGTAGAGCAAACACGTGGTCGTAAGGTTATCGCGTTTAAGAAGCGCCGTCGTCAAAATTCGAAGCGCACGCGTGGTCATCGCCAAGAACTGACAACCCTTCGCATCTTAGAAATTTTAATGGGTGGTGCAAAGCCTAAAAAAGCAGCGACAAAATCAATTAAAGAGGAAGCTACTGCATTAGAAGAGGCGACAAAGGAAACAAAAGCACCTGCTTCTGTTAAGAAAGCGGCTAAAAAAACTGCTGAAAAAAAGGCTGCGCCACAGAAGAAAGCAACTGTAGCATCAAAGAGTAAAGAAAATTAAAGGAGAACTCCATGGCACATAAAAAAGCTGGTGGTTCCTCGCGTAATGGTCGCGATTCAGAATCGAAACGTCTTGGCGTTAAAAAATTTGGTGGTGAAACCGTTATCGCTGGAAATATTATTGTTCGCCAGCGTGGTACGCGCTGGCACCCTGGTGATAATGTTGGCATTGGAAAAGACCATACCCTTTTTGCATTGTCAAATGGTACGGTTTCTTTTCAAAGAAAAGTGAATAACCGTTCCTATGTCTCAGTTGTTCCTATGGTAGAGGCAACAGAATAAGCTGTATGTTCTTTTCATAAGCCGGTGTTTCGTTGGATTTCGGTTCTGAGATTATGAATTTTAGAAAGGAAAGATAGAGCGCTATCTTTCTTTTTTTACGTTGATGTCATAATAAAATGTAACAATATACAAAAAACTGAAAAGGCAAATTTGAGGCAATTATTTTCCTCAAATAACCAAAAGATTAGTGCTCTGTTTGGTATACACTGAGAATATTGACGTGATGATAGAATTTATCGATAAATTTGTATGTGATAGTCATGAGAAAAGTTTTTTCTTTATGCACGAAAAAGCGTTAAATAATTTATTTTCGGGGAATTTGAGAGAAATTTGATGGAAGCATTTGCGCGATCGTTTTGGTAAAGATAAGCCAATTTGTTGGTGTCAATGGTTTTCATAATGTTTTTTAAACGGTTATGCATATTGATTAGGCTCTCTGTTTAGAAGAAAATAAGTATGTAAGAGAGATTATAAAAACATTGACCAAAGCTGTTTTGCAAATGATATGCGTTTAGGGAGCAATAAATCTAGAGTAAAATGACATTGCAAAGGATTTGGTTTGAGGCAATCGAAATGTCGGATGTGCAATCAGTAATATCAAGAGTATTTTTGAGTTATCTATTATGGAGCATTGTGAACATAAACTCTATCAGTATTTAAAGGAAAAACATTTTTCATTTTGTAACTTTATTGATTTTATTTACCAGAGTATCTAGAAATTAAGGGTATGTGTGGCGTTTGGTTTGATTTTAGCTGTTTAGCATATGGTTTTTAGGTAGAGACACTTGGGTATGCAGCCAAAGAATATTTTGTGATTGCTATATTTACTTGAGAAAGAGAAAACCTACAATATCGTTAAGGTTATACCTTTAAGGTTTGATGTTATGAGACATTTAGCTACGTGGAGTTTTAAGAAGGTAGGCTACATGTAGAAATTTGTAATCCTGTAATAGATCAGAAAGAGGAAAAGGTGGGTTGCTCAGTTTAGGGGGATCAGTTAAAATGTCAGCTGAAGCTAGGGGTAATTGGGGAGGTGCTTTCTTGTATGAGGAATAATGACAGGTTATATCAGATAACTTGAAATGATGGGAGCATTTTAAAAATAGCTTTTCAGTTAATTGGGTATGTAAAAAACAGAGTATTTTTCTTTGTGCAGTAAAGAGTGGGAATCAGATTGGCCTATAATGGTTTTAGGTTACTCGGGGGGCAGCGGTATCCAATTTTTTGATAGTTCATGTTGAGGTGTTTAAACGCCTTACTTAGATATTCCGTGCAAAAAAAGGAAAAGCATAGTGTTATTTATAGTTTGTATTTTGGGGAACGCTGCTTTGAAATGAAATTTATCAGACATGTTCATACTCAAATGTGAAGCAGTTTAAATTCATTATGAGATGTGAGGAAGTAGAAGCGATGAATACAGATTTTAATGAAAGTGAAATCTTGTCTATAAGGTCTGTACAACTTGCAGCTGCTTTTGATCATAAAAATGATGCGATTCATGCTGCTGCTGAATTGCTTGTGCAAGTTGGTGCAGTTGATAAATCCTATCTGGCAAGCATGCTTAAACGTGAGGCAATAACGAATACTTGGCTTGGGAATGGTATAGCAATTCCCCATGGAATGGTTGAGAGTCGTAATTTAATTATCAGAGATGCTGTTGCTGTTATACAGATTCCTGCTGGTGTTGAGTGGAGGGAAGGAAATAAAGCGCGTTTAGTTATTGCCATTGCAGCTTGTCCAGATCGCTATAGAGAGATTTGTAAACAATTGGCGTGTCTTTTGTTTGATAGAGAACGGCTTGAAGCACTTTTGACGACCGCCGATAAACAACAGATTGTTACAACTCTTTTTGGTCAGGATATGAAAATGGGGAAGACTTTTATAGGTGATCTTTCAGTGTGTCAGGAATGGACTTTAGATTATCCAAGTGGTCTTCATGCACGACCAGCTTCTCTTTGGGTTGACTTTGCAAAAAAAGCTCAGAGCTCTATCAGGGTTCGGCATGGTCAGTATGCCGTTGAAATGAAAAATTTGGTTGGTTTATTGCAATTAGGAGCAAAAAACGGTGATGTTCTCATTTTTTCGACAGATGCTGCAGAAGGTGCGCGACTTCTTAAGGATGCGATTTCTGTTGTGAAGAAAGTAAGTGTAAGTGAAAAGTGTGTGATGAGAAGAATAGAATCTCAAACAAAGACTTTTCATGGTTGGTATCCGCGTTACAGACAAAAAAGTATTTCTGGTGTTGGAGCAAGTTCAGGGCTGGCTCTTGGCAAGATTTTTGTTTTAAAGCAAAATAATATTTCCATAATAGACCAGCCAACAGATTTTGCAGTTGGCGCGACATGTCTTGAAAGCGCTCTTACAAAGACAAAACAGAAAATGGCATTAGTTATTGCTGATATCACAGCGCGTATGGGGGCGGATTCTGCTGCGATTTTTTCTGCGCAAATGGTTTTGCTTGAAGATGAAGATCTGATAGCTCAAGTTTTTCGTTTTATGGCAGAAGGTCATGGTGTTGCTTGGTCTTGGGATAGGGCAGTTCGGCAATTTGCAGATATGTTTTCTAAGGTAGATAATCCTTTATTAGCGGCGCGTGCTGTCAATTTAATTGATGTTGGTCGTCGTGTCCTAGGCGAAATCAATCCATCGTATAGATCATTCTTTTTAAATGATATTCCGCATGGTATTATTCTTGTTACAGATGATCTATCTCCTTCTGATGTAGCTCAGCTTGATTGTACAAAAGTGCACGGATTAGCAACGGCATGGGGAGGGCCTCTGTCTCATACAGCTATTCTGGCCCGTACCCTTGGTATTCCAATGGTTGTTGCTACGGGTGTGGATGTTTTAGCAGTTGAGTGTGATGTTCAAGCTATTATTGATGGCGATAATGGGTACATTTATCTTGATCCTGCTTCTGAAGATATTGAAAATGCCCAAAGGCAGATAAGTATGGTTGCGCAAAAGCGTAACAGTGAGATACGTATGTGTAGATTACCAGTGCAAACGACAGATGGCCAAAGGATCCGTATCATGGCTAATGTTAACTACACAAATCAGGTTCCTGTTGCACTAAATTTAGGGGCTGAAGGTATTGGACTCATGCGTACAGAGTTTTTGTTTTTAGATGGTCCACATATTCCAGATGAAGAAGCACAATTTGATGTGTACTGCGCGATGATTGCAGCAGTAGGGGGTAAGCCATTAATTATTCGTGCACTTGATATTGGTGGGGATAAACAGGTTACGCATTTACGGTTATCTAAAGAGGACAATCCTTTTTTAGGCGTTCGAGGAACACGGCTTTTGTTACGTCGACGTGATCTTTTAATTCCTCAGTTGCGTGCTTTGTATCGAGCAGCAAAAGAGGGTGGAGATTTATGGATTTTGTTTCCAATGATTATGTCTGTTTCAGAGATTTTTGCTGTAAAAAAGATCGCAGAAGAAATTCGCAACGATATTGATGCGCCAAAATTAAAGCTGGGTATTATGATTGAAGTCCCAGCAGCAGCTATTATGGCAGATGTTTTGAGTGCTTATGTTGATTTTTTCTCGATTGGAACCAACGACTTAACACAGTACACAATGGCTGTTGATAGACAAAATCCTTATCTTGTGTCTGAAGCCGATAGCCTTGATCCCGCGGTTTTGCGTATGATTTATCAGACTATTCAAGGTGCAGAAAAACATAAGTGTTGGGTTAGTGTGTGTGGCGGTATGGCTGGAGATCCTTTTGCAGCAATGATTTTGACTGGATTGGGGATTAACGAACTTTCCATGATATCTTGTGACATTTCTTCGGTAAAAGCGTGTTTGCAGGCGCATAGTTTTGAAGACATGAAAATTTTAGCAAAAAAAGCATTACAATGTGAAACTGCGCGAGCTGTACGCGCTCTTAGCGATGATATAAAGTGATATAGAGGCTTTAAGGGGGAAAGAGCTCGTTAGTCCTGTAATTTGGTAACACAATCACATTATAAATCATTTTTGTTGGAATAAGGTCTATTATCTCAGTAAAGCACGTTTTAATGTTGGTAAACAAGGTTTTAAGAGTTGCTTGTCCTATTTATTAGATATAATGAATAGTAATGGGTTAGTAGTGATGCTTAATTATCAATTTGAAGATGATGTTATTCATAAAATGTGAAGGTCTACAAATGGGCTAAGAGAATGGTTGTTTTTGTTGATTTAGTGATTGCATTTTGGATGCCTATCCACGGAAAAATCACTTCTTAAAAGGAGAGGAAGTGCTTGTTATTCAACGAGTATTACATCTTGTTTTAATAAATGAAGTTGTTTTTTAAATTTTGAATGTATAGTTTAGGCTTGCACGTTATTTCTTTCTGGGTATAGTGCGCAAATCTGGAGAGGTGGCCGAGTGGTTGAAGGCGCACGCCTGGAACGCGTGTATATGGGAAACCATATCGAGGGTTCGAATCCCTCTCTCTCCGCCAGATTTTTTAAGGGTAACTTTTCTCATCGTCACCAAAAGTCATCATGTTGAGGAATCGCAGATGACAAAGCAATCCTGTAAATGGCTATATCGCCAGGCTCTTTCAGAGCTCGCGATGACGATTGAGAATCGTGCTTCGCTTTCTCGAATTGCGCCATTTTACCCTCTCCTTTTCCAATGCATGCGAACACTCCGATTGAGGGTACATATGTACTAAAACCATTGATTTACCTGAGTTTTTTGCGATAAGGCTTTTTTAACCCCTCATTTTTAGAGAACGAAAACCGGAGTATTGCTTTTACGTTGGTGGAATAAACAAAGATTTATTGAGAAATAAAATTAACGATATACTACCAAATTATATGGTTCCTGCTTTTATAATTGCTATTGATATGTAGCCTTTAAACAAAAGTGGAAAAATAGATAAAGATCATTTGATCAGCACCTATAACGCAAAACCGTATTTTTGAAGAGCGAATTATTGCAATATGGTTTACGATATTGGAGAGTAACAATATCATCCGCGAGGATAAATTTTTTAGTATTGGCAGCGGATTTTTTTACAGCCCCATTATTAAAAGATCAATTAGGAATGATGAGCAATTACAAGGAAAAAATGTTAAACAAATCAAAAATTGACTTATCGTTAGAGAATAACTTTTTTTCAAAGGTACGTTTTTTACCGAAATTATGCCCTAAAATGAAGGTTGTTGATTTTCCAAATGGAGTATCTTCTGTTAATTCAACATTTGCTTCAGACACATTCAATATTGTCTCTGCTAAAAATTTACAAGAAACTATACCTGTAGACCAAGCAAAATCTATAATCGATTCCTTTAATGCACAAAAACTGCCTTTATCTTGGTGGGTTGGACCTCATTCGTCTAATTACGAAGTTAATGAAGTTCTCTTATCTATTGGCTTAGAGCGTGTTGAAACAGAGGTAGGAATGGCAGCTTTAGCTCAAGATATAGACTCTCATGTTACTTCTATGCTGGATGATTTCAAAATCAAGGAAGTTGAATCACTTCAAGATTTTATAGATTATGGAAATGTTATGGCATCAGTATTCGAGCCTTTTGATGAGGAGGCGATAATATTTTATGAAACAATAGGTGGCTGTTATAAAAAAGATCCTGATGTAGATATGTTCGTTGGTTATATAAATAACAATCCTGTAGCAATATGTTTTTGTATTAAAGCGGATGGAGTTGGTGGAGTGTATGATATTGTCACCAATCCAGATTTTCAGAAAAGAGGTGTCGGGACATTAATGACAAAAATGGCTATTGAGCATTTAAAAAGAAAGAAATGTCATGTTATTGGTATGCAAGCCTCTCACGAGGGAATTGGCATTTATAAAAAATTGGGTTTTATAAACTTTGGTGAATTCAAAGTTTATTCCAATAAACACATGGTAATTTAGCTATGAACTCTTTTTTGCTAATTTACAAGAGAATTTATTATGTTTAGCAGAACTCAAATATGGTCAACCAATCTATAAAATCAAGGAATTTTGACCAATCTCCTTTAATACTGATATAGAAAAGCTAAAATCAGTTATTACAAATATAATTGTATCAAAAAAAGATATCTATCACAGATCCAATTTGGACAAGCGAAATTTTTTATTTGATATGACTGACAATTTACAGTCTGTTGTTGGTCTTTCCTCCAGCATAAAAGAGCCACTTCCTACAACACGGCATAGCGGTCCTGATTCTGAAGTAGTAACGGCTAGAGTTTCTTCTTTGCATGGGTAGAAACTGCGTAGACACCGTGTTAGATCTATAAAATTTGCCTGATCTTTGACAGATATTTTTTGCCTTTTGGCACCATAAAAATAAGTAGATCTAACGGTGCCATATTGCGTTTGTGATCGGAGGTTGAAAACTCTAAATTCTAATGAAACCACATAAAACGCTCGTGATAATGATAAATTAATATTCACACTGAGATCTTTTTTAGAGTTTCTTCTAAAAAGAACACTGCAAACAAGTAAATAAACAAATATATACCAAAAATGTAAATTAATGACAAAAAACCAAACATATTTACCATATACGCACTAAGGTAAAAAAATACCAATAGGCTCATCCTTCCAACAGTTGACAAGAAAGATTCGTATGTGGCCCTAAGATTATCGCTAATACTATCGTGCAGGACAACTTCTACACGAAGATATGTATACTTAATGAGATAAAAAATCATACAGACTAAAATAACAGCAATTTCTTTTTTGGGCTCAAAGAAAACAACTGTGAAAATTGTAGCCGCTGAAAGAACCAGCAGTAAAACAAAATTCATTCCTTCACTTAGTTTTGTAAAGAGAAAACTAGCCAGTAGCTGAGAGAGCAATATAAGAGAAAATGTCACACCAAGATAAAAATAAGTTACATTGATATCATAATCTTTAAATATCCACTGCCAATACTGCGAAAATATATTGGAAAAAATAAGGGAAAAATAAAAACATAGAGATATGTAAGGAACTTTAACAAAAATAGATAACATTTCTCTTGCGTCAGAAATGAAAGAATTCGCTTTTATTGATTTTTTCTCTCCTTTTAGATCATCCAAAAAAAACAAACCAAAGATTGTTGTAATCATCATTAAAAATGCAGATATATACCATATATATTGGCTAGAATAATCGGCAAAATATGCGCCTATCAAACTAAATATAAACATGCCAATGTAATTATATTGAGAGCTGGAACCGAGCGCTTTTTTAGTAGATATAAATTTTGTTTTTGCATATTGAACAAGTAAAGCATTATAAGCACCAGCAATCAATGTAAGCGATAATGCATTAAAAAGTTCTGCCAAAAGAAAACCATAAAAGCTTGTAGAAACTCCCATGAGAAAGAGCCATGTGGCTGCAAAAGCTGCTGCTAAAATTATAGATATTTTATAACTTTTTCTATCTGCAAAATATCCAAGAGGAATATCTGTAACCATCATAATAAAAGCTTGAAATGATTTAATTATACCGATATCAATAAGAGTTAACCCTTTTTCAAGCATATAAAATACAATAAAGGCGCCTGTTAAAATCCTTATACCATTAAATAAAAATCCAAATGCTAATATACTCTTCATTTACGCACCAATAATACCAATAAAGTAATAAGTAAATTACTTTATATGAAGATATATAAATATGAAAAATTATATTTTATTACAAATATGACACTAGCGGCTATACGGATCTCCAGTTCTATAATTTGACATTTGTCAAAATCCTTTAAATATTTTACTGCTTCAAGAGCAGCCAAAGAACCAGTAATCGTATTATATGGATCTATCAAAGTATTCATATAGTTTTGCTTAATATTTTAAATAAACTCAAACTTATTGATATCCTCCTTTGGTGATAGGTATTGATGACAAAAGATTGAACAGCGCTAAAATAAGGAATTTTGCTTTCTTAAATCGAATAAACTGAAAAACAAAATTGTAAAAAATATATGTTTTTAAATGCGTTACAATACATGCCAAATGACGTTTGTGCGAGGGGATAATTTATGTTAACTGCAAATTTGAAAGAACGCATTGCTTTATTTGAGAATAGAACTTTTCTCTATTTTACATTGAGCGGCTTATTTGCTACATTTGGTAGTGGGCTGAATTACATCATATTGTCATGGCTCGCCTATAATCAGACAAATTCAATTCGCGGTGTGGCACTGCTGATGTTTTTTCTTTGGATGCCTAGTGTTGTTTTTGCGCCTGTTTTTGGTGTTTTGGCGGATAAATACGATCGTAAAATACAGATCATCATTTCAAACCTTGTCAGAGGTCTGGTGATCGTGGGTTGGGTAACACTTGGTCAGTTTGGCATAGAAATTAATTTAATGTTTTTATCTGCTCTCTTGGGTGTTTTTATCTCTTTTTATATGCCATCAGCTATTCCCTTAATCCAAAGTATTGTTCCGAAAAAACAGCTGATCAATGCGAATGCAACAATTGATATGGTCTATGAACTTGGTGCTATTATAGGTATGGGGTTAAGTGGATTTATACTTGCCTATGCAGGAACAAAAGGAGCCCTTTTGATAGGCGGCATACTCTTTATTATTGCTGGTTTGTTTAACTTTGTCATGAAGGTACCTAAAACGCGAGGATCTGAAAGCAAAAACCAGCAAAACTGGTGGGAAAGTTATATATCGTCACTTTGTTATTTTAAGCAGAATCCAGCTCTTTTTATGCCTTATATGAGCCAGATGATTATTATGGTTCTTTTGATGACTATTCCTGTTATTTTGGTTCCTTATACACAAGAGATTTTGAATGCGGATAGCTGGACCTTTGCAATATTGGAAGCGCTTTATTCAGCGGGCGTATTTACTGGTGCACTTCTTTCTCCATTTTTTTGTAAAGTTTTATCCATAAGGAAAACATTGGCACTTTTATTAGCTGTTATGGCTATTGGTCTCCTCATTTTGTCTGTCAATACACACATTTTCATTGTTTTTCCTGTCTATTTCATGATTGGATTTGGACTTTCGAGTTGGGCTCTTTCAATTTCTTTATCTCAACTCTATTGTAATCCTGAATATCAAGGAAGACTACAGGCAAGTTTTAATGGGATCTCTGGTTTTTTTATTCTTGTGGTCTATCTATTTATGGCAAGTGATAGCAACGGCATCTCATCTCAGTCTGTATATTTTCTTCAAAGTATCATTGCTGCTGCTGGAATGCTCATCGTTCTTTTTTATAAAAATAAAAAACAATGAATTGTATTTGAGAGCTGTAAACACTCTTCATACTACAAACATTTATGATTTCTCATCATCTCATATGTTGCTTTTAAAGTGGAGATAAGCAAATATCAAGGTTAAAGCTTTTAAAGAGTAAAGCATAAATCTGATGTGTGCTATAAAATGCTAGTTATTTTGATGAACCACCAAAAAACATTAACATACTTTTCCAATTAACCTCACACTTGTGAGAGCCAATAACACAGCGCTTTGGAACTTCTAAAAGCCCTTTAGTTTCAAGTTTAAGCAAAGCAATGAGGAGACCTCTCACCCAGCAGGGGGTATTATTTGTGTTCTTCAAAATCCATATGAATAACTGTGCTAGTTTCATCTTCAGTGGAATGAAAGCTTTTGCGACGGCGCAAGGTTTGTAAAATTTCTTTTTGTAAAGCTGTATCGGTTTCACTTAAACGGTGAATACTCAGTTCCAATTCAAGAGATAAAGCCAAATCCACACACGATTTAAGCTCTTCTCCAATATCAAAACCGCGCTGGTAGTCGTCATAAAGACCAACAAGCGTATCGGATAATTCTTTATCGCATGAAGAGGTCATGCACATTCCTCCACATTGCGGTTGTTCCAAGCGGCTTTGATATGTTTAGACATCACTTCACTGTTATCACCAAGCATTGCCATGTATATCAACATCCTAGTTTTGTCAATTTTGTGCAAAGCACTAACTTTTAAACCAATGCCTGTCAGAAACTTTATCGTTCTAGGATTTTCAATTTCCCAATGACAAATACGTGCGGCAATGCCTTTATAAGGGAATTTGCAGCATTTAAGATACATTGTCAAACAGCTTTTAATTTGTGTGTAAGAGCGGCTGTTTTGACGATAGGTGAAATGTCCCAAGATTTCATCATTGCTAACCAAAGCCAAATTGGTGCCATTGATATCAACAATAAGCGAGCATGGCTTATAAACGTTTAGCCTTTGAATAAGAAATGATGACCTTATTTTTTGTAGAACATCAATTATCCTGCCTATTTTGTGTTGATTTTTAGACATTGATAAACCTTTTATCGTATGTAATATAAAAATGATGGGAAATGCGCTTAATACGCATGTCTTTGCAACGAGATTCAAGCAGCGTTATCGCGCAGTACAGAAGGATGAGAGAAACCGTATTGGGCTGTATTGCTGTTTTGGAAATGCGACCACGACTTTTAGAGTAGTGGTCGATAAAAATTTATTTGACGAGCAAACCGATAAAATCGGCAATGGCACGTTCAGCTTTTTCGTTAAGCTGTGTTCAAATATTTTTGACACGGGATAACGGTCTTTAGGAAGCTTTTGCGCGTTTCGTCAAGGTTATATTCCTGTGGCGGTGCTCGGTAAAATACTATGGCGATCCCATATGTGGGTGATGGTCATAACTTTCGCTCCTGCTTAAACGGATGCTGTAACATCTGCTTTTGGTGGGGTTATAATGTGATAACCGCCCAATATAACGGGCAGTAACGATGGATATAAATCAATATAATTACTTAGTCAATAATTATATTGATTTTGGAGTAATTTTTTGGCACGTCGAGAAGCAAAGCCTAAAACCGAGTTGGCAAAACGTTTTCGTGAAGTGCGCCGCGCTCTTGGTTTCACGGAGCGTAAGCAGTTTGCTGAACATCTTGGTGTAACGGCTGGTTCCATAGGAACTTATGAAACTGGTACAAGTGAACCTACGGCTTCCGCTCTCTCAAAATATCAAGAAATTTGTGGCATTTCATTAGACTGGCTTGTAACTGGTAATGGTGAAATGTTTATGGATATAGCCAAGGCAAAAACGTGTGGTTTTAAACCGCAAGGGATTCCTGCTGGGTTGATGAAAAAGCTCGGGTATTTGGTCTATACGGCTTATCATGATGCGCAAAGAGAACTTCCTCCTGAAGATATAGCGGAATTAGCAGCAGAGCTTTATGGCAAGCTGCAAGAGCTCATTCAAAACATCCACGATATGGAAGAAGTTGAAGCGACCTTTCCGCTTTTAAAATTACATTTAAAACGTCAAATTGAAGCTGAAAAAGCACATCGAGCAACTCCACAAGATACGGACTAAAAATTCTCTAAAACAAAAATCTTTCTTTTCCACTGAATACGACATCTCATGTTAAACTATACTGATTTTGTATGGGTTTTTAGACATTGATAAACCTTTTGCTTTATGTAATGAAAAAACTATGTCCAAATATTTTTGACACTGGACGACGGTATTTGATATGCTTTCGCAGGTTCTGCCAAGGTTATATTCCTTTGGCAGAGCTTGGAAAAATACTATGGCAATCCCATGCGTGGGTGATGGTCATAACTTTCGCTCCTGCTTAAACGGATGCTGTAACATCTGCTTTTGGTGGGGTTATGTGGGTAATATATGCCCAATATAATGGGTAGTAACAAGAGGTATAATGCAAATATTGCATAATGTCAACGCAATATTTGTATTATTGTATAATTTGGCAAAAAAAGAGATTGAACCAAAAACAGAACAGGCGAAGCGGTTACGTTTGATACGAAAAAGCTTACAACTTCATCGGGATCAGATAGCTGTTCGTTTGGGTATTAATAAGGCGATTTATGACCACGCTGAAAGAGGCACAACCTTTCCCAATGTGGAATTTTTGGCTGCTTTATCACAGAAATTAAAAGTCAATTTAACCTGGCTCATTACGGGTGAAGGTGAAATGTTTACAAATGCGGGAAAGGCGAAAGCGTGTGGTTTTAAACCGCAAGGGATTCCTGCTGGGTTGATGAAAAAGCTCGGGTGTTTGGTCTATACGGCTTATCATGATGCGCAAAGAGAACTTCCTCCTGAAGATATCGTGGAATTAGCAGCAGAGCTTTATGGCAAGTTGCAAGATATTGTTCAAAACATTAACGATATAGAAGAGGTTGAAGCAACCTTTTCGCTTTTAAAGTTACATTTAAAACGTCAAATCGAAGCTGAAAAAGCACATCGAGAAACTTCACAAGATACGGACTAAAAGTTCTCTAAAATAAAAATCTTTTTTGTTTTTTTGTCGTAAAAACCCAGTTTAAAAAACAACCCATTATCACATCTTCTTATTGAATCCTTTCTTTTTCATTGAATACGACATCTCATATTAAGCTGTATTGATTTTTAGAATTGTTATAGATCAAAAATAAAAAGCACCGCGCATAAAGGTAAAGAAGAACAAAAGAAAGTTTAAAGAACTTCTATATTTTTCATGAAGCCTATCGAATAAAAAACAAAACTTTATTCTAGAAAAGTACTTAATTTTATCAAGAAATATTTCTTTTAAATATTCATATCGTATTTTATAGCAGATTATCTCAGTGTAAAGAGTGGGGTTATCATGATAAGAAATATCGATTACATTATATAAGAAGTCTAAAAAAATCATAAGATTATAATTATAAAAACAGATTGTATAAAAAATATCTTTTTGTGTTTAATGATAAGTATTTTTTCAAATTAAGAAAAAATTATTTTGCATACTCTTGCCATTCTGCTTATGCGCTTTATCTGAAAGAGATAATTGCTCTTTAAAAAGCTATTTTTATTATGAGCTAAGTCGCGATATTTTTGAATGGAGATTATGTAATATTCTCAAAAGTTGTATTTTTCTTTATTTTTTAGTTTGAATCCCTCTAGCTAAAAGGGTTGGGGACTTTTCTAGATTCAATGTCTTTTCAGAGATTTTAGAGTGATGCCGTAATGAATGTCGGCATCTAAGGGGGAGGGGTCTGTCTTTATTTGTTTGTTTTTTGTGCGCGAACAGGGTTTTGCCATGAGGGTTTTTGCGCGCTGTAATGATATTGTGCTCTGTTGGAGGAGGTTTTATGAAAAAGTTATATTCAAAATCAAGTTTGGTTAGAACGGTTACATTGGGAGCCGCAGTGGCCACACTCTTGTCAAGTGTTTCTCCCGTTGTTTCACCTGTTTTTGCTGCGAATCTTTCGATAGTAGGAGAGTTAAATAGAAGCACAAATGGTACCAATGTATTGTATCCATGGGGTAGTCATGGCAGTATTGTTTTTTCGGGTGATGATAATCTCTGTGGTGTTGATAATGTTGTTGGTCGTGGGGGCAAACAACAGCAGGGAATACAAGATACTTCTCGAATAACTGCAGAAACCCAATATAACAGATTTATCAATAATCAAGAATTTAATGGTCGTCACCCTTATGGCACGACCACTAACCAAGAGTTTTGGGGTGGTGATGGTCTTACAGGTCTGCCTGCTACTCCGACTACTGGTAGTGGCTATATGGGTGTAGCTTCTACTGGTAGTTTCTCTGATGCTCTGCCTGAGGCTTTTGGTATTTATTCTTTTGCAACTGGTTGTGGATCTGCTGCGACGGGTAATTATTCAACAGTATTTGGTGCAGGTGCAACAGCAAAGGCAGGGGGTGCGCAAGCTTTTGGTGTTTCTGCACTTGCAAGTGGAAGAGCAAGTGTTGCTATGGGTGTTGATTCAGAGGCATCAGGGCTCTCTGCAGTTGCTGTTGGAGGGCTTGCAACTGCTTCTGGTAAACGTAGCATTTCTATGGGTGATAGTTCCAAAGCTACGATGGACGATGCGATTGCGATTGGTTCAAATGCGGAAGGAACTGGTATAAATAGTGTTGCTATTGGTAAGTTCGCATCTGCATCTGGTTACAATAGTATTTCGTTAGGGCTCAAGACCAAAGCAACTAACGAGTATACGATTGCTATAGGTTCGAAGGCTGAAGCTCAAGCTCTTGGTTCTATCGCAATAGGTGGTGGGGAGCCTGCAGAAAGCGGGGAGGAAAGAAAAGTAATAGCGAAAGGCAAAAATTCGATTGCCATAGGTTCTCATACTTTTGCTGAGACGGCTCATTCAGTTGCAGTTGGTATAAATGCACAGGTACGTGTTATAGATGGTGTTGCTGTGGGTGGAGGATCTGTCTCTCGTGTTGATAAGGATACTTTTGGTTATGATCCTGTAACAAATAGTCTGACAACAAAGGGTGATCTTGCGTGGAAAAGCACTGCAGGTGATTTTAGTGTTGGTAATACTAATCAGAATTTAACACGGCAAATTACAAATGTTGCAGCTGGTTCTGCAGATACTGATGCCGTTAATGTGGCACAGCTGAAAGCTTTGAGAAATGTCATAGCAGGAGCAGGAGGGGGCTGGAAAATTTCTGTTAATGATGTAAATCCTACAGATGTTACTTCAGGCAGTACAGTAGATTTTTCAGTGACATATAAAGATGAAGCAGGAAAAGATAACTTAACGATTGTAAAGCAAAGTGAAAATAGTAAGCATAAAGTCAAATTTTCTTTGAGTGATAATCTTAAGCTGACGAGTGTCACTACAGGGGAAGCCTCTATGAGTGATGATGGCTTTGTGATTCAGAATGGGCCAAAGATAACCGCTGATGGTTTTATATTCGATAAAGGGGCAAGCATAACTATTAATGGTGTTGATGCTGGCAGTAAAAGTATCTTCAACGTAGCAGACGCGACTGAAGATGACGAAGCAGTCACTTATAGACAGTTGAAGGAAGTGCAAAAAGGTATCAAAACAAGTTGGCAGCTTTCTGTTGATGGTAACAACGCTACAGACGTTCAAGCTGGAAGTACAGTAGATCTTGTTGCGGGTGCGAGTGGGAATGGAAGCAAAAATATTAAAATTGCAAAAGACAATAGTAATAAAATCACATTTTCTTTAAATGATGATATTAATGTAACGTCTGTCACTACAGGGGAAGCCTCTATGAGTGATGATGGCTTTGTGATTCAGAATGGGCCAAAGATAACCGCTGATGGTTTTATATTCGATAAAGGGGCAAGCATAACTATTAATGGTGTTGATGCTGGCAGTAAAAGTATCTTCAACGTAGCAGACGCGACTGAAGATGACGAAGCAGTCACTTATAGACAGTTGAAGGAAGTGCAAAAAGGTATCAAAACAAGTTGGCAGCTTTCTGTT
>NZ_CADEAG010000001.1:500379-508614 GCF_902825155.1 Bartonella taylorii 8TBB
AGCTTTCTGTTGATGGTAACAACGCTACAGACGTTCAAGCTGGAAGTACAGTAGATCTTGTTGCGGGTGCGAGTGGGAATGGAAGCAAAAATATTAAAATTGCAAAAGACAATAGTAATAAAATCACATTTTCTTTAAATGATGATATTAATGTAACGTCTGTCACAACAGGCAAAAGCATTATAAGTGATAATGGCTTTATGTTTACTGATGGTAATGGGCCAAGCCTAACTGTTAATGGTATTGATGCTGGCGATAAAAAGATCACAAAAGTGAAAGCTGGAACTGAAGATACCGATGCAGTAAATTTTGCACAATTGAACGAAATCAAAGATGAAATGGCAGGAAATAGTCTTGTTAAATGGGACGAAGGAAAGAAGCTTATCACTATTGGTGCCCAAAAAGGTGGTACGAAAATTGATATCACAGGTACTGAGGGAGAGCGGACCATTGCGGGTATAAAAAATGGAACGATTTCAGAAGATTCAAAAGAAGCAATAAATGGTAGTCAGATTAATAAGATATCTGGAGATATTGCAAAATTCTTTGGTGGCAACGCAGCATTTCGGGATGGCGCCTTTGTAGGACCAAGATATAACTTATCTATAGTTTCTGCAGATGGTACAGTAAAACAGAACGAATATACTGATGTTGGTTCAGCATTGACAGGACTTGATGCGAATGTCAAAAATGTGAATAGTCGTCTAACAAATGTATCCAATGAGTTTAATCAGAAGATTGAAGGTATCTCTAAAGATGCTTTGCTTTGGAGTGAAGATGAACAGGCATTTGTTGCACTTCACGAAAAAGATGGAAAGCAAATAGATTATAGGATTACTCACATTTTGGATGGTGACGTTAATGAAGAATCAACAGATGCTATAAATGGTTCTCAGCTTTATTCTATGGGTAGCAGGATTGCAAAACACTTTGGTGGTAATGCTTCATTCGAGAATGGTGTCTTTACAGGACCAACATATGAGTTAACGACTATTGCAGAAGATGATACAGTAAGTACAGAGAATTATACTGATGTTGGTAAAGCTTTAGATGTAGTTAATAAAAATGTCTTTGCAGTTGATCATAGAATAACTGTTGGGTTTCTTGATATTGCTGATTATTTTGGTGGTGGTGCTAAGTATGAGAAAGGCAAATGGCACGCTCCTACTTTCAAGGTTTCTCAGCGTGACGCGGATGGTACCATTGTTAAGAAGGAACACCATAATGTCGCTGATGCTTTTGAAGGTGTCAACACTTCTATCACGGATATTTACAGTCAGATTAACAATGTGACAGAAAATAGCCTTGTTAAATGGGACGAAGGATACAAACTTATCACCATTGGTGCCGAAAAAGATGGTACAAGAATTAGTGTTAGAAATAGTGAAGGCCATGCACGGAATATTAATGGTGTTGCAGTTGGAAGAATTGCTATAGATTCAGCTGATGCAATAAATGGTTCCCAGCTTTTTTATATGGGTACAGACATTGCTCGTTATTTTGGTGGTAAAACATCGTTCGAGAATGGCGTCTTTGTAGGTCCAAGATATAACTTATCTATAGTTTCTGCAGATGGTACAGTAAAACAGAACGAATATACTGATGTTGGTTCAGCATTGACAGGACTTGATGCGAATGTCAAAAATGTGAATAGTCGTCTAACAAATGTATCCAATGAGTTTAATCAGAAGATTGAAGGTATCTCTAAAGATGCTTTGCTTTGGAGTGAAGATGAACAGGCATTTGTTGCACTTCACGAAAAAGATGGAGAAAAGACAAAAAGCAAGCTTAAGTATCTTTTGGATGGTGAAATTCATGAGGAATCAACAGACGCGATCAATGGTAGCCAGCTTTATTTCATGAGCAATCAACTTGCTGCTTATTTCGGTGGTGGTGCTAAATATGAGAATGGCAAATGGACAGCACCTAATTTTGTGATTTCTCAAGTCAATGCGGATGGCACTATTAGTGAAAAGACGCATCATAATGTTGCGGATGCTTTTGGTGGTGTTAATAGCGGGATGCTAAACATAAATAATCGTATTGATGAGATCAAAAACAACATTGATTCAGATGTTCTACACTGGAATAAAGCTAAAGGAGCCTATGATGCTAGCCATGATGGTCAACCAAGTAAGATTATCAATGTAGCAGATGGTACAATTGCAGAAGATTCAAAAGATGCAGTCAATGGTGGACAGCTTTGGAAGACCAACGAACGTATCACAGGTGTTGAGAAAGATATTAAACATATCGAAAACAGAGTTGACAATATCTCAACTACGGTTACCAATATTGGTGAGACAGTTCACAATATTGATATAAAAGTTGATAACATCGATAATAAAGTTAACGATCTTGTTGATGGGGTTGTTCTCTATGATAGAGATGCAAATGGTAAAAAAGTCAATAAAGTCACTTTAATAGGTGGTAACGAAAGTGAACCTGTTACGATCGATAATGTAGCTGATGGTAAAATTGGAACAGGCTCGAAAGAAGCTGTAAATGGTGGTCAGCTCCATGAATATACCCAAGAACAGATGAAAATTGTTCTCGATGAATCGAAGCACTACACAGATCAACGGATAAATAATATCAGGATTGATGCTATTGATGAAGCTGTTGAACGTGCTAACAACTACACCAATATGAAGTTTGAGGCTTTAAATTACAGCATAGAAAATGTGCGTAAAGAAGCAAAACAAGCAGCGGCTATTGGTTTAGCGGTGTCTAACTTACGCTACAATGATACACCTGGAAAGCTAAGCGTTGCATTTGGTAGCGGCTTATGGCGCGGACAATCTGCATTTGCTTTAGGTGCTGGTTATTCTTCTGAGGATGGAAAAATCCGCTCCAACCTCTCTGCAACGAGTTCTGGTGGTCATTGGGGTGTAGGTCTTGGGCTTAATTTAACACTGAACTGATAGCAAAAAGCTTTTCTTAAATATGCTCCTTGCCCCTGCTTCATTAAAGCAGGGGCATTTTAGCAAAAAGCTTTCATAAATCCCCTAACGAAATGAAAAAACTATCCACGAAAAATAAATTGATGCCTAAACGGATGATCAATAGACACAAAAATTATACCTTTTTCAAAGAGGTCAAAACTAAAAACGACACACAACCTTTGATAGAAAACGAAATCCATTCTAATATTAAGTGTTTTTTTACCTTCCTTAAATTGACTTTCACAAACCGGCTTCTAATTACCTTTTAAAGGCGCTGTAGCAATAACAGCTTATATCTTAATTTTATTTATGTCCTAAAACACGTTGCAAAAGCAGGAACATGCAAGGGAAATAAGAAAGCTCTGGAGCATACCTTTTTTGTGTTTTTGATCTGTTATTATGAGGGGGGTATTATGAAAAAATTATATACTACACAAAATGTGCGTGATTTGAGTTTTTCTCGTTCGCATCACCGATCATCATTGTTTAAAGTGGCTTCGTTAGGAACTGCGGTGGCCTTGTTTTTATCGAATGCTACTCCTGTTTGTTCAGCAAATCTCGATTTAACAAAAGCACCTCTTGAAAATGTGAAGAATGCTGCCGTGATTTATCCGCAAAGCATTATCTCTGCGTATGATTACTATGATGGTGATAAGGAAAATTATTTAACAGCATTGAATGTGGCAATGATGCCAAAAGTTGACGCTTTTGATGACTATGCAAATTTTTTAACCAAAACCCTTTCTGGTATAAGTAATGATGATCCTATTGTGAATGTCTTGAGGGCAGATGGCAAAAACTCATTGGAAAGAACATTAGATACAGGCGGGCAATATAAAAAATTGATCATCAGTGCACAGAATGGTGAGAATACAGCGACCATTGATGCATTGAATCCTTTGCGCAATGACGTCATGGCTAGAATGCAGCGCGGTACGGGAATGCAACGTGACGCAGAGGTTACTAATGTCATATTTGGTAATGATATACAAAAAGACTCAAAAATCCACGTAGGGAGCGATGTTGTTGCTCTTGGTGCCAAAATAAAAGTCAATGCTCCAGATTCGGTTGCTGTTGGTTATGGTGCGCAGGTGGATAATAAATATACTGTTGCTGTAGGTCATTTGGCGTACGCTGTAGGTAAAAAAAGTATCGCAATAGGTGGTGAAGGTAGATGGGCTGATGACCCGATCCCCCCTGAGGGACGTACAATAGCGAAGGGCGAAGAATCAATTGCTATTGGACATCGTGCTAAGGCGGACAGTGTGAAATCTGTAGCTTTTGGTACTTATTCAAAAGTGGATGTAGATTCAGGTGTTGCGATTGGAAGCGATTCTGTGGCTGATGTTGCTGCTGGCGCTATCGGTTATGATCCTTACATTAAAGGTCCTTCACAGTCTGACAACTTTGCATGGAAAAGTACGCAAGGTGCAGTGAGTGTTGGTGATGCTAAATCAGAGAAAACGCGCCAGATTGTAGGAGTGGCAGCTGGTACTGAATTGCATGATGCCGTTAATGTTGCACAGCTAAAAACGTTACAATCATACGTAGACCAAGGTTGGACACTATCTGTTGGGGGTGAAAATGCTAAAGCCATTGGTATAAAGAGCACGGTGGATTTGTCAGCTGTAAGTGATAACCTTAAGATTACAAAAGGTGCGGAAGACAATAATGTAAAATTTGATCTAGCAGATAATATTACAGTGGCAAGTGTCACTGCAGGGAATGCCTCTATGAGTAGTGATGGCTTTCTGTTTACTGGTGGGGCTAAAATAACTGTGGATGGTATTGATGCTGGCAAGAAACAGATTACAGGAGTAGTAGCCGGAGAAGAACCTGATGATGCAGTAAATTTTGCGCAGCTACAAGAGATAAAAAATCAAATAGTCGGAAATAGTTTTGTTAAGCAAGATGGTGGAGAAGAAGGTACTATCACCATTGGTATGGCAACAGGTGGTTCTGAAATCAATGTTGCAAACAAATCGGGTGAAGATAGGACAATTTCCGGTGTGAGGGCTGCAGTAAACAATAACGACGCTGTTAATAAAGAACAGCTTGATGGTCAAATTGCAGATGTTGTTGACACCATAAAAAGCAATAGCCTTGTTAAGCGAGAAAAAGAGACAAATCGTATCACCATCGGTAAGGAAATAGAAGGCACAGAGATTAATATTGTAAATAAATCAGGTGATGCTCGTACAATTTCTGGTGTAAAAGAAGCAGTTAAGGATGATGAAGCAGTTAATAAAAAACAACTTGATGGTGAAATTGCAGATATCACGGACAGTATTAAGGTCATTAAAGAAGCAAATAATTTTGCAGTTCTCTATGATAAAAATGCAGATGGCACCATTAATTATAATAGTGTGACTTTGGGTGGTGATAAGACTAGGGCACCAGTTGCTCTCCATAATGTACAAGCTGGTACAATTGCAGAAGGGTCGAATGATGCAATTAATGGCAGCCAGATTAATAAAATATCCCGAGATGTAGCAGGCATTTTTGGTGGTGATGCGAAATTTCATGACGGTATCTTGTTTGGTCCGCACTATCATTTATCGCACATTTCTGAAGATGGTGCAGCAGTAACTAAGGATCATAATAATGTTGGTGACGCTTTGACAGGGCTTGATGATAATATCAACAATGTGAATAGCCGCTTAACACATGTAGCCAATGAGTTTACTCAGAAAATTGAGGGTGTCTCTAAAGATTCTCTGTTGTGGAGTAATGATGAGCAGGCATTTGTAGCACAGCATGGAGAGGAAAAAACCAATAGCAAAATTAAGTTTCTTGCCAATGGAGATATTTCTGCTAACTCAACGGATGCTGTAAATGGTTCGCAGCTCTTTGAGACCAATCAGACAGTCGTTAATTTAGTTACGGCTTTTAATGCGGCAAATAAGAATATATCAAGTTATTTGGGCGGTGGTGCAGATGTGGCTGCTAATAAAGCACCAACCTATAAGATTCAGGACACTGAACATAACGATGTTGGTTCTGCTTTTAGTTCTGTCAATAATTCTATCACGGATATCCAAAATCAAATCACTAATGCGACAAAAAACAGCCTTGTCAAGCAAGAGGAAAATGAAGGCGCTATCACTATTGGTAAGGCAACAGGTGGAACTAAAATCAATGTTGCGAACAAATTAGGTGAAGATCGGATCATTTCTGGTGTGAAGGCAGCTGTTGCGAACAATGAAGCTGTTAACAAAGAACAGCTTGATAAAAGTATAGAGAAGGTTTCTAAGGATATTAATCTCACAACAGCTGCTGCAGTTCTCTACGATAAAAATACAAATGGTACTGTCAATTATAACAGTGTATCTTTGGGCGGCAATAAGAGTCAAGGCCCCGTTGCACTCCTCAATGTCAAAGATGGCAAAATTGCTGAAAATTCGCATGATGCAATTAATGGTAGCCAGATTGAAAAAATATCCCAAGATATTGCAAACTACTTTGGTGGTGATGCCGAATTTGTCGATGGTGCTTTTGTAGGACTACAGTATAATTTATCTACAGTTTCTGCGAATGGTGAGGTAGTTCAGGAAACCTTTGAAAATGTTGGTGACGCTTTGAGTGGTCTTGATGCAAATGTGAAGCACGTGAATGATCATTTAACGAATGTGGTCAATAATTTTACACAACAAATCAATGATATTTCAAAAGAAGTCAAAGGGGATGCCTTGTTGTGGAACGGTGATGAACAGGCATTTGTAGCACAGCATGGAGAGGGAAGAACGAAAAGCAAAATTAAGTTTCTTGCCAATGGAGATATTTCTGCTAACTCAACGGATGCTGTAAATGGTTCGCAACTTTATTTGATGAGTAATCAGCTTGCTGCGTATTTTGGTGGTGGCGCTGGCTATAATAATGGAAAATGGACCGCTCCTACTTTCAAGATAGCACAATTCAATAATGACGGTAGTTCTGGTGAGAAAAAGACCTATCGTGACGTTGCCAATGCTTTTGACGGCGTAAGTGAGAGTATGTCCAAGATAAACAACCGTATTCAAAATGTTGAAAACAATGTTTCGTCCAATGGTTTAAATTGGAATGAGCAGAAAAAAGCCTATGACGCTAGCCATGATGGTCAACCAAGTAAGATTATCAATGTAGCAGATGGTAAAATTGCAGAAGGTTCAAAAGATGCAGTCAATGGCGGACAGCTTTGGCAGACCAACGAACGTGTTACGGGTGTTGAAAAAGATGTTAAGCATCTTACCAACAGAGTCGACAATATTTCCACTACGGTTACGGATATGGGTGAAACGGTTTTCCATATTGAAAACAGAGTTGATAATATTGAAAACACGGTTAATAATCTTTCTGATGGCGCAGTTAACTATGATAAAGATGCTGATGGTAAAAAGACCAATAAGATCACTCTAAAAGGTGGGAATGAAAGCGAACCTGTTATAATTGATAATGTTGCGGCTGGTCGTATTGAACAAGGTTCGAAAGAAGCTGTAAATGGTGGTCAGCTCCATGATTATACCCAAGAACAGATGAAGATCATTCTTGATGAAACAAAGCACTACACAGATCAACGTGTGAATATCGTTATCAATGCTATTGATGATGCCGTTGATCGGGCTAACCAATATACAGATATGAAGTTTAATGTTTTAAGTTATGACATTAAAGATATACGCAAAGAGGCAAGACAAGCAGCAGCCATTGGTCTAGCCGTCTCCAACCTACGTTATTTCGACGACCCAGGATCTTTGAGTGTCTCATTTGGTAGCGGTGCATGGCGTGGACAATCCGCATTTGCTCTTGGTGCTGGTTATACGTCTGAAAATGGAAAAATCCGCTCTAATCTATCGGCAACGAGTGCTGGGGGGCATTGGGGAGTAGGTGGCGCAATAACTCTGAAAATAAAATAATACAAAAAACTAATATTTAACAAAGCCTTCGCCCTAGTCTTATTGACAAGGGCGAAAGCTTTTCAGATGCAAAACTTGAAATAACTTCTATTAAAATGGAATAAGGATAAAGGAGTATATGATATTAGCCATGATGGTCAACAAAGTAAGATTATTAATGTTGCTTATGGTAAAGCTTATAATATCTATTTTAGTTTTGTTTTTCTTTTGTTTATTTATGTAAGGGCAAAGTCTTTTTAGCTAAAACATGATCCGATAGAGCTTAGCGAATTATTTAGCCAAGCATAAAGACTAAATTTTTATAGAATTATATTTGTTGGAAAAATAGCACACTAGAATCCATAATGATCTCTTACTATAAGAGAGTTCATTTTTTTCTTGCTATTGTCTGTCAGTGC
>NZ_CADEAG010000002.1 GCF_902825155.1 Bartonella taylorii 8TBB
AACGCCCAGCAACAAAACCTCCCAAAGCAAGGCTTATCAGCATAACGATAAGAGAACCAATGCCAAAGGAGAGAAAAGAACCTTCCAATGGGGTTGAGGAGGTGAAATCCATTTGGCTTAAGCCTAATGCTGCAACTAGAAAAGAGAGGCAGATAGATGTGGCGAAAGCTGTCACCAGTCCAGCAAAGATTGCTGACCATGAAATGGGTGTGTAGAAAAAGGAATATTCTTTCTCTAGGGATGTTTCCCCTAGAAAATGAGTATCGAAGGGTGTGTTTTCAGGAATGCGGGTTTCCATGTGTTTATCTCCTTGAATAATGCTGGAGATACAATGCCTTTTTACCGATTATGTTCCAAAATGGACAAATGTGCGCCAAAAATGGAGGGGAAATACCCAAAACAAATGCTGATAATCATGCGCTGATTATCATACCAAAACGATGATAAAACGTCTTCTTAAAAAACTTTAGTCTCGTGCTAGTTGATTGAGAAAGTGTGTTTTATGAGAGATAAATACTCTTAAAGAAAATAAAAGCTTTATAATAAAGCATTTATATATTTCTGTTAATAAATAAAAAATAGAATTATATTTATATAACAAATAATATAGCATTTATTATAATAAGTAATATTCATTTTTTAAATTACAAAGTGTGCCTTTTTTATGCAACATAAATATACATTATCATTCATTATACTTATCGTATGTTTATCGACAGGAGGTCTGATTTCTACAGACATTTTTCTGCCGGCACTTGGAGAGATGCGCCAATACTACCAAGTAACAGAATCCCAGATTCAGAGTGCTGTAGCAATTTTTCTGTTTGCATTGGCACTTGGGCAGCTTATTTATGGACCACTGAGTGATAATTTTGGGCGTAAAAAAACACTTCTATTTGGCTTATTTTTGTGGTTGTTTACCACTCTCAGTGTGCTTTATACGGATAATATTCACGTTTTTCTTGCGTTACGTTTCTTACAAGGTCTCGGAGCTTGTGCAGGGATTGTTTTAAGTCGTGCTATTATCAATGATTTGTTAGATAAAAAGGCAGCAGGAAAGCTTTATTTGATTGTTTTCCCCTTTATTGGGATGTCACCAGCGCTTGCACCTTTAATTGGGGGGCTGTTGTTACAAGCTTTCAATTGGCATGCTACTTTTATCTTTTTAAGTCTTTTTATATTCTTTACCATTTTGCTCTGTTATTTTGTACTAACGGAGACATTACCTCTTCAAAGGCGTCAGCGTTTTTCACCTGTGGGATTTATCAAGGGGGGGGGCGCGGTGCTTAAAAATAAACAATTTATTTTTTATGCACTTATTCCGTGTTTTTCTTATGCGGCATATTTTGCGTATATTGTGGAATCGCCTTTTTTACTTACAACTTTAGGTTTATCACCGATATATATTGGTTATAGTTATATTGGTGTCTCATTACCCTATATTTTGGGGAATCTCGTGGCGCGATGGCTTTTTAAGCGAGAGTCTATGGAAAGAACTGTATGGCGCGGGTATATTATTTTTGTTATAGGAGGAATGCTCTTTGCTCTGCAAATGTATCTAAGTCCATGGCCACTTGTGACGAGTTTTGTAGCTATCGCAGTTCTTACTTTTGGTAATGGTTTTTTATTGCCGTTAGGAACAGCGTTGGCGATTTCGTCGCATCCGCAAGCTGCTGGGACAGCTTCTGGTGTTATGGGAGCCTTACAATTAGGAAGTGCTGCACTAAGTGCTGCGGTTATTGGAAAGATCTCTGGACACAGTCCACGGGTGATGGCGATCTCATTGGCTGTATGCTGTCTATTAGGGTTTATAATTTATATTCGAAAAGCGCATGATTTTATGCATTTGGAAATAGATTGAGTGAAGTGATAAAAAAGATCGTGCAAAAACGTTATGATGTTATTTTGCTTAGACGGAAATGACAGACCCTGAGAGTGAATTTTAATGATGCTCATTTTCTCGAGCATGCTTAAAGTTTATTGTAGCTTAGTTTATAGCTGATACAATCAGTTATTTCGGCGGTTATTACAGGTGATAAGCTTATACGCGGGAAAGTTTCGCCATGTCTATATTTTATGCGTTATAGTCAGTAGGGAAGTTTCTGCTACAATTCACGTTTTGAAACAAGAGGGGTGGGGTGTAGATAATGGGACTTCATATTGTTATTCTTTCTCCTGTGATGCCAATTTGGGATCGTGGCGTTTTTTGTTCCTCGTTTACAAAGCTATGCTTAGCAAAAGGATTCCAAATTACTCTACTTGATACACTGTCCCTTTTTCCTAATAATTCTTCTTTTTCTCATAACTCTCCCATAGGAATTTTGTCTGTTATTACAGAGAAACTTGAAAAATATTTTAAGGAATCCTCAGTGTTCGTGGGGTTTTCTATGGCTGGGACATTGGTACAAATGTTGGCAGCGCAACTTCCAAATGTTCGGGCTGTGCTCGCTGTGAATGCTCCAGGCTATCCAGATAAGACTTTGCAACAACGACTTGGATCTGTTCTTACTTTATTGGAAAATGGTGATCTGTCGGCAGCTCTAGAAACACTTAATGTTTTTATGTGTCCTCGTGAGGTCATGAAAAAAAGAGTCTTATTAGAGATTCCTGATGAGCAAAAGAATTTGGCAATTGAACGTATGACGAGAGGATTTAAATTCTTGTTGGGAATGGATGCTAGGGATGAGATTATTAAATACACTGGAAAGTTTTTAGCTTTGGTAGGTGAAAACTCACAACTTGCAACCGTAGATAATCAAACGAGAAGTCATTGTATGCATCATGAATATAAGATTATCTCTGGTGCTGGTACGCGTTTGTGGGAGGATAATCCTACTATGACGGATGCAGTCATTGATGAATGGATTGATAGATTATGAAAAAGAAAATTCTTGTATTACCTGGTGATGGGGTGGGGCTTGAGGTCTGTGATGCTGCGCTGATGGTCTTGGAGCAATTTCAATTGCCTATCGAGTTTACTTATGGCGATATTGGTTGGGAATGTTGGAAACAGGAAGGAGATTCTGTTCCTCAAGCCACTTGGCAAAAAATCACTGAGAGTGATGCTGTTTTACTTGGAGCTGTGACCAGTAAAGGAAAAGAAACGGCTTTAAAAGAACTTGCACCGCATTTAAGGGAGAAAAAACTTGCCTATGTTTCGCCTGTTATTCAACTTCGCCAAAAGTTAGGTTTGTTTGCGAATATACGCCCTATCAGATACATTTTCGGTCCGAGAAAGCCTTTTCAGTTTTGTGTTATCAGAGAGAATAGTGAAGGCCTTTATGCGGGATTAGATTTTCGTGGAATAACTCCTGAAACAGCCGCCTGGTTAAAACACCCCAATTTAGAAAAATATGGTCTTGAGGAGGCTGCGTGGACGGTCCGTTTGCAAACACGCTTTGGTTTAGAGCGGTTATTTGAATACGCTTTTTCTTATGCACGCAAACACGGATTTAAGCGGGTTACTTTTGCTGATAAACCAAATGTTATGCGGGAAAGTGGACAATTTGCTCAGGAAATTTTTGAGAAAATCGCGCAAAATTATCCAGAAATCGAAGCAGATATTCATAATGTTGATGCGGTTGCTTTGTGGATTGCAACAAAACCAGAGCAGTTTAGTGTGATTGTTGCTGAAAACATGTTTGGCGATATTCTCTCTGACCTTGCTGCTGGAGTGATGGGCGGATTGGGGCTTGCGTCTAGCGCAAATGTAGGCAGCAAAATTGCTTATTTTCAACCAGTTCATGGGAGTGCACCGCGCATTGCTGGACAAAATAAAGCAAATCCTTTTGCCATGCTTTATACCACGGCTTTACTCTTGGAGCATTTAGGTTTTCAGGAGGAGGCAAAACAATTATCTCAAAGTGTTGATCAGGTTATTCGCATTGGAAAAACTGTCACTTATGATTTTGGAGGCGTAGCCTCTACACGTCAAATGGCTGAAGTTGTTCTTAATTCTCTTGTGAAGCCTGTCTCTGTTTGTCGTGCAGCAATTATTACGGTGGGTGATGAACTCCTTTCAGGACAATATTTGAATACGAATTTGCAGTATTTGAGTCAGAGTTTAAACAGGAGAAATATCCAAGTAACACAGCATTTTGTTTGTGCTGATCAATTACAGCAAATAAGTGAGACAGTGATTGCTTGTCTTGGACAAGAAGATCTTATCATTATCAGTGGGGGATTGGGACCAACATCAGATGACAAAACACGTGATGCGGTTGCTCAAGCCGTACAGCAGCCTTTGGTTCATCATGAAGCTGTTTGGCAAACGATAAAAGGTCAATTACAACGGTTAGGTATTGCACCTGATGCCAGCAATGCGCGTCAAGCGTTGTTTCCAGAAACAGCAACCGTACTTGACAATCTTACTGGTACAGCACCAGGGTTTTATCTCTCTTGTTTTGGAAGTACGCTTGTTGTTTTGCCTGGGCCGCCATCACAGGCTCTTGCGCTTTTAGAGAATTATTTAGAACACAATGAGAAGAAATATTCTTCTGTATCGCGTGCTCAATATGCATGGACTTTGATTGGAATTGATGAAAGTACAATTGCCCAGTGGGTTGATTGTCATCTTGAAAATGAGCCATTTGAACGGCATTTTTTATGGAAAAGTCCTTATGTTTTGGTGCAATTGGTTGGTGAATCAGAAGCGCCTTTGGCGCAGCATTTAATCGAAGAATTTGAAAATCATTTTCGCCCATATTTGGTTGGTGCAGAAGTTACTACTGCTAGTAAACAATTGGCAATGCGTGCAGAAGTTCATTGGTTTGCGACTGATCCGCACCTTTTACAATATTTTCACTCAACAGAAAAAAGTACAAAAAATGTTCCGAAGCTTGAGGTTGAGGTTAGCTTGTCACCTTCTTTGGAGATACTAGAAAATCAAGAAGAAAGTCTTGGACATGCTACTATAACTATACGGATGAAAGGCTATGATGATGAGCGTGTAACTTTTCCCTATACACGTCCGCTTTTAGGTGTAGTCTTACAGGAATATGCGGCTTGGTTAGTTTTAAAAAGATATTTGCAAACGGAGAAACGCCAATGATACTCTTTAGGGATTTAGGAATATTCTCCACATCATTTTTTTGTTGTTTGGGTTAAAGAAAGTGCTCTATTTGATAGTCTAGATCGTTTATATTTACTAGCGTTTCCTTTGACATCAAACAATAGCTAAGCGGTATTAATAAAGGTAAAATATTCTACTCTAAATGCTTTTACAGAAAAAATCTCGGTATTATCGTTCAGGTTTTGTTCGGGATATTGCTGGGGCTAGAGCTCACCATTACCTTTTTTGCAACAAATATTTATATAGTTTTGGGTGAAAATCATAAGGATACATGAATTGTAAAGGGATTTTTGTTCCATGATAAAACCACAGTATCTCTTGAAGATTGTTTTATTCAGTTCAAGAAAGATTTTTTGCAAGCGCTGATTTAGAGATGAGGGATATGCTTTTAAGAAGAGAGATAGAGAAAACTTCTTTATGAAAAAATAAGAAGGGATCTTAATTATTTGTGACTGTACAGAAAAAGTTTGCGAGTTTTGTAGGAAATACACAGTGAAGAGTTAATCGCGAATATGCATTTTTTATGGGTCTGCCAATAAATCGACATAAAGATATCATGAGTACACTTCTCATGTTTTTATATCGCACGATGATTAGTTCTTATGCCTTTTGTGTGGCGATATCTGGTTGTATGTTGTTCAACACGCATTTCGTGTAATATCTGTTGTAATGTGCGATGGTGTTTTTGAACTAGAAAAGGCAGGATTTCTATGTATCAGATTGATTATAACAGTTATCGTTCTACCAAGAGCTTTAGTCGTCGTGTTCATTTTCTTATCATGCATTATACCTCCCTAAATTTTAAGGAGTCAGTTATGGCTCTCACAGGAGAGAGAGTTAGTGCTCACTATCTTGTTCCTGATCCATCAGAGCAGACGTATATTGAGGCAGGGTTTAAGGATATGCGTATCTTTAATCTGGTAGATGAAAACGAGCGTGCGTGGCATGCGGGTGTGAGTTCATGGGCGGGGCGTAATAATATAAATGATACCTCTATTGGGATTGAAATAGTCAATTTAGCTACTGGTCATTCTGATAGTGTAGAGCAGACGTATGTTGAAGTAGCTTTAAAGGATGCGCGTGTTTTAAATCTCGTTAATAAAGATGGGTGCCAATTACAGACTAATGTTTGTTCATGGGCTGAGGGCACTCATGTGAGTGGTACAGCTCTACAGTTTGAGACAATTAACCTCACTACTTACAATAATGCAGATTTTGTATTTCCTCCTTATAATCCAACGCAAATTGATGCAGTTAAGGAACTGGCATTGAATATTCTTCAACGGTATCCAGATATCATGCCAGTCGATGTTGTTGGACACAGTGATATTGCCATTGGAAGGAAGAGTGATCCAGGGGCAGCTTTCCCGTGGAAAGAACTTTATATGGCTGGTATAGGGGCATGGTATGATGATGAACTAAAAGATCATTATCAAAAAAAGTTCTCTAAGGGTCTTCCAGCTAAAGAGGATATTTGGGCTAAACTGAAATGTTATGGATACGATATTTCGGTTGCATGTACCGAAATTGGATATAAGAATTTGATCCGAGCGTTTCAACTTCATTTTCGTCAAGAAAATTATGATGGGATTTTGGATGTTGAAACAGCGGCCATTATTTACGCTTTGGTAGATAAGTATTTTCCGTCGAATAATTCAGTGCATCTTTATTAAAATGCGCATAATTCTCATAGTGTGTGTTTTCTATGACCAGTGTTTTTTTATTTTGTCTATTGGGTTTGTGTGAAAGAGGCTTGCTTACGGTGTGAGAGAAAAATTCCATATAAAGCTATTCATGGAAAAAGCTCTGTAGTTTGAAGAGGTAAACTTTAAAACCCGTTTCTTTATCGTTTATGAAACACCCTCATTTAAAAAGAGGTAACCTCCTATGGACCGTCTCTATGCAAGATCAGTTGTAACATTGGGAGCTGGTAAATAGAATGATGGCATGCGCACTGCAAAGAATATAGGTGCCAATGTTTTCAGGGTTTTGAAAAATATACATCAATTCTACTCTTAAGAGGATATTTTTGACGTATTTACAAATACTCAAGTTGTAAAGAATTTCGTTATTTATTTTAGCATGATCATTTTTACTAAAAATATTTCTATGATCAATTGTCTAATGCATTGAAGCTATATCCTGCTCATTTTGTTTTATTTTGAAGATATTTACACAGCTTTGATGATAAATTCTCTAGTGATAAAAATCTGCATTATTTATTTAAATCACATGTGTAAGGCTTGTGAAGGCATTCATCGAGAGGTTCATTTGTTTGGAATGTTGTTATAACAGTAAGCAGCTTTTTGCAGAGATAGTGGCAAAAAAACATCATGAGATAGTGTTATAGTTATCCTAGGGAACTTCAAAGATTAAAAACTGGCAACATACGTTGCCAGTTTTTAAAAATATAGTTCAAAGGGATTAGAATGAGCGCTGGAAGCGAATCATACCTTGTAAAGCACTTTTCCCATGCAGAGCATGTGTATGTGTTGTAGCATTGTCGATGCTTTTTAAGGAGCGATCATCGTTCCAAGAAACATAAGTGAGCTCTGGTGTGATCACAAAGCCTGGAACCAGCGTGTATGCAATATTCACAGAAGTTGCAAAGGTTTTGACAGCGCTATAGGAAACTTGAGCGTTCAAATCTGCTTTTGGAGTGAGTTTGTAAGTTGCACCAGCCCAAGCAGCCCATTTGCCTCCCCAGTTTGCGTAGATTGTTGTGTTCTGTCGTGATAATACATTGTTTTCATCTTTTGTGTAGTAATCAACACTATTTTTATAGCCAGCCATTACCCATAGGTTAAAATGATCATTGACGTTGAAATCTACACGTACTTTACCAGCCCATTTTTTGTAATAAGCATCATAAGCGGCAACTGTTGAAAAACCACCCCATTTTTGCATAAATTTTATACCAAAAACCAGATTAGGAGTGTAATTTTTTATCCCTTTACTTGGGAGACGGTCATTAGGAACAATAGCAATTTTATCATCATTATCGATATAGTAGTATGTATCCTCGATAGGGGCAGGACCTGAGGCGTTGCCTAATTCGGCTCCGATAATGGCAGAAAAGCCAGAGTCACCACTAAAGGTGTAAGAAATAAAATTGGTACGTGTGTTACCAGCTGGTGCTATGCTGTCATCATTTAGAACGTTTCCATAACCACCGGTCCAACTGTTGAAAATTGTGTCATCAAGACCTACGCGAAAACCACCCAGTTCAATGTAAGCAGCGGAGAGTGTTGCGCCAGCTTTTTTAGCACCATCACCCCAGCTTGAGTAGATGCGTGCATAGGAACGGAGTGTGCCCATTTCTGTTTCAGAAGCGGCTTGAAAAACAAGGGTCAATCGTGATGATGCACTATAGGTTTTTCTTTTTTTTGCTAAGTCAGCATCGGTTGTTGCATCAACGTCATCACCACCTAGAAAATCAGCGCGGACATTTCCTGACAAACGCATGCAAGTCTCTGTTCCGGGGATATAGAAATATCCTTTCCCGTATGCATCGCAAACGCGAATATATTCTACAGGCTCTGGTTCTGGAATCACTGTGGAAGCTGCTTGTGCTCCAGAAATTGCTAAAAAAGCTGCTGTAGAGCTTAAAAAGAGGGATTTAATATTCATAGTGGATCTCCAATGAAAGGTAGTTTAATCTTTTCTAGGGAATATTATTTGCTCAACTCATGAAAGGCAAAAATACGCGATACTTATATTTCTAGCTATACTTATCTTTTTCAAAGATACAAATATGAAATTATCTTTCTGAAGGATATTCGTGTACTATTCAAGGCGGTGTGGCAAAAAAGGCACAATTTTTGTTTTGTTAACTTTTTATCCTCTTGGGGGTCACTAAAAAGGAAAAACTTTAGATATTTTTGAAAAAAATCGAAAATGTCTTGAAGTTTCTGTTGATACCATTTATGCACGTCCTTGGAGAGGTGGCCGAGTGGTCGAAGGCGCTCCCCTGCTAAGGGAGTAGGGCTCAAAAGGCTCTCGAGAGTTCGAATCTCTTCCTCTCCGCCATTCATCAATAAAATCAAGGGTTCATAAATAAGGCTAGGCATTTTTAGTGCTTTGATTTATTTTTTCCTATCCCGACATTTTTGTAGTCTTTTTGCTTCGAGAGTGTATCTCTTGCGGTTTGCAGTTTTTACTGTGTAGCGATGCTCTGTTTGTTGTTAAAAGATATTTTTTTACGCTCTAAAATTGGATTATCTTCTAAAAGCTCCTTGTCAATTGTTCATTTAAAAAACATTGCATGCTTTCAGAAAATTTTGAGTAGCTACAGAAAGTTTCTTTGTATTATTGAATTGTTGTATGAACTGTTTTTGGGTAGTTTTATGTGAAGTGTCAAAATTCGAGGTTTTCATTAAAATGGGTTTTGGGAGCATTAGAATGAGTTTTAGAGATGTTGCACAGTTTTTTGCTACGATGTTACTCAGTTTGAGCAATCATGCAGGCTAAACCTTAATAAGGTTACCTAAATCTTGGGGGATGATATCTTTGTAATTTTAAAAGCACAATTTTGTCGTTTTTAATAGACGTTCGCAGTTCATAAACTTTTTGTATCCTATGCTGTGGTTTGTGTTCTTTACGCACAATTACTATACAACTTTACCGCCTTGAGTGTTTTGTTATCACAAGATAAGAAGAGATTGAGTGTGGCTTGATTTATATGCTGATGCCAAAGTTATCATCATATCGTTTTATAAACCTATTAATGTGTTTGGATGTGTTGTTGTTTCAGGTACTTCGATTCCGGTGAGCAATAATAGCTTTATGATGTCTGCGTTGTATTTTGAAATGTTTCGATGTGCAGAAGGTCAAAAAAGCATAAGATATATTTCAAAAGAAAACATTTGGAGATGGTAATTGTATGATTTTCTTCTCATATAGATTTGCGAGAGAGCGTCATCCATCTCATGATAAACAAACCACACATGAAAAAAGTCACGGTTGGTAATATAAGATAATAAGAAGGTGACACTTTTGCAGGAAGAAGAGAGATAACGCTTAACACGGCGATTGAAAATATTCTTCCGCTGAAGGATACAGCGCCAACAACACCGGAAATATGCTGAGTTTGTTTTTGGGTAAGCTCTGAAAAAACAAACTTTTTGCGCCTATCGGTACAGTGCAAATGAAACTATGAATTAACGAAAATGCGATGATTGATGCAGTGGTTTGATTGCTATGGACGAAAAAATAAAGCGCTATGCACATAAGGGCAGAAAAAAAGGAAAAATATTTTACAGAATTCTTATATTTTTTATCAAAGACGTGATACTTAGACATCAGTAAATTGGAAAAATATTGCGCTGAGAAGGCTCCGATATGGCAGCACATTAATATTAACATCTGTGAGCCGTTGAGGTGATTGATTTTTCCCCCTGAGAGTATTATCGGCTGCCAGAAGTGATAGATAATCTGAATACCAGCGCTGAAAAGGCACATCAGAAAAACAAACCATGCTCCTCCCACGGTGTTTTGAAATATCCAGAGCGTTTCTTTAGCATTTTGTAGGATGGTTTTTGTTTTTGTCCCTTCACTTTTTGATTTCGTCTCTTCAGGAACAATAAGAAATACAAAGAGAAGTACCCCCATCATCAGGCACGAGATGATATATCCCATGAAATATTGCTGCGAGTAATATATCGTTGCAATTCCTACGATACCACTCATAACGCTTCCGAAGGAATTTACTTGGTGAGAAAGATGCGCATAATGCGAAAAGAGATCCTGTTTGTTGCCTAGAGAATGGTAAATCCATCCGTCAATGGCGCTGACAATAAGACAAATTCCTGCTGCATAGAAGATCTGTGAAATGATAAGTGCTGTCATATTGGGGGCTTGAAGGCAGAGAATATAAAACAATCCAGTCATGAAAACTCCAGCTGTGACCGAGTATTTACGCCGATATTTGTCAGCAAAAACAGCACAGGGAAAATCAAGGAGCAAGACGGTTCCCGAAAAGGTGATTTGCAGCAGAGCCAATTGGGATAGGCTAGCACCCATAGACATCAAAAAAATGGCGTGATAAACACCGATCAACATCCGTACTGCGTGGTAGGATCCATAGGTTACAGCGAGTGTTCGGGGTCTGTTCATTGTTTTGTTCCACAGACTTTGCAGTGAGGATTCTTTTTTAAGGAACGCTCTTCTGTGAAAAGTTTGCTGCTCCATATCCCTACACGGCGATTAGTGGAAAGTAGATCACCATAACCACCCAAAAATTTAAGAGCATCATTGGCGCACATTGAGGCTGAAAGAGCATTTACGGGGGAAAAGGTTGCAACTTTAAAGTTATTATTGATAGCAGCACAAGCTTTATAGATTAAGTGGTCACTTTTTGGGGGGAGATTTCCTATGGATGAGCTGCATGCGTAGCAACCAGTTTGTTCAAGTATGTAAAAAGAGCCAAAACATCTATATCATTGACATAGCCGGAATTTATATAAGCTTGTTTTTTTGTATATACCATTCATTTATCTGTGGTACTAGTTAATCAAGTATATCAGCAGAAGTGATCCATAAATCAGCTTTGGGTAATTTGTTGATATTTTCTTTTTCAGTAATTAACATTTGTAATTCATGAACTTCTTTTTGCTGTTTCTTTGTATCAGTTCACGTTGAAGAATAGTTGTTTTAAGAAATCCACTATCTTGTTCAATAAAGAGAATAGGTTGGCTATATCGACTCATTGTGCGGTGAGAAGTACCAAATTCTTCCAGTAGTTTCGATCATTGATAACAAACTACTTCGCAATTTTATCCAAAAATTGTATTACTTTCTTAGGCGGGAAATACAGGTATATTCCCCCAAATATATTGCGGTTCTATCGGCTTCCCCCCTTAATTTCTATGTTTTTATTATTCGCCATGTGTGTGACAGAGGCAGGTTATGTCGAAACGGCATTATTGTAAATACATTTTTATGATAGAGGATGCATATTTCTATAAAAATAGTAATGAGGGCAAGCTTTAGATAAGTCAGCTTTAGTATGTAAGTATATTGACAACCAATGATTGCTTCTTAGGTACATATTGATAGACAGTTGTTAATCGTTTTGATTGAATTTTTTACGATAAGAAAGCTATTGTATGCCAGTAATAGACTAACAGAGGTGGCTAAAAAATGGGGTATATCTGTGCATTTTTATTTTCTATAGAAATTGGCAACTTTCTTTACCTTAAAAAGATATACAAAATCGATAAGGAAATGTAACATAAATACATTTGGTGCCCAAAAGAGGACTCGAACCTCCACGCCTTGCGGCACAGGTACCTGAAACCTGCGCGTCTACCAATTCCGCCATCTGGGCTTAAGATTCATCTAAGCTTGTGAAACAGCTCTGTCAATAAAATTATAAAATTTGTTTTTCAGCTCAAAATTATTGAGTTAAACTCCTTATGTCCACTACGATTTTAGAAATTTAAGGTGTGATGATTGTCTTTGATAAAATTGTTGAGTCAGAATTAAATGTATAAATAATAGGAATACCGGTTGCTAATTCTTGAGAGATAATTTCCTCACCATTTAAACCTTCAAGTGCCATAATAAGAGCACGAAGAGTGTTACCGTGTGCTGCGACCAAAACAGTTTTAGAGCGCAAAATATGCGGTTGGATATGGTAAAGATAGTAAGGCCAAACGCGTGCACCAGTATCGCGTAGACTTTCTCCATTAGGGGGAGGAATCGTATAAGAGCGGCGCCATATTTGCACTTGCTCCTCTCCCCATTGGTGACGGACCTCATCTTTATTCAGACCAGCAAGATCACCATAATTTCGCTCATTCAATGCTGGATTTTTTATCAATTGCAAATCAGATTGTTCCATCTGCTCTAAAATGTGTTGCGCCGTTTTTTGCGCGCGCTGTAAGGCAGATGTATAAGCAATATCAAATTTTAAACCAGCTTCTTTAAGTTTCTTCCCTGCAGCTATTGCTTCAGCATGACCTTTTTTTGTCAAATCGGGATCTTTCCAACCGGTAAAAAGGTTTTTGAGATTCCATTCACTTTGTCCGTGACGGATAAGTACAAGTGTGCGTCCCATTATGAATTTCCTACATTACATTGACTGTTTAAAATTCATCGTTCAATCCCAAAACGTCAAGCATTGAATAAAGACCATTTTCGTGGTTCTTTGCCCATAAAGCTGCTTTTAATGCACCATTGGCAAAAATAGAGCGTTCTTGCGCTGCGTGTGAAAAAACGATACGCTCATTTTGGCCGGCAAAAGTGACACTATGGTCGCCAACAACCGTTCCACCCCGTGAACAGGCAAAGCCTATTGTGCCTTTTTTGCGTTTACCTATATGGCCACTGCGTTCACTTACACTCACATTTTTAAGCATAATATCACGACCTTCTGCTGCTGCTTGCCCAAGAAGAAGAGCTGTTCCTGAAGGGGCATCAACTTTGCTAGCGTGATGCATTTCGTAAATTTCAATATCAAAATCATCAGGTTCTAATGCTTTGGCAGCTCTCTTTACAAAGTTCGCTAACAAATTTATCCCAAGGCTCATATTGCCGGATTTGACAATAGTTGTATATTTCGCAAAATCTGCAATTTTTTCTTCTTCTGTTTTACTAAATCCCGTTGTGCCAATAATATGGGCAAGACCTTTTTGAGCAGCATAGTTGGCGTAGAGAATACTGGCTTGTGGCTGTGAAAAATCTAAAATACCTTCAGTATGAGAAAAAGCATTTTCAGGATCATCCGTGATCTGAATGCCAAGAGGGTTTGAACCAATCAATGTGCCGGCATCTTTGTTTACAAAAGGTGATCCTTTGCGCACAAGCACAGCACAAAGCTCTATATCTTTTCTATCTTGGATAGCTGTAATGAGCTCGCGCCCCATTTTTCCATTAGCACCAACAACTGTAAGGCGCATATTTTTCTCCTTATAACTTTACTTTTTAAGTATAGGCAAATTCTCTCTCTCTTTCCAACGGTTCTTTATTCTCTATAGAAAAAATTTTACTTCTTTAGTTGTGTGAAGGAATTGCTAGTTTATAGAAGTGCATGATAACATGATAAAAAGAGCTTTTGTTTTCGTTATAGAGTAAACAATGTGAGTGTTACGCAATACGTTTTTTATATGTATTGGGCAGAATGGAGGATTACAAGTTGGCACCATCATTCTATTCTTCAGCTCTCAATACTGCTACAGTTTTTGCATTTAAACAATTCATTAAGAGGCATTTTAAATTCTTTCTGAAATGATTTTTATTTGCACGCTAATCCTGCTTGTAATGTGCAAGAAAACATTTTTTGATTCATCATAAGATAGGGCGGAAATAAGAAAATATTCTTGTATTTGGAAGATTTCCAATTGTAAAATGATGAACTGTCTTTATAAGTCAATCCCTTACATGGTGTATAAAAATGCATAAGATTTTATTGGTGCAGAAGCATATTTCTCTGAGATCTTTAATATTACTTCCATTTGTCGGGAAAGGTGTTTAGAAGTCAAGATCCGCATAATGAGGACTCGCTACAATTCCTCGGATGCGATCTGTTAAAAGAGAGCGAAAAGAAGGTCGCGATTTCATCCTCATATACCAGTCTTTTGCGGCGGGGGATTGTTCCCAGTCAATCTCCCCCAGAAAATCAAGTACAGAAACAGATGCTGCGGCTGCTAGATCCGCATAAGATAATGCAGAGCCGACTAACCAGTCGCGAGATGCACAGAGCCAATTGAGATAGTTCATATGTGGTAAAATGTTGGCGCGCGCATTGCGTAAAATTTGTGAATTGGGAGCACCACCACCAATGGCTAGCGGCATTTCACGTTTATAGATTCGTTCTCGTACAATATGGCGTGCTGCTTCATTTTCAAATTTATTTAAAAACCAGTCGTTGAGGCGGCGCACCTCGGCACGGTCTAAAGGGTTTGCTGGAAAGAATTTGTTCTCTTGTCGTAAACTCCCATGTGTTTCATCTAAATATTCGTAGATCACAAAGGCTCCTGATAATGGAACTTCATGTTCATCAAGAAGAACGGGGACATGACCAGCTGGATTCAATGCGAGGAATTCATGCCTTCTTGCCCATTCATGTTCTTCAATCAGTTGAGTGCTTACACCATATTCACCAAGAATGAGGCGTATAAATCGAGAGGCAGAAGATAGAGGAGAATGAAAAAGTGTCAGCATAATCTACACTATCAAATAGAGTTGATGAGAATTCTTTCAAGTAATAAGAATTTTTATAAAGGTGCTTTACTAGAAGTACAAGATTATTAGTAAAAGCTCACAATTATGTTTAATAAACTTCTAATAAAAGGAATATGTTCTATGCTGCGATTGCTTGTAAAATGGCAGCACGCAATTCTTCCAAACCTAATGCTTTTTCTGAAGATGTCACAAGAATTTCAGGATATGCTGCTGGATGTTTGAGCAGCTTTGTTTTTGTGGTTATTATTAATTTTTCAAGGACGTTCGATTTTATTTTATCACTTTTCGTTAAAACAATTTGATAAGAGACAGCTGCTTTATCAAGAAGATCTAGAACATCTGCATCATTTTTTTTGATTCCATGGCGTGAATCAATCAAGACATAAACACGTTTTAATGTGGTACGTCCCCGCAAATAGTTAAAAATCAACTCTGTCCACGCATCAACCATATTTTTAGGAGCTTCGGCGAAACCATAACCTGGCATATCTACGAGCGCTATAGGGGGGAGATCTCCAAGTTTTCCACTGAAGCCATCGGGGACAAAGTAATTAAGTTCTTGAGTCCGCCCTGGTGTATTTGAGGTACGTGCCAAGCTTTTTTGTTGGACGAGTGCGTTGATTAAAGATGATTTCCCAACATTGGAACGTCCCGCAAATGCGATTTCTGGTGGTCCTTCTGGTGGAAGAAAGCGTATTGCAGGTACACCACGAATAAAAACCCACTTGCGAGAAAAAATTCCAAAAAGAGATGAACACTTTGTCATTCATGCACTTCTTTTTTGGGTGATTTTCGCCACAAGGCTTTAAGATTATCAAAAAGCTCAATTTTAGCTCCTTGACGTTTCATCATGATGCCTTGCTGAATCATCGACAATATATTGTTCCATGCCCAGTAGATGACAAGACCAACAGGGAAGGAAGCAAGCATGAAAGTAAAGATGACTGGCATCCACGCAAAGATCATAGCTTGTGTTTGGTCTTGAGGGGCTGGGTTCATACGCATTTGTAAAAACATCGTTATTCCCATGATCAAAGGCCATGCACCAAGCATAAGAAACGTTGGAGTTGTGTACGGTAAAAGGCCAAACAGATTAAAAAGGGAAGTTGGATCGGGTGCTGCTAAATCTTGAATCCAACCAAAGAAAGGTGCATGCCGCATTTCGATGGTGATATAGAGAACTTTATAAAGAGCAAAAAATATTGGAAATTGAACCAACATTGGCCAACAGCCCGCAAGAGGATTGATTTTTTGGGTTTTATATAGTTCTATAATTGCTTGTTGTTGTTTGGTTCTGTCATCTGGATATTTTTCTTTTATTTCTAACAACATCGGTTGCATAAGCTTCATACGCGCCATAGATTTATAGGACTTATTTGCTAGCGGGAAGAGAAGCGTTTTTAAGAGCACCGTGACGAGAAGAATGGCAATACCAAAATTGCCTGTTTGCTTATAAAGAAGGTCAATAAGAGAAAACATTGGTTTGGTGATGAAATCAAACCAGCCCCAATCGATTAAAAGAGCAAATTTCTTAATTTTCAAGCTACTTTGATAATGATTAATGATTTCAACTTGCTTTGCACCAGCAAAAAGGTGATTTGTAACGGTTTTTGTTTCATTTGGAGCAATAGTTAAAAGCGATCCTAGCAAGTCAGACTGATAATGTGTTTGCAAGCGATCAAAATAAATAAAGCGGCTTGTATATTCTTTATCTTGTGGGGGGATAACCGCTACAGCCCAATATTTATCGGTAATGCCAATCCAACCTCCTGTTACTTTGGAGAAAGTTATGCTTTTTTGGCCATTATCAGGATTTGGATCAAGCTCCGCTAAGTTTTTATATTTCTCAGTTTTAAGTGAATCACCTGCAATACCTATCATGCCTTCATGAAGCAAGTAGGTTGCATTTGTATGTTCTGGTGGAGCTGCGCGTGCAACGCGAGCATAGGATGAGAGATATATTGGTTTATCCCCTTCATTGCTGATAGAATCCTCAATGGTAAACATGTAGTGATCATCAACAGAAAGAATACGGCGGAAGATTTGTCCTTGTCCGTTATTATAAATTAAAGTGACCGGTGTTGAAGGGGTCAGTGTTGTATTGTTTCCCTCTATTTGCCATTGTGTATCAGATTGTGGCAAGGCTTCTTTTGACAAAGATGGACTGGTAAAACCAAATTCAGCAAGGTAGGTCGTTGTGAATCCCTTTGGGTTCAACAAAGCAATTTCCGGTGATTTCTTCTCTACTGTCAGACGATATTTTTTGAGGAGAAGATCATCAAACTGTGCACCAACAAGATTAATGGAACCTTCAAGTTCGCTGGTTTTTATGGCAATACGATTTGTTTTGGCTAACACAGCACTCCGGACTTCAGGAGTCATTTTGTGATCAATTACAGATGCTGATCCGTGCGTTGATGCTGCATCAGAAAAATTTGGAGTAGGAGTAGAAAGTACTGACTGTTGTTTTGACAATTGCTGTGCGATGATTTGCTGTTTTTCTAACTCAGCCTGTTTGGGAACAACATGAAGAAATTGCCATACGATGAGCACACAAAAAGACAATCCAATGGCGATAAAGAAATTGCGGTTATATTCCATTCGTACACCCCTGTTGCCGTTTTTGATGTTTTGTTTTGAGTTTTATTCGTCGGTTTAATTCATCGATTAAAGATGCAAAAGGTGCATGAAGCACATCAGGACGCGCCACAATGACATAGTCTGTTCCTGCTTCCATGTTCTCTGTTAAACCAATCCTTACTGCTTCGCGCAGACGTCTTTTGATACGATTGCGTTTGACAGCATTGCCGTTTCTACGTGTAACTGTGAAACCTACACGCGCAACAAGAGGAGATTTTATTCCTGCTGTTTGTTCATAGGACTTAACTTCAAGCAAAAATAAAGGACCACGTCGTTTTTCTCCTGTGCGTACCGCTAAAAAATCTGCTCTCTTGCGAATACGGCAGGGATGTTTTTTCTTCATAAAGAGCGCTTCGCAATTTTGCTAAATGCCCGCAAAAGCAGGCATAGGAGATTCATAACAAAAACTTCACAACAAAAAAACATAAGCGATATTCAATTGGTGTGAAAATTTAAACGGTTAAGCAGACAATCGCTTACGTCCACGCGCACGCCTCGCGGCGATAATTTTACGGCCACCAGCTGTTGCCATACGTGCACGAAACCCGTGGCGGCGTTTACGAACAAGTCTAGAGGGTTGGTAAGTACGTTTCATTTATTTAAATACCGCGGAGCGCGGCCCTTCTTAATTTTATGAACAGTTATGCGCTAAGTAAACAATCCTATCCTATCATGTAACCGCTGACTCATAAGGAAAAACACAAAAAAAGTCAATCTTAGATTATTCTTTTCTCTTTATTAAAAGACACAAAAAAATCTACAGTAGATGTGTATTTTATTCGTAACAGTTTAAAAGTTAAGAAAAATAATAATTGGTAATAGCTCAGTTTACAGTTATCTCTTTTATAATACAAGTGAATACTCAAGACGTTAAAGGAGTAACGAAAGAATCGTTGCTTGTTATTTTATGATTGTAGCAAAGTGTATTTGTTTTAACATAAAAAGTGTGTTCAGTTTTGCCTCTTAAAGGCCTTTATAGAAACATTCGTAAAGTGTTACATGAAACATGTTTCATAGGATTTTGTACCAGATTTTATGCTCGAGGTTTTTATTGAGACTGGTTTCCTGTTTTATAGAGATAAAGTGTAATATATTTACATTTTATAATTCTCATAAAGTGGAAAATTTCAGGTGGTTAAGTTGAAGTGTTTTTGGTCATTATTGCTATATTTTCTGGCATTTGTATAGAGAGGAAAGAGCATGAATCCTATTACAAGCGAGGTTATCCGCAGTGCGTTACATCAAGTCAAAGGACCGGATTTTGAAAGCGACATTGTATCATTGGGGCTTGTTTCAGAAATATTGATTGCGCATGGTAAGGTTTTCTTTTCCATTACAGTTCCAGATGGACGTGTGCAAGAATGGGAATCGCTGCGCCGTGTTGCTGAAGAAGTGGTATGTGCTTTGGATGGGGTTGAATCTGTTGTTGTTACACTTACGGCAGAAAAAAAATCGAAGGTATCGTCTCATTTTCTTGCGTCAAAACGTAGAGTAAAGGGATTGCCTGCAAAAACGCCGATAGAAGGTGTGCGGCATGTAATTGCGGTTGCTTCTGGAAAGGGGGGGGTTGGCAAATCTACAATGGCGATAAATATTGCCTTAGCTTTACAGGATTCTGGTTTCAAAACAGGTTTGATGGATGCGGATATTTATGGTCCATCTTTGCCACGGTTGACAGGACTTGTTAACCAAAAACCACAGCTTATTGGCGAGAAAAAACTTCAACCTCTTGAAAAATTCGGACTTAAATTGATGTCGATGGGTTTTTTGGTTGGGGAAGAAAAACCAGTGGTATGGCGTGGCCCTATGGTAATGGCGGCTGTGACGCAATTGCTCAGAGATGTTTTATGGGAACCTCTTGATGTTTTGGTGGTGGATATGCCACCAGGTACAGGGGATGCACAATTGACACTTGCTCAACAAGTGCAGTTAACGGGTGCGTTGGTTGTTTCTACTCCACAGGAGCTTGCCTTGGTTGATGCACGTAAAGCGATAGAAATGTTTATGAAAGTCGATGTTCCCATTTTAGGACTCATTGAAAATATGAGTTATTTTATTGCTCCTGATACGCGAAAACGCTACGATATTTTTGGTTATGGTGGCACGCGTGCAGAAGCAGAACGCCGAGGGGTACCTTTCTTAGCAGAAGTGCCACTTGATGCGGCTTTGCGGTCTTCCTCAGATGGCGGTGTACCTATCTTTGTCGCTAAGCCTGATGAGGAGCATGCCAAACTTTATCGTGCGATTGTTGATCAAGTGAAAGACAAATTTTGTTAGATTTACGTTTTTCTTAGAGAGTTTTCTAGGACACAATATTAAAAAACATAAATAGCTGTTTTTATGGGAATTGCATTCCATGAATGTCTCATTTTTGGGTTAGATTTTTTAGATGTGAAATGGGCAAAAAACTAATCATACGGTGAGCGATAATTTTGTTTTTATAAAAAAGCTGTCAGTTGTTTTTTTGTTAATGGGATGAAAGATCTCATTTGAGTGCGAAAAACACGGTTTTTTTATACGAAGTTGCTGAATATTGATCATAGCGTTGCAAAATGAGATGTTGCGGTACGGATAGTTCATGTTATCTAAAAATGATACAGTCAGTTGTTGCTGTTGCTAGTAAGTGATTCATTTTTACTTGGGGTAAAGATTTTAACATCGATAAATGAGGCTGATTTTAAAAATGCCGGTTATAGAGGTTATCGGGAGAATTTAACTCTTAAAAAAGATTGAATAAGCTCGCAATGTGGGAATGAGTAGAATTATTTCTTCGGTTCTTGAGCAAAGGTTTTGCGGAAAATTATTGGGACTGATGTGGTTATTGGTAACGCTGGGAGTTCATTCTATTGGAGGGGATAATAATGAACAAAAAGGGGGTATGATATCAAAAAAGCATGGATGATGGTACAAGCTATCTTGTTGTGCTACGAGCAATTATTCGAGTGAGTGATCTTTTGGTAGAGGCAAAGAAAATTTTGCAGAAAGAAATCATTGATGATCACAGATAAAAGTTTTTGTTTAGAGCTTGTGAAGAGGGGATATTTGATTATGAAAGAAAGGTATGTGTGAAAAAACATATTTTATAGGTGCTCATGCTTATTGTGCACCCGTCATAGAACCAGGGCTTTATCTTGTGGCAACGCCTATCGGAAATCTTGCAGATATCACTCTTCGTGCTTTGCAAATACTTGCAGGTGTTGATATTTTAGCGTGTGAGGATACGCGGGTGACGCGTGTTTTGTTAGAACGCTATGGTATTCAGAAAAAACCATTTGTTTATCATGAACATAATGTGCAGAAAGCAGGGGTGAAGTTATTAGCAGCTTTAGCAGAAAATAAAACTGTAGCGCTTGTCTCAGATGCTGGGACACCGCTTATTTCTGATCCTGGATTTCGATTGGTAGAAGAAGCACGCAAAGCTGGTCACAAAATCGTTCCAATTCCTGGGGCATCAGCACTTTTAGCTGCTCTTGTTGCAACGGGGCTTCCTACAGATAGTTTTTTCTTTGCTGGTTTTTTGAGTGCGCGAAAGGTACAGCGTCAAAAGCGGTTGGAGCAATTAAAAGCTATTCCCGCAACGTTGGTTTTTTATGAATCACCCCATCGTCTTGTCGAGACTTTACGGGATATGGTCTCTTTTTTTTCGGCTGATCGTCCTGCCGCAATTTGTCGTGAATTAACAAAAAAGTTTGAAACAGTAGATGTTTCTCATTTAGGAAATTTGTTAGAAAATTACAGTAAGCAAGCGCATATTCGTGGGGAAATTGTTGTGCTTGTTGGGGAAGCACTTGCCTCTTTGGAAGTGATGAGTGATCAAGAAATTGATGAGATGTTATTAGAATTGGCGTGCACACATTCTGCGGCTCAAGCGGCTGCTTTGGCGGCAAAGAAAACTGGCTTAAAAAAGCAGGAACTTTTTCAACGGTTGAATTTTTTAAAAGATGCGTAAAATGATGGGGAAAAGCATACAAAAAGAACGTAGGAAAAAGTCTTTTTATCGGGGTGTTCGTGCAGAAAAATGGGCTGCTTGGTGGTTACGTTTTAAAGGGTTTTACATTGCTGAAATTCGTTTTAAAACAAAGTGCGGTGAAATTGATTTAATTGCGCGGCGCGGAAATCTTGTTTTAATCGTTGAAGTAAAAGCGCGTTCAACATTGGCTGAAGCAATGGCGGCGGTTTCTCGGGTGAATGAGAGGCGCATTGAGGCTGCAGCTGATATTTGGTTAGCACGACAAAAAGATCGTGCGCTTTTGTGTGTACGCTTTGACTTGATTGCAATTTTACCGTGGTGTTGGCCGCAGCATATTCCAGCCTTTTTTACGTCTGATAAATAAGAGTTTCTATATCATTGTAACCATGGTAGATGGAAAACATTTCGTTTTTATGAGCACATGGGGTGAAAAAGTGCTTAACAGTTTGAGCACTATGAGGAGTGAAATAATGGATGATTATGAAAAGTTTGCAACGGGTTTGTTGATTGTTTTTGGAGCACTTATTATTGGTGGTCTCATGGCAATGCATATTGCACTCATGAATAAGCCAGGTTTTTTATTTGCATTAGCAGCTGCTGTCGTTGGTTGGTTTTCTGCTTTTGCAGTTATTTTTGATAAGCCCAAAGTTTATTTGGGATTGATTATTCTTGCTATGTTGTGTGTTGCTTCCTCAATTAGTATTTACGTTAGTTAAAATGCGTGAAGCGCTGGTTGAGTTCTCTTTCAAATTATAAGGATAAGGAAAAGAAATGAAAATTGGCTTTTTGGGAACGGGTAAAATCAGTACCTCAATGATCGAGGGTTTAATGATGAGCGCTTTTGACGTTTCTTCCATTATTGTTTCTCCCCGCAATGCACAAAGTGCAGAGCGCCTTTCACACAATTATGATAAGGTTATTATTGCTGAAAACAATCAAGCATTGCTGGATTTTAGTGATTGTGTTTTTCTTTGTTTGCCCAACCAAATTGCAGAAGAAGTTTTGCGTTCTCTTCGTTTCCATCCAGAACAGCTTGTCATTTCCGTGCTTGCCATGGCAAAAGCAGCAGAAGTTGAAGAGTGGATCAACCATAAGGTTTATCGTGCTGTTCCGCTTCCTTTTGTGGCAGAATGTAAAAATTTGACGCCTATTTATCCTGATCATCCATTTTTGCGTATTTTGTTTGATGCGTTGGGAGGAACATTGGTGTTGGATGCAGAAGAGCAGTTTAATCTTTTTATGACAGCAGGTTCACTCATGGGGGTTTATTTTAATTTTATAGAAACAGCACACCAATGGTTTGTGACACAGGGGTTGGAAAAACAACAATCAGCAGATTTTCTTGCCATGATGTTTGGAAATCTTACGGATGAAATGCGCAAAACTATAGCAGCCGATTGTTCAAAACTTCTTGATTTTTCTCTGCTTGAGAAAGAGTTTTCAACGAAGGGGGGAACAAACGAGCTGTTGTCAAACTGTTTTTCTCGTCAAGGGGGAAGGAGTGCTTTAATAACGGCTCTTGAGACCACTTTGCAAAAAATAAACGTTCCGTTTACACATTAAAATGCTGGATTAATATGTTCTTTCCGGTCTTAATGAGAGTGGTATTCGTGTGCTCGTTTAGATTTATGTGAACATATACATATTTTAAAACCAAAACAGATTGATATTCAGAATTTTTCTACAGTGATAAGTTAATTTATAAAGATAATTTATCGTTCGTAACTTGAATGAGAACACTGAATACAGCACGCTTCTCTTCTTTTAATTTCTCTTTTCATGAACCAAAAAAACGTTTGTTTTTATATGTTATAGAGAGGATCAACATATGGGTACAGATCATTTAAGAAGGGAGTAAATATGCTCCTTTATAAACAAATTTTATGAGTGGGTGCAACATTTTGCGCTGGCAAATAGGATGGTGATGCCTGTTTGTGCTTTCATAAACGCAAAGATGATAGTGCCTGATGGATCTTATATTATACTGTTCATGGAGGAGGGCGAAAATAGGTTTTGGGAGTTATGAGAAACATCTCTTTGAAACAGTTGCGTGAATGCGTAGCGTAAAATGGTGTGTCGTTCATTACGAGGGACGTGAATCCAGTAAAGAAAAGAGAAAAGCAAAAGCGTGTGGTGTTGTGCAATCTTCATTCTTTAAAAGATATTGCTGTGGATGTTTTTGAAGGTCGGAGAACTGAATTAAAGAAGATGATGAAGATGCACAATGGGTTGCGTCTTTACGAGCAGAATGTTCCCACTATATTAGTCTTTGTTTTGTTATTGATAGATAAAAAATTTTAAATAACCGTTATGTTATAGATATTTCTGATGAAAAAAATGATGCGGTAGTAAGAGAGTTTTTGATTGTGGGAGTAGTGATAGAACACATTCTACATTGTGCAAAAACTCGTGCCTTAAAAGTATCGGATGGGATTTTTATTTTAGTAGAATGAACAATGATTACATATTGAGATAAAGTGGTCCCTCATTGCCTTGCGGACAGGTCCAATTGATATTTTGGTTGGGGTCTTTGATATCGCAGGTTTTACAATGTATGCAGTTTGAAGCATTGATAACATAAGTTTCTTGATCATTATGGTCTAGCCATTCGTAGACAGCTGCGGGGCAATAGCGTGTCGAGGGCCCTCCATAGATTGCATATTCGGAGTCTTTTTGTTTTTCTAATGAGGCTATTTTTAAATGGCAAGGTTGGTTTTCTTCGTGATGTGTATGAGAAAGTGCAACACTAGAAAGACGATCAAAGGTTACAATACCATCTGGTTTTGGATAAGCAATGGGTTGAAATTTTTCTGCTGGTTCGAGACATTCATAATCTGCTTTTGTGTGAGAGAGTGTTTTAAATAAGGAAAATCCAAATAATTGTTGCCACCACAGATCAAAGCCGGCAAGCTTAATTCCGTATTTTGTGCCGAATTTTTCCCAGAGTGGTTTCGCGTTGCGTACTTTATAAAGATCTTTGCCAATGGGACCTTTTCGCCAATGTTCTTCGATTTCTTTGACTTCATCATGGGCGCGGCCTTGAGCAAGAGCGGTAGCGATTTTATCGGCTGCTAATATACCAGATAGGATGGCATTGTGAGATCCTTTGATACGGGGGACATTGACAAAACCAGCAGAACAGCCAATAAGCGCTCCACCGGGAAAGGTAAGTTTTGGTACAGATTGCCAACCGCCTTCGCTGATGACGCGTGCACCATAAGAAAGGCGCTTTGCACCTTTGAAAATTTCATAAAGTTGAGGGTGTGTTTTAAAACGTTGAAACTCTTCGAAGGGAGAAATATAAGGATTTTTATAATCTAAGTGCACAACAAAACCGGCAGAAACTAAGTTGTTTTCTTGGTGATAAAGAAAACCGCCACCACCGGTACGATTGTCTAAGGGCCAACCGGTAAAATGTTGAACTAAACCAAGTTTGTGTTTTTGTGGATCAACTTCCCAAAGTTCTTTGAGACCGAGACCAAACTTTTGTGGTTCACGGTTTTTACTAAGATCAAATTTCTGTATTAGTTGTTTTGCAATGGAGCCACGCGCGCCTTCTGCGACTAGGGTATATTTTGCTAGTAAGGCCATACCTGGCATGTAATTTTTCCCAGGGGCCCCATTCTTTTCAAGCCCCATATCACCTGTGAGAACACCAATGATAGCTCCATTATCGTTTTGAATGATTTCTGTTATGGCAAAACCAGGATAGATTTCGACGCCGAGCGCTTCGGCTTTTTTGCTTAACCAACGGCAAACATTTCCGAGCGAAACGATATAGCATCCATCATTTGATAAGATTTTTGGGCGCAAAATATTGGGAAATACTGTGGCGTTTTTGGGCTTTAGAAGAAAAAACTGATCATTGGTGACAGGTGTTTTGAAAGGATGATCGTTTTCATTTCTCCATTCTGGCAAGAGTGTATCAATGCCGATAGGGTCAACAACTGCTCCAGACAGGATATGTGCACCAACTTCAGTGCCTTTTTCAACGATTGTGACAGAAAGTTCGGGGTTAATCTGTTTGAGACGAATTGCGGCAGAAAGTCCTGCAGGTCCAGCTCCGATAATTACTATGTCAAATTCCATAGTTTCACGTTGGTGATGCACAGATGCATTCATGGCTTATAAAGCTTTCTCCAACTCAGGAATAATTTGATGAAGATCGCCTACAAGGGCGTAATCAGCAATTTGCATGATAGGGGCTTCAGCATCTTTGTTAATAGCTACAATAACTTGCGCATCCATTATGCCGGCTAAATGTTGGATTGCACCGGAAATACCGACAGCAATATAGAGTTCGGGAGCAACAACTTTGCCTGTTTGTCCAATTTGCCAGTCATTAGGAGCATAGCCTGCGTCTACTGCTGCGCGACTAGCACCTAAAGCAGCTTTTAGTTTGTTTGCAAGGGGGAGAAGGAGTGCCATAAATTGCTCTTGTGAGCCAAGACCACGTCCGCCTGATATAATAACACGTGCGCAGGTGAGATCAGGGCGATCACTTTTGTTGGTTTCTGCTTTTATGAAAGAAGAAAGGTTTGGATTGGGAGCTGGTGTTATCGTTTTAATGGGAGCAGTGTTATTTTGGAAAGGGGCTGGTATGAAAGAGGCTGTACGGACTGTAATAACTTTTTGGCGATCAGTGGTGCGTACAGTTTCAAGTGCATTTCCTGCATAGATTGGTCGTTTAAAGGTATCGGGGGCAATAACCGCGATAATGTCTGAGATTTGCATAAGATCAAGAAGAGCAGCTACGCGTGGCATTACATTTTTACCAGTACTGGTAGATGCAGCCATGATCACATCATAATTATTCGCATATTTGACAATTGTATTTGCCATAGGTTCAGCGAGTTGATGTGCTAAATAATCAGCTTCAGCAACAAGAATTTGCCGTACACCAGCGAGCTTGGAACTGTTTTCGGCAATCTCTTGAACCTTTGTTCCACAAACCAAAATATCAATATTATCGCTGATTGCTTGCGCTGCGGTGAGTGCTTTTGCAGTTTCCTCTATATTATGTTCGGCCAATAAAAGAATTGCCATAAGTTTTTGCCCTTTTATACAGTGTTGTTTTTGATCTATTTGTTATCGAATATTAAATGCGATTTGTTTGTTTTAGCGCATTGACTAGTTCTGCTACATTAGCCACTTTGACACCAGATTGACGGGCTTTGGGCTCTTCAACGCTAAGGAGTGTTAAGCGTGCTTTTGTATCTACGCCAAGGTTGGCAAGTGCTTTTTGTTCAATGGGCTTCTTTCTTGCCTTCATAATATTGGGCAGAGAAGTATAACGTGGTTCATTTAACCGTAGATCAGCAGTCATCACGATGGGGAGGGGTAGACAAAGAGTTTGTGTGCCATTATCTACTTCACGGATAACAGTTGCGTGCCCATTTTCTATGTTTAGATTTGAGGCAAAAGTTGCTTGCCCCCAACCAAGAAGCGCTGCTAACATTTGTCCGGTTTGGTTGCTATCATCATCAATGGCTTGTTTTCCTAAAAAGACTATATCTGGTTTTTCATCATGAACAATGACCTTGAGAATTTTAGCAATTGCTAGGGGTTCAAGTGTCTGCTCTGTTGTTACAAGGAGTGCGCGATCTGCACCCATTGCAAGCCCTGTTCGTAAGGTTTCCTGTGCGGCTTCAGGTCCAATTGAAACAAGAACAACTTCTGAAATTTTTCCAGATTCTTTCTGGCGAATTGCTTCTTCCACGGCGATTTCGTCAAAAGGGTTCATAGACATCTTTACGTGAGATAGATCAACGCCTGTGCCATCAGGTTTGACGCGTATTTTGATGTTATAATCAACAACACGTTTGACAGCGACAATTATTTTCATGATGATCCTCTTTGTTTGTATGATCAAAAGTTTATCCTAATAATCATAAGAAACCAAATCGTTTAGAACTGAATTTCACTTATAATTGGTTTTCTCATTATATAAGCTTTCTTACATTTATTTGTACTCTTATCATCGTGTCCAATCTATATTTGGCTTTTTTTGCACTTCAATAATTGTCTTCTTTGTTTGAACAAAAAGTAAAAAATCAGTGTGTTATGAGAGCATTCTTTCTTTAGGTTCGTATGCTTGCTTTATAACGGATATCAGAGGTCTTTTATGTAATGGCAAAAAAGTAAAAAAAGCAAAAATGGAGGAGAGGCTTTTCAATTTAAATTTTGAAAGCAGGAAAATTAAAGTTCACTCTTTTAAAGATTTTTGGCAATGTTTTGGAAATTCTTAAAGCTCTATTTACTAAAATAGAGCACACTTTCCATTCATTTGTGCGATTCTTTGCAAAAAATTAATGAGGCGTGGCATTTGCAATACAGTGAGGGGTAGTGTTTTTGAATACGAAGAGTCATATTATAGAGCAAATTAAGCATGAAAAACCCTCTTTTTTTGCTATTGAGCAAAAGGAGAAGGTGGGCACGCCTACTGAAGTGACGATGTCGGATATTGCTAAAAAATTGCGCTTGGTTCATGCACAAATGCAGATGAAGCATTCACCGCGTCATTTGACATTACAAAGCTCTGTGGAAGAGAGTTTTAAATCTTACTTGGATGATATTAGTCGGGCAATTTTGGCAGAGTATTATATACGTCGCCAAAAAGAAAAAAAGCTGTTTGAGCATTTAGAGCAGATAAAAACGCTTGTTCAGAGTTTGCATAGCGAAAAAAAAAGCTTAGAACAAGCAGCAGTAACACGGTATATGTCTCGTTCAAAATCGTTTGATTCTGTTGTACAGCATCTTGCTCATATGAAATGTGAGGAAAGCCAAGAATGCGCGTCGCTCCAAAAGGTACAAAATTTTTCGGAACAAAATAGCATAACTCCAATCCAAACAAATATTGAAAATACATTGCAACAGGGGAATAGAAGCTCTTCACCAATAGAGGATATGAAGTCTTCTTCAAAAGAGGCTGAGGAGTTTGTGGAGAATTCTGTAATAGAAGAAAGGCGCTCTGCTGTTCAAGCATCTGGTCGTTGCATTGAAAATGATCAATCTTCTTCATTGAAAGCGGAGTCTCTGGGAATTTCCTTTTTTTTATGTTATCCCATTAAAAAATTTCTTCTTTGTTTTTTAATCATTGCATTTATGGCAGCGATGACGTTATGCTTTTATGGTTTTTTAAAAGGAGTTCATTTTTTTAATTTTATGATGTTAGGTTAAGTGATGTGTAGTAGGTTGCACATTCATAATTTTGCAAAAACGTGTGTAGCATCTAAACTTGTTCTTTTAAACGTGCAATAAAGATTATTGAAGAGGGGAGTTGATTAAAGAGAAGCTCTCGAATTATCTAAAAATTCAAATTATCTTGAAGGTTCTGTAAGTGAGTATTTATTTACCAATTGCTGAAATGTCACTCAACATGCTGATCTTGATTGGTATGGGAGTTGTTGCTGGTTTTTTTTCAGGCCTTTTTGGAATTGGTGGTGGTTTTCTCATCACGCCTTTATTGATTTTTTATAATATCCCTCCTGCTATTGCTGTTGCAACAGGGGCTAATCAGATGATTGCATCATCTGTAACTGGGGCGATTACACATTTTAGAAGACGTACTCTTGATATAAAACTTGGTATTTTTTTAGTGATTGGAGGAGGGATTGGCTCTCTAATCGGGATTCAGATTTTTTCTGTTCTGAAAAAATTAGGGCAATTAGATCTCATGATTTCGCTTCTTTATGTGATTCTTCTTGGGAGTGTAGGAAGTCTGATGATTATTGAAAGTTGGCGTGATATGGTGCGTCAACGCACAGCACAAAAAGTCAATGTTCGTCTTGCAGGTAGACATAATTGGATCCATCGCTTGCCGTTGAAAATGCGTTTTCGGACATCAATGATATATGTTAGCATCATTCCAGTTTTAGGAATTGGTCTTATTGTTGGTTTATTGTCTTCTATTATGGGGATTGGTGGGGGATTCTTTATGATACCAGCATTGATTTATCTTATGCGTGTCCCAACTCGTGTGGTGATTGGAACTTCACTTTTTCAAATTACATTTGTCTCTTCTTTTACCACAGTTTTACAAAGTGTAAGTAATCAGTCAGTTGATATTGTTTTGGCTTTTTTACTGATGCTTGGCGGAAGTATTGGTGCACAATATGGAACACGCACTGGACGAAAATTAAAGGCTGAACAATTGCGCATGGCGCTTGCATTTTTGGTGTTGATTGTATGTATGCGTCTTGCTTTCCAATTATTTGTACGCCCTGATAATCTTTTCTCTCTGGATATTCTGATGAGATAAAAATGGGTAGATTATTTTCTTTATGCATTATTGCCGGTTGCTTTTGTATAGTCTCTTCTTCTACGTGGGGGCATGTTGGCACGAAAGCTGCGCTCCTTGATCAAGTTAATCACGAGACTATCCAAATTATCGTAACAACGAGTACGATTACAGTTGATGCACATTTTGATGGTCGTGATTTTTATATTGCTGGTGTTTTGGAAAATATTGATCCATTGTATTCTCGACAGAACCGCTATGATATTGTTGTGAGCTTGGAAGGACAAGCTCGATCTATGATTATGCGGGAAAAAAAACGTAATGCTGGGGTTTGGGTTAACACAGATTCTCTCACTTTTAAAAATGTTCCTCTCTTTTATTCTATGGTCACAACGCGTGAGACTGATGCTATTACTGGTGTTGAAGATTATAAACGTTTGAGACTAGGATTGCCCTATTTGTTGTTGCAGACGGATGAACAAGATCAGAGGAAAATACAGATTTTTCGCGATGAACTTATAAAATTGCAAAAAGCCAAAAACCTTTATCATGAGGAAGTGGGTGGCGTCCGTTTTGGTTCCGGTGCACTATTTACAGCGCATTTTCGTTTGCCGGCAAATATTCCTGTCGGACATTATCAGGCTCGAGCTTATCTTTTCCGCGATGGGGAATTTATTGATAGTGCGACTACAACTCTTGAAATCGTTAAAGCACATATTGCTTATACAATTTTTCATGCAGCGCATAAGCATAGTTTTATATATGGTATTGTAGCGGTAATTGTGGCTATTAGTACAGGCTTTTTATGTCGTTTAATTTTTCGAAAAGATTAGTAGAAGGGAAACGTGAAGGCGTTTATTTTTTATGAAAAATGCGTAGAAAAAGAAAAATAGGCACAACAATAATGGCACCCATCATGGCTATATGGAAAAAATTTGCAAGAGTTATAAATCCTGTTTTCCATAGAGATTTAAAAAATTCTATTATTTTTTGCACGAGACTTGGAGGAGTCCACCCAAAAAAGTTCATCACGATGCCAACAAGGAATGAAAGGATGAGCAATTTTAAAGCAACATGCCCTGATGTTCTTCCAAGAAATGCATGAAGAGAATTAGACAACTTTTTCCTTTTGTTCATTTTAATTCACTTTCGCGTATATTACGCTTTCACTGCATAACACAATCATGTTATCATCAAAAAGAAAAAATGTTTCTTTTGTTTTTCCTTACTTTTTTTTCGAGTTCACCACCTTGTAATACTGGTGTAACATCTGCGCTTGTTTCTGAAACGCGTTCGTGTTCTGTTGGCATTTTTCGAGGTTTTTTCATAGTATTCCTTTCATTAATTTGATGGATATTGTTTAGTTTCTAAGAATTTGTGGGAGAATATTGATAATGTCTCGACGTTCTACATGATGATGAAAATTTTCTGTACTACGTCTAAGAACCTATAATAGCTTTATATATTGTGTATAGGGCGTAATTTCAAGACATCTTCTCTTAGAGAGACTATTCATCTGGGTAAAATTGTGCTCGTATAGGTATTAACAGTGGATATTTCAATCTGCGTAAATTGAAAAAATAGTAAGTTTGTTGTTGAAAAAGCATGCAGAACAAAGGAAGCAGAGTTTAGTGTTTCTGAAAGAGTGGGGAGCTTTTAATTGGATTGTTGAAGAAAGTTTTGGTTATTATCTGCGGATGTGTGGTAAAATGACAGATTATTATGCTGCTCATGCTTCAGATTACACTCTCTTTGCCTTAAAATATCGCGAGGTACAAATTTGAGTTGTATTTGCATGTGGAGTTATGGAAAGCTCAAATTCCCTCTGAATAAGGGATAGATGTGGTTATTGTGGGCAGTTTACAACTTATTTAGGATTATCAAAATATCAAATTGTTATGGAGGTTTGTGAACAAACGGGAGTTGGCAGTTTGATGACACTTCTTAGAAAATCGTAAGAAGAAGTTCTGTTTGATGAAATAAAGAATAAGCTTTTGCCTTATATGCCCTGAGTTTAGGTGTTGTGGCATCATCAACAGGTAGTTATCATGGCTGATATCACTCATTGGATATTAGAGCATTTTCTGTTGCATCTTTTTGTTTGTCCTATACCTGTTCAGGGGGAAAGAATAGTTGCAAGGTAGCTGCTGCTTTTGAAGATTTTGAATGTTACTTCTAAGAGGTGTGGTTTCTAAGCCTTATCTTATTATTTTTGTCTGTCGTTGTTGCATGGGGAATTTATAGAATAAGCTTTAAAAGGAAAAGTCTATGAACTTGAAAAGAAAAATATTGAAGGGTAGCAGCTCTTTTGTTTCTGCTGTTATTGCTTTGGGGATACTTGTGCAACAAGTTGCAGCAAAAACACCTGCCGATACCCTCGTGATGGCTTTGAATCTCGATTCAATCGAGACTTTTGATCCTGCGCAAATCAATGAACGTTATGGCAATGAAATTGTTGCCAATATTTGTGATAATTTAATCGATTCTGCTACAGATGATCCAGCTAAAATAGCGCCTTCTTTGGCAAAGAGTTGGGATGTTTCAAATGAGGGTGGGGGTACGGTAATTACTTTTCATTTGCGCGATGGTTTGAAGTTTAATGATGGTCGGCCTGCTGGTGCTCATGATCTTGTTTGGGGTATGAGGCGGATTGTTAAATTGAAGTTGTCTGCAGCAGCAGTATTTAACGAATATGGAATTACAGAACAAAATGTTGATTCTACTCTTCAAGCACCGGATGAAAAAACCGTAGTGATGAAATTTGATAAACCTTATCCAGCAGAGATAATCCTTGGACATATTCTTACTACTCGTGTTGCTGCTTTGCTTGATCGTGAGACAATTATGAAACACGAACAAGATGGTGATATGGGCAATCGCTATTTGGCAAGTCATGCTGCTTGTGTTGGTCCTTATCAATTAGTGAGCTGGCGTTCTGGAGAAGCAATTTTGTTGCGTGCAAGTTCCAATTATTGGGGAGAGGCAGTAAAATTGAAGCAGATTTTAATTCGTCATATTGCAGAACCTGGAACACAACGTTTATTGTTGCAAAAACACGATATCGATGTTGCACGTAATTTGATGCCAGAGGATATGGTAGATCTTCAAGCAACAACAGATATTAAGATTGAAAAAGTGTTGGCGCCATCTGTGATAATGTGGGGATTTAATATGACAAATCCCATTTTTGCCAATGAAAAGGTGCGTTTGGCGATGCGCTATCTTATCGATTATGACACTCTTGGAAAGACTCTTCTTAAAGATGTTGGTATTCCACGGGCAAGCTTTATTCCCATTGGTAATCTTGGGGCTTTGGATGAAAAAGAAGGGCAGCCTTTTAAACTTGATCTAAAAAAAGCCAAGCAGCTTTTAACGGAAGCAGGTTATCCGAATGGTTTTGAGGCCAATATTTTTGCAGGAAAATCTCCTTATCCTTTTGCTTTGCCTATTGCTCAGTCTATCCAGGACAATGCAAAAAAAATAGGTGTGCGCTTTAAGATTGAACATTTTGTAGGGACGCAGTTGTTTTCAAAACTTTATGCACGAGGTTTTGATACAATTTTTATGGGATGGAATAACGATTCTGCAGATCCTTATACAATGGCTTCACGTCTTGTTTATAATCCTGATAATCGATTTGAGGCTAAAAACACAGGCTATCCTAGTTGGTGCCATGGCTATTTTGATGAAGATATGAATAAGAAGGTAAGGGATGCCCTGTTTCAAAAAGATCCACAGAAACGGGCACAAATGTATGCTGATTTGCAGCGTGATTTTATGCAAAAAGGACCCTATGCTTTTATCTATCAGACATATAGTATTATCGCTATGACACCTGATGTAAAAAAATGGGTGTGGAATAGTGCACCACGTATTTTTTATAATGCCATTGAAAAATAAGTATGTCTTAAATGTTGTAACATATAAAAATACTATCATGATATCTTCGATGTTTTGTATAGCGTTTAAAAGTTTAGCAAAATATCGAAGTTTATTGGTAAATTGTATTGGTATATTCTCTATAGAGTAACTTCAAGACACCCTTCTTTAGAGAGGGGCTATGCATTTTTATAAAATGCATGTACACATAGATATTAAGATTGGAGATTTTAATCTTAAGTAAACTAAAAAAATAATAAATTTGTTTGTTAAAGAAACGAGCACACTGAATATAAGCAGAATTTAGTATTTTTTAGAAAAAGCGGGGGACCTTAGAATGTACTGTTGAGAAAAAATTTGGTTGTATGTAGGTGAATTTGGGGAGTATGAGGTTATTGTGGAGCTGATGCTTCAAATTGCACTGCCTTTCCTTAAAAATGATGAGATACTGGGGACTGTCCTTGGTGTGGGTTCATGGAAATGCTCAAATTGCCTTGTTAGGAAGGAGATGAGTGTCCATGGTTAGCAACTGTGCTTATGAGGATCATCAAAATATCAAAGGATGATTGAGGTTTTTAAACCAACCGAGGTTGGTGCTCTGAGGATTCTTTTTAGAAAGTCGCAAAAAGAGATTTGAAGCAGAAGTCTTGTTTGATGAGATAAAGAAGAAGTTTTTGCCTTATATGCCCTGAATTTAGGTGTTGTGGCATCATCAACAGGTAGCTATCATGGCTGATATCACTCATTGGATATTAGAGCATTTTCCGTTACATCTTTTGTTTTGGCCTAACCTGTTCAGAGGGAACGAATGGTTGGAAGGTAGCTGCTGCTTTTGAAGATTTTGAATGTTACTTCTAAGAGGCATGGTTTCTAAGCCTGATCTTATTACTTTTGCCTGTCGTTGTTGCATGGGGAATTTATAGAATAAGCTTTAAAAGGAAAAGCCTATGAACTTGAAAAGAAAAATATTGAAGGGTAGTAGCTCTTTTGTTTCTGCTCTTATTTCCATGGGGATGTTTGTGCAACAAGTTGCAGCAAAAACGCCTGCCGATACTCTCGTGATGGCTTGGAATCTCGATGCAATAAGTACATTTGATCCTGCACAACTCAATGACCGTTATGGAACTGAAATTGTTGTCAATGTTTGTGATAATTTAGTTGAATCTGCTAAAGATGATGCAACTAAAATGGTTCCTTCTTTGGCAAAGAGTTGGGATGTTTTAAGTGATGATCAGAGCACGGTAATTACTTTTCATTTGCGTGATGGTTTAAAGTTTAATGATGGTCGTCCTGCTGGTGCTCATGATCTTGTTTGGGGTATGAGGCGGGTTGTTAAACTGAAGATGTCTAATGCTCCTACATTTAATGAATATGGTATCACAGAACAAAATGTTGATGAGGCTTTTCAAGCACCGGATGAAAAAACCGTAGTGATGAAATTTGATAAGCCTTATCCAGCAGAGCTTATTCTTAGCAATATTTCTACTAATCGTACTGTTGCTTTATTGGATCGTGAGACACTCATAAAACACGAACAAGATGGTGATATGGGAAACCGGTATTTGGCCAGCCATTCTGCTTGTGTTGGTCCCTATCAGATAAGTAGCTGGCGTCCTGGAGAAGCTCTTTTGTTGCATGCAAGCTCCAATTATTGGGGGGATGCGCCTAAATTGAAGAAGATTTTAATTCGCCATGTCGCGGAGCCTGGAACACAACGTTTATTGTTGCAAAAACACGATATCGATGTCGCCCGTAATTTGATGCCAGAGGATATAGCAGATCTTCAAGCAACAACAGATATTAAAGTTGAAAGAGTGTTGGCGCCTTCCATGATCATATGGGGCTTTAATGCGACAAATTCTATTTTTGCCAATGAAAAGGTGCGTTTGGCGATGCGCTATCTTATTGATTATGAAGGACTTGGTAAGACCCTTCTTAAAGATGTTGGTGTTCCACGTGCAAGTTTTATTCCTCTTGGTAATTTTGGAGCTTTGGATGAAAAAGAAGGACAACCCTTTAAACTTGATCTTCAAAAGGCAAAGCAGCTTTTAACGGAAGCAGGTTATCCGAATGGTTTTGAGGCCAATATTTTTGCAGGTGCATCTCCTTATCCTTTTGCTTTGCCTATTGCTCAGTCCCTTCAAGACAATGCAAAAAAAATTGGCGTGCGTTTTAAAATTGAACGTTTTGTAGGTACGCAGTTGTTTTCAAAATTTTATGCACGGGGTTTTGATACGATTTTTTTCGGATGGAATAATGGCTCTGGTGATCCCCATACAATGGCTTCACGTCTTATTTACAATCCTGATAATCGGTATGAGGCAAAAAATACAGGCTATGCTAGTTGGTGCCATGGGTATTTTGATAAAACTATGAATCAAAAGGTTCAGGATGCGTTGTTTGAAAAAGATCCACAAAAACGGGCGCAAATGTATGCTGATTTGCAGCGTGAATTTATGCAAAAAGGGCCTTATGCTTTTATCTATCAGACATATAATATTGTTGCTATGACACCTAATGTCAAAAAATGGGTTTGGAATAGTGCACCACATATTTTTTATAGTGCAATTGAAAAATAAAAGAGTATTAAGTTTATAAAATACGAAAAAGTATGATTACGATATATTTAACGTATTGCAAAGCGTTGAATTTTATAGGTGATATGTCTCTATGTTTTATAGAGAATTTCATTTCAAAACATTCTCTTTTAGGAAAAGATTTTATTCTCATTAAAGATGTATTTGTGTGGATGCTAAGATTTAATATTTTAACTGTCGTTGATGCAATTTTATGAGATAGAATAATGGTAGTGTGGATTTCCATACAATGGCTTTAGGTGTTATTTATAACTCTCATAATCGGTTTGAGGCTAAGAATATAGGTATCTGAATTGGTGCTAATGGGTATTTAGATAAAAATATAAATCAAAAGGTTAAAGATGCAGTGTTGCAAAAAGATTCACAGAAACGGGTGTAAAGAATTGAAAAATGGTAAGTTTATTTGGTGAAAAAATAGGTGTAACGAATGTAGCAGAATTTACTGTTTCCGAAATAGCAGGGGCTTTAAAGCGCGTTGTTGAAGAGAAATTTGGTTATGTGCGGGTGCGGGGAGAGATATCAGGTTATCGCGGGGCTCATGCTTCCGGTCATGCTTACTTTGCCTTAAAAGATGATAAGGCACGGTTGGAAGCGGTTATTTGGCGTGGCATTATGGAAAAGCTCAAATTTCCTCCCGAAGAAGGGATGGAAGTGATCGCTGTCGGCAAACTGACAACTTACCCGGGGTCATCAAAATATCAAATTGTCATTGAGGCGCTTGAGCCAACAGGGGTTGGCGCTTTGATGACACTTCTAGAAAAGCGCAAGAAAAAGCTTGCAGATGAAGGTTTATTTGATGAATCCAAGAAAAAACCTTTGCCTTATATGCCGCGAATTATAGGTGTTGTGACATCACCTACAGGCGCTGTTATTCGTGATATTATTCATCGTGTATCAGATCGTTTTCCATTGCATATTTTGGTTTGGCCCGTCCGTGTTCAGGGGGAAACAAGTGGTCAGGAAGTGGCTGCTGCTGTTGAAGGTTTTAATGCTCTTCCTTTAGGAGGGCTTGTTCCAAAACCTGATCTTATTATTGTTGCACGGGGAGGAGGAAGTTTAGAAGATTTATGGGGATTTAATGACGAAGCTGTTGTTCGTGCTGTTTATGAGTCAGCTCTTCCGGTTATCTCTGCTGTTGGGCATGAAACAGATTGGACTTTGATTGATTATGTTGCTGATTGGCGCGCTCCAACTCCCACAGGAGCGGCAGAAAAGGCTGTTCCTGTTAAGCTTGATCTCGAAGTGTATGTTGCGTCTCTTGGTGCCCGTTTACGCAAGGGATTGGTGCGTTATTTTGATTTTCATCAACAAAAATTGCGTGCTATTATAAGAGGGCTTCCGACTGTCGATCAACTTTTCGCTCTACCACGGCGTGGTTTTGATGAAATTTCAAGTCGATTGCTGCGTGCTCTTCATGTGAGCTGCGATAAAAAACATTTTTCTTTTCATGCGCTTGCTATACGTTTTTCACCGCGTTTACTGAATACTGAAAAAGCGAAACGTAATACAAAGGAGTATACTGCGCGCCTTCATCGTGCTTTTGTGCACAATGTGGAAAAACAACGTGCTCAGGTAGAGGTCGCGTTTAGGCTTTTAAAAAGCACTTCGTATCAAAATATTTTAGAGCGTGGTTTTGTTTTGGCTTTGGGGCAGGATAATAAGCCCATTAAACGGTTGGTGCAGTTTCCTGAAACGGGGCAAATCAGTTTACGTTTTTTTGATGGTGATGTTAGTGTTTCAACGCATGATCATGCTCTCAACCGATCTTCAAAATCTAAACGGATCAAATCGAAGCAAGATGATCAAGGAACGCTCTTTTAATACAATAAATGTGGTGCTCGATGAAGGGCTTCTTATGGGGGCAGATGGAAAAGTTCGTTGTTCATGGGCAGGAACGGATCCACTTTATTGTGCTTATCATGATAATGAATGGGGAAAACCTGTTTTTGAAGATCGCCATTTGTTTGAGAAAATTTGTCTTGAAGGTTTTCAGGCAGGGCTTTCTTGGCTCACAATTTTAAAAAAAATCCCTTCTTTTCGAAATGCGTTTGATCATTTTGATTTTGAAAAAATTATGCATTATGATGAAGTAAAAGTGCAAATGTTGATGCAGAATAAAGGTATTGTTCGCCATCAAGGAAAAGTTCGATCGGTGCTTAATAATGCATTGAGAGCGCAGGAAATTATAACAGAGTGGGGGAGTTTGTCTCGCTATTTTTGGTCGTTTCAACCACCACAATCAGAGCGTTATAAAAAAATAGATTTTCAAACACTGTTGGCTAATCCCATAACCCCTGCTTCTCTTCGCCTTTCTAAGGATTTGAAAAAACGTGGTTGGACATTTGTTGGTCCTACAATTTGTTATGCTTTTATGCAGTCTGTTGGGATTGTCAATGATCATCTTGAAGGGTGTTTTTGTCGATAACTGTGCAAAGCAGCTGTAAGAGATATTGTTTAGTCAAGTAATAAAAGAACAGAGAATGGTTTTTCAAGTTTTTACTTTTTTAAAGCATTATGAAAGCAATTTATATTATTGATTTTGAATAAATATGTGTCTGTTCTATTTGTATAGATAGCGGTTACCATAATGACGGATATTCTATTTATGGTTGTTGATGAAGACAAAGTGGTTTTCGAGTTTTTCGGCGTGGCACTCTTATCGTATTGTTCTTTTTTTGAAATTTAATGAAATATATTTGTTAAATTTTTGGTTGAATATATGATGATTGCTCTACTTGTATGGTAGCTGATTACCAAGTGCTTGTGTTACGTTTTATTATCTGGTAGCTTCCTTGTTGAGAGAGTAATTTTGCTGCGTGTGAGCTCCAGTTTTTGGGGAGGAGGCTTAAGCTCAGACGGGTTTGTATCCACTACATTGCTTAGTTAAATCTCTGAGATTTTCCGTTAGAAGCAAGAGTTTCTGCGGTGTGTTGTTTGGTATCTATTTTTGTGGTTTCAAAATAATGATGAACGTAGAAATTGGGGGGAGTTTATGGTCAATCATGTTTTTTCGGGTTAGGTATCGTGAATTTTGCTTTTACCAATGAAAAAGTGCCTTTTATTGTGGATTTTTATTGGTAATGATCTTTTTGGAAAAATACCGTTTAGAGGGGTTAGTATTTCTCATTATTATTTTATCTCTGTTGGCTTTTTTGGTATTATCGATAAATGAGAAAGATTTTCTTTTGCACTTTACTTTCAAAAAGTTAAGCGATTTTTTATGGAGTGCAGAGTTTTAGCGGAGATGTTTTTTTGTGTTTTGCTGCTTTATTCGGTTTGGAAACAGATATGGCTTAATGGGGAGTGCAAGGAGGTATTGGGATGTGGATGTAGTGCTGGTTGGAGGAATATATGTTGTGTATCTACTATAGTTTAAGTAAAACGAAATTCATATTAAAAGTAAATATCTCTTTATAATATAGTCAATATGTATTTATTCAATTTTTGTTGTATAAAATTGCTGTGTTATTTAAGAATAATTAATTGATATAATAAACTTTAAAAGGAAAAGTCTATGAATGTAAAAAGAAAGATATTGAAAGGCAGTACTTCTTTTATTTCTGCTCTTATGGCTATGGGGATGTTTGTGCAACAAGTTTCAGCAAAAACACCTGCCGATACGCTTGTGATGGCTTGGAATCTCGATGCAATAAGTACATTTGATCCCGCGCAGCTTAACGACGTTTATGCAGCTGAAATTTTTGACAATGTTTGTGATAGTTTAGTCAGTACTGCTGGAGATGATTTAGCAAAAATAGTTCCCTCTTTGGCAACACATTGGGATGTTTCAGGTGATGACCAGAGTACAGCGCTTACTTTTCATTTGCGCGATAATTTAAAGTTTAATGATGGTCGTCCTGCTAACGCTCATGATCTTATTTGGAGCATGAAGCGGGTTGTCAAATTGAAATTGGCTACGGCGACGGCATTTAATGAATATGGTATCACAGAACAAAACTTTGATTCTGCTATTCACGCACCGGATGAGAAAACGGTGGTGATGAAATTTGATAAGCCTTATCCAGCAGAGCTTATTCTTAGCAATATTGTTGCAAGTCGTGCTACTGCTTTGCTTGATCGTGAAACAATTATGAAACACGAGAAAAATGGTGATATGGGAAACCAATATTTGGCCAGCCATGCTGCTTGTGTTGGTCCTTATCAAATAAGTAGCTGGCGTCCTGGAGAAGCTCTTTTATTGCGTAAAACCTCCAATTATTGGGGAGAGGCACCTAAATTGAAGAAGGTTTTAATTCGCCATGTCTCGGAACCTGGAACGCAACGTTTATTGTTACAAAAACACGATATCGATGTTGCACGTGATTTAATACCTGAGGATGTAGCAGATCTCCAAGCAAAAACGGATATTAAAGTTGAAAGGGTGTTGGAGCCCTCCATGATGTTTTGGGGCTTTAATACGACAAATCCAATTTTTGCCAATGAAAAAGTGCGTTTGGCGATGCGCTATCTTATTGATTATGAAGGTCTTGGAAAAACAGTTCTCAAAGGTGTTGGTATTCCACGTGCGAGCTTTATTCCTCTTGGTAATGTTGGAGCTTTGGATGAAAAAGAAGGACAACCCTTTAAACTTGATCTTCAAAAAGCAAAACAGCTTTTAACGGAGGCAGGTTATTCAAAAGGCTTTAAGGCTAATTTTTTAGTGGGCAGTTCTCATTATGCTTTGCCTATTGCTCAGTCTTTGCAAGATAATGCAAAAAAGGTGGGAGTACATCTTAAAGTTGAACGTTTGGCAGGTACGCAGTTATTTTCAAAAGTTTATGCACGTGCTTTTGATACAGTTTTCATGGGATGGAATAATGACTCTGCTGATCCTTATTCAATGGCTTCACGCCTTGTTTACAACCCTGATAATCGGTTTGAAGCGAAAAATACAGCCTATCCAAGTTGGCAGCATGGGTACTTGGATGAAGCTATGAATAAAAAGGTGGAAGATGTGTTGTTTCAAAAAGATCCACAGAAACGAATAGAAATATATGCTGACTTGCAGCGTGAACTTATGCAAAAAGGGCCTTATGCTTTTATCTTTCAGAAATATAGTGTTGTCGCTATGACACCTGATATTAAAAAATGGGTTTGGAATAGTGCACCACGTATTTTTTATAGTGCAATTGAAAAATAAACGCGTATTAAGTGTTGTGAAATACAAAAGAACGTGATCATAACGTAAATGATAAAAATATCCCTCCGCAAGAGTTTTTTTAAGCTTAGGGTATGAAATGCGGGGGGCTTTTTACGGTATGCTTAATGCTATTTATAGGAACAGTGGCATTGATAAGTATAGGAAGTGATCTTTTTGAGCTTTCTGTTTACCGTGGTACAGATGGTATGGATTTCGGGTATAGGTTAGTATGTGTGTGACTTGTCTTTGGATGGTTTATCAGTAAAGTTAATGATGCTATGCTGTGGAGAGATGAAAAAGGGACATCGAAGTATTTTATGTGAGAAAGATAACATAAAATGCAAAGGATAATGCTAAAATGAAAAAAAAAGGAATGTCAAAAAACTTTTGTATTTTATTAAGCACAATCGGCTTTTTAAATGGGTTTATACCATCAGTATTCAGTGCGTCATCTAAAGATACCTTGGTAATGGCATGGAATATTGATTCAATTAGTAGCTTTGATCCAGCTCAAACGGTTGAGGTTGTTGCGAGTGAATTATTGACGAATATTTGCAGTGCGTTAGTACAATATGATAAGCATGATCCCACAAAAATTCGTCCTGCTATGGCTCAATCTTGGGATGTTTTAGACAACGGGAAAAGAATCGTTTTTCATCTTCGTGATGACTTAAAATTTGATGATGGAAGAAGAGCGACAGCGCAAGATCTCGCGTGGTCAATGCAACGTATTATTAAGTTAGGGTTGAGTTATGCTCAATCTTTAATGGATTATGGGTTCACTAAAAACAATGTTGAAACAAATATTCAAGCTCTTGATGATAAAACTTTACAACTAAAGTTGGATAAGCCTTATCCCATCCAACTTATACTGACGGTAATTGGACAGTCTTATGCTTCTGCTTTGCTTGATCGGCAAACAATTGAAGCAGAGAGTGTTGATGGGGATATGGGTAATAAATATTTGACTACGCATTCGGCTTGTGTTGGACCTTATAAATTGGTACGCTGGAGTTCTGGAGAAAAAGTTATTTTACAAGCGACCCAACATTATTGGGGGGGCGTCCCCAAAGTTAAGCAAATTGTTATACAACATGTTGCTGAATCAGCGAGTCAGAGACTTCTTTTGGAAAAAGGTGATGTGGATATAGCGCGTGATCTTTCTTCAGAAGATGTTTTAGATATTGAAAGACAGGGGGGGGCTGTTAAAATTAGACGTGTTTTGCGACCGCAAATTATTTATTTATCGCTAAACAACAAAAATGCAATTTTTGCTCATGAAAAAGTGAGATTGGCCTTTCGCTATTTGATTGATTACCAAGGTCTTGGAAACACTGTTTTAAAGGGCATTGCAATTCCACGTGCGAGTTATATGTCATTGGGGATTCCTGGTGCTTTGGATGAAAAAGAGGGGGTGCCTTTTAAGTTAGATTTAGAAAAAGCAAAACAGTTGATCCGTGAGGCTGGCTATCCTAATGGTTTTAAGGCTAACCTTTTAGTTGGCAGCCTTAGTTATATGTCATCTGTTGCGCAGTCTATTCAAGCTAATGCGCATAAAATTGGTGTTGAGCTCACAATTGAGAAAATGGCGCAAAATCAGTTATTAAGCCGCGTGCGTGGTGGGAACTATGATACTGCTATCATGGGGTGGGGGAGTGCTGATCCTGATGGACATCCTGCTTCGTTAAATCATGTGTTTAATCCTGATCCAACATTTACAAAAAAACACAATATGTATTTGGCTTGGCGTGCTGGGTATTATGATGAAAATATCAATAAAATGGTGATGGATGCTTTGTTTGAACAAGATCAAAATAAGCGTATTTCGCAGTATCGTGCTCTACAGCATTATGTGTTTGAGCATGGTCCTATGGTCTATTTATTTCAGACATATTATACCGTTGGTATGGGACCGGCAATAAAAAAATGGGTTTGGAATAGTTTTAGACTTTACTACAATGATGCAGAAAAATAGAGCATGTTATGAAGAAGAGCGGTGAGCGTGCTTGATGAGGCTTTTCTTTACTATATAAGAAGGTGTTAGCTTTATGTTTGGTAGCTATGGAGGGGGATATTATGATGGTTTTGCCATTTTCAGAATCTGAAAGAGCAGTATCACAAAAGCAGAAAAAAATGTTCGTATGGGACTTTTCTTTCAAGGTACTGAAGTTGCTGATTTCAGTTTTTTTCACGCTGCTTGGTTTGGTGACGATCACTTTTTTTATTGGTCATCTGCTTCCTTTAGATCCCGTTCTTGCTATTCTTGGTGATAATATCAGTCAGGAGGCTTATGATGCAATGTTTCATAGGTTGGGTCTTGATAAGCCGTTGATTATCCAGTATTGGAACTATCTTCGCAATATATTTTTGTTTGACTTTGGAGATGCTTTAACTTCAGGGCGTCCTGTCTTGGAAGATATTATGCGCGTGTTTCCAGCAACATTAGAGCTTGCTACAGTTGCTATCGTGATTGGTACGAGTCTTGGTATTCCATTTGGTGTTTTTGCGGCAATGTATCGCGATTCATTTATTGATTACTTTGTCCGGACTTTTACTCTCTTGAGCTATTCCACTCCAACCTTTTGGCTTGGATTAATGGCGTTATTAATCTTTTACGCCAAGCTTGGTTGGATTGGTGGTCCAGGACGTATTGATTTTATTTATGAATATTCTTTTGAACCCAAAACAGGATTTTTTCTCTGGGATACTGCTCGTCAGGGACAGTGGGAAGCTTTTGGAAATGCCTTTGGTCATATTGTTATGCCTGCTTTAATCTTAGCTTTCGGTGCTATGGCTTATATTAGTCGTATGACTCGTGGTTTTATGATTGAACAACTTAATCAGGAATATATCATTACTGCGCGTGTAAAGGGATTATCGTTGACACGAACGGTTTGGGGGCATGCTTTTCGTAATGCTGCGGTTCAGATTATCACTGTTGTTGCACTTTCTTACGCTTTTTTATTAGAAGGTGCTGTGTTAACGGAGACAGTTTTTGCTTGGCCTGGTTTTGGGCATTACTTGACGAATGCTCTTTTAGCTGGAGATATGAATGCAGTTGTCGGATGTACACTGCTTGTAGGGTTTCTCTTTGTTGTTATTAATTTATTTTCTGATTTGCTTTATCGAATCTTTGATCCAAGGACACGTTGAATATGACAATAATTAATCATCATAAATCGCAATCGTCATTTTCTTTGGGTCGTTGGCTAAATGAATCTGTTCCACGATCAGTATTTCAGGCAAATGCCCAAAGAATTTATCATGCATTAATCAAATTGTCTCATAATTTTTCGGCTCTATTTGGTCTGATTATTATTTTTATTATTGTTTTATGTGCCATTTTTGCTCCTTGGATTGCTACCCATGATTTTGTTAGCAATGACCTTGCGCATCGATTGCAGCCACCCTCTACGTTGCATTATTTGGGGACAGATGAATTGGGGCGTGACATTTTTAGTCGCCTTATTTTTGGCGCACGTATTACGCTTTATGTTGTTTTTCTTACCACAATTATCGTGGGACCAATAGGACTCATTGTTGGGACTGTATCTGGCTATATAGGGGGCTGGGTTGATACTGTTCTTATGCGCATTGTTGATATTTTTCTTGCTTTTCCGGCTTTGATTTTAGCTCTTGCTTTTTCAGCGGCGCTGGGACCGGGTATTAAAAATGCATCGATTGCAATTTCAATTGCAGCATGGCCGCCAATAGCGCGTTTAGCACGTGCTGAAACTTTGACGATACGTTCGTCTGATTATGTTTCTGCGGTTCGTTTGCAAGGGGCATCTGCTTTACGGATTATTTTGTTTCATATTGCACCTATGTGTATTCCTTCAGTGATTGTACGGTTAACGTTAGATATGTCTGGGATTATTTTAACGGCTGCTGGACTTGGTTTTTTAGGGTTGGGAGCTCAACTCCCAAGTCCTGAATGGGGAGCAATGCTTTCGACAGGTCGTGAATTTATGATGACGAATTGGTGGTTGGCGGCGATACCAGGTTGTGCAATATTGTTAGCAAGCCTCGCTTTCAATTTGTTGGGTGATGGGCTTCGTGATTTATTGGATCCACGCAATGGCTAAAAAATTATTAGAGATAGAAGATTTACGTATTGCTTTTCCTACAAGGCAAGGCATTTCAGAAGTTGTGCGCGGCGTTAGCTTTTCCATGGGAAAAGAAAAAATTGGAATTGTTGGCGAATCTGGGTCTGGAAAATCGATGACTGGGCGTGCGATACTCAAATTGAGTCCAAGAACAGCTATTGTTAAAGCTAAAAAAATGCGCTTTGATGATGTTGATTTATTGCATGCAAGTGAACCTCAGATGCGAACTATCCGGGGTAAGCGTATTTCAATGATTTTACAAGATCCCAAATATTCACTTAATCCATTAATACGGATTGGGGAACAGATTATGGAAGCTTATCGCATTCATTATCGTGTTTCAAAAGCTGATGCGCGGGAGCGGACAATTTCTATGTTGGAATCTGTCCATATTCGTGATCCAAAACATGTGATGCGCCTCTTTCCTCATGAAATATCAGGTGGTATGGGACAGCGTGTGATGATTGCGATGATGCTTATTCCTAAACCTGATTTAATTATTGCAGATGAGCCAACCTCTGCACTTGATATTACAGTAAGGCGTCAGGTTTTATCGGTATTGGATGAGCTTGTGACTAAGTCTGGAACGGGACTTATTTTCATTAGTCATGATTTGAATATGATTGCTGATTTTTGCGATCGTGTTTTGGTTATGTATGCAGGTCGTGTGTTAGAAGAATTGCCTGCGTGTGATTTATCTCGTGCTTGTCACTCTTATACTAAAGCCCTGCTAGCGAGTTTACCACGGCTTGATAATCCTGTTGACTTTTTGGCTGTTCCTGAGCGCGATCCTGATTGGTTGCATAATCCTACAATTGTTAATGGTGTTGAAGGAGTTACCCCATGACCAATTGTGAAAATATACTTGATGTTTCTAATTTATCAGTAACTTTTGGGCATAGGCATAAGGCAGTAACGGTTGTTAAAAATGTAAACTTTCATATTAAGCGTGGTGAAGCTTATGGTTTGATTGGTGAATCAGGATGTGGAAAATCAACCATTTTGAATACATTGGTTGGACTTATTTCAGATTATAGTGGGCGTTTCATTTTTGATGGAGAAGAAGTTGCAAAAAAGAGAGATAAGAATTTTCTACGCCGTATTCAAATGGTTTTTCAAGATCCTTATGCTTCGCTTCATCCAAGAAAAATGGTTCATACGGTTCTTTCTGAATCTCTCAAAATCCATGGGATGGATAATCCAAAGGAGCGGGTGCATGATGCTTTAAATTCTGTTGGTCTAAATTCTTCATTTCTTTATCGTTATCCGCATGAGTTGTCTGGAGGGCAACGTCAGCGTATTGCTCTTGCACGTGCTCTCATTATCGAGCCAGAGGTTTTGCTGCTTGATGAGCCAACATCTGCATTGGATGTGTCGGTACAGGCTGAAATTTTAAATTTGTTAAAATCATTACGAGAGGAAAAAAAGCTTACATATTTGATGGTATCTCACGATCTTGCTGTTGTTGCACACATCTGTGAACGTGTTGGGATTATGCATAAAGGGATTATTCTTGAAGAGCTTAGCAATGATGATTTGCGCAGTTTACATGCACAACATGACTATACAAAAATGTTTTTTGAAGCAAGTATTGAGCCTATTGCTCATAGAGAAGGAAGTGTGTGATAGATTGTATAGAAGAGAAAATACAGTTTTTTTCTGTTTTAGGTTTTATTCTTTGCAAAAGAAGAAGATGCTGTGAAAATTTTTCAATGGTACATGATAAAATTAACTATTTTTACTGTTTTCTGTTCTTAAAAAGAGATTTTTGGAAAGAAAAACATATTTTATAAATAAGAAAGGTAGTATAGCGTACTGCCTTTTTTGATAAACTGTACAAATAACGATACACTTGTTGTTAGAGTTTTGTCTTGAAACTGATGGCTATTTCGCCTGAAAAAATTACTCAGGATATACCAGTTTTTTTAAAACTTTCGTAGGATAAAAGAGTATCAAGATAGAAACCGCTATCATGCTGTATACTGCTATAGGCTGTGAGTGAAGTGGCCATTTTATTCAATGTGCTCTTACTTGTGTCTTGCATATTCTTTGTAGTAGAAGAGAGCTGTCCGTAGATTTCTATAAGACAAAATGTGTTGTAGTATTTTGCACTTTCTAGCGCGGCAAAGTTAATAACTCCTTGTAGAGCAGCGTAGCGAGGATTGAGGCTTAGCGCTGCTATAACCATATTTACGAGGAGCACTACTTATCAGAAAATAAGGTTCCTGTCCTTCCATAGGTGTATAAGAAGAAGCTATTCTGTTTGTCTTGTTCTTTTTCTAAGACAACTGTTCTCACATTGGCTAACAGTGCATTCTGCTTAGCCATATCGGTTAATCCAATGTACAAGAGAGCATTGGACATTACAAAATACTTGTATTTATGGCACGATGGTTTTTACCGTTGAGTCGCTATCAAGCAGTACTGGTTGTAAGCGAAAATCCCAAAAATTTTTATTTTCTCCTAAAAGGTTTTGTTTAGTATTTGTTTTACTATGGTTTGACGTTGGTTTATAAGCTTTCAGTATATATTTATAAGGTGAACCACTTATTGTGATATAGCTATTTGCGAGTTTAAAAGAATTCTGACTTGCTTTTCCGAAGACTTTAATCAGTGAAAAACCATGTATATTGCTGGGAGTAGAAGTATTTACTTTAATATTGTTCTTTTTTAAATGTTCAGTGACATAAATCAATGTAGTACCTGAAACATCACCGTGAATCAGAAGGTGGTCAGCTTTTTGTTTGTTTATGGCAGAGCTATCACTCCATTCGACGTTGAAATGAATTTCTGCTTTTCCTGTAGCCTTGTAGACTTTTTTAGTATTTGGTCTGCCAGATCCTATGTGCAACGTGTGATAATAATCTTCTGTTGGCTCTTCAAAAACAATAGAGCTGTCATTGATGTTAAGGACAGAAATATCAGAGCGTGCTCTTTGAGCAATATCAAGTGATTTTTCATTTTGACTTTTTGCATTTGTGCTTGTTTTTAATATCCATTTCGTATGATTTTGCAAATCAAAGATTGTTTTGAATTTTTTTTCAGTATTTACGCTGCCTTCTAATATGGAATGATCAGCGTTTAATGTAAGAATAAAATTATTTTTTTTAGCTGAATCTTTGGTTACTAGTAAAATATTGGCACGGATTTCTGAATTTTTGAGATTGGCTTTACCAATTGATTCATTTGCATTAATTCCTGTACCGTTTTTAATGTGAAGTTTTGTATTGATTAAATTGATTTCTGACGTTTTATTGTTCTTAGATTTTGCAAATGCTATACCTCTATCTTCTGCTGTGGCAGAAACATCTGTCACATCAATATATCCATTATTATCTACAACAAATGCACTATTTTCGGCAATAACTGTTCCTCCGATCATTTTAATCATTCCGCTATTTTGTGCATAAAGACCGACTACAGCATTCTTAATCGTTGTATTGCCATATAATTCAACTAAACTGCCAACATCTTGGCTTTTTGCACCAGATCCGTTGCTATCTGCCGTTGTTAGAGTGACATTCGTGGCTTTAATATGCCCACCGTTTTCTGTATTTAATGCGGTAGTTTTACCCTTTATGATTCCTCCCGTTATGGTGATGGTAGATTTTGAGTCTTTTGCATAGAGCCCACTGTTATCAGATGATGTAATTTGAGCATTGTCAGTTAAAGTAATGATACTACCATTTATAGCAGATATTGCTGCGCTTTTTGCGTTAAATGATCCTCCAGAAACTGTTATTTGAGAATTATCACTTGAAACTATACTATTGATTGCTTGCGGAATGGTTACATTTTCTAAAGTAATGGCACTTTTTCTTGCAATGATTGCATTTAGTAGTGTATTGCCCTTACTACTTAATATCGTTACATCTTTCAGTTTGTTATTGCTCTTATTTTTTAACAAGTGAACACCAGCTTCGGAACTAGTAATGGTTCCTCCGATCATTTTGATTGTGCTATCGTTTTGCGCATCAATTCCGGTTTTAACGTCACTGATTGTTGTATTTCCCAGCAATTCAACCACACTGTTAGGGCCAGAGGCAGCTGCACCAGTAGCTATATCACCACTATTATTAGTTGATTTTAAAGCAACATTTGTAACCGTAATATGGCCACCTATGTCTGCTTCTAAGGCTGTAAATTTTCCTGTCACGCTTCCTGTTGTCATTGTAATCGTAGATTTTGAGTTTCGTGCATAGAGACCTGCTTCATCATGTGATGTAATTTGAACATTGTCTGTTAAGGTAATGCTGCTGCCGTTTTGAGCACATATTGTTGCATAGCTTGAATCAAATGATCCTCCAGAGATTGTTATGTTAGAACGATTATTTGCAATTACGCTATTGCCTGTTTGAGTTACTTTTACATTTTTTAAAGTGAGTCCACTTTCTTTCTCTAGAAGTATTCCTTTGCCTGAATTTTTCTCTTTACCGGTTGATATTATTACATTTTCTAGTTTATTTTCGGTGTTCTTACTGTTCACGAAGCCAACACCAGTTGCAGAAGCCGTAATGGTTCCCCCTATCATTTTAATTACGCCACCGTTACTTGCTACAAGCCCAACAGCAGCATTCTTAATCGTTGTATTGCCATATAATTCAATCATACTATTAGCGCTATTGACTCCTGCTCCTATTGTAGGAACATCAGTGACCTTGCCTCCATGTTCATTTGTTGTTAGAGCAACATCAGTGACCTTAATATGTCCACCGTTTTCTGCGACCAACGCTAATTCTCCGGTTACTGTTCCTCCGGTCATTGTGATGGTAGAATGTGAACCATTTGTGTAGAGTCCTTTGCTATTCGATGATGTTGATATAACTTGAACGTTACCTTTTTTATTGCTGGTTAAAGTAATGTTGCTGCCGTTTCCAGCGTATGCCCCTACGTTTTTCCCCTCAAATGATCCTCCAGAAACCGTTACTTTAGAATGATTATTTGCAGTTATGCCGTTTTCTGCTTGCATAACGGTTACATTTTCTAAAGTGACTTCACTGTCTTTGTCTGCAAATATTGCAAAAGTTAGTGGTGCTTTGCCTTTGCCACTTGATATTGTTATATCTTTTAGCTTGTTTTCGGCATTCTTACTATTCAAGAACTTAGCACCAGTTTTGGAGACTGTAATGGTTCCTCCGGTCATTTTCAGTGTAGCGCCATTTTTTGCTTCAAGACCGAAGAAAATGCTAGAACCAGTTCCTTTAATGGTTGTGCCGTCTAGTAATTCAATCGCAGTGTTAGAACCTTCAGCTGTTACAGCGCGCGTATTTGTGTTTGTTTTTTTGTTTCCAATTATCGTTAAATGCTTGCCGATAATTTGGCCACCTTTTTTTGCGTGAATAATTTCATAGGTTTCGTTGGAAACTTCTTTTTTACTTTTTGAAATTTCAAGATTTTTAGCTTGTGCATTAAGATGGATACTAGACAGTACAACTGCCACAATCGCTGTGCAGGATAGAAGAAATTTTTTAGGCATCAGTCCACTCCTTTTAAAGCCCCCAACATTCATTTTCCCGCTGACTTCATAAGAAGAAGTGAAAATAGATGGTTTTCAATAAAATAACTGATCCAGCCTATTTTGTTTATTATTATCTGTCAAATTAAAGTATATGATAATATAATTTACATTCAATTTAAATGTATTGTAAATAATAATTCTTTATTTAGCTTATGTAGATTTTTGTTGAAATTGCGTAATATCGGTTACAATTTTTTCCGCATTAAGGAAAAAGGGGAAGGAAAGCGCAGTTGGGAGCAATAAGCAAAAATGAAAAAAGTTTCCTCATTTTGGATTTAAAACGCGTTTTCTGTTTAAGATAAAAAATACTGCTTGATGTGTTCTTACTAAGCGTAGCATTCTTCTTGAATGTGTCGCATGAATTTGCTGAGTATTCTTGTTAAATTAAATAGAATGATAGGCTATTTTTACAGTCTTTTCTTAAAACTGATAGCGTATTCCGCCTGAAAAACTTGCACCAGAGATACCATTTTTCTGAAGCTTTTGTTGATAGCTTACATCACCATGAAGGGAGAAATTATGAGACAGTTGCGCATTAATGCCAATGCCGCCTTCAATTGCAGTCCCCATAGGATCAAGGTCAAAGTTTCTGCCAATCTGGATAGTGCCATCATCACCAAAGGTTTTGATCAAGTTTACTTTTCCATAGAAAGACATAGGACGGCTGTTTTCAGTGGAAATGGTTTTTGTCAAACGTCCGCCAACGCGGATCAACCATTGAGAAGGATTGTGCATATCAACAGTAAAATTATCAGCATCTTCAATGGTGTTAAACATCAAATGTTGATAAGCAATTTGTGCTTGTGGTTCGAAGGTTAAACCTTCCATTCTGGTTGCAAATTCTTTGCCAACAGTGGTGGAGATACTCAACATTTTGGCATTTTTCAATTTTGCGGTATTTCCTCTGATGGCATTGCCGATATCTCCTTTTAGAATTCCATAGGATAGCAGTGTATCCATATAGAAACCACTGTCATGCTGCACGCTGCCATAAGCTGTTAGCGACCATTTATCCAATGTGCTCTTACTTACATCATCCATCTCTTTTGGAGTGAAAGATAGTCGCCCATAGGTGCCTACAAGACCGAAATGTGTCGTGGTACTTTGCCCTTCAATTGCTGCTAATGTGACACCGGCTTGAAGAGCAGCATAGCGAATATCAGCGCTATAACTATATTTGAGAGGTCCGCGTTCAGAAGATAAGGTTCCTGTGCTCCCGTAAGTGTAGAGGAAGAAACCAGTTTGTTTTTCCTCTTCTTTTCCTAAGACGGATGCTCTGATATTGGCTAAAAGCGCGTTTTGTTTAGCCATATCGGTTAATCCACTGTAGAAGAGAGCATTTGGCATGACCAAATAGCTTGCTGTTTGTGGTACAGGAGCGATCACACTTGGACCAGAACCAGAGCCAGAACCATTTCCAAGAAGTTCTGGTTGCAAACGGAAATCCCAGAAATTTTGGTTCTTTTCATCAAACAGGTTTTGCGTAATATTGGCTTTGCCTTGGCTTGAGTCTGGTCCATAGGCACGTAGTGTATACATATCTGGTAAACCACCTCTTGTAGTATAGCCATTTACAAGTTTGAAAGAGCTTTCTTCTGCTTTTCCAGAAACTTGAATAAGTGAAAGACCACGGATATTGGCAGCAGCAGAGGTATTTGCTTTGACATTGTCATTTTCTAAGCGCCCCGTGACATAAACTGATGTGTTGCCAGAGACATCCCCATGGATCAAAAGTCTATCGGTTTTTTGGTCATTTATTGCAGCACCATCACTCCATTTTGCGTTAAAGTAAATCTTTGCATCACCCGTTGCGTTGTAGACTGCTTTTGTGTCTGGTTTACCAGAACCTATATGCAATATTTGGTAATGCTCTTCTGTTGGTTTATCAAAAACAATGGAGCTGTTATCGAGATTAAGCGTGGAAATATCAGAACGAGATCTTTGAGCGATATCAAGGAGATTGCCATCATCATCTTTTTCGTTTTTGCTGATTTTCAACGTCCATGTTGTATCGTTTTTCAGATCAAAGTGTACATTTCTGTCTTTAGCAATATTCGCTCTGCCCTCTAAAGTGGAATGATCTGCGTTTAATGTGAAGGTACCGTTGGAGATCGCTTTTGAACCTACCTGGTCCCAAAACTCGCTATCTTTCCAATAAATGCCGTTTCCTAGTAAAACATTGGCATGGATTTCTGAATTTTTGAGATTTACTGTACCGATTGCCAAATCTGCATTATTTTCAATATCGTTGTCAGTGAAAGCTCCAATAAGAATTCCAGCACCATTTTCAACATGAAGTTTTGTATTGACCAAATTGATTTCACTGCTTTTACGTTTTTGGGGATTATCGGGATCCGTGTAAGAGAGAGACATGATCTGCAAACCACCGATTTGTGCCGTTGCAGAAACATTTGTCACATCAATATGCCCGCCGTTTTCTGTATACAATGCAGCTTTTTTCCCAAACACTGTTCCGTCTGTCATTGTGATTTGGGATTGTGGACCGCTTGCATGAAGTCCACTGCCATCAGATGCGTTAATTTGAGCATTGTCTTTTATGATAATGGTGCTGCCACTCTCAGTAGATACCCCTGAGGTTTTTACATTAAATTCTCCCCCTGATACGTTTATTTGAGAATTAAAAGCGGAGGCTATGCCTATATTGGCTTGAGTAACTGTTGTGTTTTTCAAAGTAAGGTTGCTGTCATGAGTGGCTACTACTCCGAAAAGTTGTTGGTCATCGTCTTTACCACTTGATATTTTCACATTTTCTAGCTTGTTCTCAGCGCTCTTACTGTTATTAAAAAAAGAAGCGCCTATTATAGAAGCCGTAATAGAACCTCCAGTCATCTTGATCGTGCCGTTTGGTTGTGTAAAAAGCCCCGTTGAAACATCTTTAATCGTTGTATTATGTAATTCAATTATGCTTCCAAAGCCACCGGCGTGTGCGCCGTCTCCGGTGCCATCTGTCGATGTTATAGTAACACCAGTGACATTAATATGTCCGCCGTTTTCGGCAAATAATGTACCTGCAGATCCGCTTACTGTTCCTCCTGTCATTGTGATTTTTGATTTTGAACCTTCAGCATATAGTCCATAACCACTGGATGATGTAATCTCAGTCCTGTTTTCGATAGTAACCGTGCTGCCATTTGAAACATATATTCCATCAAGTTCTCCATCAAATGATCCTCCAGAGACTGTTATTGTCGAGTGATCATCTGCCTTTAGAGCGTTCGATGCATGCATAACAGTTACATTTTTTAAGGTGAGCGTGCTTCCCTTGGTAACTATTCCTGAGAGTAATTGCAGTCCATCTTTATCTAAGTCTGATATCACCACGTCTTTTAGCATGTTTTCGCTGCTATTCGTGTTATTAAAAGAAGCGCCAACAGAGGCAGCTGCAATGGAACCTCCAATCATTTTGATTGTAGCTCCGTCTTTGGCTTCAAGACCGCGGGAAATCTCAGAATCAAGTTTTGGGATAATTTTACTATCCTGTAATTCAATTACACTGTTAACACCTTCAGCTGTTACAGCGTATACATCGTAATGGACTGGGTGGTTTATCGTTAAATTCTTGCCAATGATTTTTCCACCGTCTTTTGCGTGAATAGTTTCATAGGTTTTATCGGATACTGGTATTGTTTTTCCATCAGAAACTTCGAGGGTTTCAGCATGTGCACTGAACTGGATGTTGAATAGGACGATAGCGGCTGCAACCGTGCATGATAAAAAGGATGTTTTATACACTAGTATTCTCCTTATGAGAGCCCCAAAAATTCATTTCCCCGCGAACTTCATAAGAAGAAGTAAAAATGGATAATTGTTTTTAAATTCGGTAATTGTTTTTATTTGGTAAGACATTTCTGTTTTTTTGTCAAAATTAAAAAATAATTGATATGAATTATGTCTAATACACAATGTATTTATAATTGATTTTATTTAAAGTATTATAATTTTGAATATTATTATTCAGAGAAATATTTTGAGATACTGATATAGTGGCACCATGACATCTTTTAAGTGATGGTAGAGATTATTAGATGATGCAAATTGGGGTTATGAGGAAACAGAATAGGGTGTAGAAGAAGCTTGTAAAAAAGATAACTTACTTGTTTAAAACCCTTTGAAAAAAAATAAATTGGTACAAAATCTAGTGTCAAAATATACAAAACCGCGCGCCAAGCCTATACCGATAAACTATAATGAAATTTTCTAAAAACACTATGAAAAATAAAATGGTAGCGAAGGAGGGATTTGAACCCCCGACACAAGGATTATGATTCCTCTGCTCTAACCTACTGAGCTACTCCGCCACAATGACAAAGACTATTATCAAATCATCTCATCTTCTGCGGATATAAGAGGTAGAATAGTGAGATGTCAAGCATCGTTTTTAAGCTTTTCTCTTGTCATTCTATTTCATCCCCGATATGAAATGAATAAAGTATAATTTTTCGTATAATTAATTAAGGTAAGGCATAAAATGGTGCCACGTGTAGCGGTCTTAGGGTGCGGTCATTGGGGTGGAAATCATATACGAACGCTCTGGAGTCTTGGAGCTTTGGTAGCAGTTTCTGATGTTGATGTTGATCGTGCTGCAAGTTTTGCAAATATGTATGGCGTGGATGTTGTTGCGTCTGATGATCTTTTTACTCATAATGGTATTGATGCGCTGGTGCTCGCGTTGCCTCCACAGTTTCATACAGAAAATGTTATACGTGCTGTTAAAAATGGTAAAGATGTATTGGTTGAAAAACCCATTGCTTTAAATGTCGCTGATGCTGAACGTCAAGTACAGGCTGCGAACCAATATGAACGGATTTTTATGGTGGGCCATATTTTACGGTTTCATCCTGTTTTTGAAAAAATGTGCGAATTGGTGGAAAAGGGAGAATTGGGGGATGTGCATTATATTTATTCTCATCGGTTAGGCTTTGGAAAATTTCATACACACAGTGACGCTTTATGGGATCTTGCTCCTCATGATCTCTCAATGATTTTGGCTTTGACAGGATGTGAACCTTCGGAAATTCGAGGTGAGGGAGCTGCTGTTATTGATCAGTGTTCCGATTTTTCTCATATTCATATGTCTTTTCCAAATGGTATACGGAGTCATCTTTTTACTTCACGCTTGAGCCCCTATCGTGAAAGGCGTTTAACTGTTGTTGGTACAAAGGCTATGCTCGTTTTTAATGATATGGAACCATGGAATCGTAAATTGGCATTACACCGTTTTGCCGTTTGGAAAGAGAATCAAGAATGGGTCTTTAGCACGGATGAGTTGAATTACATTGATGTTTGTGAAGATTTGCCGCTTACTTGCGAATTGCAGCATTTTCTTCATTGTATTGAAACGCGTCAATCGCCTCGCACAAATGGCGATGATGCTATTGCTGTTTTACGGATTTTAACTGCTGCTAGTATCAATTATCATCGATAAAAGAGATAGTAGTACTTTTGCATTATTATGATGACCAATGGAGTTAATATGCAATTCATCGACCTTGGAGCGCAGCGAGCGCGTATTGAAGACAAAATTAATTCTGCAATTGCACATGTGGTCACCAGTGGTAAGTATATTTTGGGGCCAAAAGTAACAGAGTTTGAAGAGCGGTTGGCAGAGTATCTTGGCGTTAAGCATGTGATTTCCTGTGCCAATGGGACTGATGCGTTGAAGATGCCTCTTATGGCTCAAAATATTGGTCCAGGGGATGCTGTTTTTTGTCCTAGCTTCACGTTTTGTGCAACTGCTGAAGTGGTTGCGTTGGTGGGAGCTGAACCTGTTTTTGTTGATGTTTTGCCTAATACATTCAATATTGATGTTGAAAAACTTTGTGAAGCGATTGAAATGATTAAAAAAGAGGGACGCCTTAAACCAAAAGCAATTATTGCTGTTGATTTGTTTGGGCTTCCTGCTGATTATGCACAAATTGCTAGCGTGGCGGCAAAGGAAAACCTTTTTGTTATTGAAGATGCTGCGCAATCAATGGGAGGAAGAAGCGGTAATATTATGTGCGGGGCTTTTGGGGATGTTGCCGCGACAAGTTTTTACCCTGCAAAACCATTGGGGTGTTATGGTGATGGAGGTGCTATGATGACCAATAATGATAATTTGGCAGCACTTTTACGCTCTATTCTCTTTCATGGTAAAGGTGAAACGCAATATGACAATGTGCGTATCGGTATGAATTCGCGTCTAGATACCATTCAGGCTGCAATTTTGCTGGAAAAGTTTGTTATCTTTGAAGATGAAATGGAAAAACGTGTTGCAATTGCTCAATATTATTCCAATGGTCTAAAAGATATTGTCACAGTTCCAGAAGTAGGAGAAAATGTTCGTTGTGCCTACGCACAATATACTCTTAAGGTGCAAGAGCGTGATAAATTAAAGGACTATTTACAGAAAAATTCTATTCCTACAATGGTTTATTACAAGACTCCATTACACCAACAGCAGGCTTATAAACACTTTTCTTATGTAAAAGATTCCCTTTTCGTTTCTGAGTCTTTAGGAAACTGTGTTTTAAGTTTACCGATGCATCCATATTTGACGCAAAATGATCAGGATATAATTATTCAGCGAATAAGAGATTTTTATCATTCTTGAGAGAATGTTTTTCTTCTTTTAGCTTTTGAAGAATAGGCTTTATATTGGTTGTATTTCCTAGAAGGTATTTTTGGTTTGTCATGAAAAACAAACTCAAAATCGGAGACTCTACTATAAAGAGAAGAGTTCAATGTTAAAGGCATGTCTTATGTTTTTTTAGTGCAGGTTATCTTCTTGCGAATACGCGATGCGAGGTCGTCTTTGCTTTTGGAATCTTGGATTAATGTGTTGATAGGAGATGTTTCCCCCTCTTGTAGTGCTATTTGAGCAGCTAATGTTGCTGCTAACTCTTTTGTTTCTTCACGCAGTTCATCTAGGAGTTGAAGATGAATCTTGGTGTTAGAATCATTAGTTTGAATTTTTTGTAAACGTTGCTGATAACGTGCTATTTTTTCACGCATAGTTTTGATTTCCATTATGAAAGTGTTTGTTGCGAAAGCACTTTGTTTGTACCAAATAGCTTCTTTAGAGGAAGAAGAAATGTCTTGTGGGGCGAGACATAATCGATAAAGCTGCTCTGTTACTTGGCTCAGTTGTATTTTCTGTTGGGCATATTTTTTTTGCAAAGAGTCGTATTTTTGTTCGTTGTGCACTAGTTCTACAGCGTGTTGTGCACAGAGAAAGTCATAGTTTGCTTGTATTTTAGCGTATGATAACGGCATTTGCGTAGATGTAAATTTATGCGCGAAATGAACAGCTTTTCTCCAAATGAGAGGGGCAAAAAGCACCAGTAACCAGGAAGTAAAGGCTACTCCAAGAATAAAAAAAAGAAACGATTGGATAAGCATAAATTTCCTTTTCAGTAAGATTCCGTTTAAAATGGATTCCATGTTGGTTTGGGTGTTAATTTTAAATATCCTATATTGATACCGAGACGTGCGCCAATTCCGGTGCGTATTGGAACTAATAAAGTATTTTTGTGTTTAAGGACATGAAAACCAACACCTGCAATTAAATAGGCCGAACCTGCAATACCGCCATAGCGTCCCCATAAATTATTTGTATTATTAAGATCGTAAACTAAGATCATTAAACGAGAACCTTGTCCGCCAAAATCCCATCCCACAGAGGGTCCTTGCCAAAAAACTTTATGCTGACCGTAGCTCTTGGTGAAAAGTGTTCCTTCACCATAAGTTAATCCAGCAAAAAAAGCACCGGAAGCTTCTTCTCCTAAAATATAGGCATTTGGATAACCATACCGTGAAAAGATATTTTGAATTGCTACTGCCATACCGCTAGCAGTTTTTCCAAAAAAAGTATGACCAGAATCGATAATTTCTTGTAGCGAATAATGGGGCTGGTTTTGTTCTATCGGTCGAAGTTGAGCATTTGCAGTGTTTATGATTACAAATAAAAGGAAGATAAAAGATACAATACTTTTGTACCTGCGTGTTAGAAGAAGAAGAGCCATAGAGTTTTTTCCTTTTATTAATTACAAACAAAAAGATAATATTAGAATTTTTATTCTATTCAAATAAAAAAGAGAATGTGAGATTATTTAAATTCCTGAATTTATTTCTGAAAAAAATTAGTGTAATTGCAAAACTTTCCTATGTATATGCACTGGATATTAAGAGTTATTTCTTTAAAATAAGGCTTATTTTTTAAATTCTGGGAGTTCTCAATAATTATGACGTTAGCTGTTTCTTTAAAGCCTATGGATTTTGCTGCTTTGCTTTGTAGTCGTATTTGCCATGATTTGATTTCACCTGTTGGTGCTATCCAGAATGCGATGGAGCTCTATGATGAAGGAGGAGCTGAAGAGGATGCTTTGCAGTTGGTGCGTTGGTCCGTTGCCAGTGCTTCTGCGCGTCTACAATTTGCACGATTGGCCTTTGGTTTTGCAGGAGCAAGTGGGGAACAAATAGATACACGCTCTGCTGAGCAGGTTGCGCAACAATATATGAAGGAAGAAAAAGCAATTTTAAAATGGCAATCTCCTTCTCTCCTTTTACCAAAAAATGAAGTTAAACTTTTGCTTAATTTGTTATTAATTGCAAATGCAACAGTTTCTCGTGGGGGAGAAATCCTTGTTATGCTTCTACAGGATGAAGATAAACGTTCTTTTCGATTTGAGATTTATGGTAAAATTTTGCGTATTCCTTCTCATTTTATTGCGTTATATAATGGAAACATTCAAGAAGAACTGATTGACGCTCATGTTATCCAATTTTATTACACAGTGTTACTTGCTGAGATGACAGAGATGAAAATAAACATCGATAAAACTGATAGTTGTATTATTTTGGAAAGTGTAAAGAAGTTTTGAATAAGTTAGAGTCGTCTAAGCCGTGTTGGGAAAAATGGCTTAAATTATATTCCGTGAACGACAAAATAGTATCTGTAAATGGGAATAGGATTTTTTAAGTAACACTCCCTCTACACGAGAGATTTTCGTGTGCGAGCCTTTGATTGCAACAGAAAAAAAATCTCGGCCCGCTACACTCCGAGATTTTACAATGTGCATTTCATTGTTTAAGCGGTTTTAAGTGCGTTCTCTTCAACTGGATCACGTAACACATAACCACGTCCCCAAACTGTATCAATGTAATTTACATGAGAAGAGACTGCTTCCAGCTTTTTCCGTAGTTTACAGATAAAGACATCGATAATTTTAAGTTCTGGTTCATCCATGCCACCGTAGAGATGATTGAGAAACATTTCTTTGGTAAGAGTAGTGCCTTTACGCAGAGAGAGAAGCTCTAGCATTTGATACTCTTTACCAGTTAAATGAACGGGGCGTCCAGCAACTTCGACTGTTTTTGCGTCGAGGTTAACGGTAAGATCGCCGGTAACAATAACCGATTGCGCATGCCCTTTAGAGCGACGAACAACTGCATGAATACGTGCAATGAGCTCATCCTTATGGAAGGGCTTTGTCATATAATCATCTGCACCAAAGCCAAAACCACGTACCTTGTCTTCAATGGCATTCATGCCGGAAAGGATGAGAACAGGGGTTTTTATTTTTGCTAATCTTAGGGTCCGCAAAACATCATATCCTGACATATCAGGGAGATTCAGATCAAGCAAAATAATATCATAATCATAAAGCTTACCTAAATCGACGCCTTCTTCACCTAGATCAGTGATATAGACATTAAAGTTTGCTGATTTTAACATTAACTCAATGCTTTGAGTCATTGCTTTATCATCTTCAATTAGTAATACGCGCATTTTAGATCCCTCACTTTGCTCCTCCGAATCAAAAGGAGCATTTTTATTTACAACAGTTGGTAAAACCACTGTTTATAAAAAACAATTCATAAAATCAAACACTTACAATAAAAGTGTCTATGAATATTTCAGTAGTACGCGCAACAAATCACCACTGAATTCCCCACTATCTATTATAGTGGTTAACAAAATATTTTTATTTTTGAAAGAGGTTATAAAATTATTTTAGAAAAATCGCATATTTTTTAACGTAATAAAAAAGTGAAGTGCTTTTTCCAATAACTTTGACTTAAAAAAATTATAACAGGTTATTTTAAATTACTTTTTCACAATTTCAGTGTTTATTTACTGAGCTTTAAGCCTCTTCATTCTACAATGGGGGTGAAAAGTAAAGAAATGGTTATTTCTCTCTAAAGGCAGACTGTGTTTGAGCTGTTTTAAGGAAGGGAAACAATTATAATTTTAAGTTAAGAAATGCACCGTTTTCGCCAGAAAAGGTGTAATTAAAAGTATATGTAAGAGTGTGGATGCGAATTTTGGGTTGGCGCAATCAAGGAGTAGAGAGTATGAAGCCACGGGAAAGTATGGTGCAATTGAGGATGTTTCAAATGCGTGGGAAGCATCGCGAAATTGCACAGCTTGAGATGATGATCGCAGAGTTTGAGCAAATGGTGTTAGAATTGGAAGCACAAATTATTAATGAAGAACGTAAATCTGGAAATAATGATGTTCACCATTTTGCTTATTCTGCTTTTGCTCGTGCAGCGCGGCAGAGGCGTGATAATCTTATAAATTCGATTCGTGATTTGCAGCTTCAAAAAACAAATGCTGAAATTGCTCTCCATGAAGTCAAGACAGAGTTGCAACGCGCACAGCTTTTGGAGATGCGGGAAAAGAAGGCAAAAGTCGATGATGATTGTGTTTTAATTCAATCTAACTCAATGACTGGATGATAAAAGTTTTTATTTGGAAATCAATACGTTAAGATGTTTATGTTCTGAAAAGATAAAAAAACAGCCAAACTCTTATTGAGTTTGGCTGTTTTAAAAATATTTTTAAGCCTTTATCAGATCATTACCAATGGCAATTAATGCCTGTAATGTTGAATTCTGGTGGTTCGTAATCCAGCTAAACCGTGTTCATCGATCAAACTTTGCCATGAAAGAAATTCTTCTACGGTTAAAGTATAGCGTTGACACGCTTCATCAAGACTTAATAATCCACCTCTGACAGCCGCAACAACTTCAGCTTTGCGACGGATTACCCAACGCCGTGTTGTTTTTGGCGGTAGATCGGCCATTGTCAGTGGGCCTCCATCTGGCCCAATAACATATTTCATTTGTGTTTTTATCAAAGTAGTCATTATATCCTCTACCTTTAGTCAAGGACTCGATTCGTTTGTAAAACTTGAAATTTAAAAAAGAGCTAAACGCGTTGAAAAAAAATTAACAAAATGGGTAAGCGCGTAAAATATGATGCAAAACAAAGTGCATAGAATAATATTTTGCAATATTTTTGTCTGATTTTTTAAAAAGAGCAAAAAGGATTTGCATTGTGCCTTATTTCTATCACTCTTTTTTGTTTGCAGCCGCTTTTAAGGAAATGATGCTATTGGTTGTGGAAAGGATAAAAAAACAATATAAAAGGACAATGAATAGCATAAAAAGCAATGAACTAGCACGTATAAGGGCATTAACGAACGGGTGTCTATTAAATAGAGAATGAATACATGTTTTTGAATAGTCTTGATTTGCCAGGATCACCTGAGAATTCTCGCATTGTTGTAGCAATGTCGGGGGGAGTTGATTCATCGGTTGTTGCAGGTCTCTTAAAAAAGGAGGGATATGATGTCATTGGCATTACGTTGCAACTTTATGATCATGGTGCTGCAACACATCGGGTGGGGTCGTGTTGTGCTGGGCAAGATATCGAAGATGCGCGTCGCGTAGCGGAGACACTGGGGATACCTTACTATGTTCTTGATTATGAAGAGCGATTTCGCGAAGCTGTGATTAATCCTTTTGCAGAAAGTTATGCACATGGAGAAACGCCCATACCTTGCGTGGCCTGCAATCAAACTGTCAAGTTTGCTGATTTATTAGCAACTGCGCGTGAGTTGGGGGCAGATGCTTTGGCAACAGGGCATTATATTCGCTCGCGTCCCCATGGAGTACATCGGGCGCTCTTTCGTCCTCTCGATGCTGATCGCGATCAGAGTTATTTTCTTTTTGCAACGACACAAGAGCAGATTGATTATCTGCGTTTTCCACTTGGTGATCTTCCGAAAGCACGTGTTCGTGAAATAGCAGCAGAAATGGGTTTTGTTGTTGCCAATAAGCATGACAGCCAAGATATTTGTTTTGTTCCGCAAGGAAAATATTCTGATGTTATCACAAAATTACGTCCAGAAGCAGCTAATCCTGGGGTTATTGTGCATATTGATGGACAGATTTTAGGAAAACATTCGGGAATTGTTAATTATACTGTTGGTCAGCGTCGTGGTATTGGTGTTGCAACGGGTGAAGCGCTTTATGTGATTTATCTCGATGTAGAAAATGCGCGTGTTATTGTTGGACCACGTGAAATGCTGGAAACACATAAGCTTTTTTTGCGTGACGTAAATTGGCTTGGTGATGAGCAATTAGATAATTTCCCTTCTGATGGTATTGAGGTAGCTGTAAAAGTTCGTTCAACACGTCCGCCCCATCTTGCTCGCGTATATTATCAGGACGGTATTTTTTCCGTTGAATTGTTGGAACGTGAAAACGGTGTGGCGCCAGGGCAAGCTTGTGTTCTTTATGATGGAAATGGTGATGGAGCACGTGTTCTTGGAGGTGGTTTTGTTACTCATTCAGAACGTGATGCCGGTGCTGAAGTGATGTTGAAGCGCGTTTTGTGTAATCTGGAAACAAAAGCTACTGTTTCTTCCAAAATTTAAACAACCGTTTCTTATAAATAAAAGTGGTATCTTCATCGGATATTTTTTATAAATTAAAATATTATCAATCTTTAATAGAGTTTATAAGAATCGCTAAAATGGGCGAGGGCAATACCTGATGCTGTGGCTACATTGAGGCTGTCGAAGCCATGAGCCATTGGAATACGTAAGGTGTCTGATTTTTGTAGTACATGGCTTGGTAAGCCATCCCCTTCTGTTCCCAAAATAAGGGCTGTCCTTTTTGTTATTTTTGCTTGTTTTAGAGTGCATGGGCTAGAGGGAGAAAGCGCATAAAGATGAAAGTCTACATCGTGTAAAGCTGTTATAATGTTATTAATATCGGCGCCTTGTGTATAGGGTATCTTGAGAGTTGCACCAGCAGAAACTCTGATTGATTTGCGGTAAAGTGGATCGCATGAGGTTTTGTCAACGATAATGCCATTACTGGCAAAGGCAGCTGCATTACGAAAAATAGCACCCATATTATCGTGATTAGAGATGCCACATAAAACTAGAATCAAGGCTTTTTCTGGAAGATCTTGTAAAAAATTTTGTAATGATAGTAGCGTTTTGCGTTTACCGATACCGAGCACACCACGATGAACATGGAATCCAGCAATATTATCCATGACTTTTTGTGGAACGCAATAAATGGGGCATGTTGGCTGTGTTTCTCTTAAAAGGGGCATAAGTCCAGGAAGACGTTCTGTCACAATAAGCAGAGAGAGAGCAGAAAATTCTTTTGAATGCAGCAATGCCGACAATGTTACTTTGCCTTCAGCAATAAATTGATGTTGCCGTCCAACAAGATCTTTTTCACGGATATTGTGATAGTCTCTCAAACGTGGATCATCAGTTTCGTAGATTGTGGTGATGTTCAAATACATATGGAGCTTTTAATGTTCTTTTTTCTAAATTGCCAGATGTTAAATATTTGCTTTATTTTTGAAGAGTTAAGACGAAAAACAACATTATTTTAAACCTAAAGTAGAATTTATGTTGACATAACACAACCATTAGTATACATAGAAAATACCGAGGGCGGTACAATGTATTTTGTTTTCGCATCGGGTGCAGGGTTTTAGGTCCCCGCTATTTCCTGAGCTCTGCATACCCTTAATTCCTAAGGGAAAAGAATCTGGGTCCCCAATGCCCAGATTCTTTTTTGGGGTATCCTTTTTTCGTCGCTGAAAATAGTTTTTAAGTTGTTTTAGCAGTCATATTTTTTGATAGAGTTGAAGTGTAAGGTTGCAACAGAATGTTAAGCGATCTTTTTACGCTGTGCGCAATTATATTAATTTGTTGAATGGCTTTATGATTATAAAAAAGATTGAATGATGATGTTTGAGAGTGATGCATTTGAGAAAAAATAACAAGTGATTTCTCTTAAGAGCTGTTGGTTTGAATCATATCCGTGTTACTCCTATTCATTGTATTATACTGAGTATAAGTAGAGAGCAGTTGTTATAATAACAATGGTGCGCTGTGAGAGTCATTGATTGTATTATGAAATTTCTGTGATATTGGAGAAATATTGGCGATATGTCAAAAATATCATAGGGTATATGGTTAAAAGTGTTATTTCTTATAACCTGAAGAAAAGGGTGTGGTTATGGATGTAAAAATCAATATACAAAGCTTAACCTTATACTCTATTTTCGTTGCTTGTATCGTTTTTGCTTTGAAATATTGGGCATATTACATTACTGATTCCGTTGCACTTTATTCTGATGCTTTAGAATCGATCGTAAATATACTTGCTGCATTAGCAGCGTGGTGGGCTGTTAAAATCAGTCTGAAGCCTGCGGATCATGATCATCCTTTTGGACATCATAAGGCGGAATACTTTTCTGCAATTCTTGAAGGAATCCTGATCATTATTGCGGCAATTATTATTTTAAGAGAAGCATGGATGGCTCTTTCAACCGTTAAATTATTGCAGAAGCCTGGAATATGGCTCGTTATTCATCTTGTTGCAAGTGTTATAAATTACATGTGGGGCTGGGTTCTGATGCGGCAGGGGAAAATTCATCGATCACCAGCTCTTAAAGCTGATGGAATGCATTTCATGACAGATGTTTTTACGTCACTTGCCATTTTAATTGGTTTGGTTGCTGGTTTTGTGGGTGGATGGAGTGTCTTGGACCCGATTTTAGCGATAATTGTTGGGGTTAATATTCTTTTACAAGGCTGGAAGGTGATTAGGAGTGCGGTTCAAGGGTTAATGGATGTTGGAGTTGAATTGAATGAAAATATGCGCATTCGGGAGCTTATTTCTGCAAATGCGCATGGTGCACTTGAAGTCCATGATTTGCTTACGCGTGTTGCTGGTAGAGTTACTTTTATAGAGTTTCATTTGGTTGTTCCAGCTGCAATGTCGGTAGGAGAAGCACATCAGATTTGCGATAAAATTGAAGGGGTTCTTCAAAAAGAGTTTGATAATGTGCGTATTTCTATTCATGTTGAGCCTGAAAATGAAGCTAAGTTACCCTTGGGCACGACGGTGGTTCCTTTTATATAAAAAGATTTTCCCCAATTATCTGTAGAAGCGTAAACATTGTTTTTTAGGATAGTGATATAAAGCTTGATGATACACACTCGAGAGGAACTAATCTGTAATCAGAGATGGTTAAAAACTTTCTTCTTTTAGGGTGAAGAAGAGGCAAAATTATTATTTAAAGGAATATGAATTAAAAGATATTTTCGTTTTTTGCTTGTTTTTACAACTTTTGGGCTATTCTTATAGATTGTTTAAAGATTAATTATTTCAGTACACGCTATTTCATTTTTTTGATTGATAAGATTATAGCGTTGCAGCTGACAGTTCCAGCGATGGTGAAAGCGCTCAATGGAAAATAAATTGAAACCTGCGGGTGGTTTTTTGTCACCAAAAGCCTGTGATGCGGAAGCAACACCAACAATAGGAATTTTTCCTATTGTTCCTTCAATGACCTTTAGTGTGGGTAAATGGGTATGACCGTGAAGAACAAGTTCACAGCCATGATGTTTTATAACATCTAGAAAACGCTCGATGCCCCATAATTTTTTATGCCAAGAGGTTGCATGATGAAAGGGAGGATGATGTATCATGACGACACGAAACAGATCGCGTGCTGCTGCTTCGTTTAAAAGTTGTGATAAAGCTTTCGCTTGCATTTTACCAAAATAACCAAAAGCTTGAAAAGGTGGTGTAGCGATGGCTGAGCAAGCGCCTATAATGGCAATATTCTTGCGAATGCGCATATAAGGAAAGGGAAGGGAAGGTTTTTGAGGGGGATCACTTGAGATCCAAGGTTGAAAGAGAGTACAGGCTTTCAGAAATGCTCCACGGACATAGGCGTCATGATTGCCAAATGTTAAAGAAATATTTTGAGGCTGTCCTTGGTTAAGCAACCAATTATGTGCTTGTTCAAATTCTTTGTCGAGAGCAAGATTGACAAGATCACCAGAGATTACAAGATGATCAGGATTTGTCTTGTTTAAGGTATCCATTAAAGATTCTAGGACATTGGTTGCCATTTGGCTCTTACGTTTTCTTTGCCAATTAAGATAGCCAGTAAGGCGTTTGCCAAAAAGTTCAAATAGGGAAGGTTGCGGCAAAGGTGAAAGATGCACATCCGATATATGAGCAAGATAAAACATAAGCGTTAGCATAACGTTGAAAACGATTTAGGCAATAAAAAAATTATAAAACAACCCAGTGCTTTTGGGAGGAAAGAGAGGATTGTGAAATAAAAAAATAGTTTGTTGTGACTGTAAGAAAAACCTTTGGAGAATTTATGCTTCATTGGTTTTTGGATGATAAAAAGGGAGTATGATACTCTGCGTTATTATTTAACTCATCGGTGTATATTTTTTTGTAGGATGCATTGCATTTTTAGATTGCTGCATAAATTCTCAAGTTTTTTAACGGCTTTCACGATACCACATGCTGTTTAATAGTAAAAGACAAGCAAGGAGTGCAAAGAAACCGGAAAAGATCGAAAAATGAAAAGTATTGATTAAACGGGTCTGTGTTGCTTCTTTCAGAATAATTGAATGAGAAGAAAGAGATGTTGGGCTTTTTGGGGATTGAATTACCTTGAGAGGAGGAAGATGAATGCTTCCTCTTTCTTTGTTGTATAAACGCGTGATATGTCCGCCAGTGTGTTTACTGATAGGGGCTAATTTTTCTTCCGTTGAAATTAAGTCAAACAATTCGAGATTATCAAATATCCCTACAGAAGAAAGCGCTGTTAGATTGCCATTTTTGATGGTAAAAATCCCTGTTTCATTCGTATTAATAGTTGCTGTAAAGACACCTTCTTGTTCTTTTGTAAGGATAATATTTTCTTTTTTTCCAGAAGGAAAAGTTATTTCGGCTGGCTCTGGGTGATCTTTGAGCGTTTGGCGGTGAATCATTAAACGATGTTGGTCGCTGGTGGTACTTAACTTTTCTTCTTCAAGTTCTGGTTCTTTCATAAGCCAATGGGCAATTCGGCGATAAAGAGCTGCATAAGGTCCTCCTCCTTCAAAGCCTCTTGCCCACAGCCAACTTTCGTCGGAGAGTAACATGCCTACACGTCCTTTACCAACATGGGAAAGAAGTAAAAGTGGTTGTTCATCAGCTCCTTTCATGAGAGAAGTGCCTTTGTGTCTGTTTTGAATGGCAATTTGTCGCATCCATTGCCCCCACTGAGAGGCTGGATCAGTGGGTGTTGCAAGCCCTCTTGTGACAGGATGACGTTCACCGTCTTTAGTTAATTGGGGGCGAAAAGGTTTTTGAATAATAACACCATTTGGTAGTGCGGGCAGGATGCTTATTAAAGGTGTTTTCGCAAGCGAGTTTTGTTGAGTAAATTCAGGCCCTGTTACCATTAGCAACGCGCCACCCTTTTGTACATATTGCGCGATATAATCATAATAGATTAATGGAAGAACAGCAGAATGTTGGTAGCCGTCAAGGATGATGAGATCAAAATTCCCGATCTCTTCAACAAAGAGTTTTCTTGTAGGAAAGACTACAAGTGATAATTGGCTCAATGGCGTATTATCTGCTTTGTTCGGAGGACGCAAAATAGTAAAATGAACAAGATCAATATTGGAATCACCTTTCAAAAGATCACGCCATGTCCGTTCACCATTGTAAGGTGCTCCTGAAATAAGGAGGACACGCAAATTTTCTCTGATTCCTTCAATAATAGTTATGGCACGGTTGTTTTCAAAGCTTAATTCACCTTTGTGCGCATTAGTAGTAACTTGGATGATGTTTTTTTCAGCATGAAGAAGAGTGATTTCAGTTTGAAAAATAATACCAGGAGTTACAGTATAATGGCCAACTTCTTGTCCATTGATACTTATAGTAATGTCTGCTTGCGTTGGTAGAGATTCTTTGGGTTTTCCTTTATCTTCTACCAAGATGGAGAGCATTTGTGGTTTGTTAATAAGGGCAAAGCGGGGAGGAGAAATAAATTTGATTTGGCGGTCAAATTCATCTGATCTTCCTGTTATAAGGGCATTGACAGGTGCTTTATGGTGAAGTTCTGAGAGAGGCGGAATGTCATGGACTTGCCCATCAGTGATGAAGATTGTACCTGCATAACGAGATGGTGGGACATCAGATAGCGCTTGTGTTAAGGCATTAAACAAATTTGTTGAGTGGGCATATTGATTATCAGCAAGTTTTCCAGCCTCAATAAATCGTGGTTCAAATTGCGGATAATGCGCCAATGCATTGGTTAATTGCGCGCGTGCTGTGTCACTATCACTTGTGCGTGTGCCAAATGTTTGGCTTTTGCTGCGATCAATGACAATGCCTACAGTGCTTTTAACTGGTTCACGTTGCTCTTTTATGATCATGGGATTAAGCAGAGCAAGAATCAATGAGAACAATGCCATCAGCCGCAATAAAGAGCCTTGGCGTTGTGTAACAAAGCCAATAATGACGAACACGGTAGATAATCCACTTAAGAGGAGAATCCAAGAGAGTGGTAAAAAAGGCTGAAAAGTGATGAATGCTATCATTGCCTTCTTTCTCTTTTAAAGCGTTCTAAGAGTGCTGGAACATGAACTTGGTCAGCTTTATAGTTTCCTGTAAGCACATAGATAACAATGTTTAATCCTGCACGAAATGCCCATAGGCGTTGCATTGGATCATTAGGAATAAGTGGGTATTTCCACATGCCTTTTTCATTTAGTGCCCAAGCACCAGAAAAGTTATTCGCGGTGATCAGAAGGGAACTTACATTATCACCGGTGGCAAGAGAACTTTTGTTTTTTTTATTTGTTGATGATGTTTCAACCCACAAAGGTGAGCCACGATAGAGGCCAGGGAAATCAGGCATAATATAAAAAGAGCGCGCAATAACATGATCGGTCGATGCTGGTTCAATGGTTGGAATGTTCAATCCCTTTAAGATGGTTCGTAATCTTTGTGTAGCAGGGGTGGCCGCTCCTTCAAGATTAAGGTTGGTATTTATCTGATCACGCGTGTCAAATAAAATGGTGCCTCCGTGTTTCATGAAGTTATTTATTTTTTCAAGGCTTTTTGAAGTTGGTACAGGACTGTTAGCATCAATTGGCCAGTAAATGAGAGGGTAGAAGGAGAGCTCATCTTTATCGAGATCAAGTGCTATCACAGAGCTTGGCGAGAGCATTGTACGTTCTGCAATAAATTTGCTTAAGGCTTCTAGACCACTTTTACTCGTTGTATCAATTTCATGATTATTCGTTATCACGTAAGCAAGATGTGTAGCACCAGCTGCTTGTATTATGATTTCATTATGATTTTCTGTACCTTGTGCATGAACTGTTGGATCATGGGAAAATAAGGTGATGAGACCTATTGTAAGAGGGAGGAAAAGAAGCATATTGCGCTGCCGGTTGAGAAAAAAAGCGCCTCCCATCCATAACATGAGAAAATTGTCAAAGGTAAATAATAAGAGAGCTAATCCTAAAAGTGGGCCAGTAAGATGTTTTTCTTTAGTATCGTAAGATAAAGGACTTTTGCTTAAAGAGGATGGTAATGATGATTGCTTTATCAAGTGTGATGCATGATTTAAGAGATTGAGTGCATAAAAATTATTTTTAACGCCATAGAGTCCAGGTGGGGTATGATAGGAAGGAAGGGGCGGATCTTGGGCATCAAGGACTAGTGGAACAACATGGGAAGGAGGTCTTTGTAATTGCCCGTCGGCACTCACTGTTCGCCAAGGATTTTGTATTGCTGTTCCTTTTTTTATGTGTGTTGGGTTTGTGTTTTCATAGGCACTCAATGTGATCAGTTTTTGCAACATTTGTGCAAAAAAGCCAGAAAGTGGAAGATTTGACCATGTGGGATCGGGAGCGATATGAATAAGAATGAGCGTTCCTTTGCCGCGACGCGTTGCTGTAATAAGAGGTGTTCCATCAGAAAGACTGAGCCATGTTTTTTCAAAAAGATCTGAGCTTGGTTCTGCTAAGATTTGGCGTGTGACAGTGACATCTTCTGGAAAAGGGAGATCGAAGAAGAAGCTATTTTTTGCAAAAGGCGCAAGTTTTTGCGGTTTGGTCCAAGACATAATACTTCCAAGAGAACGTTTACCAGGACGCAGTGGTACCGGTAGTAGGCTATCATAGTGTTCTGCACTACTCAGATTCTCTCCTGCAAAGCGAATGAGTGTTCCTCCTTTATTTACGAAGTTAGACAGCTTTTTTTCTGCTTCTTTTGATATGTTCACAATATCCCCCATAATGAAAACAGAAGGATTTTGTTTAAGTAAGTGATCAATATCAGCTGAAAGTTCTCTTCCATCGGCTGTTATAAGCTGTGTATCGCTTTGTAATGCTTTGATAATGTAGTAAAATGGAGAGAGTAAAGGCTGTACCATTTCATTAGTACTTGGTGAAAGGAGAGCAACACGGTTCACTCTATTGTGGCTGCCTACTAAGAAGGTAGCAGCAGCATGCGCTTGGTTATTGATTTTCATCCAAGCAATATCATTGTGGAGTTCAAGTGGTACATTAAAAGGAACAAGCGTTGTTGTTTCTCCCTCAGGAAAGTTTGTTGTAAATTGTCCGAGCAATTGATTGTTTGCATCGTAAAGGCTTAGCGTGGCTGGAGTTTTGCCATGTGTCGTTGGACGGATGACGCGTGCTACCATGTTTCCATTGTTATTTTCTATGGCCGCTATGCCAATTAAATCAGAAATATCAGCTGAGTACCATAAGAATGTTTTGGGTTTTAATTGTTCAATAAGAGCGAAAGTTTGATCACCGTCACTTATTTGTAATCCATCACTTAAGTAAGCAATATCAAGAGGGTCGCCTTTGGTTATTTCAATGAGTTTTTTTAGCGCTGGCATACGATTGACGGCCCAAGGGCGGGGCTGCAAATGCATTAAATGTTGTTTTATGGCTTGCGCGGGCAGGGGGCCTATATGGGAGGTATCATCTTCAGCAGTTGCAAGTAAATAAATATCTTTTTGGTGTTTTTCTGCTTGTGCAAGGAGAGTTTTGGCAACAGAAATGCGTTTTTCCCATTCTTTCGCTGACGCCCATCCATTGTCGATAATGAGTGCAAGGGGATGAGACCCAGAGAATGTAATTGGCTTTTGATTCCAAGTGGGTTGTGCCGAAGCGATAATAATGAGTGCTGCTATGGTTAACCGTAATAACAGTAACCACCAAGGTGTATGGTTTGCGGTTTCTTGCTGATCCGTTGGTTTTGGTAGAAAGCGCAAAGGAGGAAAGAGCTCTTTACGCGGGGATGGAGGTGTTATCCGCAACAACCACCAAATGACTGGTAGGGATAAAAGTCCTAGTAACAGCAGAGGAGCAGCAAAACTCAAAGCAACCTCCTGCTATGAGATGAAGAGCCCCCCATTTTGTTTGCAAGATGCAAAATGGTTTCTTTGAAGGGCTGGTTTGTTGTACTCACGTGATAGGACCATCCTTGGCGTGAGCAAAAATTTGCTAATTCTTGTCGCCTTGCTTGATACAGTTTGCAATAGTGCTTACGAAGGTTCTCTGCTTTTCCGAAAATATGCTTTTCTTTTGTTTCAGGATCAGAAAATTCTGTGCGACCCTTGTAGGGAAAGTTTTCTTCTGCGGGATCGGCAATTTCAATTAAATGAGCAGTGACCTGTTTTGTGGATAAAATGGTTAAATGTTGGATGATTTTTTCAGGATGATCAAGAAAGTCGCTTATTATGATAGCATGTGAAAAACGTGTAATCGTTGAAAAGTTTGGAAATGGATTTTCACTTTGATGATTTGCCAAAGCTAATGCCATCCGTTCTAGTACATTGGATGCCATTGTAGGGGGCATTAAGTTAGGGATAGCAATACGTTCACCGCTTTGTGCTAGAAGTGATGCTAATGCAAGGGTAAGAATAATGGCATGATCACCCTTAGAGATTTTGGAAAAGCGCGAACAGTAATGCATAGATGGACTTTGATCAGGCCAAAGCCACACTGTCTGTGTCATTTGCCATTCGTGTTCGCGTAGGTAAGTATGTTCATCACGTGCTGAGCGGCGCCAGTCAATGCGTGTAATGGATTCCCCCTCAACATAAGGGCGAAATTGCCAAAAATTTTCTCCGTTGCCGCGTTTACGTTGCCCGTGCCATCCAGATATCAGTGTTTTAGCGATTTGACGTGCTTGTAGAAGAAAATATGGCATCTTCGCAGCATCTTCATGCAGTTTAACCGCAAGGGACATTGGAGACTGTTTTGAAACTTTTTTACCAATAGCCATCAGAGGGCGTCTTTCACGAGATCATTGATAACATCTTTTACTGTTATATTTTCAGCATGTGCGGAAAAATTGAGTGCCATGCGGTGTTGTAATACGGGGTGGGCTAATGCTTCAACATCATCAAGTGAAGGAGCTAAACGCCCATGATAAAGAGCACGGGCGCGGACACAAAGTGAAAGTGCTTGCGATGCTCGAGGACCAGGTCCCCAAGCAATATAAGCATTTGCAAGAGTGTTATCTTTATGGGGGCGGGCTGAACGGACGATCTTTAAAATGGCTTCTATAATATTTTCTGAGAGTGGCATTTTACGAACGATCTTTTGAATCTTTTGCAGTTTTTGCGTTGACAAAATCGGTTTTGCTTTTTTGTTTTTCTCTCTCGTTGTTTCTAAAATAATACGTCGTTCTGTGGTTAGGTCAGGATAGTCAATGTCAATTTGCATTAAAAAGCGATCCAGTTGTGCTTCAGGAAGTGGGTAGGTTCCTTCCTGCTCAAAAGGATTTTGGGTTGCAAGTACATGAAAAGGTTGTGGTAAATCATAACGGTTACCAGCGACAGTGACATGATATTCTTGCATGGCTTGTAAAAGAGCTGATTGTGTGCGAGGAGAGGCGCGATTAATTTCATCAGCCATGAGAAGTTGAGTGAAAATAGGGCCTTGAGCATAGCGGAAGGAACGTTTACCATTTTCATCTGAATCCATAATTTCAGAACCGATAATGTCTGATGGCATCAAATCGGGGGTAAATTGAATGCGTTTTTCATCAAGTCCTAATACCGTTCCCAAAGTTTCAACAAGACGCGTTTTAGCAAGTCCTGGAGCACCGACGAGAAGGGTGTGTCCACCAGCGAAAATAGCTATTAAAGCGTATTCAATCACATGATTTTGTCCAAAAATAACTTTATCAATTTCTTGTTGTAAAATATCCAATTCTTTGTGTGCTGTATCAATATCATTAATAACTTCTTGGGCTTCATGATTGATATTAGCCTCTTTAAGAGAATTGGATGATATATCAGGTTGACTCATATTTCTTCCTTAAGGCATCTGTTGCAAAATCACTGATTTTTTCTGCATGATAATGAATATTTTATAATTTGTAACAGAAAATAAGAAGAAAAGAAGTGTAATATGTTGTTTTTTTATATTTGCACATACACAGAGTAATCTATTTGGAACAAATAGATGTGTTGTATAAAGGATAGCTTAGAAATATTGTTCTTATGAAGATATCTGGTTAAGACAATGAGGACAATTTTTTGAAAGGTTTAAAGGGTGAGTATAAGACAAAGTTTTAAACAGGTTAAGTGGTTGCAGCATAGTGACGTCCAAACACTTCTTCGTATTTTATCTTTGGAGGGTGAAGAGGCGCGTGTTGTGGGGGGGGCAGTGCGCAATCAGTTGTTAGGGCAGCCTATTAGTGATATTGATATTGCGACAACCTGTTTGCCACAACAGGTTATAGTGCGGGTAGAAGAAGCAGGATTTAAAGCTATTCCTACAGGCGTTGCGTTTGGTACAGTGACTGTGGTTTCTCAGTCGTGTTCTTACGAAATAACAACACTTCGCTCTGATATTGAAACGGATGGTCGTCATGCAAAAGTGGTATTCGGTCGCGATTGGCAAAAAGATGCTGAACGGCGGGATTTTACGATTAATGCGCTTTATTGTGATGCTGCTGGGCAGCTTTATGATGATGTGGGAGGTTTGGATGATATTGCCAGCCGCACGGTGCGTTTTATTGGTATTGCAGAAAATCGTATTCGCGAAGATTATTTACGTATTTTGCGTTTTTTTCGCTTTTTTGCTTGGTATGGAGCAGGAAGACCTGATGTGCAGGGGTTGAAAGCATGTGTTTATTTAAAAGATGGTCTGCAAAAACTTTCAGCTGAGCGTATTTGGGGAGAAATGAAAAAGCTTCTCGCTGCTTCAGATCCGACACGTGCTCTTTTATGGATGCGTCAAAGTGGAATTTTAACACGCATTCTCCCTGAAACAGAAAAATGGGGAATTGATGAAATTCATTCATTGGTGAAAGCAGAACAGGCTTTTGGTTGGAAGATCGATCCGTTGTTACGGCTGGAAAGTCTTCTTCCTCCTGATCCCGCACGTCTTCATGAAATGGCGCATCGCTTGCGTTTTTCTCATAAAGAAACAATGCGGTTAAAGGAATGGGCAGAGTTAAAAACGATTAGTCAAAATTGTTCAGATGGTGTTGTGCAAAAATTAATTTATTTTCATGGTCGTCAGCCGGTTTTAGATCAGTTATCTTTATCTGTGGCAGTAGCACATACTGATACTTTTGGGGGAAATGGGACTTCGCAAAAAGCAGAAGATTATATTAGACTTTACCAGCTTGCACAAAAATGGCAGATTCCGACGTTTCCTGTTAAAGGAGGGGATTTGATAAAAAAAGGTTTTTGTAAAGGAGTCCTTTTAGGAAAAAAGCTCAAAGAGCTAGAAGTGATATGGATTGAAAGCGGATTTTTAATGGATCGTCATGCATTATTAGAAAAAATTAATTTGTAATATGAATTTTTATAAAGACGCTTTTGTTATTTTTTAATATTAGGTTTGTTTGTAGTTGCTTGATTATTGATAGCGGAAATAGTGCAATGAAGGTTATACACACTCTGATTTTCATGTAGTTCTATGCAGTTTTCCCCTGATGATTTGTGAAGGTGTTTTGGAGGATTATACCAGAAGTATAATTGAAGATTATCAAATTTTAAGGGTATTGTAAGTCTTCGGAAAATGTGGCGATTTCGTTTTTTTGAAAGCTATGGGATATGTACAATACACGAGGCGTTTTTATCAATCTATTGAATCCCTTAATGAGATTTTTGTATTTTCTTTATGAAGTTTCTCTTTTTTCATTATAACCAATTTGGCGAAGCGCTTCTCCTGTTGTTATAGCGACGCTCATTGCAAGATTGAGAGAACGTGCGTGTGGTTGCATGGGAATTTTCAGCGCATAGTCAACGGCTTTATGAATATAATCAGGAACTCCGGCCGATTCACGACCAAAAAGTAAAACGTCGTTTTTCTGATAGCATACCTGCGTATAGCATGTTTTTGCCTTTGTACTTAAAAGTAAAAGACGGCGGTTAAAGTGTCTCATGGTTTTTATAAAATGTTGCCAATCAATGTGTCGCTCTAATGAGGCGTATTCAAGATAATCCAACCCTGCTCGTTTGAGGTTGCGATCTGACAGATTAAAGCCTGCGGGTTCAATAATGTGCACATGTAAACCAAAACAGGCGCTAAGACGCAAAATCGTTCCAGTATTGCCAGCAATATCGGGTTGAAAAAGAGCAATGTGAAGTGTCATATTCTATGTAGTATGATTTTTCCTTCGTGTTTGTAAAGAAGCTCTGTATCTTACTTAAAAAAATATAATTGAGAAGCATGTGGTTTTTCTGTTTATCTGTTATTCACTTTAGATTTCAAGGAAAGCTATGCATCTAGATTTGTTGTGAGATGAGCAAAGCATGAGCAGTGAAAGATGATTATGGTTAATGCGTTCCAATACAGATTTGGATGATTACAAAAATATGTCCTATCAAAGAATGTTCAGGTTTATTTTTCTCGCAACATTTTATTGCATAAGCTTGGTACTTATCAGTGTGAGAATTCGATTAACAATAAAGATAGTTCGTGGGGTCATACCAGTTATCAAATAAGCTTTATGATTTCGATGAGGTGATAAAGCAGATTAAACGCAGAATTTCGATATTGTTGGTAGAAGCAATAGTAGAATATTTAGTGAGTTGAAAATCAAAAGAGTTTTGAGGTTTCGCAGTAAATAGGTTAGCTGTAGCAGGTAATATATCTGATAATATTTCTTTATAGAGCTTGAGGATGTTGAAGTTGCGTCTACGATTGAAACAAGAAAATTATAATTTCCAAATGTAGGATTTTAAAAATAAAAGAGTGTTGAAGATAGCAAATATGGGGGATGTTGGTGCTCAATTATTGGTTGAAATTGCGTTTAGTTAAGGAAAGACAAAAGAGGACAAATCATACAAATGGTAAAAAGTTTTTTAGAGATATTTTTATGGTTTAGGAGATTGAATGATCAGGGATTGTGTAATGGGGAAGGGTATGGTAAAAAATTTTTTAGGGGATAGGATCCTTTAGTTAAGGTAATGAGTGAGCAGACAAGACGCGATTTTCTGTTTTTGGTAACAGGTGTTACAGGGGCAGTTGGAATTGGTGCAGTTGTATGGCCTTTTATCTGTCAAATGCGCCCTGATGAGGCTGTTTTGGCATCTTCTTCTGTTGAGGTTGATCTTTCTGGTATTGAAGAGGGTATGTCGGTGACAGTCAGGTGGCGTGGACAGCCTGTTGTTATTCGCAACCGTACAGCGAAAGAAATTGCTGAAGCTCGTGCTACCACATTGGATATTCTTAGAGATCGTAAGGCGCGTAACCCTAATCTTGAAGGTGAAGAAGAAGCGACGGATTTCGCGCGTTCTGCGGGCGAGGGGCGTGAGAATTGGCTTATTCTCATTAATCTTTGTACGCATTTAGGCTGTGTAACACTTGGACAATCAGGTAAATTTGGGGGATGGTTGTGTCCATGTCATGGTGCTGTTTATGATACAGCTGGAAGAGTGCGCTCAGGGCCAGCACCCTATAATTTAGCCATTCCGCCTTATCAATTTCTTTCTGATACTTTGCTGAAAATAGGATAAAGTGATGACAAAATTTCCTTCTTATTTTCCTAAAAGTGCTCTTGCCCGTTGGTTTGATAAGCGCTTACCTCTTCCTCGACTTTTTTATAATGTATTTATCATTTTTCCTGTTCCACGTAATCTTAATTATTTTTATACATTTGGCGGTATTTTGACCGTTATGCTTTTATCACAGCTTTTAACCGGTATTGTATTAGCACTGCATTATGTGCCAGATATTCATTTAGCTTTTGAAACTGGTGAACGTTTTAGGCGTGAAGGGCAGTTTGGTTGGCTTTTTCGTCCATGGCATTGTGTAGGATCTTCGTTCTTTTTTATTGCTGTTTATATCCATTTAGCACGTAGTCTTTATTATGGTTCTTATAAAAATATGCGAGAAATGGTTTGGATCACGGGCATTTGCATTTATATCATCATGATGGCAATAGCATTTTTTGGTTATGTGCTGGTTTGGGGGATGATGTCTGTTTCAGCAGCTTCAGTGGTTGCAGGCCTTTTAAAAGCTATTCCTTTAGTGGGGATGTGGTTGCATGAAACATTTCTTGGTGGTTATAGCGTAGGACAACCAACCTTGAACCGTTTTTATGTTTTTCATTATTTATTGTCATTTGTTCTACTTTTTTTTGTGGGGCTACATATTTTTGCACTCCACCAAGTTGGGCAGGGTAATCCAACCGGCCTTGCAATACAATCAGATAAAGAAACTGTTCCTTTTGCGTCCTATGCCCTTATCAAAGATATTTTTGCCATTACTGTTTTTTTGATCTTTTTTGCTTGGTTTTTGTTTTATATGCCTGATTATATGGGACAGGCTGAAAATTATAGCGTTGCTGATCCTTTAAAGGCGCCTCTTCGTGTGGTGCCGGAGTGGTATTTTTTGCCTTTTTATTCGATGCTGCGTGCTATAACGTTTAATATTGGTGCTCTTTCATCAACTTTTGTGGGTGTTGTTCTCTTAGCTGGTTCGGTTTTCGTTTTAATTTTTGTTCCATGGTTAGATCGCTCTAAAATATGTTCCGCAAGGTATCGACCTGTTTATAAAATTTTCTTTTGGGCGTTAATTGTCGATGTTATTTTTCTTGGTTGGCTTGGTTCACAAGAGATCAGTGACAGCACTCTTTTATGGACGCAATTGGCTACGGCGTATTATTTTATATTCTTTTTGATTATTTTACCGATCCTGCCCTCTTTTGAAAAGAGTGCTTCTCTTCCTTCTTCAATTACTGAAGATATGAAACAGAAAAAAAATATACTATGGTAAATGTTTTTATTGGATTGATTTTTATAACAGTGATGAGTTTTTCTTTTCACAGTGTTGCTGGTAGTATCTCTGATACAAAGAAGGAGTTTATTTCTTTCCCCTTGCGCTCTCCTAAAAAACAGGAATGGAGCTTTTCAAGGCCATTCGGGGTTTATGATAAAGCGCAATTGCGGCGTGGATTAAAAATTTATAAACAGGTTTGTTCTAGTTGCCATGGGCTAAAATATGTGGCTTTTCGCGATTTAAAGGCGCTTGGCTATGATCAGGAACAGATTAAGGCTTTTGCGGGGCAATATGAAGTGAGTGATGGCCCTAATCGAGAAGGGAAATTTTTTAAACGCGCAGGTGTTGCAACAGACACTTTTCCTTCTCCCTTTGCGAATGAAGAAGAAGCAAGGTTTATTCATAACGGCGCTTATCCTCCCGATTTATCACTGATGGCACGTGCACGTGCCGTATCTTTGCCATTTCCTGCTGTTATTTCTGACATATTGACTCATTATAACACTGCCGGTTCAGATTATATTACTGCTCTTTTAACAGGATATCAGAAAGCACCAGAGAATACAGAAATTGCTGATGGTTATTGGTATAATCCTTATTTTATTAGTAGTGATTCTTTAACTATGGCGCCTCCTTTGAGTGATGGAGTTGTTGCTTATGAGGATGGCACTCCCGAAACAGTTGAACATTATGCACGTGATGTTTCTGCTTTTTTGATGTGGGCTGCTGATCCCCACATGGAGATTCGTAAAAAAACTGGTTTTTGTGTTATTTTATTTCTTATCATTTTTGCATGGCTTGTTTATATTTTAAAATCCCGTATTTGGCAGGGTTTAGAAGAAAAATTGGAGGAGAAGACAAAAGACTGAAAAAGAGAAAAGCTTAGGGCTTCTGGTCTTGAAAGGAGTATAGGGAACAAATCTGAGCGTGATGCATTGAGACTTTGTTAAGTAAAAGCAAAGTAAAAACGGAGATGTTAAAATGAAAAAAATTGCCTATACTACTCTTATGTCAGTTTTGATGGCTTCTAGTACTTATGCTCAGTCTTTCCCAGTACCTTCTACACCTGAAATGATTTCTTCGACGGGTGTCGTACAGGTTGGTTCAGATATGTCTGTGCGTTATGTTACACCTTTAGCAACTGATTTTGTTGCTTCAAGCCTTATTGGTGCAAATGTATACAATATAGAAGATGAAAATATTGGTGAAGTAAAAGATATTATTCTGCGTGAAAATAACATTGCGGGATTTGTTATTGCAGTTGGTGGTTTCCTTGGTATAGGGGAGAGTTATGTTGTCGTTTCTCCAGAAACAATCCAGATGACAAACGATTATGGCAAGTGGAAACTTATTACGAATGCAACAAAAGATTCCCTAAAGGAAGCTCCTACATTTAAATATGAAGGACATTGGGCACGCTAATTTCGTATTTTCATTTTCTATGACTAGAACAGTTGCTATCATATATATGGTGGCACTGTTTTTTCGTAGGGCCTTTTTGAAGGTTTTGCAAGAATTTTATGCAAGAAGCTATTTTCTTTTTTAAGATATGAAAGGCAAATCTATATTAAAATTTAATGATTGTGATGAGATCAAAGAATTCTTTAACGGTTTTGTTTTTTTGGGAAAAAAATACTTTGAATGTTTAACAGCGCTAAAAAATGCCTCAAACAGAGTTCTTAATTCTTAAAGAGAGGTAGTGATGAAAATCCTATCCCTTATATTCATTTGTGCATCCTCATCTTTTAAAAGATTCACAAAACAAGATGTTCTTTATATTGGATAACTTATTTATGAAGATAATTCATCGTTATGCACCTTGAGTGAGAGTCTTGAAGACAGGGATATTCTCTCATTTCATCCTCTCTTTTGATGAAGCAGAAAAATCATTCTCTTGTCTTTCACCAAGAGGAAATAACGTGTAGATAAAAGCCGTTTAAGAAAGGAATAGAAATGCCTCACATGAATTATCTTAATGCAAGAATAGTTGCATCATTTGGAGTTTGCAAAAAAAAATGACGCCAGCTTATACCCGTCACAGATAGTACTATGAAATAGGGTTAAGGGTAAAACGAGAGATATTTCTTTAAGGCAAGTGCGTGAATGAATAATATAATAATGTGCCATTCTTCGTAAGGGGTATTCTCCATTAAAAAAACACTTTGTTGTTTGCTTCATAAATGTAAAATAAGACGAAATCGGTATTAGGTGTTATGTTTAAATAATATAATATCGCCGTCTTGCACAACGTATTCTTTGCCTTCATCGCGGGCTTTGCCTGCTTCTTTTGCGCCATTTTCTCCACCTAGAGCAATATAATCATCGTAGCTGATGGTTTGAGCACGAATAAAGCCACGTTCAAAATCTGAGTGAATTACGCCAGCTGCTTGGGGTGCTTTCGTGCCACGCGTAATTGTCCAAGCTCGTGTTTCTTTAGGACCACAGGTGAAATAAGTAATGAGGTTAAGCAAATGATAACCAGCGCGAATGAGGCGATTGAGACTCGGTTCGAAGAGTTCTAGGGCATTAAGATACTCTGAGGCTTCTGCATCATTAAGTTGGGTAATTTCAGCTTCGATGGAAGCAGAAATGATAATGCTTTGAGCGTTTTGCTCTGTTGCCATTTTCTCAACCGTTTGGGTAAAGCTATTTCCATGAGCGGCGTCATTTTCACTTACATTGCACACATAAAGTACAGGTTTGGAAGTTAAAAGATTCAAACTTTCAAGGATGCGGCGTTCATCGGAAGAGATATTTTTAAGTAATAACCGGACGGGACTTCCTTTCTGCAGCAAGTTTAATGCTGCTTCCATAACGGGAAGAATTATTAGAGCTTCTTTATCTTTTCCGGTTGCACGTTTACGGATTTGTACGATTCTCCGCTCAAGACTTTCAAGATCCGCGAGCATGAGTTCCGTTTCAACAGTTGTGGCATCAGAAACGGGATCAATGCGTCCTTCTACATGGGTAATATCTTCATCTTGAAAACAGCGTAAAACGTGGATAATGGCATCGACTTCGCGAATATTGGCTAAAAATTTATTACCTAAACCTTCACCTTTTGAAGCGCCACGTACAAGTCCGGCAATATCAACGAAACTGATGCGTGTGGGAATGATTTCTTTTGAACCAGCGATAGAGGCAATTTTTTCCATTCGCAAATCTGGAACTGCAACTTCGCCCGTGTTGGGCTCGATCGTACAAAAAGGATAATTGGCAGCTTGTGCTGTCGCTGTTTTTGTTAATGCATTAAAAAGGGTTGATTTACCAACATTGGGTAATCCCACAATACCGCATTTAAAACCCATGAATGTCTTTCTTTTCTATTGATTTTATGGTCAAGATAAAACTTTTTAGAAAGTTCTATAGCATATTTTGAGAAGAGTCATAGTCTCCTGTTGCTGTAGATAAAAAAAAAGTCTATGTCGATAAACGAATCTGTTTTTTTGCCATATTCTAAATACTCCCTATCTTATATCAGTAAGAGAATTCAGAATTAACGTTAACAATGTGCTAAGTTTTTCATAGTATGCAAATCTACATAAAAAATTAATTGGAGAAAATATAAGAGTGTTATCTCGTCTTGCCTTTTTAATTGCAGTACCTTTGGCTTTGGTTGGATGTGCTACGCGTCAGTCGGATATGTCGTTTGTTTCTTCTCAACAAGTTCGATACATCCCAGCAGAGATGCAGGCTTTGTACGGCCCTGTAACAAATGAGCCTTATTTATTGCCTGCTGTTGATCTTTCGACAATTGAGCCAAAATTTTGGCGTCAAAAAGTAATTTATTATACGTCTTATCCACCTGGTACATTGGTTATAGATACGCAGGAGCGTTTTCTTTACCTTATTGGTGAAAATGGGCAAGCTTTGCGTTACGGTATCGGGGTTGGTAAAGAAGGGTTGGCGTTTGAAGGTGAGGGGGTTGTGCAGCGCAAACGCCGATGGCCAAATTGGGCTCCTACAGCGGCAATGATGGCTCGAGAACCAGAACGTTATGGTCATTTGGGGAAAGGAATGCCACCGGGTCCTGATAATCCATTGGGGGCACGAGCACTTTATCTTTTCAAAAATGGACAAGATACACTTTTCCGCATTCACGGTTCACACGAGTCGTGGTCAATTGGCCATGCTATTTCAAGCGGGTGTATACGTTTGCTCAATCAAGATATTATTGATCTTTATGATCGTGTTCCCACTGGTTCGCGTGTAGTGGTGTTGCAAAATGGTGAGAGTAGATCTCGTGTTTTAAGTCAACAATCAAAAGTTTACGATCCATTACAGTCAACAATCAATCCAAATTCAAGTGAAATTTTTTAATTCCAAGGAGGATAAGCTTATTTAGTGTTATTCGATCATTTTGGGCTTTCTGCTAATGAGCTCTCTCAAAAAAGTGCTATGCGCAAGAATTGTACTAAGTAGTATTGATTATGTTTTATGTTCTAGCGAAATGGGTTGTTATTGTGAAGATCTTTGTTTTTCATTGTTTGTGAAATTTCGTTCATAAAGAGGACTTTGTTACCTTTTATGAGAGAAGCAATGCTTTTTGCGATTGCCTCTAAAAGAGGAGGGAGCCATTCTTGGTCAGATTTTGTAAAATTTCCTAAAACATGCTGATGAACAAGTTCTTTGGTTCCAGGGTGCCCGATTCCTAATCGTACACGGCAGTAATCATTCCCGCAATGGGCATCAATAGACTTTATACCATTATGTCCATTATTTCCTCCACCAACTTTTACACGTACTTTTCCTGGCGGTAAATCTAGCTCATCACAAATGATGATCAAATTCTTCAAATCTAATTTATAAAATCGTAAGGCTTCACCAATAGCTTGGCCAGAAAGATTCATGAATGTTTGAGGTTTTATAAGAAAAGTTTTTTCACCATTTATGAGACCGTTGGCAATTTCGGCTTGAAATTTTTTTGACCATGGAGAAAAAGAAAAAGATTGGTAAATAGCATCAACAGCCATGAATCCGATATTATGGCGGTTATTTTTGTATTGTGAACCAGGATTGCCAAGGCCAGCAATAAGCCACATGTGCACCTTCAGTAAAGTGTGAGCGGTTAATAAATGTCTAAAAAGTTAAGGCGGGAAAATTCCCGCCTGCTAAAACTTATCAAGTTTCTTTGTTGTTCTCGTCATTTTCTTGTTCGGAAGGTTCATCACTGACATCCATGCCAGCAGGAGCTGCGATGGTTGCAATAGTAAAGTCCCGGTCTTGGATGACTGGAGTAACATCTTTTGGCAGTTGCACTGCTGAAATATGGATAGAATCACCAATAGAGTAGCTGGAGAGATCAATCTCAATTGCTTCAGGGATAGCATTTGCTGGAGCGATACATTCAATTTCGTGTCGAACAATATTGAGGACGCCTCCTTTTTTAAGTCCAGGAGCTGTGTCTTCATTGAGGAAGTGTACAGGAATATTCACTTCCACAACAGATTTTGCTGAAATACGCAGGAAATCTACATGTAAGGGAAAGTCACGCACGGGGTCCAATTGGTAATCTTTTGGTAAAACCGTAACTTTTTGTTTGCCAATTGCAATAGTTGCAACAGTGGTACGAAAACCACCGGCGTGAATTTTGTGGAAAATTTCTTTATAGGGAACTGCGATTGCCAAAGGAGGCTGTTTTTCACCATAAATGACAGCAGGAATGAGACCGTTGCGGCGAAGTTCACGGGAGGACCCCTTACCAACCCGCTCGCGTATCTCGGCCTTAAGAGTGTAGCTTTTGCTCATGATTTAAGTCCTTTTACATGATTGGAGATCCATCAAAAACCAACAACAGTTTTTGCATGAATATGAAGATATGCACTGCCAAGCAGCGATTGCTCCATTCTGCGTTGCCTCCAAGGGTGTCTACGCAGAAGTTTTTCTATAATTCAAACTATTCACAGATGCAAGAGTTGTGGGAAAAATCGATGATTTCTATCGTTTAGAGAGAGGAAATGTTACAAGCATAGTTTAGATGGAGAATAAATAACTTCACTTGCTGATATATTCAAAATCAAATACTGGAGATGCTATGAAGGTTGAGATTGCCTTGGGTGAGATGGCAGAATGTCGTGCTTTGTGTAAATCTGTACCGGCTTTTGTTGATTTAGAAGAATTATTGGCGACGCGTCTTCTTGTGCAAGGCAATTCCGGTTCAGGAAAATCACATCTTCTTCGCCGCCTTCTTGAACAAAGCGCTTCATGGGTACAACATTGCGTGATTGATCCAGAGGGTGATTTTGTCACTTTAGCAGATAAATTTGGTCATGTTATTGTTGAGGCTCAATGCAGTGAACTAGAATTGACACGTATTGCTCAACGCATTCGTCAACATCGGGTTTCGGTGGTGTTCAATCTTGAAGGTTTGGATACTGAACAACAGATGCGCGCTGTGGGGGCTTTTCTTGGTGCATTGTTTGATGTGGAACGTGATTATTGGTATCCCATGCTCGTTGTTGTTGATGAAGCACAATTATTTGCTCCAGCTGCGGCAGGAGAAGTTTCTGATGAAGCGCGTAAAATTTCACTGAGTGCTATGACTAATCTTATGTGTAGAGGGCGCAAACGTGGTCTTGCGGGTGTCATTGCTACACAGCGTTTGGCTAAACTTGCCAAAAACGTAGCTGCTGAAGCCTCAAATTTTTTAATAGGGCGAACTTTTTTAGATATTGATATGGTGCGTGCTGCTGATCTTTTGGGAATGGAGCGTCGCCAAGCGGAAATGTTCAGAGACCTTGAGCGCGGTCATTTTATAGCTTTAGGCCCCGCTTTATCAAGGCGTTCCTTACCAATTATTATTGGTCCTGTTGAAACATTGGCACGTTCTTCTAGCCCAAAATTAATGCCGCTTCCAACAGAGCGGATTGATGTAAAAGAGCTTGTTTTTACTGCTTCACCGGAGGAAATTTTAATTCCATTTAAACAATCACGAGAGTTGGTAAAAGAAAAATCAATTCATGAGATGTTAGAAGAGGCTGTGCATAAAAAACAAGAGTTATTAGAAGAAGAACCAGACTTATTTCCTGAACTGTCTATTGTTGATCGTGATAACCAAGCAGAACGTGTTATTCGGGAAATTCTTGATGATCCCGAGGCTTCTTATCGTTCAACCGCGGTGCTTTATCAAGATTTTTTGGTTCGTTGCCGTATTCATGGTCACTCAGGAGATTTTTTAAACCTTTCGCAATTTCGGCGTAAATTAGCTATTGCTCAGGCTTGTGTTGACGAAAAAATCGCTATTAGTGAAAGCTGGAAACGCGTTTTACATCTATCGGAAAGTTTGGAAGACGATGTCCAAGGTGTTTTTTTGAATGTAGCACAAGCCGCTTTAAGCGGACAACCATGCCCATCAGATGCATTTTTGGCACGTCTTTATGGAACCCATTCTTTAAGTCGTGCACGTCGACTTTTAACCTACTTTGAAGAGCGTGGACTTATTGTCATTCATACACATTTGAGTGGTCAACGTATTATAGCTTTCCCTGAGCTTGGTGTAGAAACAGCACTAGGAGATCCCAAGGCACCAGTTTAACCAAATAAGCTTGAAACAGATTGTTCAGCTGCTGTTCTTGCAATTGCTTCTCCAATTAAGTCGGCAATTGGCAGAACACGAATATTATGTGCCTTTTCAATTACTTGTGTTGGCATAATTGAATCTGTAATAACCAATTCTTTCATTTCTGAATTTGTAATGCGTTCGATAGCATTCCCAGAAAGAACACCGTGTGTGATGTAAGCGGTGACGCTATTGGCACCGTGTTTAAGGAGAGCACTTGCTGCATTGCATAGCGTTCCACCTGAATCAACAATATCATCGAGCAAAAGACAATCTTTTCCAGATACATCTCCAATGATATTCATAACCTCTGATTCACCAGCACGTTCACGACGTTTATCAACAATAGCTAGCAAACTGTTTAAGCGCTTGGCAAGTGAGCGCGCGCGCACCACTCCACCGACATCAGGTGAAACAACAATTACATTTTCAAGGGGGTAATGGATCTTGACATCGCGAGAAATAACAGGAACCGCATAGAGATTATCCGTTGGAATATCAAAAAAACCTTGAATTTGTCCTGCATGAAGATCCAATGTTAAAACACGATGGGCTCCTGCTTCAGTAATCAGATTGGCAACAAGTTTTGCTGAAATGGGGGTCCTTGGTCCAGGTTTACGGTCTTGGCGAGCGTAACCAAAATAGGGTATAACAGCTGTGATACGACGCGCTGAAGAACGGCGAAGAGCATCAATCATGATGAGCAATTCCATCAAATGATCGTTTGCAGGATAGGAGGTGGATTGCAAAACAAACACATCTTGTCCGCGGACATTTTCATGTAATTCTACGAAAATTTCTTGATCAGCAAAGCGCTTCACAGTTGCTTTACCTAATGGGATGTTTAAATAACTTGTAACATCTTCAGCTAAACGTGGATTAGAATTTCCGCAGAAAAGTTTCATGGTAGAACCTCTGAATAATCACAGTAGAGTGCGACAACGCCTTTTAACTTCTTGTCACCAGATTGCAAGGAAACAATTACGAAAGCATTACAATTTTATCTATCATTATTAAAGAGGGATGCATTTTGTTTTTTCTTTTTCCAAGATTTTTGTTATTTTTAGAGCAATGTTTTCTATCCATGGAGAAAAAGATACATATTGATTAAGCTTTTTTTACTTTCTTTATAAAAGAATAGCTTCAATATGAGCGGTTTCTTATGTGTGAAATGGACCAAGGGAAGCCGCTGTTAAAAAGAATTTCTCTTAAACTTAATCATCACAATCCAATATTGAAAATAATAATAGCCAAAACATTCACATTTTGTACGTTAATGAATTATTAAAAAAAGCACAGTGTAAGAGGTCTTATTGTTTTATTTAAGTAGAAATTTTATTTTGTAGTTTTGGTCTTCTCTTTTGCAAAAAGGTTTTATTATTTCAGCATAATAGCAGAAATTTGCCGTCCATAATCAGGTTCGTTGCGGTGTGTTGCACGACGATAGGAGAAAAAGTGCTGTTCATCTTGGTAGGTGCAAAGCTCCACACAAGAAGCATGAACTCCTGCTTCTTGTAGTTGATTCATAATGAATGCCCATAGGTTGAAGTGAAAGTGATTTACTTTATCTGTTTTTAAAAAATATTTTTGGAACTTATTCTGGCAATCAATAAATTGCTTGTAAAACTCGCTTGTTACTTCGTAGTGGCAAGGACCAATACAAGGTCCAAGGACTGCTGTTATTGATTGTCTTTTGGCTCCTTGTTCTTCCATAACAGAAATTGTTTTTTCTATAATTCCATTTAAGCTTCCTCGCCAGCCAGCGTGTGCTGCAGCGATGACACCTGCTTTGGGATCAGCAAACAGAACTGGTCCACAATCTGCTGTGAGAATGCCGATTATGAGTTCTGGCATGGTTGTAACAAGAGCATCAGCTTTAGGAGGCTCATCAACAAAAGCTTGATTAACCACTACAATTTCACAAGAATGTATTTGATTGACAGTGATTAAACTTTGTACTTCAACATCAAAATAATCAGCGATTAAAATGCGGTTTTGTGCAATATTTTTAGGGTGATCATTTGAACTTTGTCCAACATTAAGGCTTTGATAAAGGCTTTTAGAAACCCCACCTTGACGTGTAAAAAAACCATGCCTTATCCCATACGGGTGTAAAGCAGAAAGATCTTTTGCAAGGATGGGATGAAGCACAGGATTCATAAAAGTTCCTTATGTGGATGGTTATTTTTCAAGTGAGAATGGTGTGTGAGATGTTTATATTTGTCAATGCGTATTATTACTGGGCGTACTATTGTTGGTAGTCACAATCTAGGTGGCAATGGTATGTTTTTATCACTCACATATAAGACTTTAAACAATTTACCCATTTGATCTGGGCCGGCTAATCGTTCGATATCTTGGTGAATTTTGTTTTGCACTGTAACACTTTTGCCGACTCCAAGCTGTGCTGCGCGTTCCAGCAGTCCCATTTTTAAAAGGAAATCTCCTTGTTGTAGAATTTCAGCAAAGCAGCCTTGTTCAAGGGCGACTTTTTTTAAAAAGAAAAAACAAACATGTGATGTTAAATCATGTTCACCGGGAGCATCAAAAATATCACGAAATTTATGTTTTGAGATTGCTTGCAGCGTATCACCAAATGCAAGATCAGAAGCTCCATAATCAATAAGTAAAGCAGAACCTTTCATTTGTATCAAATGGTTACTGATTTGTTGCATTAATTGATGCCGTGAGGGTGCATGTTCAAAAATTGTTCCATCAGGTATTTCAGAACAGTAGGATTGTAAGCAAGAAGAAGGAAGTTTTCTTGGGGCAGCAATAAATATGAAGTTTCCATCTTGATTGATTGTAATGCGACGTTCTTTCCATTCTCCTTTGACTTTAATATATTGGTTGATGGGGAGTGTATCGAAGAACTCATTGGCAATTAAGAAGAGAGGTTTTGAAGGGATTTTATCAAAACTTTCAATATTGTAGATTTGTTTTTTATAAGGTAAAAGACGTTTCTTTTGTTCTTTTGCAAGCTGTTTACTTATTTCAATAAGAAAAATTTCAGCAGCATTAAATGCTGTGGTGGATAATTTTTGAATGGTGCGCAAAATATCATCCATCAAAGTTCCACGTCCTGGACCTATTTCGGCGAGGATGAAAGGATTGGGACAACCTTGAGCTTTCCAGTTTGCAAGAGTCCAAATGCCAATCATCTCTCCAAATAACTGGCTTATTTCAGGTGCTGTAATGAAATCACCAGCTCTCCCAAAGGGTGTTTGTGTTTGATAGTAGCCAAACTGGGGGTCTGTGAGTGCTAATGTCATATATTGACTGACAGTGATTGGCCCATTAAGCGCGATAATTTCCTTAATTTTTTCTTTGAGAGTAGCCATTTTCTGTAGATTTGTGTTTGAAGGCTCGGAAAAGGAGATAAAATCCCAAAACAAGCATGGGAAGAGATAAAGCCATGCCATAGGTAAACCCCATAGAATGGAAAAGGGTAGAAAACCATTCTGGATCTTCTTGAGGTGCACGGTAAATCTCTGAAATACTGCGTGCTATTGCATAGCCTATGATGAATATTCCTGATACGGCACCAGGGCGTTTTAATGCTTTGAAAGCAAAAATAAGAATAAATAAGATGATGAAGAGAAGAAATCCTTCCATAAACGCTTCATAAAGTTGGCTTGGATGGCGTGGTAAATAGTAAGGATCTAAGGGAAAGCAAACAGCCCAAGGGTATGTGGTAATATTACCCCATAGTTCTTGGTTAATGAAGTTGCATATTCGTACAATGCCAATACCAATAGGGGCACCTGCCGCAATTATATCAAACATTGCTTGTATGCTGATATTGTTTTTACGAGCAAACCAGATCATTGCAATGATGATGGCAACAAGCCCACCATGAAACGACATTCCTCCATCCCATACTGCGATAATGGCGTTTGGATGGCTAAAATAATAAATGGGATCCCATACAAGCACTTGTCCTAAGCGGCCACCAACAACGACGCTGATAGCAGACCAGACAACAAAATCTCCAATCGTCTGGTTGTCCATGGGAGGCTGATTTGCATGCCATAGGGATTGTTTTTTTAATAGTTTTTGTGCATACCACCAAGCAAAAAGAATGCCCACCACGTACCCAAATCCGTACCAATGAAGAGCTACAGGACCTAAGTGGATAATTACGGGGTCGAGAAAAGATGGAAAAGCAATGGCTGGACAAGAAAGACTGTTCATGAGTTAAGCATTTTACATTATATGAAGTTACATGGTGGACAGAAATGACAGATGAATACACAATGGTCAAGTCAGAAGGGTAATAGGTTTTCACTAGTTTATATGTGGTAAAAGAAGTGTAAAAAGACTTAAAAAAAATTTCAGAGAAAAATCTGCATGGTAAGATAAAATCTATCGGATAAAAGGAACAAATGCAGTATCTAAATGTTATGAAAATGCGTTATAGTGCGTGTGTCAATAATTAAAATGTAAGGAAAAACATTATGCGTAATGGATCAAACCGTATTCTTGATGAATTGGCAAAATTAGCAACGGATGCCGCTGATGTTGTGCAAGGTATACGACGTGAAGCTGGAACAGCTTTTCGTTTTCAGGCTGAAAAGATAGCCAACAAACTTGATCTTGTTTCACGTGAAGAATTTGAAACGTTTAAGGAGATGGTGCTGAAAGCACATGCCGACAATGCTGATTTGAAAGGGCGCCTCGATGATTTGGAAAAAGCGCAAACCCGAAAAAAGTAAAGTAGTTTTTATAAAAAATAGAGTTTTAGAAAAAATATCCCCAATTTTTCAATAGAATGTATGAAACTAAAAAATGCTTAATCCTGAGTCTGTTAGAGCAGATTATCTATTTGTTTCTTGTAAAAAAACACTTTTTTGAATGTGGGGGACTGGTACTATGAAATTGTATCAATACACTGAAAAAGCTTGATGATTCGTTTTATTGTTATCAGGCTGCCGCAGGAAGCATTATTGGGTTCTGTGGGGTGTGTGCTGTCGATGTTTTTAATGTGTATTTGTTTGGTGTAAAGGCTTTGATTGTAGCAAAATGTTGTTACAGTTTTTAGGCTGATTATGTTCTGTTGACAATGTTTTAATATGATTGAGGATTATGATGAGGCTTGCATTTTGCACCACAGAAAGAGAAGAGCATCCTGTTGACTTTATCGAACAGATTGCTTGTAAATATGATTGGTCGTTTGAACGGGACGCACAAGATGAAATTAGTGTTTGTGTGGAAGGAAAAAGGGCAAATTATCACCTTGCTTTTTCATGGATGGAAGAGCAGGAAGCTCTTCATTTGGCTTGTGCATTTGATCTTTCTATTGAAAACGCTCGTATGGCAGAAATGCATCGCTTATTGTTAGCAATTAATGAAAAATTATTGCTGGGACATTTTGATTATTGGCAAGGGAATCATTCGGTTATTTATCGACAAGGACTTCTTCTGGCTGGTGGAGTACATCCATCTCATGTACAGGTTGAAACATTGTTAATAAATGCTCTTAAAGTCTGTGAAAGCTATTATGTTGCATTTCAGATGGTCGCTTGGTGTGGGGAAAGCGCTTGCAAGGCACTGCAATATACTTTGTTTGAAACTGTAGGGAATGCCTAAATCTTCAAGTTTATTTAGCTTTTTTTCTTATAGATGATTTATGAAATATTGCTAAAGGGGGACATCAATAATAGCGCGCAAGCCCCCTAGAGGGCTATCGTCCAATTTAATATTGCCTCCATGGCTACGTGCTATATCTTGAGCAATAGAAAGGCCAAGTCCTGTTCCACTCGCATCTTGATTTCGTGCTTTATCAAGTCTAAAGAATGGCTTAAAGACTTCTGAGCGCATATTTTTATGAATACCAGGTCCATCATCGTCAATAGTTATGATGAAAGATTCTTGTTGGGATATTGCTGTTAGTTTGACAGTATTGGCGTAACAAAATGCGTTTGACACAAGATTGCTGATGAGACGCGTGAAGGCACTTGGGCGTACTTGTATTTGTGTAGGGCCTTCAATGATGTAGGAAAATTTACGTTTGTGAAGATGCGCATCGGTAGAGAATTTTTGCATAAGAGCATTTAAATCAAAGGTTTTGACACATTCACTTCCTTCACCACGTGCAAAAGCAAGGTAATCTTCTAACATATTTTGCATGTCGCTTACATCTTGCTCAAGTGGCTTACTATCAAAGTCAGTATTTGCTAACGCTAGCTGAAGTTTAAAACGGGTGAGAATGGTTCTTAAATCATGGCTTACACCCGAAAGCATCATGGTGCGTTGTTCGATTTGCCGTTCAATACGTTCACGCATGCGTAAAAAAGCAAAGCCAGCACGACGGACTTCATCAGCTCCTTGTGGTTGAAACCCTTCTGGTAAAGGACGACCGCGTCCAAAACTTTCTGCTGCTTCAGCCAATTGTTGAATTGGTTTGATTTGGTTACGCAGGAAGTAAATCGCTATCAATAATAAAACAAGAGCTGTTCCTACCATCCAGCTTAAAAAAATAGCGGTATTGGAAGCGTAGGCTTGGCTGCGTGGTGCAAAAACACGCAAGATGCTGTGACCAAGGTGAATACGAATTTCGACAAGATCAGAATCTCCTACGGTATCAATCCAGAAGGGGCGGTTAATTTGGCGAGTAATTTCTTCACTTAGAAAATAATCAAGAATTGCAAAAAATGGTTTCGGTCCTGGGGGGGGAAGGGGGGATGGGGGGAGGATAGAAATGTTTAATCCCATACGTTGTTGTGCAATGCGCTTGATATCTTCATAGTTATCTTGTTGCTGATATGTTTCAATGATATCGATAATGGCTGAGATATCGTGGACAACAGCGGTTGAAAGACGCTCGGTTACCATTTGCCAATGACGTTCCATAAAAACGTAAGCAATCACTGTTTGCAAGAGTACCATAGGAGCAATAATAATGATCAAAGAGCGGGCATAAAGCCGTTTAGGCATCTTCTTTGTTAACCATCCGACGATTTTTTTTGAGGTTTCAATCATTGCGTGTCTATTCAATTGAGAGTTTATAACCTATTCCTCGCACGGTCTGGAGCCATATCGGGAGAGCTGGATTTTTTTCGATTTTACGACGGAGACGATTGATCTGTACGTCAATGGCACGTTCACCGGTATTGTTATCGTCTGTTGTAAATTTATGACGTGGAATGATATCACCTGCATTTTCTGCGAAAAGAACCATCATTTTTTGTTCTTTATCTGTCAGTTTAATCACTTCTCCCCCTTTTTTTAGCTCGCGCCGTGCAATTGAAAAGATATATGGTCCAAAAACGATCTGCTCGATTTTAGGTTGGTTTAGTAGAAAACCACGTCGTAAAATAGCATTAATGCGAAGTAAAAGCTCACGAGGATCAAACGGTTTAGCAAGATAGTCATCAGCGCCTGCTTCTAAGCCATGGATACGGTGGTCTGTTTCCGATAAAGCTGTAAGCATGAGGATAGGAACATCTTTTGTTTGTCGCAGTGAGTAGGTGAGATCGATGCCGTTTTCACCGGGCATCATGACATCAACTATAAGAAGGTCAAAATCTAAGCATGCGAGTTGTCGTTTTGCTTCATCGGCATTGGCTGAGACTGAAACGCGAAAACCATTTTTAATGAGGAATTGAAATAAAAGATTGCGAATACGGGTGTCGTCATCAATCACAAGAAGGTGAGGTGCATCGTCACACAAAACTTCAACATGATCGGTCATTCTTAAAAACCTTGACAAAAATTTAGTTTACACAAAACTTAAGTTTACATAAGTTATATAAAGCTGTCGAGCAGTCTATTTTTTATAAAAGGGGAGGAAATGTGCCTTGTAAGCTTGGAAGAATTTTATTTTTGAAAAGGGCATCATGAATAATTTTAGTACACATATTATTCCAGTTACACCTTTTCAACAAAATTGCACCCTGCTTTTTGATAATGAACAAAAAGTAGGGGTTTTGGTTGACCCCGGTGGTGATTGGCTTCGCGTTCAAGAAGTGATCCAGAAAAGGGGTGTTACCGTTGAAGCTATTTGGATAACACATGGTCATTTTGATCATGTAGGAGCGGCAATGCAAGCGAAAGAGGCGCTTAATGTTAAAATCATTGGTTCTCATCGTGATGACAAGCCCCTGATGGATGTTGTGAGTGAAAGCGCAAAAAGTTACGGCATTAGAGATGCATGCATTTGTATCCCTGACCAATGGTTAGAAGATGGTGAGTGTGTTCATTTTGCTGGACATGAGTTTAGGGTTTTGCATACACCGGGACACTCCCCTGGTCATGTCATTTATTTCAATGAAAAAGAACGCTTCGCTTTATTGGGTGATGTCCTTTTTCGTGGTTCTATTGGACGTACGGATTTTCCATTCTGTTCTCATGAAGAATTGATGAGATCTCTTAAGGAAAAAGTTTTGCCCTTAGGTGATGACGTTTGTTTTATTTGTGGGCATGGTCCAGGAAGTCGCATAGGCTATGAGCGCCAAAACAACCCTTTTCTTCAAATGGTTAGCATATAAACACAAAAAACGCTCTAGAGCATTTTTTGTGCCATTTAAGATTTCTTTTGCAAACTGTTACAGAAACTAATTTATTGGAGCATAACAAAAGTGTTCCAAACCATTCCGGTCTCGAAAAGTGCCTGTTTTAGGGTTGAACGAACGGTATTTTTTCTTGCAATAGTTAAGCCAATTAGGTGCCGACGATTGCTGGAGTGGCTCATATTCCACCGTTTGCGGAGCTTCATAAATTATCTGTTCTTGTGGAACCTGTTGATATACAACTTGATGCTGTGGTGCTATTTGATAAACAATTTGTGGTTGTTCTGGTTTTTTTAAAATTTTGCCGAGAAGTGCACCTGCTGCAAGAGCAAGAATGCCCATTGCTAAAGCTTCTCCTGAGTTATTTATATTAATACTACTGTGTTTTGTCTTTTTGCGCTCGACATAATGATATGTCTTGTGTTCAAAATGATGATGTTGTTGTGCTCCCCATTGATGGCTGACATAATGACGCTTGTGGGGATTATCAAAAGAGTGATGTTCACTATGAGAAAAATGGGAGCTAAAATTGTGAGACGGTAAACCAGCCTCCCTCCTTATTTCTCTTATCGTATCATAGTTATGATACCATGCCATATCCGCAAGCGTTGCATTTAGCGGCATAAAAACGGTTACAGTTGACATTGCTGACAATACCGCTAGCTTGATCACTCTTTTCATAATGATGCTCCTTATGTAAATTCGTATTTTTCACATCCTACACGTTTCAAACTGAATAGAGCCTGAACAATTTTGGACTTTATTGTGACAAAAAATAAAAATTCATTTAGTTAAACCTATTGCCAATACAATAAAATAAAATCATGACAGAATTTTGATTTCAATTAATGTACTCTTCTTAAGGTTAATTAAGCAGCGTGTATTGAGAGCAGCAGATTTTTACTATTGGTTATAAATTCTTTATTTATGAGTGCTTTATTTATTGCTTGATACAATATGAATTGAACAATGGGTGTATGAATAAAAGTTAGCATTTTTTATCATAAGCTTATGGTGCTATGATAAAATCTTATTTTACTTTATTTGTGTGATAGAATACAGTCCTGTTTGACTACTCTCTTGTGAGGCTATTGAGTTCGATATTAGATTATAACTGTATAAAATAATATATTGCGGGAACTTTTTTTGATATATGGGAAACATTCTCTTTAATTTTTTTGTGCTCGTTTAGGTTTTAGAAGTGTTTTTGGCGTGTTTTGATAGTTTTAGGGATTTTTTTATAATGTGGTTTAACAAGGAAAATTGCTAAAGGGGACATCAATAATAGCGCGCAAGCCCCCTAGAGGGCTATCGTCCAATTTAATATTGCCTCCATGGCTACGTGCTATATCTTGAGCAATAGAAAGGCCAAGTCCTGTTCCACTCGCATCTTGATTTCGTGCTTTATCAAGTCTAAAGAATGGCTTAAAGACTTCTGAGCGCATATTTTTATGAATACCAGGTCCATCATCGTCAATAGTTATGATGAAAGATTCTTGTTGGGATATTGCTGTTAGTTTGACAGTATTGGCGTAACAAAATGCGTTTGACACAAGATTGCTGATGAGACGCGTGAAGGCACTTGGGCGTACTTGTATTTGTGTAGGGCCTTCAATGATGTAGGAAAATTTACGTTTGTGAAGATGCGCATCGGTAGAGAATTTTTGCATAAGAGCATTTAAATCAAAGGTTTTGACACATTCACTTCCTTCACCACGTGCAAAAGCAAGGTAATCTTCTAACATATTTTGCATGTCGCTTACATCTTGCTCAAGTGGCTTACTATCAAAGTCAGTATTTGCTAACGCTAGCTGAAGTTTAAAACGGGTGAGAATGGTTCTTAAATCATGGCTTACACCCGAAAGCATCATGGTGCGTTGTTCGATATGGTTAGAAGATGGTGAGTGTGTGCATTTTGCTGGACATGAGTTTAGGGTTTTTCACACACTGGGACACTTCCCTAGTCATGTCATTTATTTCAATGAAAAAGAACGCTTCGCTTTATTGGGTGATGTCCTTTTTCGTGGTTCTATTGGACGTACGGATTTTCCATTCTGTTCTCATGAAGAATTGGTGAGATCTCTTAAGGAAAAAGTTTTGCCCTTAGGTGATGACGTTTGTTTTATTTGTGGGCATGGTTCAGGAAGTTGCATAGGCTATGAGTGCCAAAACAACCTTTTTTTCAAATGGTTAGCATATAAACACAAAAAACGCTCTGGAGCGTTTTTTGTGCTATTTAAGATTTTTTGGTAGGACGGAACAGAAATTAATTTATTGGAGCATAACAAAAGTGTTCCAAACCATTCCGGTCTCGAAAAGTGCCTGTTTTAGGATTGAACGAACGGTATTTTTTCTTGCAATAGTTAAGCCAATTAGATACCGACGATTGCTGGTGTGGCCCATATTCCACCGTTTGCGGAGCTTCATAAATTATCTGTTCTTGTGGAACCTGTTGATATACAATTTGATATTGTGGTACTATTTGATAAACAATTTGTGGCTGTTCTGGTTTTTTTAAAATTGTACTAGGAGTCGTATCTGCTTTTGTCTTTTCGCGCTCGACGTAGTGATATGTCTTGTTTTCAACATGTTGATGATGGTGATGGTGATGGTGATGGTGATGGTGATGATGTTGTTGCTGCTGTTGTTGTTGTTGCTGTTTCTTGCTTTTGTCTTTGTCACTAGAACACCCGTGGAAATCATCAATAAACTTTTGAAAATCATCAGAAAAAAAGCCGCGGTTTCTATCAGAACAATGGGAACGAGACAAACTAGAACGCCAGATATCATCAATTTTCTTATCAATTTCCCTTGTCGCATCATCTATTTCTTTCGTGATAGGGTGAGTAAGATCCCATATTATATCCGCAAGCGTTGCATTTAGCGGCATAAAAACGGTTAGAGTTGACATTGCTGACAATACCGCTAGCTTGATCACCTTTTTCATAATGATGCTCCTTGTGTAAATTCGTATTTTTCACATCCTACACGTGTCAAACTGAATAGAGCCTGAACAATTTTGGACTTTATTATGACAAAAAAAATAAAAATTCATTTAGTTAAAGCTATTGCTAATACGATAAAATAAAATCATGACAGAATTTTGATTTCAATTAATGTACTCTTCTTAAGGTTAATTAAGCAGCTTGTACTGAGAGCAGCAGATTTTTACTATTGGTTATAAATTCTTTATTTATGAGTACTTTTTTATTGCTTGATACAATATGAATTGAACAATAGGTGTATGAATAAAAGTTAGCGTTTTTTATAATAGGCTTATGGTGCTATGATAAAACCTTATTTTACTTTATTTGTGTGATAGAATACAGTCCTGTTTGACTACTCTCTTATGAGGCTAAATATTGAGTTCGATATCAGATTATAACTGTATAAAATAATATATTGCGGGAACTTTTTTTGATATATGAGAGACATTCTCTTTAATTTTTTTGTGCTCGTTTAGGTTTTAGAAGTATTTTTGGCGCTTTTTGATAGTTTTAGGGATTTTTTTATAACGTTGTTTAACAAGAAAAATTGCTTAAAAAGTCAATAATTTTAAGAGTTTTTTGTAAAATGTTCTTTCTTATGTTGTTTTAAACAAATTGGAGCATCCTTAATGTTTGAGGTTATCTATTTTTAGGGCAATATTTGTTGCTTTTCATTTTTAGTTATTTTTTTAGAAGAGCAAAAGATTATTTTTGGTGATTTTAATTTTTTCGCTCCTTTGTTGGACGCGTTTTTTTTCGTTTTATGGTCGCTTGGTTAGGGGTGCTTTTACGAGATTTTCCTTTTCTATTTTCCAAAATACCAGTATCCATGGTTGGTCCCATGTGATCAAGGTCTGGTTTGGAGAAAAGACTTGATTGTAATATCGGGTCATGGCTGGATTGTTCTCTATGATGTGTTAAGGGATTCTCCGCGATTTCTAGTTCTATCTTTTGTAATTGTTTGATTTCATCGCGAAGTCGTGCTGCCTCTTCAAAGTCAAGATCAGCAGCTGCTTCATGCATTGATTTTTCAAGGGATTTAATGTGGAGTGTTAAATTGTTGCCAACCATATTGTTTTGCCTGATAAAATCAGGAATATTTGTGGAAGTATGGTTGTTTTCGCCTCCTGAATTGAGAATATCATTGATATTTTTTTTGATACTGGTTGGTGTGATATGGTGCTCTTCATTGTAAGCTATTTGTTTTTGTCGACGTCTTTGTGTCTCCTGTAAGGCGCGTTCTATGGAACCTGTGATTGTATCTGCGTAAAGGATAACGCGGCCATCTACATTGCGTGCAGCGCGTCCAATTGTTTGTACGAGCGAAGTTTCAGAGCGCAAAAACCCCTCTTTATCGGCATCTAGAATAGCAACAAAACCGCATTCTGGAATATCTAAACCTTCCCGAAGTAAGTTAATACCGATGAGAACATCAAAGGTGCCAAGCCGAAGATCACGTAGAATTTCAATACGTTCTAACGTATCAATGTCAGAATGCATATAGCGTACGCGAATGCCTTGTTCATGGAGATATTCTGTCAAATCTTCGGCCATACGCTTGGTTAGGACAGTTACTAAGGTACGGTAGCCTTTTTGAATTGTTTTACGAATTTCGTTCACAACATCATCGACTTGGCTGGAGGCTGGGCGAATTTCTGTTGCTGGATCAATCAATCCTGTTGGGCGAATAATTTGTTCAGCAAAAATGCCGTGAGCTTGTTCTATTTCCCAGCGTCCAGGCGTTGCAGAGACAGCAATAGTTTGTGGGCGCATGGCATCCCATTCTTCAAAGCGTAAGGGACGATTGTCCATACAGGAAGGGAGACGAAATCCATATTCTGCTAAGGTTGCTTTTCTTCGAAAATCACCTCGGTACATGCCACCAATTTGGGGAATAGTGACATGGCTTTCATCGATAAAAACGAGAGCATTGTTTGGAATATATTCAAACAAGGTTGGAGGTGGTTCACCGGGTTTACGCCCTGTTAAATAGCGTGAATAATTTTCAATTCCGGCGCATGAGCCGGTTGTTTCTAACATTTCCAAATCAAAAATTGTACGCTGTTCTAAACGTTGTGCCTCTAAAAGACGTCCCGCGGCATTTAATTCGGCAAGGCGTTGCACCAGTTCCATTTTGATGGACTTCATTGCCTGATTTAATGTTGGGCGTGGTGTTACGTAGTGTGAATTGGCATAAATTTTAATTGATTGAAGATCACCTGTTTTTTGGCCTGTGAGGGGATCAAACTCAGTAATTGTTTCTACTTCATTGCCAAAAAGAGAAATACGCCAAGCACGATCTTCAAGGTGGGCAGGAAAAATTTCAATTATATCTCCTCGGACACGAAAGGAACCACGAATAAAGTTGATATTTTGTCGACGATAGTGTTGAGCAACTAAATCAGTGAGTAATTGTCGTTGATTGAGTTTGTCACCTTTTTTTATTTCAAAGGTCATGGCAGTATAGGTTTCTACTGAACCAATTCCGTAGATACAGGATACAGATGCAACAATAATGACATCATCACGTTCAAGTACAGCACGTGTTGCAGCATGGCGCATACGGTCGATTTGTTCATTGATAGAAGATTCTTTTTCAATATAAGTGTCAGAGCGCGCAACATAGGCTTCTGGCTGATAATAGTCATAATAAGAAACAAAATATTCGACGGCATTGTGGGGAAAAAAGCTTTTAAATTCTCCGTAAAGCTGTGCTGCTAAAGTTTTATTTGGTGCTAAGATCAAAGCTGGACGTTGTGTCTTTTCAATGATTTTGGCCATTGTATAGGTTTTTCCTGAACCGGTAACACCCAAAAGCACTTGTGTACGCTCATCCTTTTCTATCCCTTCAATCAGAGTTTTGATTGCTTGGGGTTGATCCCCGGCAGGTTCAAAAGATGTTTCGAGTTGAAATGGAATGCCACCTTCAGATTTTTCAGGACGAGCAGGGCGGTGGGGTGTCCATAATACGCCATTCTTAAAAAGGGGATTGCCTGACGCAATCAGGGCAGAAAGAGCTTCTACTGTTGCTGTGACACCGTTTTTCATTATTGCATCCTTTTTGATATAAAAAAGTGCTTGTGGTTTTAAACGAAATACTCAATTTTACAATTTAATCGCGATAACGACAAAACGTTAATTAGCAGTTTTTTTCGGTTTATTGTATGTTTCATAGGATATTTGATAGGTTTGGGATATGAGACTAATTCTTTAAGGAGGTTCTTTGGGTTTTTAGAGGTGTGGTGACATTTGTAGTCGTTCATCTACACTATCTCATTTGCGCCATGCTGTTGACAGGGCGTTTATTTATAATATTTACTGTGGCTACCGTGGATAATGACTGTATGTATTGTAATTTGTTACTGGAAGAGTTGTGTATGTTTGATAAAGATCATTTCCATTTTTAAATGAGAGGTAACGAGATGATACCCAACCTGTTTGGGTGTTATATCTGATGTTGCACCAGTTCCTTTTACATGTTTGGACAAATACCAACTTTCCTGCGGGGATTAAGCCGCGAAGCGTATATTGAATGCTTGGTCCCGTTCTAAGATTAAGGTTGTTTGTGGTAAAGGCATCTGCAGCTCCGGATACCGTTGAGGTTAGAGAGAGAGAGCCAAAAACAAAAAAAATTACGAGCTTTTTCATTTTTTGTAGAGGCTTCCTTTAGAGATTTTCTTTTCTCTTCATATGAGATCTCTTCCGTTAGGTTATGATAAAACAGAAAAAAATACAATTATTTCTTCTTTAGAATTCTCATGGTTGGAATGCGGTTTGGCATTTTAAACGCTAAAATAGTAGATAGCTTAAACACAATTGGTGAATACTTTATTCCCTTTTTATTTTTATATGGAAAACGGGGATACTGTACTATATAATGAGTGAGGATTATGGTTTTCGGATTCCAAAAGTGATTTTGGAGGCCGTTTTTTGTGTTTTTATTAAACCTTCCGTGTAATAGAAAGGGACGGATTATGGAAAAAGTTCCGATGACTACAGCTGGTTTTGAAAGTCTTAAAGAAGAGTTACGTTGGCGCCAACAACAGGAACGTCGGCGAATTATTGAAGCAATTTCCGAAGCACGTGCACATGGTGATCTATCAGAAAATGCTGAATATCACGCTGCTAAAGAGGCACAAAGTCATAATGAGGGGCGTATAAATGAGCTTGAAGACTATATTGCACGGGCGGAAGTTATTAATGTCTCACGCCTTTCAGGTGACAAAATTAAGTTTGGAGCCACTATCAAGCTTTTGGACGAAGATACTGAAGAGAAAAAGGTTTATCAGATCGTTGGTGATCAAGAGGCTGATGTCAAAACTGGTAAAATCTCTATTTCATCCCCTATTGCGCGTGCACTCATTGGCAAGCAAGAAGGTGATGTGATTGAGGTGAATGCACCAGGCGGTTCGCATAATTACGAAATTATTAAGGTTCAGTACATCTAATTTGTTATGCATGTATCTTTGGAAGAAACGGAGATTATTGCTCCTCACTTTAAAAAGCGCTTATCAGGAGTGACCTCTACAGTTATCCAACTCGTTCCATTGCAGCGAGAACAGGGTATGCATATATCCACTTTTGGATTTGGGTTACCGCGAGATTTACCGTTTCTTTCCTTTAGTGACCTTTTTGGACTTTGGAAAAGTCCAAAGGGGAGGCCGTTTCGTATTTGGCATGCTCGGCGCAATATTGAGATGCTTTGCGGAGTATTTCTTCGGGATGTTTTGCGAATGAAGCTTAAACTCATTTTTACTTCGGCATCTCGACGCAAACACAAACCTTTTACCAAATGGTTGCTTCGTCGTATGGATAAGGTTATTGCTACCAGTGCATGTACGGGGACTTATCTAGAAGTGCCTCATCAAGTTATTATGCATGGGGTGGATGTTAGGCGTTTTTCACCACCGGAGACTGTTGATGATTTTTTCCCAGCAGCAGGGTTTCTAGGAAAATATGCGGTGGGGTGTTTTGGGCGTGTGCGCTACGCAAAGGGAACTGATCTGTTTGTGGATGCAATGATAACATTATTGCCCCACTATCCTGAGTGGACAGCGCTTATCGCTGGTCGAACTACAGAGCAACATTATAGTTTTGAAAAAAAATTACGTCAGAAGATTGCTGAGGCCGGTTTGAGCGATCGCATTATTTTTCTTGGTGAGAGGCTTGATATACCTCTGTGGTATCGTCGTCTGTCACTTTATGTGACTCCTTCTCGTTTGGAAGGTTTTGGTTTGACACCATTGGAGGCAATGGCATCACAGACAGCTGTCGTGACCAGCGATGTGGGAATTTTTAAAGAATTGGTGGTAGAGGGAACAGGAACGGTTGTGAAAGCAGGAGATGGAGCAGCTTTAACAGCAGCGATTGAACCTTATTTTACTGATTTAGAAAAAACAATGCTAGCAGGGCAAAGAGCTTTAGCCCATGTTCGTGCCAACTTTCCTTTGGAAAAGGAAGCAGCAGCAATTGGGAGCGTTTACGAGGAAATGTTTGTGGAAAAAACACTTTGAATATATTGGAAATCTTCTTGGCAAGAGGAGAAAGTGTGCCATCTTTAAAGGTCTCCACAAATAAATATTTCAAGTGAATGGCTTAATAATGCAAATGTTATTTCGTAGAATTTAGCACCTTTTTAAGGTGATGTAACGATAAGCTGTCAAAATCTTTGATAGAAAAGCTAAAATTTTATATTTTTAGAGTGATATAAATACAGGGAAGGGATGATCGTTTCTTATTCAGGTAATGCTTTTTGAGAATATAGCGTGGTATTCTTTCTATAAAGACTGGACTGTTAAAGCTGTTCGTGTTGCTTCAGTAGTGGAAGTGATTGTGTATTTTGCAATAATAAAAGTATGACAGGCGTATTGTAATAGAAAAAAATATTTTTACTAGAAGTCCTCTATGTTTTTCTTAATTAAAGACTGTTGATAAGGTATATTGAAATATTACATGAAGCCTTTCTTTGATGAGGAAGGTGCACAAAGCAAGAATGTTGTAAGATCTCGTCTGACGTGAAGGATCTGATACGGGAGAGTTCTTGGTGTTTTGCATCCATTTTAAACAGTTAATGTGCCTAAAAAGAGAGGTGTAGGTTCCTACTTTAGGGACTATTTTGTTAGTTATGTGTAGTGTTTATATTGTCAATTTCTTATCACTTGGAATTAAATGCTATGCATTAAAATTGTTCACGCCAGAAAGCGGGGATAAAAAGTACGAATATGGTTATAATTTCAAGGCGCCCAGCGAGCATGAGAAAACTCAAAATCCATAGGGCATTATCATTAATTGTAGAGAAATTGCCAGCAGGACCAATAATATCTCCAAAACCTGGGCCAATATTTGAAAGAGCTGTTAAGACCCCCGTAAAAGCAGAAGTAAAGTCAAGACCAGTTGTAAGCAAAAGTGCAGTGCCGATAAGAAGACAAAACATATAAAGACATACAAAAAATAAAACTGCTTTGGCAACATCATTCGAGATGTTTGAATGGTCGTAGCGCGCTTTTACAATGACATTAGGAAAAAGAAGTTTTTCTATATTTGTTTGTGTAATACGCCAAAGGATAATTAAGCGATTAATTTTCATTCCACCAGAGGTAGAACCAGCACATCCACCTGTAAAAGAAACAATGAAGAAAATTCCAAGCGCAAACGGCCCCCAAAGTTGATAATCTTCTGCGCTATAGCCAGTTGTGCTAATGATGGATGAAAGATGAAAAATGACATCAAGAAAAATTAAATGGAAAGCGCGATGATCATGAAATCGTAGCCATGCTGCTAAAGCAAAGCTGAAGAGAAAAACAATATAGAAAAAAACGATCACTTGTGGATCAATGAAGCGTTTGGAGTGGCCAGGAAGCACTAATTTAACATAAAGCACGAAGGGTAGTGCGGAGAGCAACATAAAGATTGTTGAAATAATCAAGATGGCTGGTTTATCAGAGAAGTAGCCAAAAGAGGCGTCGTGAGTTGAAAATCCAGCTGTTGCTATCGTGCTCATTGCATGGTTGATGGCATCAAATAAGCTCATGCCCGAAGCAAAATAGGAAAGCATACAAGCAAATGTTAATCCAACATAGGCTATGATAATCCCATTGGCAATTTGATTGATACGGGGCAATATTTTTTCAGATTTATCGGATGATTCCATATGAAAAAGTTGCACTCCCCCGACACGGAGTGAAGGCAAAAGCAATAACGCTAAACCGATAAAGCCAATGCCTCCAATCCAGCATATGATAGAACGCCATAACAAAATACTGCGCGATAAATTGTCAAGGCCCGTGAGTACTGTAGAGCCTGTGGTGGTGATTCCAGAGACGGATTCAAAGATGGCTTCTGCTAGAGAAATTGGGAGAGGCGAAAGGTAAAGAGGTAAGGCGCCCACGATGCTTCCTGTTAGCCAAAGGCAGACAGTGAGCATAAAGCCAAGCCGTGCTGAAAAACGGCAGGTGGCGCCTCTTGTGGCTAAAAGAATCAGAGTTGCTAATACGGTAGTTATGGCGCAAGAGTAAAGAAAGGTTATCCAATTATGGTTGCTGTCGTGCAAATCTACAAAAATTGGTAGAAGCATTGCTCCTCCCATGATTAACGCAAAACGTGCACAAACATTGATAATAAATTGAAAAATGATCGTTCCCTATCTTTGTATCTTTTTTTATTATGGTTTTGTGCTCATAAGAATTTACGTTTTTTTCTTTATAGGGTAAAAACTGGTTTTTACATTAAGCAGGATTGGATGAATTGGCAACCAAACCTTTTCACTAAATTTGAAAAAAATACGTATACACCATAATTGAGGTTGTTGAAAAATGTTTTTTTAATACAGCATTCCGTTATAATTTATAGAACAATTAAGTAAGGAAAAGTGAAGGGGATTCTATGGCACAATCGCATATTCGGTTGCTTATTATTGGCTCGGGTCCAGCTGGTTATACAGCGGCGATCTATGCGGCAAGAGCAATGCTCAAGCCGGTTTTAGTTACTGGCTTACAGCAGGGCGGTCAGTTGATGATTACAACTGATGTTGAAAATTATCCAGGTTTTGCTGATCCAATTCAAGGACCATGGTTGATGGAACAAATGGCAAAACAAGCCGAAAATATGGGTACAAAAATTGTCTATGATAGTATTACAAAGGCTGATTTATTGAAGTACCCTTTTATTTTATATGGAGATTCAGGAACGCAATATTGTTGCGATGCGCTGATTATTGCAACAGGAGCGCAAGCGCGTTGGCTTGGTTTGGAAAGTGAACAGACTTTTATGGGTGGCGGTGTTTCTGCCTGCGCTACATGTGATGGTTTCTTTTATCGTGATAAGGATGTCATTGTTGTGGGAGGTGGAAATACAGCTGTTGAAGAAGCTCTTTATTTATCCCATTTGGCAAAGAGTGTAAGCGTGGTTCATCGGCGGGGTTATTTTAGGGCAGAAAAAATTTTGCAAGATAGATTGCTTGCTTGCGATAATGTACGTGTTCTTTGGGATCATGTGGTAGAAGAAATTGTTGGTTTGCCAGCTCAGGACTCAAGGGGAGCTGTTGTAACCGGTGCACGCCTTAAAAATGTTAAAACCGGTCAAGAAATTAAGGTGAATGCAGAGGGAATATTTATTGCCATTGGTCATGATCCTGCTGTTTCTTTGTTTGAAGGGCAACTGAAACAAAAACGAGGCGGTTATTTATGGACAGAACCAGATTCAACAGCAACAAGCATTGCTGGTGTTTTTGCTGCAGGTGATGTAACAGATGAAACATTTCGTCAAGCTGTAACAGCAGCGGGTAGGGGGTGTATGGCGGCGTTGGAGGCAGAACGTTTTTTAGATCTACAAACATGACAATTTATTAAAAATGAAAAAATTAGAGGTAGAATTGTGACGTCACCGTTGGATTGGGATAAGTTGAGGGTTTTTCATGCTGTCGCAGAAGCGGGATCTTTTACACATGCGGCACAAAAGCTTCATTTATCCCAATCAGCCATTTCACGACAGGTTTCAGCTTTAGAGAGCGATGTTGGTGTGTCCTTGTTTCAGCGTCATGCGCGGGGGTTAATCTTAACAGAGCAGGGTGAAATTCTGTATCGGACAACGCATGATGTTTTGATGAAGCTTGAAAGTGCACGCTCGCAATTAAGTGAAAGCTGTGAAAAGCCAGCAGGAAATTTACGGGTTACATCGACCTTTGGAATGGGAGCAGGATGGCTTGTGGAGCGTATGCCAGAATTTCTTAGTCTTTATCCGGATATACGGGTTCAGCTCTTGTTTGATGATAAAGAACTCGACCTAACGATGCGTCACGCAGACTGTGCTGTTCGTTTACAACAACCCCAGCAGCCTGATCTTATACAAAGAAAACTCTTTACAATTCATATGCATGTTTATGCTTCGAAAAGTTATATTGCAAATCATGGAAAACCAGAAACATTGTCTGAGCTGGATGCACACCGGATTATTTCATTTGGAGAACCTGTTCCACCTTATTTGTCTGGTTTAAATTGGTTGGAAAAAGCTGGTAGAAGTGATGGTTCTTTGCGTCTTTCAGTATTACGAATCAATAATATTATTTCAATCAAGAAGGCGATTATGTGTGATCTTGGTATCGCTGTGCTTCCCGATTATATTGTGAATAATGATGAGCGACTCGTGCGTCTTTTTCCTGAGGTTGTTGATATTCCTTCCTTTGATACTTTTTTTTGTTACCCTTACGCTTTAAAGAATTTGGTAAAGTTGAAGGCTTTTCGAGATTATATTTTTTTAAAAGCGCGTCAGTGGTCTTTTTAATGATGTGATATTTTAAGCTATGTATTTATTGCATAGCAGGTACGCTTAAGTCTTTATTGTGCTTTTTCTCATAAAATGACATAAAATACCATCTCTTGATTATGTTGCCTCCCATTGCATTTTCTTGAGTGTTCCCTTATGAGAATCTTTCAGATTGATTTTATCTCTGGGGGTTTTCTAAATTTGCCGAGCGTTTGTTCGGCTTTTTTTTTATTTTTTGGAAGATCCTCTAAAAATGTAGATTTCTTAGCAAATAATAAGAAAAAACTTCCAAAAATTTTATGGGTATTCAATATTTTTCAGGCACCTCAAGGTGTGATGAGGAGCTTTGAGGAATATTAGGATTATAATAATTATTGCGGAATAGGAAAAGTTTGATTGAGAAGCATAGGATTTATAAGTGTCAAATTTTCTTTAGCAATACGAATTTAATTTGAGAAGTGTAAGCTGCATGAGTATGGAAAGGCGTTTTTTGGTGATAGTCATTTAATATGGCTATAAAATTCGAAAAGAGTGATTTCTTGATCATAAAGTGAAAGATGCCAATAGCACGTTCCATATGAGGAAAAGAAGATAAAGATGTGTTTTATAATTATATCATTTTTTGCTTTGTTCTAAGAAAATATCTCCATGTTGTTTTATCGATACATATTTTCTGTAGAATCCATTTACTTACGCTATATTCAAATGACTGAAAATCTTTCAGATCAGCTGTTTGGCAACGAAAAATTGTAAAAACAGATGAGTTCAAGGTTTTTAAAGCAAATTATTACAAAAGCGCTGGATACGTAAGCAAGCTTCCTCAAGCAATTTTTCTGATGCCGCATAAGAAATACGAAAAGCTGGCCCAAGCCCAAAAGCAGATCCATGAACGACAGCAATTGATTCTGCTTCTAGAAGCGCTATTACAAAGTCTTCATCATTCGTAATAACTTGGCCATTGGGTGTTTTCTTTCCAATGAGTTTTGCACAGGAAGGATAAACATAAAAGGCACCTTCTGGCGTTGGACAGTGAATACCAGGAGCTTGGTTCAACATGGAAACCACGAGATCACGGCGTGCTTGGAAAACACTTTTATTTTGAGTTATAAAGTCTTGGGGACCATTGAGTGCTTCGACAGCCGCCCATTGTGAGATAGAACTTGTACCAGATGTTTGTTGACCTTGAATGGTATCCATGGCTTTAATTAATTCTTGCGGGCCCCCTGCATAACCGATTCGCCAACCCGTCATAGAATAGGCTTTAGAAACACCATTCATTGTTAGTGTACGATCATAAAGCTCTGGTTCTACCTCTGCTGGGGTGACAAAGGTAAACCCTCCATATGTGAGATGTTCATAGATATCGTCGGTGAGGATATGAACATGAGGATATTTCATTAAAACATCCGTTAGCTTTTTTAATTCATCATGCGTATAAGCGGCACCTGATGGATTTGAAGGAGAGTTAAAGATGAACCATTTGGTTTTTTTCGTAATGGCAGCTTCTAACTCTTGTGGTTGAAGTTTATAAGAAAACTCGGCTTTGGTTTCTACAAAGATAGGTATACCACCGTTGAGGGTAACCATTTCTGGATAACTGACCCAATAAGGGGAAGGAATGATTACTTCATCTCCTTTATTCAAAGTTGCCATCAATGCATTAAAGAGGATTTGCTTACCACCGGTAGCAACAATAATTTGCTCTGGTTGATAAGAGAGATGATTTTCTCTTTGAAATTTTGCAGCAATTGCTTGTCGCAATTCTGGAATACCAGATATAGGCGTGTATTTTGTTTCCCCACGTCGAATAGCTTCAATAGCAGCATTTTTGATATTGTCTGGTGTATCAAAATCTGGTTCTCCGGCACTTAAAGCGATAACATCACGTCCTAACGCTTTCAAAGCACGTGCTTTTTGGGAAACAGTAATTGTTGCAGAAGGTTTAATGTATGAGAGTTTGTCGGCAATAAAAGCCATAATTTCAGTCCTTATACGATATCAAAAAGGGTCATCGCTCTTTTTAAGGGCATTTTATAAAAGATTACATTGTGTGCAATAAAAAACTGTCGGAAAATACCTAGAAAGTTTTGTTTAAAATATGGAATTTGTATCTTTGTTTTTGAAGTTTTTACAAGGAAGGTGTTTGGAGGATTTATGGCATAAGGGGAGGGACAGAAGTATTTTTATAATTTTGCAAAATAGATAGGCAGTATTTTGTTTTATAAGGATAAATTATGCTTCATAAAGAACAAAAATCCTCATCTTTGCAGGTGAGGATTTTGAAATAGCATCTAAAATTTGAATATCAAAGTGCGCTAAGATTACCAGCGGCAAATTTCCCAGAACGACGATCTTGAAGAACTTCATAGGAAATTTTTTGCCCTTCATTAAGATTATTGAGACCAGAACGCTCGACAGCGGAAATATGTACGAATACATCTGCACTTCCATCACTAGGCTGAATGAATCCGAAACCTTTTGTTGTGTTAAACCACTTAACTGTTCCTGTAGACATAGGAAACTCCTTAGAATATATAATTATATTGTGTACTGAAGCTAAAAGCATTCAATACGGTTTTAGATCGAAATTAGGTGGGAGAAGTTTCGTCGAAAGTGCAGATCGCACAGGAAAGAAAGTCACATAACCGAAAGTTCGATGAAACTCATATAAAGGTTTTTGAGATAAAATGCAAGTCTTAATTGGTATTTTTATACGAAGATAAAGAAAGGGCGGTATATTTTGCTGCATATAAAAGTTTTAAGTGAAATAACTTTGCAGTGAGCGCACTTCAAGGCTACTTTTTTTGAGTGCTTCGATGGCTTCCACTACGGATTTTGCTCCAGCTATTGTTGTATAATAGGGGACTTTTTGCATAAGTGCTGCATAGCGTAGTGATTTTGAGTCTGAGATGGCACTGGCAGTACTGGTTGTATTAAAAATCAATTGAATTTGTCGATTACGAATGGCATCTTCAATATGGGGGTGCCCCTCTAGCACTTTGTTGATTTTTTTTGCTTCAACATTATGTTCAGCAAGAAATTTCTGTGTTCCACTTGTTGCTAAAACAGAAAAGCCCAGTTCAGTTAAAAGTTTTACGGGATTTAAGATACGTTTTTTGTCTTCATCTCTTACAGAAACGAACAAAGTTCCTTCTTTTGGAAGTTCAACACCAGCTCCAAGTTGGGCTTTAGCAAAAGCAAGAGCAAATTTGTAATCAAGTCCCATAACTTCACCGGTTGAACGCATTTCTGGACCAAGAAGTGTGTCGACACCTGAAAAACGAGCAAAAGGAAAAACGGCTTCTTTGACAGCGATATGTTGTTTTTGTTGTATAGAGGGTAGTCCACCATAAGCTTGAAGCGCTTTGTGGAGAGTTTCTCCTGCCATAATACGTGCGGCTATTTTGGCAATGGGACGACCAATGGTTTTTGCAACGAATGGGACAGTACGCGAAGCACGGGGATTAACTTCTAAGACATAAATTGTTCCATCTTTAATGGCATATTGTACATTCATTAAGCCACGAACATGAAGTGCTTGTGCTAATGCTTTGGTTTGACGCTCTAATTCAGCTACTATTTTATGTGAGAGCGTATGCACTGGTAAAGAACATGCTGAATCACCAGAGTGAATACCGGCTTCTTCAATATGTTCCATAATGCCAACGACGAGTGTTTTTTCTCCATCACATAGACAATCAACATCAACTTCAATTGCTTCTGTTAGATAGGTATCAAATAAAAGTGGATTTTTACCAAGCAATGTGTTGATTTGTGCCGTTTTGTCGCTGGGATAGCGAGATTTAATATCTTCTGGAATCAGTTCAGGTACACTTTCAAGCAAATAATTTTGCAAGCCGCGCTCATCGCGGATAATTTGCATAGCACGTCCTCCTAAAACATAAGAAGGGCGCACAACCAATGGAAAGCCTAGTTCATGGGCGATGAGGCGTGCTTGTTCGATTGAATGGGCAATACCGTTTTTAGGCTGTGTGAGGTTAAGTTTGAACAACAATTTTTGAAAACGGTCTCTGTCTTCTGCCAAATCGATGGAATCAGGTGAAGTGCCTAAGATAGGGATATTATGTTTTTCTAGTGCGCTTGCTAATTTTAATGGTGTTTGTCCACCAAATTGGACAATGGCCCCAACCAATTCGCCTTTTTTCTGTTCTGTTTCTAAAACAGCGAGTACATCTTCTGTCGTTAAAGATTCAAAATAAAGACGATTAGAAGTATCATAGTCTGTTGAGACAGTTTCAGGATTACAGTTAATCATAATCGCTTCGAAACCTGCATCACGTAGCGCAAAAGCAGCGTGGCAGCAACAATAGTCAAATTCAATGCCTTGTCCGATGCGGTTTGGTCCCCCGCCTAAAATAGCAATTTTTTTGCGGTCAGAAACTTGTGCTTCTGAGTGTTCTACACCTGCAAAGGGAACTTCATAGGTTGAATACATATACACGGTAGGTGAAGAAAATTCAGCTGCGCAAGTGTCAATTCGTTTGAAAACGTGCTTAACATTAAGCGTTTTGCGCAAAGCAGCTATATTATCGGGCTCTTGTCCTGTAAGGGTGGCTAAACGTGCATCCGAAAAACCCATAGCTTTTAACATGCGTAGATTGTCTGCATCTTGGGGCAAACCATGGGTGCGGATGCGCTGTTCCATTTCAATAATTGAGGCTATTTGTTCTAGAAACCATGGATCAATTTTGCTGATTTGATGAATTTCATTTAAAGGCAAGCCTGTCCGCATTGCTTGGGCAATGTAACGTAGACGATCAGGACTTGGTATTGCAATGGCGGAGCGTATGGAACTCTTTTCATCACCTTCAGCATGTTCAGGGATCACAATTTCATCAAGACCGGTAAGACCCGTTTCAAGTCCACGGAGCGCTTTTTGCAGTGATTCTTGAAAGGTGCGACCGATTGCCATCACTTCTCCTACAGATTTCATCGCAGTTGTTAAGACAGATGATGAACCAGGAAATTTTTCGAAGGCAAAACGAGGAATTTTGGTAACAATATAGTCAATAGAAGGTTCGAATGATGCTGGTGTTGCACCACCAGTAATATCATTTTTTAATTCATCAAGTGTGTAGCCAACTGCTAGCTTAGCTGCTACCTTGGCAATTGGAAAACCTGTTGCTTTTGAGGCAAGCGCTGAAGAGCGGGAAACACGCGGGTTCATTTCAATGACGATGAGGCGGCCATTTTCAGGGTTAACAGCAAACTGTACATTTGATCCACCGGTTTCAACACCAATTTCACGCAATACGGCAATTGAAGCATTGCGCATACATTGATATTCTTTATCTGTTAAAGTGAGGGCAGGCGCTACGGTGATTGAATCGCCAGTGTGAATTCCCATAGGGTCAATGTTTTCAATAGAACAAACAATGATACAGTTATCGTTCTTATCGCGAACGACTTCCATCTCATATTCTTTCCATCCTAAAACACTTTCTTCAATCAAAACCTCTGTTGTAGGCGAAGCCTCAAGTCCGCGTTCAATGATTTCATAAAATTCAGAACGGTTGTAAGCGATTCCTCCACCGGTACCGCCAAGGGTGAATGAAGGACGGATAATAGCTGGAAGACCAATAACATCAAGAGCTTGAACCGCTTTTGCTGTTGCATGTGCGATATAATGTTGTTTGCGGTCGGCTTCTGTGTGTCGCCAATTGCGTTCAAGTTCTTCTAGTGCTTGGTCAAGCGCATCACCAGAAAATTTCGCTTTAAGTTCATCGCGCATTTTTGCATGCTGCTGGCGATTTTCTTCTTTGAGTTCCGTTGCATTGGCTAACATAGAACGTGGTGTTTCTAAACCAATTTTTGCCATTGCCTTGCGAAATAGGGCTCGATCTTCCGCTTTATCAATAGCATCTGCGTTTGCACCTATCATTTCAACATGGTAGCGGTCTAAAATTCCCATACGCTTTAATGATAAAGCAGTATTGAGTGCAGTTTGACCTCCCATAGTTGGTAAAAGGGCGTCAGGACGTTCACGAGCAATAATTTGTGCAACTATTTCAGGAGTAATGGGCTCAATATAAGTCGCATCAGCTAAATCTGGATCTGTCATAATGGTGGCGGGATTGGAATTCACTAAAATTATTCGATAACCTTCTTCTTTTAGAGCTTTGCAAGCTTGTGTGCCTGAATAGTCAAATTCACACGCCTGACCGATAACAATGGGTCCTGCTCCAATGATAAGAATAGATTTTATATCTGTGCGTTTTGGCATGGTTTTTCCCTATGACAAATATCCGTGCGCGATTGAGGCAGACAGAATTAAATTTTGCGGTTAAAATAATTTTATAGGTTAAGTGACAAAGAAAGTAAGCACAAAAATGCCTTTTCCATGTTTTTTTTATTGATTAAAAATCAATGTCTTTTTTTTGCTGATCGACTTTAATATGAGTACGAGAGTGTGATCTTAATAAGGAGACAATAATGTGTCGAAAAGTCAGAATTTTGAAGACTATCATGCTTGATTAAGTATAAGCAGTTATTTGCAAGAAAAAGGAACGTCATGAAATAAAACGAGGCTTTTTATGTGCGGTGATGAGTATAACAACTTTATCATTATTTGGTATTGTAAGTCAATTTTATGATCTCCAATTATAATGGAAAAAAGTAATTATTGATATTAAGTTGGCGGTTTTCTCAATATACGAAGCTAGACTAGAATTATCTGATATTGCGATTAAAATCGTAAACAAAAACATTGTATTTGCACAGATTGCATGAATTTGAATATTTATCTTGATGACTTAAGTGCTGATTTGAATCCATGTTTGGTAGTATGAGGGACATTTCTATCCCCCATATATTTTATTGGAGAGCTCTTAAAACAATGATTCCTGGTGTTTTCGTGACGTAATCCATAAAAGGTGAATCTACTACTTTTTCATTTTCTTTTCGTGAAGAAGCATTTCGTAACATTGGGCCATTGTCTGTCATGATAAAGAAACCTACATGGGTTACATCCAATCCAGCAAGTTTGGTATAAATACCAATGAAATCACCAGTTTGTAAACGGCTTATAACCTCTTCATTAATAAAGTTACTTGGAATATACGTTATATTGCGTTTAACAATTGGTAGCCCAGGAAGGTAATTTCCACTATTAGCTTTTTTATTGAGATACTTTTCAGTGCTTACTGTATTAGGGCTTAGCTGTGCGGTTATGTCATCGGCTTGTTTATATTCTCTATAAGCCCAATCAGTGAAAAAGTGCTTCCGGTTCAAAAAGCTAACATTCCCATCAACATAACGTGTTTTTATGACATTATTTATGAATTCTGTTTGCGATGTTGATTTCCGTAATGCTTCAACATAGTCTAGATAAGTGAAGCAATCTAAACCTCTAAAATCGATTATCAGTTTTTCTGGTATATTTTCTGTGCCATGTAACATATTCGCTTTGTAAGGTGTTCCTAAAAAAGCTTCAGATAGCACGCTGATCATTTCTCCTCTCTCATGATTATTAACCTTCGAACGTTTTTCAAGAAGAGTATTCAGTTTATTTAAGGTATATGCATCTAGATTTACTTCTAATGTTTGTTGTATTTCCGTTTTGTGTGCTGGAGTATCCTTGTTTACGCTAGAATCTTGGATATCACATCCTGTACCCAAAACTGAGATTAACATTAATTGGAATATTCTTCGCATTTTATTCACCATTTTTATATTAAGAATTAATCAATAAGTAATCACTAAAAATGATATTTTACTATTATAATAAGATTAGTATTGCGTTTACAATAACATATAACACTTTATATATAAATATACATAGATATTTTATTGTATAATAACTATATTTGTTTATAAATTTTGTATTTATATTTTAAATATTATTACTTTTATATTAATTATCCTATAATCATTTGTGTATATTTTATAATATATCTATATTAATAATATTATAATAAGTATATTATTAATAGTAATTTTTCATTATATTCACCAAGTCATTTTTGAAAATGGTGAGGATAATTTACAAAAATGCATGCAGTGTTACGTATCAGATAAAGTAAAAATTTGTAATATTTTTTGGTTTTTTCTAAATTTTTTACTTTAACCATAGTTTTTATGAAAATAATGCTATCTAGCGATTTTTAACAAGAGGTAGAGTTCAGAAGATAGTGGGGAACACAATATGCATGCTATCAATGATAAAACACTTAATCCAAAGCTTATTCGCCGTGGACTTCTTTTAGTTTTCATTACTTTGTTATTGGATATTGTTGGTACCACAATCATTAATCCTATTTTGCCTGAATATTTTGCTCTGTTGATGGGAGATGATATTAGGAAATCTTCTATTGAAGGAGGGAAATTACTGGCAGCTTATTCAGCCATGCAATTTCTGTTTGCTCCTGCTATTGGAAATCTTTCTGATCGTTATGGACGTCGTCCTATTTTGCTTATCTCTCTTATCAGTTTTATGATTGGTCATTTCATATGCGCTATAGCGTGGAGCTATCCTATATTGTTTATTGGACGTCTTTTATCAGGGGTGAGCGGTGCTGGTTTAGCAGTTTGTATGGCTTATATCGCTGATATATCCGATGATAAAACGCGAACGCGCAACTTCGGTTTGTTAGGAATTGCATCCGGATTAGGGTTTATTTTAGGTTCGTTTATAGGCGGTTTTTTAGGACAATTCGGCCCGCGTACTCCATTTTATTTTTCTGCTGGTTTTTCACTTATTATTTTTATTTTTGTGTGGGCTATGCTTCCAGAAACTCTTCCCATACAAAATAGGCGCTGTTTTAATATTAAGCGTGCAAATCCTTTGGGAGCTCTTTGGGAACTCAGACAATATCCGATGGTTCTTTGGGTGCTACTGGTCTTTTTTCTTTATTGGTTTGCAGAATCTGTATGGCCAAGCATTTGGGCATTCATTGCTAAAGAACGCTATGGTTGGAATTCCTTGTCTATTGGATTGTCGTATAGTGTTTTTGGGGTAGGACAGATTATTGTTGTAGCTCTCTTTCTGCCCTATTTATCTAAACGATGGAGTAACTGGTGTATTGTGATGGTGGGGCTCCTTTTTGCATTGGTTGGTGAGCTTGGATACGCATTTGCAACACAAGGGTGGATGGTTTATGTGGTGTTTGTGTGTACAATGTGTGAGTATCTGGTTCAAGCCCCTATGCGTGCTATTGCCTCGGCACAGGTACCGCCAAATGTACAAGGAGAATTGCAGGGAGCAATGACATCTGTTATCTCATTGGGCTTAATATTTGGATCCATTTTTTATATGCTTCTCTTCGAGCGATTTACACAGAAAGGTATGGCATTTTATTTTTCTGGTGCGCCTTTTTTGGGAAGTTTCTGTATGCTTATCGTTACGATGATAGTTTTTGCTTTACGAGTACGCTAATCATCTTAAAATGATAACTGGTCAGAATTTTTTTGCTAAGAAATTCAAAAGGCAAAACTGAATTCTATAAGTAAATTGAGCTGCTTTCTTGCTGAAAAGCGATATGTTTGTGCATAGAAAAAGGGTAAAATTTGAGGGAAGATAACCAAAAGAAAAGCATTTTAATTACGCTATTTTTTTATAGTTCATAATAAGTTCGCTGAAATGTTGAAAGAGGTAGTGGCTGTCTTGTGGCCCAGGGGAAGCTTCAGGGTGATATTGAACAGAAAAAATTGGTTTTCCAATGATACGGATACCACAGTTTGAACCATCAAAAAGGGAGATATGTGTTTCTTGAACGTGGTTTGGTAAAGATGTAGCGTCTACGGCAAAACCATGGTTCATTGATACAATTTCGACTTTCCCTGTGTTAAGATCTTTAACAGGATGGTTGGCACCATGATGACCTTGGTGCATTTTTACGGTTTTTGCGCCCATAGTAAGAGCAAGAAGTTGATGACCGAGACATATACCAAAAATTGGTAAATTATGATCAATCAATGTTTTGATAGTTGTACTAGCATATTGGGCTGTAGCGGCTGGATCCCCAGGTCCATTAGAAAGAAAAATACCATCAGGGTGCATTGCTAGAATTTCTTCTGCATTCGTGTGTGCGGGCACAACAGTAATGTGTGCATCCTGTGTAGCCATAAGACGAAGAATGTTACGCTTAATGCCATAGTCGATTGCAATGATATGAAGATTATGTACACTGTTTTCACTATATCCTTTATTCCATACCCATGGTTTTTCATTCCATTGCCTTAATGATTGAGATGTAACCTCTTTCGTAAGGTCGAGATTGAGAAGACCGAGCCATTTTTGTGCGCGCTTCTTCAAAGAAGGGATATCGAAATTCCCTTGAGGATCATGCGCAATGATGGCATTTTGTGCACCTTTTTCACGGATAAGAATGGTTAGCGCACGCGTATCAATACCACAAAGTGCAATAATTTTACGTGCTTTGAGCCATTGATTAAGGTTTTCATTTGCACGGTAATTAGAGGGATTTGTAATGTCTGCTTTGAAAATAGCTCCAACAGCACCATGACAGTTTAGGGGCGTGAGATCTTCAATATCTTCGCTGTTTGTACCTACATTTCCTATATGAGGAAAAGTAAAATTAATGATTTGTTGCGTATATGATGGATCTGTAAGAATTTCTTCATAGCCTGTTATGGCGGTATTGAAACATACTTCCGCCTCAGCAATACCCGTAGCACCTGCTCCTTTACCTTCAATAACTGTTCCATCAGCTAATACTAAGAGGGCTGTAGGTTTGCTTACACTCCATGGTTCGCAAGATGGGGTAGATTGTGTCATAGTGTGTGCCCACAATGTTATTTTCTGAAAGGTATCATGACTAACGTTACACAAAAGCACAACTATAACAGATGCTGTGTATATTGTTCTTACAATGTTTCGCTTAAGGTGGAGAGTATAGGTCTATTCCATGAAGAGGTAAAGTCCTGTTTTTGGATTTTCCAAGATCTAGTGTCATTATTTTGTATCGTGCATAGCAAGATGTGTAAAGATTGGTTAAAAACCGTCTTTCTGTCTGAACAAATTCAAATTGAGTAAATCTATGTTGTGTGCTCAAATTGATATGGTCCTCAAAACTACTTTAAAGGTGCAGGATAGCACGCGTTTTTCTATACTTTGTTTAATGTATGTGCCATTAGAGAGCGTGATATTCTTATCTCATGATGAAGAGAAACTAGAAGTGTATGATCATCAGATACAGTCTATTTTCACTAGAATACTTCAACAGCGTGAGGAGCCAACGCGTGTTTATAAAGAATCTGGTTGTTTAGCACTGATAGAGGAATAGGTGGAAATGGAAGTCATTCGTGAACTTCTTTCTTTATCAGATTGATGAGGGGAAGTTGAATAGGCGCTTTTTGAAGTTTTGAAACAAATAAAAGCTGAAAGTTTCCCTGATATCAGTACGATTATGACATGGTTTAAGGAACTTTATACGGGGCAAATGAATTTTCTAAAGTTTGCAGTAGTCTTCGTGAAAAATTAAGATAAATCGTATTAATTTGCCAAGGGTATCTGAAAGTTATTTTTTACCAGCAGCTCGTCCAGTGTACAGAGAGTATGAAGACAATGTTGATAGTACGCTTATTTCATAAAAGTTAGCACGAAAGAATACTTCTTTGAAATAAACAAGATAGTATTTTAATTCCTTTCTAAAAAAGATTTATAGCTTTCAATCCAGACAAGCGTTGAGAAAAAATAAGGTGGTTTAAAAAGCTGCCTTAAAATTTTTCTAGGAGCGTGTCGTTGCCCTTTTTGATGTTCTAACGCATTTATTTTATTGAGTGTTATTGTCTTTTCAAGAGTGATTATTATTCTACAGGAAATTTAAATGCAGATGATTTTTTTCAGGAGCGCATCTTACAAAAAGTATCTCGAAAAGAAAGTTTCATTTGTAATACGCTGTTGAGATAAGCTTGAAAACTTTATTCTGTTACCTAAAAAATATATATAAAAATCAATTTTTTACTCATGTAGAAGAAGTATAGCTTTTTCCGTTTGTGCGGGGTTTGTTGTGTAAAGCGGTGAAGCTGTTAAAAATAGCTCGGTTAGCAACAATGGTTTTCCTGTTAATCGCAATCGGGAACGGCGTGCCCACAGTGCACCTTGTTGGCCCATATGAATGTAATCGCGGGTTAATTTGCCACTGTTAAATAAATAGTGTCCCAATGGTACAGTGCCCAAATGCATGAGTGCTTGATTGTGTTCGAATAGGGTTTCTTGCGGGATTACAGTGCGCCCAAGAAGCCAAGGCTGATTATCTCCCATCAGTATGACTTCGCGTAGCCAATAACGTGCACTCTTTGGAAGATGCTCTGCTTCTTCTTGCAATTTGTCATGTGTAATGAAACATTCACGTTGTGGTTCGACACGTATGCAAGTACAATGATTTTGCAATCTGAGTGTCATCGAGCCCGATTCCATGAGCCAATCACGAACGTTTTCTGGTATGGAAGGATCTTGATCAGAGAGCCACTTCAGAGGTGGCAAGATAGAATATCTAGGATCATACGTCATTTTACTCCACATCTAAAATCGCATTCCATACACTGTGCTGGGTGATACAAATAGATGTCTTTATTGTAGTGCAGAAATGCAAAGGCAGCAAGATTTTAAATAAGAGCGTGTACAGAGAAAATTTACTGTAGGGGTATTTAAGGAATGATATGCAGAAATATATCATGGGTTGATTTTTCATCAGAAAAGATAAAAATCATTAGAAGGTAAAATCATGTACTACGATTTAAATCAAGCTTTTTCATACAATGTGTTATGGAATTTTCTTGATAGTAATGGGAGGTGGGAGAAAGCGTTTAGTGCCTTAAAATTCGTTTGTAGTGCATATAAAAAGAGATGAAGAATTCATGTATGTGAGAAGGACTAAAAAAGAAATATAAGGAGTAGGAGAGGGCTTATTTAATAGTTTGGAAAATGAAGGGGGCTCAAACCATTTGAATTTAGATGTAAAGGTAATAAAACTATTTATAATTCAGAAATGCACTTAAATAATTTAGAAAATTTTTAATTAATAAACAACGAGAAAAAGATACCGAAAGAAAAAGTGGAGTATTATTTTTATAGCGTTTATTTTTTATCTGTTACGTATACTAGTAACATGCTTTTCTCATTTATAAAGTTCAAAAGGGTTATTTGATTTTTCTGGTAAAGTCCTCTTATTAGTGAAGCGCATAAGAGTTAAATGCTGTACGATAGAGTTTGTGATGAGCGTTATATTCTTTGTAATAGCATGCAGTAGTTGTGTTGGTATTACAGGAGAATAAGCAAAATTTTATTGGGGCTGGACTCTTCTATTTCTTACTGGAATTTTGAATATAGATATGGTGTCGAAGCAATCAGATATTAAAAACAACGATATTTGAGTGGGGATCGTAAAAAATAAGCCAGTATTACACTAAAATAACGCCGCCATCTTTGCAGGTATAAATAGACTATAGCACACTGGTAGGAGATGGTAAGTTTAAAGACCTTTGTTGTTTTTTAGTTTAATGCTGCAATGATGGAGATGCAAAAAATCGCAATTTAAGCACCTAACCACCACCTCACCACTGTTTATAATTTTTAATTATGGTGGAAATATTTTAACAACTCTACTTGGCACCAAAGGTACCTTAAAAAATGAATAAGTCCCCTAAGATCTAATTTTTCGCCCTATCCATATAAGAATGCAAGCTCCTATAAAACCTGAAATCAGATAGCCAAGCCAACCAGCAAAGCTCACGCCTAAGAGGCCAAAAAGAAAGCTGGCCAATGCGGCTCCAATGATTCCTAAAATAATGTTTAGAAGCACCCCTGTTTGGCTTTTCATAAGATATTGTGCAGCCAAACCTGCAAGGCCGCCGATGATAATAGCTGCAATCCAGCCGATGTTTGCGTCTTCCATGATACTCTCCTTTGCCTGAATCTAAACTGTTATTTCTAACTAGAGTAAGCTTCGTAAAGGTCAAGGCTCGTTTTCTGCTCGAGTGGAGGATATTGCTGGTAAAATTTTGTTACAACTTTTACGTCACTGGTTTTTAACTAACGTGAATATCCTATGTGTGAACTATTATATCCATAAAACTATAAATACACATAACCCCTTCTGTATATCAAAAATCATTGAAGTTAGCAACTATTTTATGTAAGAAAAAATAATATATATGAAAGTACTTTTATAGCATTAAAAGTATATTTATCAGAATATTTGTTGCAAACTTCTATAAAAATCTTTGAAAAAACTAAAGTTATGTAAATAATATAGCAAGTAAACTTGCCAATATGATATCTATCTTGCTTGCTATGATATTAAAAAATGCTTTTTCTTAACTTTTTGCAAAATGTTTGTGTAAATTGAATCTATAGGATATTGCTATAGCCATTGCAATCCAACCGGTATTTGCATTTATCATGGTATACTTCTTACTTTGATAATACTGTAGTGTGGTACACGTTTTACAAGGGCATTTGATTTGACCAAGATATCTGAATATTTAAGATCTCATGGTCGATGTGGTTCGTCCATTAATCAAGTTTTCTTCAGGTTAAGATTTGGCTGTTTGTTGTTCAGCAGGATTACGCAAGCGGGAACTTTGGAGAAGTCCCTGTGCTTCTAAAATTGGGTAGATCATTGAGGTTAAAAGGGAGTTGATTTGTTTCAAATCGCGTACAGTATCAAGATGAAGGCTAGATGACTCTATGTTTTTGAGATTACCTTCACGAAGGCGTTTAAAATGTTTTAAACTCATCTCTTTTTCTAAATTCCGGAGCTGATCTTTTTTCTGCACTAATAAGTGCGCAGTGTGTGTATCACGCGAGACAAGAACATTAAATGCGATATGTGCATTGGCTAGAACAATGGCGTGGAAACGAAGGAGATCACTCCATCCGTCACTGCTGAATTGTAGGCCTTTTTGTTGTTTCTTTTTAACCAGCATAAGCATATTATGAATAATGATATCTCCTGCTTGATCTAATTTTATGCATGCGCCGAGAAGTTCTTGTGTTTGAAGGGCTTCTTCATCAGACAGTTTCTGTCCAGCCAATCGTGCGAGATACAGTTTGATTGCGATATGCTTTTTGTCCAATATGGTATTCAGTTTGTTGAGCTCACGGATGATATCGGGATCGGGTTTTTCATAAAGTCCCATAATTTTTTCTAGCATGATATCCACAAGATCACAGATATGGATGACTTCGCGCCTGACATTAGAAAGTGCTAAACTTGGGCGATCAAGAACGCTATCATCAAGAGCTGTTTGATCAGATAAATTAAGCGTTGTATCGGTTTGCGTTTTTTTTGTACTTATATAGACAATTTTCGTGGTCAGTTTTAAAATCCATTTCGAGAGCGGTATTCCAGCAAGCAGAATGAAGACATTAAAAATGATATGGGCGTTAATAACTTGAGTAGAGGCGTTATTGCCAAGCCATGTGATTGGTGGTTGAAAGGAGAGAAATAAGATAAGGACAAGGATTGAACCGGCTCCACGCATGAGTAAATTTCCCAAGGGAACGAGGCGGGTATTAGGGGAAGCGTTGCGTGTTAAAAGTGGTGCTATAAGAGAAGAGCCAAAGTTGACGCCAAGAACCATTACAACACATAGTTGAGCATGGATAAGATCATAGTTGGCGAAATTGACCAGCAAAATTATTCCTGCGATAGATGAGTGTAAGAGGTAAGTCAATGCGGCTGCTAACAAGAAAGTGGACACGAAATCTGTTGAAAGATAACGAATGATGCTAGGCAAAATCGCGCTGTCTCGTAAAGGTTCTGTGGCTGTGCTTATCATTTGTAAAGACAAAATCAAAAGGCCAATACCGATGACAATGCGTCCTATTTGACGCCATTCACGTTTTTCAGTTGTCATGAAGATACAAGTACCAATTAAAAGACAAAGTGGTACTACGATAGTGAGGTCATAGGAGAGAATTTTGACAACTAATGCTGATCCTAATTCTCCCCCACGCACCGCCATAAGTCCTGCTAATCCAGAGACAAAACCCGATTCAACAAAAGAGCCAACAAGGAGTGTTATTGCTGTAGAGCTTTGTAAAATCATTGCTGTAAAAAGTCCAAAACTTATAGCAAACAATGGTTTGGAAATGACGTGGCGCATTTTGTATTTAAGCTTGTCACCATAGGCGCGTTCAACCCCCGTGCGCACCATGCGTGTAGCCCAAAGAAGTAAAGAAATAGCACCTGCAAGATGAAGGAGTACCAATGAACTATTCATGATACTTTTTCTTTCTTTGTTGTTATGGATACGGTTGATCCAAAAATTGACCAATTGAAGTTTACCGTTTTACTCTGCTTTTGCTTTTAATACATGATTAAAATCATATCCGCTTGGATTTTGAAAAATCTTTAGACCAAAGCTAGGAAGAATGGAATAAAGGTGGTCAAAAATATCAGCTTGAATTTGTTCATATTCTAACCAAACGGTTGTATTGGTAAAGCAATAGATTTCCAAGGGTAAACCATTTGGTGTAGGAGGCAATTGTCGCGCCATCAGGGTCATGTTTTGTTCGATGTTTAGATGTTGTTGTAAATAAGCGACAACATAAGCACGGAAAGTTCCAATATTGGTTAAACGGCGGGTGTTGGCCAATACATCATGATTTTTATCTAATTGAGCGTTCCATTCATTAATTTCAGGTATTTTTTGCGTGAAATAATTTTCTAACAAATTAAATCGAGAAAGATATTCTTTTTCTTCTTCCGTATGGAAACGAATACTTGATTGGTCAATGAAGAGGGATCGTTTGATGCGCCTTCCACCAGATTCTTCCATTCCACGCCAATTCTTAAAAGGATCGGTCACCAGTTTACGGATAGGCACGGTAGTAATTGTTTTATCGAAATTTTGAACTTTGACGGTATGAAGTGCAATTTCAATAACATCGCCATCTGCACCAAGATTGGGTATTTCAATCCAATCACCGACACGCACCATATCGGTGGATGAAATTTGGATGCCTGCAACGAGGGAAAGCAGCGTATCTTGAAAAATCAACATAAGGACAGCGGCCATGGCACCAAGACCGGAGAAGAGAATAAGAGGCGAGCGGTCAATCAATGTGGCTACCATTAAAACTGCCGCGACAGCAAAAAGAGCAATTTTAGCGATTTGAATGTAACCTTTTATCGGTTTTAGTCGCGCTGTTGGCCGTTGTTCGTAAATGATATTAATGACATTGAGAAGAGCAGAAATTGTCAGTACAATAACAAAAATAATGAAGGCGTTAGCAACATTGCTTATAATAGTGCTGAATGTATCAGGCAATGTTGGGATAAAATCAACACCAATTGAAAGAATACAAGCTGAAACAATATTTGCCATGTACTGAATGGCGTTTTCTATATCGGCAGTTGTGTTCTTGGGGAGGAAAGAAGAGAGCTTTTTTGCCCCGTGAATGAATAGTTTGCGTGCTAAAAAGTTAACTAAAAGAGCAACAAAAATAAGAATAATGAGCCAAGCAAGAGTCTTTAACCACGGATGTTGAACAACAAACTCTATCACTTTTCATCTCCATTTCTAAAATTATATACGGTTGACCCTTTAAAATTTTTCAATCGCTTAAAAGGAAGTATTGGAATTATGCTCTAAAGTCGTTAAATATGCAAAAAAGAATTTTAAAACTCTGTGAGAGATAATGCGCTTTTCGCCTGATTTCCTTGATGATCTTCGCACCAAATTACCAATTTCAACAGTTATTGGTCAAAGGGTGGTCTTTGACCCCCGGAAAAGTAAGCCTTCGCGAGGAGACTTTTGGTGTTGTTGTCCATTTCATGGCGAAAAAACTCCAAGTTTTCATTGTGATGATCGTAAAGGCCGCTATTATTGTTTTGGCTGTGGTGTGAATGGTGATATTTTTACTTTTCTTTGTGAGCTTGATGGCTTGCACTTTTCAGAAAGTGTAGAGCGTTTGGCTGATTTTGCTGGGATAAAATTACCTCTTTTGGATCCACAAAGTCATAAACGTCAAATTGAAAAGGCTGATCTTTATGACGTTATGAGAATAGCTACGGATTTTTTTCAACACAGTTTACGCAGTAAAGAAGGTATGCAGGCGCGTCGTTATCTTGAAGCGCGTGGTGTTACGTCAAAACTTGCAGAGCGTTTTCGGATTGGTTTTGCTCCTATGAGGCGTACAGCTTTGAAAGAAGCTTTAAGCACGCGCGGTATTTCAATAAAACAAATGGAAGATTGCGGGCTTCTCAAAACGGGTGAAAATGATACGGTTTCCTATGACCGATTTAGAAATCGTATTATGTTTCCTATTGAAGATTTACGTGGGCGTGTGGTAGCTTTTGGAGGGCGTGCATTAGAGAAGGATACGCCGGCTAAATATCTCAATAGCCCTGAAACAGTGCTGTTTCATAAAGGAAATATGCTTTATAATGCAGCTGCTGCTCGCAAAAATAGCCGCTTCGTTGGTGATGAAAAAATCCATTCACTCCTTGTTGTTGAGGGGTATATGGATGTGATTGCGTTGACTAAAGCTGGTTTTGAAGGAGTGGTAGCCCCTTTGGGGACAGCACTAACCGAAGCGCAAATTGCGCTTTTATGGCAGATGGGGAGTGATCCCATTTTGTGTTTTGATGGAGATAACGCTGGTTTAAAAGCTGCCTTTCGTGTTGCTGATCGTGTGCTGCCCCTTTTAAAAGCTGGGGTTTCTGTACGCTTTGTTTTGTTGCCACAAGGTAAAGATCCGGATGAAATTATTTCTACCGGTGGTGCACAACTTTTTTCTTCCTTTTTGCAAAAAGCAATTCCGTTGATTGAGCTTTTGTGGTGGCACGCTACTTATGGAAAGAATTTTGCAACTCCAGAGGCACGAGCGGCGTTAGAAAAACAACTGAAACAGCAAATTTTTACGATTAAGGATGAAGATATACGCCGTTATTATTTGCAGGATATAAAGAAACGACTTTTTGATTTTTTTCGTCCTTCGTTTTCGAAAAAAAAAGCCGCAGGGCAATATTATCAGCCTTCCCAAAATAAGATGTTTAAAGATCGGTCTTTTTCTATTTTGGCAAATTCCGATATCGTACGCAATTCTTCGCAATCTATTCCTGTGCGTGAGGCCGTTATTTTATTGATTTTAGCTTACTATCCTGAGCTATGGTATGAAAATTTTGAAATTCTTGCTGAGTTAGAGTTACAAAACTCTCAATTAGTGTGTTTTCATCGATCCATGCTGGAAATTCTTGGAAATCAACAGCTTCATGATAAGGAGACAATGGTTGCGCTTTTAGAAGGAAAAGGGCAAAAAGCTCTATTAGAGCGTATGAAACGTCTTGTACAAAATATTGGTATGCGTACTGTTTTTTTCGGAGCTCCTATAGAAGATGCTCGTGCTATATTAAAACAGGCCATCTACTTGCATCTTCAAGAATACCACCTACATAAGAGGCTACAAGATATTGAAGAGCAACTTGTGGAAAATCCTAAGAGTGAGGTTTTTGGTCTGCTTCGTGAGATAAAAAATGAGTTAGAACAAATGCAGGCGACAGAAGCATTAATTGAGGGATTTGGAAGTTGGTTGGATGAAAAAATAGACGGGAATAAGCAAGATACGATAAAATGATTCGCTTTTTTGATGCGAATCAGTCACCTAAGGCGTAAGATGAGGAAGTTCATGGAGAGCGACATTTTTATAAAGAATGACGACTAAGTTTTGGGAAAAGCGGGAAATTGGTTCTTACTTGTATGGTGCAGAGATTATCTCAGAAAGGCTGAGAGGTGTCGGGGAGACTTCTGGAGTTTTCCCGCGTTTTTGTGTGAATGAAGGGTGATACGAAATGTATTCTTTCAAATAGTAATCTCCTCTCAGAAGGGGTATATTATGAAAAACTGTTAGTACGTTTAAGTGAGAACGCAAAAAGCTGGTCACGTGGAAGCTGTGGAGTGATCAAGTGGAGTTACGGTATGGCAACAAAAGTTAAACAGAAAGATAATGTGGAAGTAACAAGCCAAGCAAGTTTGGATAGCCCTCTTCTTGATTTTTCTGATGATGCCATTAAAAAAATGGTTAAACTCGCCAAAAAAAATGGTTATGTGACAATGGACGAACTCAATGCAGTTCTTCCTTCTGATGAGGTTACGTCCGAACAAATTGAAGATATCTTGGCGATGCTCTCCGAGATGGGTATTAATGTCGTGGACGATGAAGAGGAAGTTGAGTCTGAACGTTATGACGAGGAAGTTACGGTAGAGGGTGGTGATTTAGTAGAGGCTTCTAGCCATGCAATTGCAACGACAACGAATAAGCGTGAGATAACAGATCGGACTGATGATCCGGTGCGTATGTATTTACGTGAGATGGGAGCTGTTGAACTGCTTTCTCGGGAAGGCGAAATTGCTATTGCTAAGCGTATTGAGGCAGGACGCGAAACAATGATCGCGGGACTTTGTGAGAGTCCTTTGACTTTTCAGGCCCTCATTATTTGGCGGGAAGAATTAAAAGAGCAGCGTATTCTTCTTCGTGAAATTATTGATCTTGAAATGACCTATGCTGGTCCAGAAGCTAAGCAAGCTCCACTTGTTGAACGAAGTGAAGTTGATAAGATAAAAGAGGAAAAAACATCTTCTAGTACACGTAATATGGAGCAAATTGCGGGAGAGAGAGGTATTGAAGATGATGATGAAGACGAGGATGACGTTAACTTATCACTTGCTGCGATGGAAAACGAACTGTGTCCTCAAGTCATGGAAACATTGGATTTTATTGCTCAAACCTATGTAAAATTGCGAAAATTACAAGACCAGCATGTTGAGAGCAGTTTGGCGGAGCGTAAAGAGGGGGCTCTTTCACCTTCACAGAAGAAAAAATACATTCAACTGAAGAGAGAGTTGATTCAAGCAGTAAAATCTCTCTCTTTGAATCAAAACCGTATCGAATCTTTGGTTGAGCAGCTTTATGATATCAATAAAAGGCTGATTCATAATGAAGGTAAACTAAAACGGATTGCTAACAGTTATGGCATTGGTCATGAGGACTTTTTAAAAGAATACCAAGGGCGTGAATTGGATGCTGATTGGATGAATTATATTGCAACTTTGCCAAGTCCTGGTTGGCAAGAATTTTCAATGCGTGAAGCAAAAGAAATTCAACGTTTGCGTAGCGAAATACAAAATCTTGCACAAGAAACTGCCATTTCGATTGGAGAATTTCGTCGGATTGTTACACAGGTGCAGAAAGGTGAGCGCGAATCAACAATTGCTAAAAAAGAAATGGTGGAAGCTAATCTGCGTCTTGTGATTTCAATTGCAAAAAAATATACTAATCGTGGTTTGCAGTTTCTTGATCTTATCCAAGAAGGTAACATTGGTTTGATGAAGGCCGTGGATAAGTTTGAATATCGGCGTGGGTACAAATTTTCAACTTATGCGACATGGTGGATTCGTCAGGCGATTACGCGCTCAATTGCTGATCAGGCACGTACTATTCGTATTCCGGTGCATATGATTGAAACAATTAACAAAATTGTTCGTACATCCCGCCAGATTTTAAATGAAATTGGACGTGAGCCCACACCAGAAGAATTATCTAGCAAGCTTTCTATGCCGTTAGAAAAAGTGCGAAAGGTCCTTAAAATTGCAAAAGAACCTATTTCACTTGAGACGCCTGTTGGTGATGAAGATGATTCTCATTTGGGTGATTTTATTGAGGATAGGAATGCATTATTGCCGATTGATGCGGCTATTCAGGCTAATCTGCGGGATACGACAACTCGCGTCCTTGCTTCATTAACGCCACGTGAAGAGCGTGTTTTGCGAATGCGTTTTGGTATAGGGATGAATACTGATCATACATTGGAGGAGGTTGGTCAACAATTTTCAGTCACGCGGGAGCGTATTCGTCAGATTGAAGCAAAGGCGCTTCGTAAATTGAAGCATCCTAGCCGTTCACGCAAATTGCGTAGTTTTCTCGATTCTTAATAAGAGGATTTATACATTTTCAAAGATGTATCTTTTCTTGATGCATGTGAGGGGGGCATGTTATATAGTTCTTAAAAGTTTTTTTGAGAAAAGTGCAGGGCAGGTGTTGAATAATCTCTATAGAATCGATGATGTAGCGTTTCTCTTAGCTTTTATATCTGTGCTATTCTCTATAGAAACGATAAATATATGGCATAAAAATTATGCAGCGATTTCTCAAAGGAATGAACGATATCTAAAGCATTATATTGCGTGTAGTTGTAAGTTTATTAAGAGACGTGATATTTTAAGAGTGATTTATATCGAGGTGGATCAACTTTTTGGTAACAAAAGTGCTACTTTTCTTGTACTACAGAGGCATTCACACAAGCGATTTATGTAATACTATGGGAGTTTATAAGTTTTCATTCAGATTATGTTATTGCTTTAGAATATAAAATATTTAAAATTGCGCGTTTTTTTGTTTTTTGTGTTTGCTCATAATGGAGGTTTTTATACATTTATATGAGATGTTTGCTAAAGATGGAGTACGGCTTTATTGAATTGATTTTAAAAAGATTGTTTTGAGGAAACGTGGTGAATGTAATGTTTTTAAAGAAACAAAATCGATGAAATTATAAGAACTACATTTTGAGAGATTTTTTTATTTCAAAAAATACGGTTGATTTTATGTGTAGGGAAATTCCTTTTTGGAAAGTAAAAAAACTAGAAGAAATTTCCATTGCTGAGTGGGAGAGTCTCTGTGATGGCTGTGGGTGTTGTTGTTTGCACAAAGTAGAAGATGATGATACTGGTGATATCTATGCAACCAGTGTCGCTTGTCGTCTTTTAGATGGGAAAACTTGTCAGTGTCAGGATTATGTTCATCGTAAATCAATTGTTCCAAACTGTATATCGTTGGATGTTGCAACTGTTAAAACAGCTCGTTGGCTTCCAGAAAGTTGTGCTTATCGGCTCATTAATGAGGGAAAAGACCTTCCATGGTGGCATCCACTGGTGTCAGGAGATTGGCAGACGGTGCATCAAACACAATTTTCTGCGCGTGGACAGATAGAAATTTATGAAGATGAATTATCGTCTGAAGAAGCTTATCTCCATCATATCACCGGTCTTCTTTGTGAGGGTCAGTGATATGATTGTTTTGCATAATAACTGATGAGATCGTATGATTTAGTCTATAGCGAACACTACAGTAACACTGACATTATAACCCAATTCACCTCCTGAAAAATTTGTATCAGCGTAGCTTGCACGGGATGCACTGCTCATAAGGCGCGGACTTGGATAATAATTATCATTATTTTCATTGATTTCAATGATTTTTCCTAATTTCAAATTTGCTGCTTGTGCTATAGTCTCAGCTTTTTCAATGGCTTCAGTGATAGCTTTTTTACGTGCTTCTTGATAAAATGGCTTTGTATCGGCGTTGGTAAAAGTAATGCCATTAACTGAGTTAACGCCGAGCGCCATTGCTTGATCAAATATTTTACCAGCATTAGCGAGATCACGAATACGCACTGTTAAAGAATTTGAAACGTGATACAGTCTTTCGGAGTTCTTTTTTTCGTGATGTTTGTCAGGGTTAGATTGATAAATGGACAAGCCTGATGTTTGTAAATCATTTGCTTGGATGCCATTGTTCTTAAAAGCGTTTACAATATCATTCATAGATTTATTATTGGCTGCTAATGCTTTTTGGGCAGTTTTGTCATATGTAACAACGGCTAAGTTGATAATTGCCATATCCGGTGTTGCTTGGCTTTCACCAGTTGCTGTAACTCTAATAGTTGCGTTTTTCATTTTGCTTTCTCCAGCATGTATGGGGAGTGAGCTGGCTAGCAATGCGAGTGCTATCATAACTACTTTAATTCTATAATGATTCAGCTGTTGGAAAATTGTCTTTATCATATCTATTCCTTTATATTTGTCAGTTCACTACTTTCTCATTTTTGGAAGTTCTTGTAAAGAAATTAGGGCACTGGAAAAAAAAACCGATAGAAAAGAAAAAAAGATAGATTATAATTTAGGTAGGCTCTTGTATCATAGAGCGTTTTAGTTTAGAGAAAAGCGACCTGTGTGGGGCCTGTAGCTCAATTGGTTAGAGCCAGCGGCTCATAACCGCTTGGTTGGGGGTTCGAGTCCCTCCGGGCCCACCATTAAATAGATAAATAGGTTATATAGAGTCTTCTAGATTCTGTGTTTTTTGTTTTTTGGGGACTGTTTATCTTGAACGTGCTATTGTATGCGATTTTCTATCAGCAATTTAATATCAAGGGATGTTATGCTGTTTTCAGGCTAGCGAAAGGTGTTTTTAATTGTGATATTGTAGTATTTGCATCAGCTTTAGGTATCAGTGCTTACTTTATTCGTCCTTATGCTGATTTTTAGTCTCTGCTGTATTACATTCTTCACGAAATAGGGTGCAAAAAATTCCTTTGATATGTTTATTATTACTGCTTTTCTTGCAAAGAGACTATTATTGTCCTAATAAGCACCAATTTTTAAAGTTTTCTGCGTGTTCAGGTAAAATTGGAAGAGAAATTTTTATTTTAAATCGGTTTTTTTCTGTTTTTGAATAAGTAATGTTATCTGCTACATTTTTTCGGACGCTCAGAATTGTATCGGTTTGATTCAAATCTGGTGATTCAAGCCTATACAAAAGAAAGTAATCCACAAACGTTTATGTATATCGTGGAGGGAAAATGATAACGTTTTTTGCTGTTTTTTCAAGCTGAGAATCTACTCTACTTTATTGTAAATGCTTTTACAGTTTATCTTCGGGTATCATTAGGGCTTGACCCATTCTTTCTTTTTAAGTATTGCCATTTTTGTTCATGATAAGTCTCTATGCTGATATCTCAAGGGTGCTTTCAGAGGAAAGGCGGCCTTTTTTAGAAAAAAGCATGTCACAGAGTCCTAGGCAGCGCTGCTGTTCATAAGAATTATATATATCGCATTGTTATGTTTGCTTTGCGATATCGTTTAAAACGTAGATAGTGCTGTGTAGAATAAAATTGTGATATATTTTTCCTTTAAAATAAGCTTTTTCGTATTTTTTTACATAAAGGCCGGCAACGTCTTCAGAGATATCTTCACATCAATTAGTTATTGGTTTGATTCGCAAAATTTGAGTAACATTATTAGCGTTGTTGATAAAAGTGATGATGCCAATTTTTTCATAAAAAAGTCCGGACTGTTCGATGTTTTCTGTTTCACCATGGTACATAACTAACAGAATCCCATCTGATTGCATAAAAATAGTTTGTACACAATTGCTTCCATACTGCTTATTGCAAATATTTTTTTCTAATGTATGGGATGTATTTAAACGCTTTAACGTTATACAGCTTGACTACATGGAGTATAACTATGAAGAATAGCGAAAAATTCGAGGCAACTTTATCTGATATTATAGTGAAATGGGAGGCTTTGTCGACAGCTCAAAAGCAAGAGATATTAAAAATAGTAGAAAGTTCTACAACTGCTTCTCAGTCAATAGAACACTTAAAGCTTCAATCTTCTTTTTATCTCCAGACGAAATCAAAGCGATGAGTTTTAAATCTTCATCGGAGATATTAAAACCAGTTATCACATATATGGCGCTAGCATTCCCGAGTGTATTAAGAATAGCCATTAATTTATCTACAGAGGGCCTTTTCCCTCCGTTTATCATTTGTTGCACATAGTTCTGTCCACAGCCTGCTGCTTTGCTTATTTCAATCATTGTGCGTCCGTCACTTTTTATTAATTCAATTAAGCGTTGGAACCAATCTTTTTCAGTCTTTTTCATTTTTAGACCTTTACACATTTACGCTATAGCGTTAATATTGCACTGCGAATCTAGAATAGATGATATAAGGAGCGTGAAGATATCCATGCGTAGCTTTTCGCCTGTGGAGGATAGAGGGTTGTTTTTAACTAATAACAAAATTTCCCCCATGCACTTTCAGATTCGAATCAATACAAAATGGTTACTTAGTTCCACGATTGTGACAGAATGGATGCGTATAACCAGAAATGGAAATACACTTAGTATGTTCATGAAATATTGCCGATAATATACGCAGCATCACTATAAATCAAGATATCCCCTAACATTGGCATTTGTAAGGAATTTCTGCGTTAAGGTGGTACGCAGATAGAATAAAGCTTTACAGCCTTAAGAGAAGGATCATGGCTGTAAAAAATGTAAATTCATAAGTGCGAGATGTCATTTTTTTGTTTTAATAGATCAGGTTACTACCAGATGGTATATCGTATGTGTGTATTAAGAGACTTTGGAAATACCAAAAAAAGTATTTTTGGTGATTTTATAGAGTATGAAGGTGATTGTTCGGGGAAATATCGTATAAGTGATCAATACTTTATCAAAGGTGAATTTGCTTTTACTGATACTATTCTGATTTCTAATAGTGCTCGTGTTTGCAATGACAGCATTATCAATGCACAGATATGTTGTATATTGCTTGTTTCTAGCAGTGTTTGTTTTTACGACAATGCTAAGGTTTGTAACTATGAAGATTTTCGCAATGAAAAGGAAATTTGCATAGATAACCGCATTCTCTATACTATAAAAAAGATCCCCAAAAACAAAGTGGGGGAGTTGCGTGTAGAGCCTATCATACCGTTAGCATTGTCTGAAATTGTTTGTGTTTTTACGGTTTATATAAATAAATACAGTGCAAATGATTGGCGTAAGAGTATAGATTTCGGCAGCTTTCATGGGGTTATTTTGCGTCACTTGTTAGAGTGTTTTGTAGAAAGAATAAGAGTACTAAGCGTGATTTGTTATACTTGGCATGTACAATTTTTAGTATTCTTTTTTATGGAGGGTTGAACCAAACAAATCAGTCAAAAGATTAATCTAATAAAGACTAAAGGAGATCAAAATGAATGTAAATGAAATTTTATTAGGAGTTGTAGTTATTATTGTGCTTTTAAGTGGTATTACGTTTTGGTTTGCTTTTTATTATCGTGGTCAGGTTAAAGCTCTGAAAGAAGAGGCAAGAAAAATAAAACATGAGTTCTTAAGAGATTCTATGAAGATGACTGAGGAACGAGATAGGGCAATTAGAGATCAAAGTATGGTGATTAAAAGACGTGATAAAGCAATTGAAAAACTAAAAAAACAAATTAAGCAGCACGAAGAAGTTATAAAGCAACATCGGGGAGCAATTAAATCTGAGGATGATGCGAAAAGATGATTTGTGCACATTTGCATTGGATCTGTGTATTAAAAGATTTTGGTAATGTTAAAAAAGGTAATTAAAGGGGTGAGGGATAAAAAGAAAGGTAAGCCTTTGTCATAAAAGTAAATGTTGGGTTGGTGGTAAGATTATGTTTTGGGGTAATGCTAAAAGTTTATCGAAGGGTAGTCATTTGTGGCAATGTAAAAGTTTATAGCGATGCACTGATTTATGGATATGCCAAGGTTAGCAAGAATACATATATATGATTCCGTAACTTTTTATGAAAATGCAGCTGTTTGTGGTGATATACATATTGCTACAAACAATATTGAAGGTGGTACGTTAACTTGGGGAATGAAGTATATTATGTAAAATCGTCTCAAGAAATTGGTATAGCAGTAGCAAGAAAAAAGCTTACTGTTAATTTGGAAGATAAAGTGGTCAAAAGAAATAGGAAAAGAAGGGCGCGTGCAGAAGACATTGGTATTTGGTATAATAATCACATTCATGATTTACGTACGTTCCATTACATTTATTACTCTTACTTGTACGAACAGATACAAGACTTGAGAAAATTTCTGGTTGTCAATTCAATAGCAGCTTGACTATTATTTTGGATATAAACTACAGCATACACGAGAAGCTTTATCTAAGTTATTTGTGTATGTTAAAAACTGCATAAAAAAATCACTCTCCCATTGAAAAAAGCCAGTCATTATTTTACTCACCATAAAAGTGTAAAATTCCCAAGATACAAAGTAAAAATTCCCGTCTCAACGGTAAAGAGCGCTAGGAACGTAATTCTCTAATAAGGGCTTTATGCGTAATTTCTTTTATCTGCTCAATATTTATCAAGATATCCTGTTTCGTTGGATAGCCTTTACTAGAAAAAGCGATTTTTTGTTCATCTCCTGAGATTAGACGCCAGTACCATTGATTGTGAACTCCTTGAAACACCTCAAAAAACATGCTTTCCACCTCATAAAATAGCCGATAATTTGCAGGATAAATATTCAACCAATTTGACTATAAGAATTAAGGTATGTCTCTATAGTGAGTAGTCAATATATTCCTTTTTATTTTTTTAATCTCAACAACAATTTCCACGAGAATCATATCTTCTAACAAGAAAATATTTATTGTCAATAATGTATAAATAGGTATTTTATACTATAAAATTTATTTTTTTAATTCTCAATCCATTGTATTCTTAATTTATAGTAAGAATTTTTTTCCATTGCTATTAGTTGAATATATTCAACTATATTACTATAGAAATAAATTTTATACAGTATATTAAACTTTACCAACACAAAAAAAAGTAAAAGCACATTTTTCCGTGCTGATAAAGCTTACATCTATCTTTTTCATCCTTTTTGATAAAGATATCTACTGATTAGCTATAATTTCTTTTTGCGATATGCTGCGAATGAGTAAATCAATGAACAAACTAAGAGTATAAGAATTAGCCATTTTTGCCTTTATATCTATCAGAGAAGTTGTGACTTTTGGGTTAAGGTTATTAGATAAACCTTGTCTTGATAAATATTGCTGCAACTTTTCATAAGAGCTATCAATTTTTTCTTGATTTAGTTTTTCACCACTATCACCGTTGGTAAGAATCTCTTCAAGACCCTCAATTTTTTTTATAAAATAGTTCCAATCAAAGTCACCTTTAGTATACTCGGTGTCAAACATTTTTCCCTGTCCCGTTAAAAGCCAATTAATATTGACACCGTATAGCGTGCGATATGTTTGTAAGACACTAAGATTAGGTTCTCTTTCTCCACGCTCATAAAAAGCGATGGAGTTTTTTGTCATGCTAAAACTTTTAGCTAGTGCTTCACGTGATGGATCTCCTAAAGCAAGGCGTACATAACGTAAACGTTTTCCAAATATAGTTTTTGATTCAGTTTCAGGACGTGCCACGAATTATCTCCCTCAGTAAATCATCATGGTATAGATTTTGACCGATAAAGGCACACTATGTATTAATACCTCATGATGTAATGTCAATATTTATAGTTTTATTTCTCTTTATTTTTTTTAATTTTAGTGGATAGAAAGCTATTTTTAATTTGTTATATTGCATATTATTTAAGATCGGTATTCATTTCAGAAAAAATGATAAAGTTATCGGTTCTTTTCTTGTTTTTTCTGCAGAAAATTCCATATTGATGTGCCGTGTATATCTTATCTATTTTTGCATTGATAGATGCAATCTTTTGATTCGCATTACAGATGGATTAAAAAAATAAATTTTGAGGAATGATTATGGCCCTATTAGGCTATTTTAGATGGGCTTTTTTTTTCACGATTGTTGGCGTTTTTATGGGAGGGGCTATTGGTTGGTTTGAGACAGGAAGTGTTACTGGTTTTCTTAAATATTTTTTTATTTGTTGTGTTTTAGGAATTTTGGAAATTTCTTTATCTTTTGATAATTCCATTATTAATGCACGTATTCTTGGAAAAATGGATCCGTTATGGCGCGGTCGTTTTTTGGTATGGGGCATTTTGGTGGCTGTATTTGGGATGCGGATTGTTTTTCCGTTATTGGTGGTTGTCGTTGCTGTTGGGATTAATCCAATTTCGGCAGTAAAATTAGCGATATGGGAACCACATCAATATGCCGCAATCTTAACAGATTCTCATGTGGGAATTGCAGCTTTTGGGGGAACTTTCCTCATGATGGTTGGTTTGAAATATTTTTTTGATCCTGAAAAAGACGTGCATTGGCTTTCCTTTATAGAGAAACCTGCTCAAAAGTTTGGGGCTCTTGGTGGTATTGATATTGCAATCGTTTTGACTTTGATATTGTTCTTTTCAGAACAGATTGTAACAGAAAATAAAATGACTTTTTTACTTGCTAGCCTTTATGGACTTTTGACGTTTATAGGTGTCGACGTTGTCAGTTCGCTTTTGGATACTCCAAAAACATCGTTAACCACGGTTGCAAAAGGGGGGGCCGGTGCATTTCTGTATCTAGAAATTTTAGATGCTAGTTTTTCTTTTGATGGCGTTGTTGGTGCTTTTGCTTTTTCACACAATCTTTTTATTATTGCAATTGGTCTTGGTATAGGTGCGTTTTATGTTCGTTCTATGACGATTATGTTGGTCGAATCAGGGATGTTGTTGCATTATCGTTATTTGGAGCATGGTGCTTTTTATGCAATTTTGGTACTCGCAGTGATTATGTATCTGCAAACTATTATATCGGTTCCTGAAGTATTTACAGGACTAGTGGGGGTCTTTATTATTGGAATGGCATTTTATTCTTCTCTTCGTTTTAAGGGTCATCTATCTGAATAAGCATGTTGTGTCTGAATGAATTAAAAATTTTTTATGCGTTGCAATAGCAGGATAAAAGAAGATATTTTAGGAGGACATTAAGAGCTCTATACCGGATTCATTCATAGTTTTAAGCATTGTGTTAAGCGATCCGTTTAAATCAATACCAGCACAGGCGTTTAATGAAACGCTGACTTTAAAGCCGCATTGTATGGCGTGAAGTGCAGAAAATCCCACACAGAAATCGGTTGCTAAGCCACACATGGCGAGCTTAGTAAAACCATGTTCTTTGAGATAAACTTGTAAGCCTGTTGGTGTTTTTTGATCATTTTCAAAAAAGGCCGAATAGCTATCAATTTTTTGATTATAGCCTTTTCTAAGGATAAGTTGTGCTTTTTCCGCTCTGAGAGATGTGTGAAACTCTGCTCCTTGTGTTCCTTGTATGCAATGATCCGGCCAAAGTATTTGAGGGCCGTACTCAAGGTTGACGGTATCATAGGGTATTTTTTCAGGATAGGAGGAAGCGAAGCTGCAATGGTTTTTAGGATGCCAGTCTTGGGTTAAAATGACATGATCAAAATGGTCTATGAGATTATTGACAGCCGGTAAAATGGTATCACTTTGTGGTACTGCAAGTGCTCCACCTGGTAAGAAGTCATTTTGCACATCAATGACGATTAAGACTTTTTTTTCCATTAATATATTCCTGTTAGGAGACTTGCGTTTATGGTACTTTAAAAGGCTTGAAGTTTTGAGATAATTTCATGGATATTGGTATTATTTTTATAATTATCAAGCCAAAAAAGAGGAGTAGATAAGTTTTTACAATTTGTTTTATAATTTTCTATAAATTGCAACCATGTACCAATGGGAAGTGCACTGTAGTCATTAATCGCTACATGATGGCGCAAAGCTTGCATGATCTTCATGCTTGGGACGTCTGATCCCAGAAGGCGGCGTTCATTCTGTAAACATAACTTAAGCCATATCAATGCAAGGGGTGAAGTCGATTGTTTTCCGTAACATAAAATTGATGAAAAAAAGGAAGGGTTTTCTACTGCATAATGTAAAGCCCACAAAGCAAAAAAAGAGGGGGCATAGAGGACTGTTTTTTGGGGTGATACGTTACTACATTGGTAAGTCGGCTTAATACGATAAAAACACACTGTTATATCTGGTAAGAAAAAAAGAGGCGATGTTTGATAACACGCCTCAGGTGCAGCTAAAAAAATTTTCTTGTTTTTCTTCGAAGAGGCGTTTTTTTGCATTCAGAACCGTAATGGGGCTTGTGAGATTAGAAAAAGTGTATCAATATAGTGAAAAGCTTTTGATACAGCGCAAGCGCTGCTTATCGCGCAGTTAAAGCAATTTTTTCAAAGTTTTAACCTTTAATACCGCACAATGTAAAGAGAAATTTATGGCACGTCAATTTATCTATCACATGGCTGGGCTTAATAAGGCTTATGGCAATAAAAAAATTTTAGAGAACATTCATTTGTCTTTTTATCCAGATGCAAAGATCGGTATTTTAGGACCGAATGGTGCAGGTAAATCAACTATTTTACGTATTATGGCTGGGCTAGATAAGGAATATACAGGAGAGGCATGGCTTTCTGAAGGGGCGCGTTGTGGTTATCTACCGCAAGAACCTCTTCTTGATGCAAGTAAAGATGTGCGCGGCAATGTGATGGAAGGTGTTGCGGATAAGCAGGCCATTGTCGAGCGTTATAATGCGTTAATGATGAATTATAGTGAGGAAACGGCTGATGAGAGTGCACGACTTCAGGATATTATCGATAGCCAGAATCTTTGGGATTTAGAAAGTCAAGTGGAAATGGCTATGACTGCTCTTGGTTGTCCACCAGCAAATGAGGATGTGACAAAACTTTCAGGAGGTGAGAAGCGGCGTGTTGCTCTTTGTAAATTACTTTTGTCGAAACCCGACTTATTGCTTTTGGATGAACCTACAAACCATTTGGATGCTGAAACTACAGCTTGGCTTGAAAGGCATCTACGTGAATATTCCGGTGCGGTGCTTTTGATTACGCATGATCGTTATTTTCTCGACAATGTAACCGGTTGGATTTTAGAATTAGATCGCGGTAGAGGTATTCCTTATGAAGGGAATTATTCTGCTTATTTGGGGGCAAAAGCTAAGCGTTTGGCTCAAGAAGGTCGTGAGGAGGCTGCTCGTCAGCGTGCATTGTCACGTGAGCAAGAATGGATAGCTTCTAGCCCAAAAGGGCGGCAAGCAAAATCAAAGGCTCGAATTAAGGCCTATGATGAGTTAGTCCAGGCTGCACGTGAGCGTCGTCCTGGAGAGGCGCAAATCGTTATTCCCATTGGAGAAAGATTAGGGCAGGTTGTCATTGAAGTTGAGAATCTCTCTAAAGCATATGGTGAGCGTGTGTTAATTGATGATCTCTCTTTTAAACTTCCTGCTGGTGGTATTGTTGGAGTCATTGGTGCTAATGGTATGGGAAAATCTACCTTGTTTAAAATGTTGACGGGACAGGAACAGCCAGATTCAGGTCAAATACGCATCGGTGAAACAGTTCACATGAGTTACGTTGATCAGAATCGCGATTCGTTGGCCGGTGATAAAACCGTTTGGGAGGAAATCTCTGGCGGAAATGACATTATTAAGTTGGGGAGATATGAGATGAATAGTCGCGCTTATTGTGGTGCGTTTAATTTCAAGGGTGCAGATCAACAGCAGAAGGTGGCGAATTTATCAGGAGGGCAACGTAATCGCGTACATTTGGCTAAACTTTTAAAGGAAGGAGGCAATGTTCTTCTTCTTGACGAGCCTACAAATGATCTTGATACAGAAACTTTGGGTGCATTGGAAGATGCATTGGAAAATTTTGCTGGTTGTGCAGTAATCATATCACACGATCGTATGTTTCTTGATCGATTGGCAACGCATATTTTGGCCTTTGAGGGTGATGGCCATGTAGAATGGTTTGAAGGTAATTTTGCCGAATATGAGGCTGATAAGGTTCGCCGTCTCGGTGCAGAATCTCTTAATCTTAAGCGTGTAAATTATAAGCCGCTTACACGCTAGAATTTTATATTTTGTATAATTTGATTGAGAAAATGAAGATGGTGTCTGGTATTGTCTTTATTTTTCAAATGAGGGTGTGTGCACCATGTTGAAAAGTTTTATTTATCGCATTTCATAAGATAGAAATGAGAATGTAAAATCTTGATTATATCCTTCACGGAATATATATCGTGCTTTATATGTTGGTTACGTGTACGAGCACCCATTACTTATCGAATTATAAGGGAGAGTTGCAAGTTTTTGTACACAGTTTTGCGATTGCAGTATCAATATTTTCTCTAGCATCACGAGAACAAAGGGTATCACGAGAATAAAGTGGCCGTTAGTTTTAGGAGTTGCTTGTTGTTTAGCTTGTCAGAAAACAATATAAATAGAAGTAATGCAACTCTATGCCTTCTGCTTGATTTTCTATGAATAGGAATAAATGCTTATCTGAGCAGTAAGGAATATGATGAAAAAAATAGTAAGTTTGGATGCAATGATTGTGCTCCTGAAAACGATGGCAGAGACAAGTCGTTTGCGTGTTCTTGTACTTTTGTGCCACGAAGATTTAACGATTTCTGATTTTACTTTTATCCTTAGTCAGTCACAATCGCGTGTTTTATGGCATTTACGTTTATTGTACGAGGCAAAGTTGATTGAACGTTATCAGATGGGAGATCGGATTTATTTTAAGCTTTGTTATGGTTGTTGGGGTAAAGACATTGTGATGGCTGCTCTTTCAGTTTTGTCAAAGCATGATGTAAAGCTGGTACACGATTTAGCGCGTTTGATGGAGGTTAAAAAGCAGCGCCGAAAAAAGGGAAAGAAATATTTTTTACAAAAGAAAGCGCAATGGGATGCATTTCGGTTTTCCCATATTGCGGATCATGTTGTGGAAAGCGCTTTACTTGAAATCGTTGGCGATAAACCATTTGATACAATGTTGGGTATTGGTATAGATCCAGACCCTATCTTAAAATTATTTTCAGGTCTTTATACACGTGCAGTTGAAGTTATACTTGATAGCGATGTTTTGCATCTCTCTATTCAAGATACAATTTTTGATTTGGTCATTCTTCACTGGGCTTTACATTTTCTTGAAGATCCTGAGATGGCTCTTAATGAGGTGGCACGTGTTTTGCGTCCTCATGGGCGTTTATTGATTGTTGACTTTGTTCGCTATGCAGCGGATTCTTCGTATTCTTACCATGCAGATATGCATCTTGGGTTTTCAGACTCACAAATAGAACAATGGCTTAAAGATGCGGGGCTTATTTTAGAACAAACGGTTTGTCTTGCTCCTATGCAAAACGAAAATAATGAGAGGTTAACGGTTACGCTTTGGCTTGCGCGTGATTCGCGTTTACTGGTAGATGATATCAAAGACAAAGAACTAGAGTTTGCATAATTATATGTTAACGTGTTTTATTCCCTGTTTTTGCAATTAAAAGTGCAAAGGTAAAATTTTAGTAAGTCTTTGAAGAATTTTTTTTGCACTGGTGGTGTGTTTTGTGCATTAGATTCTGGTGGTGTGGGGGTGTAGGCTGTATAACTATAGAGGCAAAGTCGTTTGAATAGTCATTTAACGCATGTTGGTACAGTATTTGTTCATTGATCTATCTATTACTTATAACGGTAATTTATTTATTCACAACTTGAGTGAGAATTCTGAATAGAAGAATATTTTCTCACTTCAAACCACTGATTCAGAATCGAAAGAATTGTTTGTTTGCATGTCACAAGAGGGATTAAAGTATGAGTAAAAACTGTTTGAGAAAGGAATAAATATGCTTCTCATGAATTGTTTATATGCAAGAGCATGTTGGTAACATGGGGAGCAGGTAAATATAATATGGTGTTGGAAGACGGATCGGAAGCAAAGTAGGATGTTTCTTTAAAGCAAACATGTGAATGGGCAGTACAATAGTGTGCAGTTTTTGTGAGGAATATGATTCCATAAAGGAACGCGAGTAGAAAAACGAAAGTGCTATCTCCTTAAAGAGAGAGAAATATAGTAATTTGGGGATACAGAAATTGCTGTTTTATCATTTTGTGAGAGAGTTAAGCAGTAGAGAAGGGGAAAGTATTTCCGTTAATCTTTGTCATTTATGAGAGTGGTTGGAGTTTGTTGCTGATTACAAAATAATCTGTAGAAACCTTAAATCCGATAGTGAATGATTCGGAATAAATTACCTTTGGGGTTTTAATTTTATATAATCTTATTGCTTTTATAAGCTTTGTCTTCCATAAGAGGAGCTCGTGTAAATCATTTATGTTTTTAAACTTCTACGGTTACGCGATTTTTGGGGAAGGGTTATTTTGCAAATTATGATGATTACAGATTCTTTTTATTGGTGCTTATTGAAATAAAATTGCTTCAAATTGGATCATTTTGAATATTTTTTGCCTAAATTTTTCCATTTTTAAACGATTTATAGTTTTTTTCTGTTTTTTTGTGGGAAAAATGATAAGAATTTCTTGTTGTTTGAAACATTTTATTCCATAGCAAAAATATTACACCAGCTACTTTAGTGGTTGATGTGAAAGACGATCGGGGAACCTCCTCCCCCCCCCCGCGTGGATCCCTTAGATTGTCTGGCCTGGCTGAGTTTTTTCTCAGTCAGGCTTTTTGGGGTTTGGTGTTATAGTCTGATGGAGTGTTCCTAAGGGGAAGGGGTTTAGGCACCAAGGATTATGTAGTGTTTGTATAAAGGAGGGGTGTTAAGGTTTTTTTTGTTACTGGTGTTGTTCAGGTGTTTTCAATGATGAGAAAATTGTTCTTTATTGAAAATTCGGAAGATGCTGTGAGGAAGGGTTTTCTTTGCGTGCAGTGATGCTTGGGTAGAAAATGATGGGGTTTTGCTGGCGTCGTGTTTTTCTCATTTTATTTATGTTTTTAGTGTTTTTCGTCAGTCTTTTTGCTTTTCGGAATGCTTCTGTTCATCAGTTTTTATTTAACCGGTCTTTTTCCTCTCATCAGGTTCATGTTACAGAGGAGGTACTTTTAGAGAGGTTGGCGGTGTCTTTTCCCGATATTATAGCACAACTCTCTAAGCTGAATCCTAGGCAACAAAAGCAATTGATTGAGCAGGTGCGTCGCGAGGTGGTTGCTGCTGCTTCTGCAAGTGGTCAGAATAATGAGCAGGCTCAGAAGTTGGGTGAAACTGTTGCTATGGTTTTATCGAAAGCGGTTTCTCGTCCTTCCATTGCTGATGCTTATTTTTAATTGTTTCTTTAAGTTATACGTTTATGGTTAATCTTAAATGCTGTTGCGTTTTTGTGGACTTTGAAAATCGTGTAGAGAAAATACCACCCATTTTATTTGATCGCATAGGGTGATAAAAATAGTGAAGTACTTGGAGTTCCCTTTTTTCTACACGATCAAAGATTGGTGTACTTGTATATATTGATGCGTTTCCCATACATAATGGTTGTTTTTGGTAGATGACTTGTTTGGCATAGAGTTTTTGCGATATAGAGGGCATTTGGTCAAGGTGTCCTAGCTTATGTTGCTTTTTACGATTATAGAACTTGTTTCAATAAAGATTTTCGTAATAAGCTGTAAAAAGTATTATAGGCATTTTTGATGTTGTTTTCGTTTGTTAAAATGATATACTTTGTATTTATTATCATCAATTAATAGAGTATATTATCTATTTATTATATTTAAGATTTCGTTATATTTTTTTTATTTCTCAATCTCTTATTATACAAAAAAATATCTTGAAATCGTCTTAATATTTTCATTTTAGAGCCGCTCTTTAGCTTTTTTTCTATGTAAAATTCGTACACAAGGCCATTGCGGCTAGGATTTGAGAATGTTTTAGTGAAGAGAAAGAAAATGCGATTTTTGAAAATCCTTTTAAATACAGCATTTGCTGTGTTTTTTGTGTTTGATATAAGTTTGGCTCGTACCATTTTAAATGTTGTAGACTCAAATAAAAGCTCAGTGATTATTGCTTCTAGAATTTCTGCTCGTCCTTATGAATCCCTTATTCAGAAATTTGCAAATAAGCATAATGTTCCCGTTAATTTAGCACATGCTGTTGTAAGAGTTGAAAGTAATTATAAGGCGCGTACAAAGGGGGCTGCTGGCGAAATAGGCTTGATGCAAATTAAACCCTCTACAGCGCGAGGGCTGGGTTTTAATGGTTCTGTACAAGATCTTTACGATCCTGCGACAAATCTTGAATATGGTATGCGTTATTTGGCGCGGGCATATAAACTCAGTGGTGGGAATACGTGTGGCACGATCCTTAAATATAATGCGGGTCATGCTGCAAAAAAAATGAATTCCATTTCGGCGAAATATTGCTTAAAAGTAAAAACTTATCTGGCTTCATTAAAATAAAAACGGCCTTGCAGGTGATATATTTGCTATAAAATATCCTGAGAGTGCACTTTTCACTTAACTAAAAATGTTTTATAAATGGTGCGTCAGTCGGCTGGGCAGCCGCGCTTGTCCAATGCCTAAAGGCGGCAGGTGAGGAAAGTCCGGGCTCCATGGAAAAACGGTGCCGGGTAACGCCCGGCGGGGGCGACCCTAGGGAAAGTGCCACAGAAAGCAAACCGCCTATTTTTATAGGTAAGGGTGAAAGGGTGGGGTAAGAGCCCACCGCGCATTCAGTAATGAATGTGGCAAGGTAAACCCCACCGGGAGCAAGACCGAATAGAAATGACGCGCAAGGCTTAGCTTGCAGCCAGTTTCCGGGCGAGTCATTTGGGTAGGTTGCATGAGGCGGATGGTAACATCCGTCCCAGATGAATGGTTGCCACGTAGAGTGTAAGCTTTACCATACAGAACCCGGCTTACAGGCCGACTGATATTCTATGATTGATATCATACACCACGGGCATTGCACATGGGCTTTTTTCTTATGAAGGCACGTGTTTGAAGTTTATATTTAAACAAGCGTGTTTTTTTAATTATATAACATTTTTTTAAGTATAATGCGTTAGGATGTGTAAGAGGGTTAACTTTAGCTTTATGTTCTTTCATTGTGATAGACATGAAAGTTGAGGCTTTTGTTATTCTGATATCAGTTGCCACTGATGGCTATTGATTTGAAAAAGCATAAATCAAGACGGATTATTTTGACAGAGCAGGGTCATAGAGCTGAACGCCATATTCCAGTGTTATTACAACCAGTTTTAACTGGGCTTATGCCATTGGTTGGGGCAAGAGTCATTGATGGCACCTTTGGTGCTGGTGGTTATACGCGTGCTTTATTAAACGCGGGTGCACAGGTCATTGCTCTTGATCGTGATCCTCATGCAATTGAAAAGGGGCAATTGCTTGTTGATGAATTTTTTCCACGACTTCGTTTAGTGCAGATGGAGTTTTCACAGTTAGAGAGCGTCGTGAAAGAGAAGGTGGATGCTGTTATTTTGGATATTGGTGTTTCTTCAATGCAGCTTGATGAAGCTGAGAGGGGGTTTTCTTTTCAAAAAGATGGCCCATTAGATATGCGAATGGCTCAGAATGGTTTTACTGCCGCAGATGTTGTCAATCGTTTAAAAGGTGATGATTTAGCGCGAATCTTTAAAATATTAGGGGAAGAACGCTATGCGGGCCGAATTGCACGGATGATTGAAAAGCGCCGCCACGTTCAACCTTTTTTGCGTACAGGTGATCTTGCTTATGCCATCGAGGCGTTGGTGGGCCGTAAAAGTGGAGATCGCATTCATCCTGCAACGCGTGTATTCCAAGCTCTTCGTATTTATGTTAATGATGAAATTGGTGAACTTGCGCGTGGCTTATTTGCTGCTGAACGCGTTTTAAAAGCAGGAGGACGTTTGGGTGTCGTAAGTTTTCATTCTCTTGAAGATCGTATGGTCAAAAGATTTTTTTCTGCTCGTTCAGGAGAGCGTATGAGATCGCGCTATCTTCCTGAAATAGAGACAGTTCCAGCAACATTTTTTCCTTTGTTTAAAGGTGGGATCACTGCAACTAAAGAAGAGCTCCAGCAAAATCCTCGTTCACGCTCTGCGAGATTGCGTATTGGGGTACGTACCGAGGCCGAGAGTCTCGCTTCAGATATGAAATTGTTTGATTTATCAGAGATTGCCAGTTTTGAAGGCGGCAAAAAATGACAGTTTTTCGTACATTTGATATGATTTTAGTGATGATTATGATTTGTATGGCAGGTCTTACTTATAAGGTGAAATATGATGTTCAAAAGCGGATGAGCGAAGTTCGTCGTCTTGAACATGAAATTTCTGCAGCAAAAAATACAGTGAATTTGCTTCATGCTGAATGGGCTGTGATGATAGAGCCTTCACGAATGCAAAAACTTGCGAAGCGTTATCAAAAAGAGCTTGATTTAGAGATCATCCAGCCTCGCCAAATCGTAGAGTTTAAAGATATTCCTGTACGTGTACATGATCCAATTGAAGAAGTGATTAAACAAAATATCTTGAAAGAGGGGCAGGATATTTTGGCGAATAATCATGATTCTCAGATGAATGGTGTTGTTCGAAAAGGCGTGCGGTGATGAAATCATACTTTCTATTTTCGCAAAAGGAAAAGCGCTTAAAAAAAACATTTGATGTTCATAACTTTCCTGTTCGTCGCTCGTATTCTAGTCGTCTACGTTTGCTTTTTTCTTTGTTCTGTTTCCTTATTTTATATGGTGTTATGGGGGCTTGTCTTATTTCTTATGGGCTTCAAGGTGGGCAGATTGAAGAAGCAAAAGGACCTAGTGTTTTTCAATTGACTGCACGGCCTGATATTATTGATCGTAATGGTCGTTTGTTGGCAACAGATATTAAAACTTATTCGCTTTTTGCTGAACCGCAACGCATTATTGATGTTGATGAAACCATTGAATTGCTCTCAACAGTTTTGCCTGATCTCAATTGGCAAGAAACTTATAAACGCCTAAAAAGAAAGTCTAGTTTTTCTTGGATTCAGCGTGGGTTAACGCCAATGCAGAAGACGCAAATTATGGCTCTTGGTATTCCTGGAATTGGGTTTCGTACTGAAATCCGTCGTTTTTATCCGAGTGGACCTGTGGTTTCGCATATTCTCGGCATGGTGAATGTTGATAATCAAGGCATAGCGGGTATGGAAAAATATATTGATGATGCTGGCTTGAGTGCCTTGCGTGCAGCTGGTCTTGCAACTGAAGAAACATTAAAGTCAGTTCAGCTTTCGATTGATGTGCGTGTTCAGACAATTGTGCATGATGAACTTAAGAAGGCAATGAAGCGTTATAAAGCGATTGCAGCAGGAGCTGTTATTTTAAATATCCACACGAATGAAGTTCTGGCTATGGCATCACTACCAGGTTTTGACCCCGGAAATCCTGTTGAAGCTTTGAAAAGTGATCGCTTAAATCGGATGACCGCTGGAACTTTTGAGATGGGATCTATTATTAAAAGTTTTACGACCGCAATGGCACTTGATTCAGGGCTTTTTCATTTAAATAGTGTTATTGATGCTTCACAACCTATTAAAGCAAGTCAAAATTATTTTATTCGTGATTTTCATGGGAAAAATCGTCCCTTAACGCTATGGGAAGTTTTCATTTATTCCTCTAACATTGGTTCTGCTAGGGAAGCATTGGCGATAGGAATTGACGGACATCGTGATTTTTTGAAACGACTTGGTTTACTTGATCGAATGACAACGGAATTACCTGAAGTTGCACACCCTATTGTGCCACCTCATTGGAAAGATATCCATTCGATGACGATCTCTTTTGGACATGGTATGGCAACAACGCCTTTGCAAACAGCAGTAGGTGCTGCTGCTTTAATAAATGGTGGTTTGTTAATTGAACCTACATTTTTAAAACGTACAAAAGAACAGGCTTTGCAACGTGCAAAACAAGTTTTGCAGGCTAAAACGAGTCAAAACATGCGTTATCTTTATAAATTAAACAGTGATATTGGTTCGGGACGTAATGCAAAGGTAGAAGGTTATCGCGTTGGTGGTAAGACAGGAACAGCCGAAAAAGTTGAAAATGGAAAATATTCTAAAACAAAAAATTTCAATAGTTTTCTTGCTGCTTTTCCTATTGAGAATCCTTCCTATGTTGTTTTAACAATTATTGATGAACCGCAGCCTGAAGATGGACAGCGTTCAGCAACAGCAGCAATGAATGCAGGGCCGATGCTTGCTAACATTATTCGCCGTTCAGCTAGTTTTTTGGGAATAAAACCAGATTTTGAAAAAGAGTACGAGCCTATTTTGAGCACAAAGAACAGTTCGAGTTTCGTTAAACAACGGTAAAATTAATATAAAGGTGCGCTATCATGTTGTTTGGAAAAGTTTTTACAGAATGTGTTGAAGATGAGAACCTTTCTTCAATGGAAATAACAGGAATAAGTGCAGATTCTCGGCAAGTTTTTCCGGGCTATGTTTTTGTCGCTGTTCAAGGAAATCAAGGTGATGGCAGACACTATATAAATGATGCACTAAAGCGTGGTGCACAAGCAATTGTTACAGATCATAATGTTGTTTTTGAAGATTTACCTGTTCCCGTTTTACGTGTTTGTGATGTCCGTCATAGTTTAGCGAGAGCAGCTGCATGTTTTTACGGTTCTCAACCTGAAACGGTTGTAGCTGTGACAGGGACAAGTGGTAAAACATCCGTTGTCTCTTTTGTCCGGCAAATTTGGAATCATGTTGGTTTATGTGCTGCTAGTATAGGGACGGTGGGTGTTATTTCTCCTAACCGGAATGATTATGGTTCTCTTACAACACCTGATCCGGTAGTCTTGCAACGTTTACTTTCTGAAATTGCTCATGAAGGAGTTACACATGCAGCCCTTGAAGCATCTTCGCATGGACTTGATCAAAGCCGACTTGACGGGGTACGTTTAACTGCTGGTGCTTTTACCAATTTAGGGCGTGATCATATGGATTATCACACGTGCGTAGAGGACTATTTGCGTGCTAAAATGAGGTTGTTTGATACGCTTTTGCCTCAAGATGCGCCTGCTCTCATTTTTGCAGATGATGTTTATTCGCAAAAGGTTATTGATACTGTCACGAAAGCGCGCCGTCGTGTTTTAACAATTGGGCGTAAAGGGCAATTTATCACCATTAATCGTATTGAACACCAACGTTCGAAACAGTGTGTTGAATGTCGTTTTGAAAACAATATTTATACATTTGATTTGCCTCTCGCTGGAGACTTTCAAGTGACCAATGCGCTTATGGCAGCGGGATTAGCAATTGTAACAGGTATCTCTCCTGATAAGGTTTTTCATTCGCTTGAAACTTTGCAGGGAGCACCTGGGCGATTGGAATTGGTTGGAAAGACAGAAAATAATGCTCCTGTTTATATAGACTATGCGCATAAACCAGAAGCTTTGGAGCAGGTCTTACTTTCTGTTCGTCCCTTTACACAAGGACGTTTAATCCTTGTTTTTGGTTGCGGAGGTGATCGTGATCAAGGAAAAAGGCCTTTGATGGGAAAAATTGCAGAAAATAAGGCTGATATTGTTATTGTAACGGATGATAATCCTCGCACTGAAATGCCAGAAAAAATCCGCAAGGATATTTTACAAGCAGCGCCAAGAGCAATAGAAATAGCAGATCGTGGTGAAGCTATTTCTCATGCGGTGGGGCTTTTAAAAGCAGGGGATACATTAATTATTGCTGGGAAAGGTCATGAGGATGGTCAAATTATAGGGGAAAAAACATATCCTTTTTCAGATCGCTTGAAAGTGATTGATGCGTTGCAGGAACGTAATAGATGACAGCTTTATGGGATAAACAAGCACTTGTTGCCGCAGTAAATGGCTTTTTCGTGGGGTGTATGCCAGAAAATTTTTCTGGGATTTCCATTGATAGTCGTACTCTTGCAGAAGGTGACATTTTTTTCTGTATTAAAGGACATCGTCTTGATGGTCACGATTTTGCTGCGCAAGCTTATGCGCGAGGAGCAGGTGTTCTCATCGTTGCAGAAAATCGTTTGGCTGAAATGGAAAAAATATCCGCTCCACTGATTGTTGTTCCTGATGTTTTACAAGCTTTAGAAAAACTTGCACAAGCTGCGCGTAAGCGTTCAAAAGCTAAGATTATCGCAATAACAGGCTCCGTGGGAAAAACAACGACCAAAGAAGCTCTCAAACAAGTACTTGCAAATTTTGGAAAAGTTCATGCAAATCCTGCTTCTTTTAACAATTGCTGGGGGGTACCGCTCACTTTGGCACGAATGCCTGTGGAGAGTGATTATGGCATCTTTGAAATTGGGATGAATCATAAAGACGAAATTCGCCCTCTGGTGAAGTTGGTGCGTCCGCATATTGCTTTGGTTACGCATATTGCTGCGGGACATATGGGTTTTTTCAAAAATCTTGAAGAAATAGCGGATGCAAAAGCTGAAATTTTTGAAGGATTAGATGATGAAGGTGTAGCCCTTTTAAATGCTGATAATGATTTTTTCTCTTATTTGGTCCAAAAGGCAAAGCAATGTGGTGTGAAAAAAATCTTAAGCTTTGGTGAGGCTGAAAACTCTGATTATCAGGCCAGAGATATACGTCTTCTAACCGATTGTTCCTCTATGATTGTACGTATTTTAGGGCAAGACAAGGGGGTTAAAATTGGTGCTCCAGGACGACATATTGTACAAAATAGTTTAGGTGTTATTGCTGCTTGTGATGCCATTGGTGTAGATTTGGAACCTGTTTTTCTTTCTTTGAACCATTTTTCTCTTCAAGAGGGACGTGGTGTTTGTTATCGCCTATCTTTACCAAGAGGGGGTGAATTTCATTTAATTGATGAAAGCTATAATGCTAATCCCGCATCTATGCGTGCTGCTCTTGATCTACTTGCTACAGGGCCTGTAGGGGAGAATGGTAGGAGAATTGCTATTTTGGGTGATATGCTTGAACTCGGAGCTTATAGTGAAAAATTCCATCGTGATTTATTAAAGCCAATCTGTCTTTCGGGTGCTCATACAGTTTTTTTATTTGGCGAGGCAATGAAGTCTTTAGCTACTGATCTGTCCGCATACGTTAGGGTTCATTATGCTGAAAATATTGAAAAAATCTTACCGCTCATTTTTGCAGAAATTTCCAGTGGGGATCTGCTCATGATAAAATCATCTCGCAGTCTTTATTCATCAGATATTGTGGTTGCACTCCTTGATCACTATAAAACGGTTTCTCTTTCATTTAAATAGGTTTCTTGTACTATGATGCTGTTTTTTTCTTCATTTAGTGACTGGCTTCCAGGCGTTAATGTTTTTCGTTACATTACTTTTCGCACTATAGCAGCGATGCTTACATCAGGGCTTATTGTATTTTTGTTTGGTCCTAGCATCATTGCTTCTCTAAAATTGCGGCAGGGAAAGGGGCAGCCAATTCGCGCTGATGGACCTCAAACACATTTTAAAAAGGCTGGGACACCTACTATGGGGGGGCTGATGATTTTAACCGGTACTATGGTATCGGCGTTTTTGTGGTGTAATTTATCTAATATTTATTTTTGGATATCGTTGTTTGTTATGCTTTCTTTTGGGGCAATTGGTTTTTATGATGATTATCTGAAGGTAACAAAACAGACCGAGAAAGGTTTTTCTGGTAAAGCACGGTTAAGTTTGGAATTTTTGATTGCAGTTATTGCTGCTTTTGTGATCTTACAAGTTAGTTCGCCAGGATTAGCTTTCCCCTTTGTGAAAGACTATTTTATCAACTTGGGTTGGTTTTTTCTTCCTTTTTCTGCTTTTGTGATTGTAGGAACTGGTAATGCGGTTAATTTGACCGATGGTCTTGATGGGCTAGCTATTGTTCCTGTGATGATTGCAGCCCTTTCTTTTGCTCTGATTGCTTACCTTTCTGGTAATATAAATTTTGCTGATTATCTACAAATCCATTATGTGGCGGGGACAGGAGAGTTGGCTGTTTTATTGGGAGCTGTTGTTGGTGCCGGTCTTGGTTTTTTATGGTTTAATGCGCCTCCGGCGGCTATTTTTATGGGGGATACAGGTTCGTTAGCTCTTGGAGGGCTCTTAGGTATTGTTGCTGTGGCAACCAAACATGAAATTGTTTTGGCTCTTATTGGTGGGCTTTTTGTTTTGGAAGGTTTTTCGGTTGTTATTCAGGTTGGTTATTTCAAATTAACAAAAAAGCGTGTGTTTCTTATGGCACCCATACACCATCATTTTGAGAAAAAAGGATGGACTGAAAGCCAAGTGGTAATACGTTTTTGGATTATTTCGATCATTCTTGCTTTGATTGGTCTTTCAACACTTAAATTGCGGTGAAAGTGTGATTTCTGTTACGTGTTATAAAGGTCAAAAAGTTGCTCTGTTTGGATTAGGGCAATCCGGATTATCTGCTGCGCAAGCATTGATGTGTGGTGGTGCAGATGTGGTTGCATGGGATGATAATTTTTCAGGTGTACAAGCAGCTTGTCGGCTAAATATTCCAACAAGAGATCTTCGACATGAGGATTGGTCTGAGTTTGTTGCATTGATTTTAGCCCCTGGCGTTCCTTTAACTTATCCTCGTCCGCATTGGGTTGTTGAGAAAGCACGTCAAAAAGATATAGAAATTATCGGTGATATTGAGTTATTTGTTCGTGCACGCAATCATTTTTTACAACATCATGGTTTTTGCGATCAGGATGTTCCGTTCGTCGCTATTACGGGAACGAATGGAAAATCGACAACAACAGCTTTGCTTTCTCATCTTTTGGAACAGATGGGCTATGATGTACAAATGGGGGGAAATATTGGTACTGCAATATTGACGCTTAAGCCATTTGTTAAAAAACGTATTTATGTGATTGAATGCTCATCGTTTCAGATTGATCTCACGCCCTCTCTTCAGCCAACCGTTGGACTTTTATTGAATTTGGCGCCTGATCATATTGATCGCCATGGTAGCTTTTTTCATTATGTACGGAGCAAAAGGCATTTAGTTGCTGAGGCTTCTCATGCTTTTGTTTCAGTTGATGATGCTGCTTGTCGTGGTTTGTATCAACAATTGGTTCATGAAGAGCGTCCCGTTGAAGCAATTTCTAAAGAAAACTTTGTTGAAAATGGTTTTTATGCGGATGGGACTAAACTCTTTTCTGTTCGCTATGGGCAGCGTCAGATGCTTGCAGATCTCGCTCATATGCCTGCATTGCGCGGTAGTCACAACGCGCAAAATGCTCTTATGGCGTTAGCTACATTGCAGGTTTTAAAAATAACTGATCCACATATGAACAAGCATTTAGCAAGTTATAAAGGGTTAGCGCATCGTATGCAGCAGGTGCGTAAAATGGGGGTGGTTTTGTTTATTAATGATAGCAAGGCTACAAATGCAGATGCATCAGCTCCTGCGCTTTCTGCTTTTAATGATATTTTTTGGATTGTGGGAGGGCAGGCGAAAGAAGGTGGAATTAATTCTCTTAGAAGCTTTTTTCATAAAATTCACAAAGCTTATTTGATTGGCACTGCGGCGGAAGAATTTGCCAGTGTTATTGGATCTGCTTTTCCTTTTTCGATGAGCGTAACTTTGGAAAATGCAGTGTATGAAGCTGCTGCTGATGCAATGCGTTGCAAGGCGAAAGAGGTTGTGGTCCTTTTTTCACCTGCTTGTGCAAGTTATGATCAATTTAAAAATTATGAAATACGTGGAGAAGCATTTATTTCTTTTGTTATGCAGTTAAAAGAAACATGAACCTAAAAAAATATTTTTGCGTTAATACTCCAGAATCTTTTTTTGTGTAATTCAGTTTTTGAAGTGTTTGCTAAAAAGTTGGGAACTGTATCACTTTGAGTAGAATTATGAAAAGGATAAAGTGGATATAATGGTTACGCGTGCAGATAGAGACCCAATTGCGAATTGGTGGTGGACGATTGATCGCTCTATTTTTGCGGCTTGTTTGATTTTAATGGGGATTGGCATTATGCTGTCTTTTGCTGCCAGCCCCACTATTGCAAAAAAAATCGGAATTGCTGATAGTTTTTATTTTGTTCGGTGGCATATTATTTTTAGTATTCCAGCGTTTTTTACGATGGTTACGGTTTCTTTTTTCTCGCTTCGTAATATTCGCCGTGTATGTGCTCTTTTGCTTATTGTAACGCTTGTTCTTATGGTTGCAACCTTGTTCGTTGGTCCAGAGTTAAAGGGAGCACGACGGTGGATCCCTGTGTTTGGCTTTTCTATACAAGCTTCAGAGTTTATGAAACCAGCGTTTGTTGTGATGTCTGCTTGGCTTTTTTCAGAACATATACGAGGTAGAGGTATTCTTGGCTACACACTCGCTATAGTGCTTTATGCTTTTTGTTGTACACTTCTTGTTCTACAGCCTGATATTGGTCAAACACTTTTAATAAGTGCAACATGGGGCGGTCTGTTTTTTGTTGCTGGTGTGCCCCTTACTGTTATTTTCCTCTTTATCATTTTAGGTATTGTAGGAATTTTTTTGGCGTATTTTTTTCTTCATCATGTTCGTGAACGGATTAATGGTTTTTTGACAGGTGAAGGTGATACCTTTCAAGTGGATGTAGGACGTGAGGCTATTTTGAATGGTGGTTGGTTTGGGCAAGGACCGGGAGAGGGAACTGTGAAACGTATCATTCCCGATAGCCATACAGATTTTGTGTTTTCTGTTGCTGCTGAAGAATATGGTATTATCCTCTGTCTCTTAATTATGATGCTTTTTGGCTTTATTGTTATGCGCTCATTGTATATAGCGCTGAATACGCGTGATTCATTTATACGTCTTGGTATTACTGGCATAGCAATGATGATAGGTTTTCAATCAGCGATTAATATGGCAGTTAATCTTCATTTAATACCCCCGAAAGGTATGACATTACCGTTTATTTCTTATGGTGGTTCATCTATGGTGGCAATTGCACTTTCAATGGGCATTCTGCTTAGTTTAACACGCCGTTGGCCAGAAGCGCGTCTTTCAGCTTTTTCCTCTCTTTCTGTTTTGGATACCACTCATGACTCATAAAAAAGTTATTGTTTTGGTGGCTGGTGGTACAGGCGGGCATCTTTTTCCTGCAGAAGCACTTGCCGTTGAATTAAGGCAGCGTGGATATGATGTTCATTTGGCAACGGATGGAAGAGCGCAACGTTTTGTACGCTGCTTTGATGAAGAGCATACACATATACTTTCATCGGCAACATTTACAGGACGCCATCCTTTTGCTCTTATAAAAACATTTTGGGCTTTGTTAAAAGGAATGGGGCAATCGTTGGTGCTTTTTTATAAATTACGTCCTGTTCTTGTTGGTGGTTTTGGGGGGTATCCTACCTTTCCTCCTCTTATTGTTGCTGCTTTAACGCGGCGTGTAACATTTATTCATGAGCAAAATGCTATTATGGGGCGTGCCAATCGGATGTTGGCAGCTTTTGTGCATGCAATAGCAGGTGGCTTGTTGTCGCAAAATAATACTTATGCTCATAAAATACTTTTGACTGGGAATCCTGTGCGTGAGGCTGTTCTCAAAGCAGCAGAAATCCCTTATCATTCTTCAACGAGTGGAAAGCCATTTCATTTCTTGATTTTTGGTGGGAGTCAAGGGGCTTCTTCTTTTTCACAGATTGTTCCGGCAGCGATTGCTTTGTTGGATGATGAGAACCGTAAACGCTTGCGGATTGTGCAGCAAGTTCGAGGTGAAGCTGGAGAGTTGATAAAAACCTATCATATGATGGGTGTGCAAGCAGAAGTTGCTTCTTTTTTTGATGATATGGCAGAACGTATGGCGCGATCTCATTTTATTTTATCGCGCGCTGGTGCATCATCCGTTTGTGAAATAGCGGTCATTGGTCGTCCTGCTTTGTTGGTTCCATATCCTCATGCTCTCGATCATGATCAGTCTGCGAATGCTGCACTGCTTGCACATGTGGGAGGGGCTCAAATTGTATTAGAAAAAGATTTAAACGCACAAAGACTCGCTTCTCTCTTAACAGAAGCTTGTTGTGCGCCGCACTTATTAAGAAAACAAGCGCTTGCTGCAAAAAAAGTTGGACAGCCTCATGCAACTAGTCGCCTTGCTGATATGGTTGAAGGGTTGATTGTGGGGCGATCATTGTCAGATATAAAAGAGGAGTTTTTTGATGAAAATGCCGCTTAATATAGGCGTTATCCATTTTGTTGGAATCGGTGGTATTGGCATGAGTGGAATTGCAGAGGTTTTTCATAATCTTGGCTATAAAGTTCAAGGATCAGATCAAGTTGAAAGTGCAAATGTTGAACGTTTACGAGGAAAAGGAATTAATGTTTATATAGGCCATCGCTCTGAAAATTTAGGAGATGCGGAGGTTGTTGTTTTTTCTACTGCTATAAAAAAAACAAATCCTGAGTATATTGCTGCAAAAGAAAAGCATTTGCCTCTTGTGAGACGCGCGGAAATGCTTGCGGAGCTTATGCGGTTTCGTCGCGCAATTGCTGTTGGTGGTACACATGGTAAAACAACGACTACATCAATGGTAGCAGCACTTCTGGACGCTGGTCATTTTGATCCGGTGGTGATTAATGGCGGTATTATTAATGCTTATGGAACGAATGCGCGTATGGGCGAAGGTGATTGGATGGTGGTCGAAGCCGATGAAAGTGATGGTACATTTTTAAAGTTACCTGCTGATATTGCTGTTGTTACCAATATTGATGCTGAGCATTTGGATCATTATGGGGATTTTGGTGCTGTGCGCCAAGCTTTTCGGCAATTTGTAGAGAATGTACCTTTTTATGGTTTTGCTGTTTTATGTCTTGATCATACAGAGGTTCAGTCGTTGGCTAGTCGTATTGATGATCGTTGGGTGATCACTTATGGTGCAAATCCACAGGCGGATGTTCGTTTTCTTAATCTTTCGATGGATGGTCAAAAAACGCATTTTGATGTTTTTATTCGTTCACGCAAGACAGGGAGAGAGACTGAGTTGAAAAATTTGATCTTACCAATGTCTGGGCGACACAATGTTTCTAATGCAACTGCGGCGATTGCCATTGCTCATGAACTTGGCATTTCCAATGAATCTATAAAAAAGGGCTTAGCAAAATTTGGTGGAGTAAAACGGCGTTTTACGCAAACAGGAAGTTGGCGTGGCGTTGAAATATTTGATGATTATGGGCATCATCCTGTTGAAATAAAAGCTGTTTTATGTGCAGCGCGTGAGAGTACAAAAGGGCGTGTGATTGCAATTGCGCAACCACATCGTTATTCACGTTTGTATCATTTGTTTGATGATTTTGCTTCTTGTTTTAATGATGCCGATACAGTTTTGATTACACCCGTTTATGCGGCTGGTGAAGAGCCAGTTGCTGGTTTTGGTGCGAGAGAATTGGTAGAACACATGCAAATGGCTGGTCATCGTGATGTGCGTTTGATTCATTGTCTAGAAGATGTCGTTTCGATTGTCTCTACTTCTGCTAAATCGGGCGATTATGTTGTTTTTCTTGGTGCGGGCAATATCACACAGTGGGCTTGTGCATTGCCTCATCAGTTAGCGGTACTTGATAGTCATGATAAATTTTCAACTCATTGATGGTGAGGCGCTGTTAGCGCGATTGCAACCGGCGTTAAGTGGAATAAAAGGCAAACTTACGCCTCATGTTGATATGCGTAAAGTGACGTGGTTTCGCACTGGCGGACTGGCAGAACTTTTTTATCAGCCTGCTGATGAAGCAGACTTAGCTCTTTTTCTTCAAAATACTCCTGAATCTATTCCTGTAACAATTGTGGGGATTGGTTCTAATCTTCTGGTGCGTGATGGGGGGATTCCTGGCGTTGTTATTCGTCTTTCAGCTAAAGGCTTTGGGCAAGTGCGGCAAGTTTCTCCAAAGCGTTTTTTGGTTGGTGCTGCTACGGCAGGTAAACATTTAGCTGCGGCAGCTTTAGAGGCTGAGATTGCAGGTTTTCATTTTTACCATGGTATTCCTGGTGGTCTTGGAGGAGCACTTAAAATGAATGCAGGGGCTAATGGTATTGAGACAGCTGCACGTGTTGTGGAGGTTTATGCTCTTGATCGTAGAGGACAGCGTCATATCTTGAGTTTAAAAGATATGCACTACTCTTATCGTCATTGCGATGTTCCTGAAGATTTTATTTTTACTGCTGCTTTATTGGAAGGACATCTAGGAAATAAAGACAATATTCGTGCGGACATGAATGAAGTTGCTCTTCATAGGGAAACAGTACAGCCTATTCGCGAAAAAACAGGTGGATCAACTTTCAAAAATCCTGAAAATACATCTGCATGGCGTGTTATTGATGAAGCAGGATGCCGCGGTTTGCGGATTGGTGGAGCTCGAATGAGTGAAATGCACTGTAATTTTATGATCAATACAGGGCAAGCAACAGGCTATGATCTTGAGATGTTGGGAGAAACAGTACGTGCTCGTGTTTTTGCTCACTCAGCCCATCTCTTACAGTGGGAAATACAACGTCTCGGTCAATTTGAACAAGGCCGTAGTGTTTCCTCTTTTGACCATTTAATTCATTGATTCAATATAACAAAAAAAATGTAATAAAAAATTGAGTCATTTCAAAGAGATAATGAAAAAAATCTATTAAGAATCAATAAATTAACAAAGAAACTCTTGCGTCATGCCTTTGAGTCTGATTCATTATGCAAAATGCTAGGTTATTGATTCGCAATGATAAATCTTAGCATTTCCCGTATATGGTGTTAGTGGTTTCTATGTAATCTATATATAGTACACAGATGAGGGTAAGTGGTTATGAAAGATGAGCATATAGCTGTATTAATGGGAGGATTTTCCTCTGAACGGTCTGTAAGTTTGTCTTCAGGTACTGCTTGTGCTGATGTTCTTGAAGCGCAGGGATATCGCGTGAGCCGCATAGATGTTGATGGTCATATTGCTTCTATTCTTGAACAATTGCAGCCTGATATTGCTTTTAATGCGTTACATGGACCATTTGGTGAAGATGGTCGTATTCAGGGTATTCTTGAATATTTGAAAATTCCCTATACGCACTCTGGAGTGATGGCGTCGGCGCTGGCAATGGATAAAGGGCGTGCAAAGATTATTGTTGCAAGCGTTGGGGTTTCTGTTGCTCCTTCTCGTGTGATGAGCCGCTTTGATGTGGGGCGAACACATCCTCTAGAGCCTCCTTATGTGATTAAGCCTGTGTGTGAAGGGTCGAGTTTTGGTGTCGTGATTGTGCAAAGAAATGAATCTGCCCCGCCGCATAATATTTTGGAGGCTGAGTGGGTTTATGCAGATGAAGTGATTGTTGAAAAATATATTCCTGGTCGCGAACTTACTTGTGCTGTTTTGGGAAATGAGGTGTTGGATGTTTGTGAAATTCTCCCTGATCAGCACTTTCAATTCTATAACTATGACTCGAAATATAAAATTGGTGGTTCTCTTCATATTTGTCCTGCACAACTTTCACCAAATATTTACCAAAATGTGCAAAGAATGTCTCTAGCAGCACATCAGGCGATAGGTTGTCGAGGTGTTAGTCGTTCTGATTTTCGTTTTGATGAGGAAACGGGAGAATTGGTTTGGCTTGAAATTAATACGCAGCCCGGTATGACACCTACATCTCTTGTCCCTGATATTGCGAAAGTGAGTGGTCGTACTTATGGCGATATTGTTCAGTGGATGGTGGAGGACGCGTCGTGTATGCGTTGAATATTAATAAAATAGATATTCTGATGGAGGTGTCGTTAGTGTCAGCTTTGCCACGTCTTTATCGTCGTTTTCTTCGGTTTATGTTTGAGTTTGTTTTTATCAGACTCCATATTCCACGTCATTTAGGTTCTTTTGCTGTTTTATTATTTTTCTTTGTTACGGTGCTTTATGGGCTTTCATCAAGTGGTCATATGGGAATGATTATAAAGACCGTAGTATCGGATGTTGGTTTTGTGGTCACCGATGTCGATATAAGTGGTAATAAGCGCTTAGTAAAACAGGAAATTTTGAAAATTTTAGAACTGGATACTGCTCCCTCTATATTCACTTTTGATGTTGATAAGGCACGTTCTCTTTTGGAACAGCAGGCTTGGGTTCAATCGGTTAATATTCAGAAGATTTATCCTAACAGAGTGCTTATTTCTGTTGTGGAGCGTGAGCCGTATGCAATTTGGCAGCATGATGGCATGATGGATATTATTGATCATACAGGGCGCGTCATTGTGCCCTTTAAAGGAAAGATCGTTCTTGGTTTGCCTCTTGTGGTTGGTCAGGGTGCGCAGAACTCTGCTAAAATGTTTATTCAAACGCTTTCGGCATATCCACAGTTGTACAGTCGTGTTCGCGCTTTTGTGCGTGTAGGTGATCGGCGTTGGGATCTTGTCTTGGATAATGGGGTGCGTGTTATGTTGCCTGAAAAGGATGCATTTGAAAGACTTTCTTCTCTTATTAAGACAGGTACAATGCAGAATCTTTTTACTCGCGATATTCTAAGTGTTGATTTACGTCTTGTTGATCGCATTACAGTTTCTTTGTCTGATGAGGCTTTGGAACGTCGTGGTGCTGCTGTGGCAGAAGAAGAACGCATTTTGAAAGCGCGAAAGGCAGGAAACCTATGATGTCGCTCAGATCGCATCATGTGGGAAGCCGTAAAACACGTTTTTTAACGGTTCTTGATGTTGGCTCCAGTAAGATTGTTTGTCTTATTGCTTGTTTGCGTCCTTTAAAGCATGCGCATTATTTACATGGTCGTACGCATTCTATGGAAATTTTAGGCTTTGGAGTGCAGCGTTCACGCGGTATCAAATCCGGTGTTGTGATGGATATGTTTGCAGCAGAGCAATCAATACGCTTGGCTGTTGATGCGGCAGAAAAAATGGCTGGTTTGGTGGTGGATTCTGTGATTGTGAACTTTTCTTCAAGCCGATTACAAAGTGCTCTTATCAATGGCGTGGTACGTTTGAACGGTCGTGAAGTAACCAAGCGTGATGTGCGCGTGGCATTTTCAGATGTTTCGCGCAAAGCTTTTGATGCTGAGCGTCATGTCATGCACTCTGTTCCAGTCTCTTATATGTTGGATGGAGATAAAGGGATTTCTGATCCTGTTGGAATGGCAGGAGAATTGTTTGGTGTGGATGTGCATGTGGTCACAGCGGAAACAGCGTCTTTGCGTAATTTAGAAACTTGTATTAATCGTGCGCATTTGAGTGTTGAGGCAATGGTTGCAACCCCCTTTGCAAGTGGTCTTGCTGTTTTGATGAATGAGGAAGCGCATTTAGGAGCGGCATGTATTGATTTTGGTGGTGGAACAACAACATTTTCGGTGTTTTTTGAAGGGAAGTTTGTTCATGCAGATGCACTTGCAGTTGGTGGACATCATGTAACTCTCGATGTTGCACGTGGATTCTCTATGTCCCTTACAGAGGCAGAACGTTTAAAGGTTGTCTATGGTTCGGCACTTCTAACAAGTGCTGATGAGCAGCATATGATTAATGTGACAGAGATTGGGAGCGAACATCGTGAAACTCAATATCCTCGCGCTGTTCTTGGTCGTATTATTCGTGCACGTGTTGAAGAAATTTTAGAGATGGTACGTGACTGTTTAAATCGTTCTGGTTTTGGTCATATTATTGGTAAGCGTGTTATTTTAACTGGGGGAGCCAGCCAGTTAACAGGGTTGCCAGAGATGGCACGTACTATATTAGGGAGAAATGTTCGTATAGGGCGGCCTTTGGGTATTTCGAGGCTTCCTTCTCTTGCAAAAGGGGCGGCGTTTACATCTGCGGTTGGGTTATTGATTTATCCGCAATTGGTGGGTTTTGAAGAAAGAACAATGCAGACTGCAGTGAATCATTTATCGACAGGCGCGCGTGGGTATTTTCAGCGTGTTGGTCAGTGGTTGCGTGAGAGTTTTTAAGTAAGTCTATAAAGGGAAGTTAAATTTCATCGCTTTGGCTTGCGGTGTCTTATGAGAAGGAAAAGGAAATGACGATTAATCTGCATCGGCCAGATATCGCGGAATTGAAGCCACGTATTACCGTTTTTGGTGTTGGCGGTGGTGGTGGGAATGCCGTGAATAATATGATTAATGCTGGTCTTCAGGGAGTTGATTTTGTTGTTGCAAATACAGATGCACAGGCTTTGGCTATGTCAAAGGCTGAACGTGTTATCCAGCTTGGTGCAGCAGTTACAGAAGGTTTAGGTGCTGGTGCTTTGCCAGAAGTTGGACAGGCAGCTGCTGATGAATGTATTGATGAAATTATCGACCATCTGGCAGATTCCCATATGGTTTTCATTACTGCCGGTATGGGTGGAGGTACTGGAACGGGGGCAGCGCCTGTTGTGGCTCGCGCAGCGCGTGAAAAAGGTATTTTGACCGTTGGTGTTGTGACTAAGCCATTTCAGTTTGAAGGTGCACGTCGCATGAAGACGGCGGAGGCTGGTATTGAAGAATTACAAAAGTCTGTTGATACGTTGATTGTTATTCCCAATCAGAATCTTTTCCGTATTGCGGATGAAAAGACAACATTTGCTGATGCTTTTGCTATGGCTGACCAAGTTCTTTATTCTGGTGTTGCTTCTATTACGGACCTCATGATTAAAGAGGGGCTCATTAATCTTGATTTTGCTGATGTTCGTTCTGTTATGCATGAAATGGGTCGAGCAATGATGGGAACGGGCGAGGCGTCTGGTGAAGGTCGTGCTTTGAATGCTGCTGAAGCTGCTATTGCGAACCCACTGTTGGATGATACTTCTATGCGTGGTGCTCGTGGCTTACTTATTTCCATTACGGGTGGTCGTGATATGACTCTCTTTGAAGTCGATGAGGCTGCTAATCGTATTCGCGAAGAAGTGGATGCGGATGCGAATGTTATCTTTGGTGCCATTGATGATGAGTCACTAGAAGGTGTTATTCGTGTATCTGTGGTTGCAACGGGTATTGATCGTGAGATGAGTGATGTGATTCAGCCTTCTCATCCTCAAGCTCAGAGACCAGCAGCTCCAATTCGTAAGAGCGATCCTGGAATGTCGCAGAGTTCTTTTCATGTTCAGTCGCCTCCTTTGCGTTCTGAGTCAATGGTAGAAGTGATAGAAGCGCTTGAAATAGAAAACGGTAAACCGGCTGGAGAACAATTCCGTCCTAAAAGTCAAATTTTTGCACAGCCTGCAGATGCTCTTGCTGCACGAAGTGCGAATGCTGCTCCTTATGGATCAAGTAGTGTGCATGGGCAGATGTTAAATGCACCACGTATGCAAGTTAACCGTGGTTCTCAGGCATCTATTGTTGCGCCAGTGAGCATGGAAGCAACAGCGCATGTTCTTGATGAGATGTCAGGAGTTGTACAGCAGAAAGAAAAGCAAGTGCAACAAAGACAAGCACAACAAATGCAAGCGCGTTTACCTATGCGTATGCCTGAGTTAAAGGATTTTCCTCCTGTTGCTCATGGTCAACGTGAAAGGGTATCTTTAGCCAACCAAGGACCTCGCAATCTTTGGCAGCGTTTGAAACAGAGTTTGACACATCGCGAGGAAGTTGAGCCAGAAGCTAGGTTGGAGCCTGCTGTGAAATCTTCTCAACAACAAGACACGCACGTTTATAATAAAAGTTCTCAGGCGCTTTCTCAAGATGCTTCTGTTTATGTTCCACGCCGTTCTGGTGAATTGCACCCCCACGTACCGCAAGATCAGCGTAATTTTATGAGTGAAGAGGATCAGTTGGAAATACCAGCGTTTTTGCGTCGTCAAGCAAATTAATCGCAAAGAAGTGAGAAAAAGGGAAAATTTGACTTTTTCTATGATGAGTAAAAGCTTTGTGCAATGAAATATATTGTGCTTTGGAAAAAATACTCTGTTTTTTATAAACCCGCTTATAATAAGCGGGTTTATTATTTGCTATGCATATCATTTTTATGGCTTTATAAATATTTTTAAAAGGCGTAAAACAATACAATGAAGTGACAGAATGAAGCTGATGCAAAAATATCAGTCTACTCTTAAAAAAGCCGTGACATTTAAGGGCTATGGTGTTCACAGTGGTTGTTTGTCTGTGATGAAGGTTTATCCAGCTGACGCTGGGCATGGTATTGTTTTTAAGCGCTGTGGATTAGATGGGACAGAGCAAATATTTCAAGCGCATGCATCGCAAACGGGAGCAACTGAATTATCAACGGTGCTTGGGCATGGAGAGTGCAGAATTGAAACGATTGAACATTTGATGGCTGCAATCGCTGCTTATAATTTAGATAATCTTTTTATTGAAGTATCGAGTCATGAAGTCCCTATTTTGGATGGGTCTGCATGGCAGTATTGTCAAGCTTTTGAAGATGTTGGCATTGTACAGCAGGATGCATTACGTTCCTATTTCATTATAAAAAAGCCGCTGCGGGTTGAAATAGGTGGTGGAATTGCTGAGTTTTTGCCGTTTGATGGGTGCCGTTTTGATGTAGCGATTTCTTTTTCTTCTCTTGCTATTGGTAAACAATATTTAAGTTTTGACCTTACCACACAAGGGTTTAGAGATAATTTATCACGTGCACGCACTTTTGGTTTTGTCAAAGACGTGGAAAAATTATGGGCTTCTGGAAAGGGGATAGGTGCTTCTTTGGAAAATTCCCTTATTATTGATCTTAATGATGAAATTATGAATTCAAATGGTCCTTATTGGAAAAATGAATGTGTGCGGCATAAAATGCTTGATGCTATTGGTGATACCGCTTTGCTGGGGGCACCTTTTATTGGATTGTTTCGTTCCTATTGTAGTGGGCATAGAATTAATTCGCAGTTGGTGAAAGCTGTTTTGGCAGATGAATCTCATTACGAAGAAAGTTATTTATAGGTAGCGTGAAAGAAAAATTGAAAAGATTTTCTTATTGCTTGTTTGATTTTTAAGGGGATGATTGACCTAAGCTACTAAATTGGTTAGTGGATCTTAAAGTGATATGGTATAGAAAACTTTAATAAATAATTTTGCTACAAGGTGATATTCTCTGGAGGTTGGATAAGACTATGATAAAATCTCATGTATGTATTGAAAATACGGCATATAGAAAATCTAACATTGTATGCAAGGTATTGGGGGTGATACTTTTAGGGAGCACTTGCATGTTAGCAGGTTGTTTATTTAAAGAGAAAAATACCCTTAGTCCATCTGCATATGTTTTAAAAATGGATCCACCAGATGTTTTATATAATCAGGCACTTGCTAGCCTTGATAGTGGACGGCTTGCGGATGCATCAAAAAAGTTTCTTACGATTGAAAAGCAGTATGCTTATACTGACTGGGGCCGTAAATCCTTAGTGATGGGGGCTTTTACAAATTATCGGCTCGGCAAATATGATGATTCAATCAGTATGGCTCAGCGCTATATTACTCTTTATCCAGAGGCAGATGATTCTGCTTATGCTTATTATATTATTGGTCTTTCTTCTTTCCGTCGAATTCCTGATGTTACGCGAGATCAACGTGATACGAAACGTGCTATTGCTGCCATGCAGCTTCTCATAGAGCGTTATCCGAATTCTGAATATGTCAAGGATGCTAAAGCTAAAATACGTTTTGGGCGGGAGCAGTTGGCTGGTAAAGAGATGCAGATTGGCCGTTACTATGAGGAAGGTCGCCGCTATCTTGCTGCAAGTAGAAGATTTCGTACGGTCGTTGAGGAGTATTCTGATACAAATCAAATTGAAGAGGCGCTTTTTCGTTTGGCGGAAGTTAATCTTGCTCTTGGTTTAACTGCGGAAGCGCAAACAGCAGCAGCTATTTTAGGACGTAATTATCCCAAAAGTGAGTGGTATAAATTTGCTTATAATTTATTGCAAAAAAATAGCATATCGCCACAGGAGCATAAATCTTCTTGGATCTCACATGCTTTGAGTGGTGGTAAGAATAAGGCACGTTGATTTTATATGCTGGTACAGCTTTCGATTCACAATATTGTTTTGATCGAAACGCTCGATATTCATTTTACAGCGGGGTTATCGGTTTTAACTGGTGAAACGGGCGCTGGGAAGTCTATTCTCCTTGATGCTTTGTCACTAGCTCTCGGGGGGCGAGGTGATGCTTCGCTTGTGCGTCATGGTGCTGCCCAAGGGCAGGTGACGGCTGTTTTTGATGTACCTGTTTCACATCCTGTGCGTCAGCTTATCCGTGAGAATGGTTTTGATGATGAAGGCGATATCATTTTACGGCGTGTGCAATCAAGTGATGGTCGTAGTCGTGTTTTTATCAATGATCAGGTGGCTAGTGTTGCGTTAATGCGTAGTGTTGGCCGTATGTTGGTTGAAATCCATGGACAGCATGATGACCGTGCGCTTGTTGATGTTGCGACACATCGCCAGTTATTAGATGCTTTTGGTGGGCTTGAAAATGAAGTAGAAAATTTGCGTTGCTGCTATCGGATTTGGCGTGAGTTTGAAGAGCGTTTGCAACAACAGCGTATTAAAGTAGAGAATGCTGTGCGTGAGGCTGATTATCTTCGTGCGTGTGTGGAAGAGCTTGAAAAGCTTGATTTTCAAGTTGGTGAAGAGGAGGCTCTTTCTCTTCGTCGTGCAGATATGCTGAAATTAGAAAAAATAGCGGCCGATATTAAGGAAGCAGATGATCTTTTAGGGGGGTCAAAATCGCCAATTCCAGTTCTTTCCAATTTGGTGAGGCGTTTAGAACGGAAAATCTCTGAGGCGCAAGCGTTGATTGCACCTGTGGTGAAATCTATTGATGAAGCATTGCATGCACTTGCAACAGCGCAAGAAGGTATTGAAACGGCAATGAGGGCATTGGATTTCGATACAGGTGAATTGGAACGGATAGAAGAGCGCCTTTTTGCTCTTCGGGGATTTGCTCGTAAATATCACGTTTCTGCAGATGAATTGGTTCAGTTGCGTGATAAAATGGATGCTGAACTCACTGGCTTTGAGGAAGCTCAGAGCACGTTAATGCGTTTAGAAGATGAGGCAGGGCAAGCACAGAAAGATTATGATACATTGGCGCAAACGCTGTCAATAAAGCGTCGAAAAGCAGCAAATCGTTTGTCTGAAAGTGTTATGGCTGAGCTGCCAGCATTGAAACTGGAGAAAGCAGAATTTATCGTTGAAATGCAAAGTGATGCTGAAAAACGTACTGCAGAGGGGATAGATCGTATTGAGTATTGGGTTCGAACAAACCCTGGTACACGAGCAGGACCAATGCTCAGTGTGGCTTCTGGCGGTGAACTATCTCGTTTTTTATTGGCATTAAAGGTTGTTTTGTCTGATCGTGGTTCAGCTCCCACATTGATTTTTGATGAGATTGATACAGGGGTTGGTGGTGCTGTTGCTGCTGCCATTGGGCAACGGTTGCAGCGTTTATCAGAAAGTATTCAGGTTTTTGCTATTACGCACGCACCACAGGTAGCATCTAAAGCACATAGTCATTTTCTTATTTCAAAGATGGAAAGTGATGATAAAGGTCGCTTTGTTACGGGTGTTCATAAAATGGAGGCGTATGAGCGTGCGGAGGAAATTGCCCGCATGTTGGCAGGAGAACAGATTACAGAAGAGGCGCGTGCAGCGGCTCAAAAGCTTCTTGCATAGATAAATTGATAAGCGATATTTTAATCGCTTATCAATTATATCACTTCAATTATATTATTGGTGAGCATGTGTTTATTTGGATTCTATTCGTAATAAGGCGCTGAAATTCTTATGACCATAGCTTATCATTTGGAATAGATTTTATGAACAAGGATGCAATTAAAAACTTAACTGTTCTTGAAGCAGAAAGTGAATTGGAGTGGTTGGCAAAAGAGATTGCACGTCACGATCTGCTTTACAATACTAACGATCAGCCTGAAATTTCTGATGCAGAATATGATGCTCTTCGTCGGCGAAATGCAGAAATTGAAGCTTTCTTTCCAGAGCTCATTCGTGAAGATTCTCCTTCACATAGAGTTGGTGCACCTATTTCTGAAAAGTTTGAAAAGTCTGTTCATGCACAGGTTATGCTTTCTCTTGATAATGCATTTAGTTTTGAAGATGTCAGTGAATTTATTGAACGTGTTCGTCGTTTTTTACGACTTCCAAAAACACAAGTTTTGGAAATAACAGCTGAACCGAAGATTGATGGTTTATCTTTATCTTTGCGTTATGAGAAAGGAAGGCTTGTGCGGGCCGCAACACGTGGTGATGGATATGTAGGTGAAAATGTCACTGCGAATGCGCGAACAATTTATGATATTCCAAAAATATTACAAGGTAATTTTCCTGATATTCTTGAGGTTCGTGGTGAAGTTTATATGGAACGGAAGGATTTCCAAGAGCTTAATATGAAACAACAGGGAGAGGGAAAATTAGCTTTTGCTAATCCTAGGAATGCTGCAGCAGGTTCGCTACGACAGCTTGATTCGCGGATAACCGCAAGTAGAAAGCTTAAATTTTTTGCTTATGCTTGGGGTGAAGTAAGTGAAATGCCGGCAGAAAGTCAAATAGTGATGATGAAAAAGCTAAGAGAATATGGCTTTATTATCAATCCATTCACAAAAGTTTTTAAGACATTAAAAGAGATTATTTCATATTATCATGATATCGAAGAGCTTCGTCATTCCTTAAGTTATGATATTGATGGGATTGTTTATAAAGTTAATGATTTGATGCTACAGGTGCGTTTGGGGTTTGTCTCTCGTTCGCCACGTTGGGCAATTGCGCATAAATTTCCGGCAGAAAAAGCTATGGCGCTTTTGGAAGGCATTGATATTCAAGTAGGTCGAACTGGAGCATTAACCCCTGTTGCGCGTCTTGCACCTATTACCATTGGTGGAGTGGTGATTACCAATGCAAGTTTGCATAATGAGGATTATATTAAGGGAATTGGTCATAAAGGAGAGCCAATTCGTGAAGGGCGTGATATACGTGTAGGCGATACAGTGATTGTACAGCGTGCTGGTGATGTGATCCCTCAAATTGTTGATATTGTTGCTGCAAAGCGTCCAAAAGATGCTTCTGCTTTTGTTTTTCCTCACTTATGTCCCGCTTGTGGGAGTCATGCCGTTCGTGAAGTGGGTGAAGCTGTGCGTCGATGCACAGGGGGGCTTATTTGTCCTGCACAAGCGATTGAGCGTATTCGTCACTTTGTTTCGCGTAATGCCTTTGATATTGAGGGACTTGGGAAAAAACAGGTGGAGTTCTTTTTCCATGTTCAAGACGAGACGCTTTGTATTCATACACCAGCTGATATTTTTACTTTACAACGGCGCCAAGAAAAATCTTTGACACGTTTAGAAAATATGGAAGGTTTTGGTACTGTTTCAGTTCGTAAACTTTATGATGCCATTAATGCGCGCCGAAAAATTCCTTTAAGCCGTTTTTTGTTTGCATTAGGAATTCGTCATGTTGGTGAGGTTAATGCACGACGCCTTGCGCGCGCCTATCAAAATTATTTTGCTTTCGAGACTGCCGCAATGGCAACGATTATGTCATGTGATAAGGAAAATGAACAAGGTAATGAGGCTTGGATAGAGCTTACTAGCATCGAAGGAATCGGACCACAAGTAGGGAGCTCAATTATTGATTTTTATCAAGAGGCGCATAACCGCGAGGTTTTGTCTGTTTTGCTGAATGAAGTAACGCCTCTTGATGAAGAACTCGTGATGACAGATTTTTCACCAATAGCAGGAAAGATCATTGTTTTTACAGGAACTTTGGCACGAATGTCACGCGATGAAGCAAAAGCGTTAGCAGAACGATTAGGTGCAAAGACTTCAGGTTCTCTTTCTAAAAAAACGGATCTTCTTGTTGCAGGAATTGGGGCAGGATCGAAGTTAGCTAAAGCACAAGAATTAGGTGTTGAGGTTATAGATGAAGAGACTTGGCTGCAGTTGATTGCGTGACATTACGTTTAAAGTTTTTCCTTCAAGAATGATGAATACACCAATATTATCATTCATCTCATGTAAAACATTGCTTGCGCTTGTGTGCTATCATGAGAATGCTGATACTCTCTTTCTTCTCTTGAGATTGTTATGTTCTCTTTTATTTTGTGAAGAATTTTGATTTGTGAATATTCTAAATACGACTATTTGTATAAGGGGTTGTTCTTATATTCTTTGATGAAAATTCTGTATTTTTCTTAAAAAAGAGAAGAGGGAGTTTTTTACAGAAAGAGTAAAAGTTGTACGCTACTTTACTTAAAGAGGCATTGTTGCTTCTTTTGCCCATTCTTTATCTTCTTCATTCAAGTAAGGTGCATTAACCTGATAAACATGTGCATGGTAGTCGTTGAGCCATTTCCGCTCCTCTAGTGTTAAAAGCTCTGAGAGGATTAAGCGTCGATCAATGGGGCAATTTGTGAGTGTTTCGAATGAGAGCATTTCTATATCTCCACCATTAATTTTTTGTGCTGGTTTTACGATCATCAAATTTTCAATACGAATTCCAAAAGCACCTTCGCGGTAATATCCAGGTTCATTAGAAATAATCATTCCGGGGATCAATTCTTGGCACCCATTGCGCGAAAGATTTTGTGGTCCTTCATGAACAGAGAGATAAGAGCCAACTCCATGACCAGTGCCATGGGCATAATCAAAACCTGCTTTCCATAAGGCGATACGTGCTAGAGCATCAATGTCTTGTCCGCGTGTACCTTTTGGGAATTGTGCGGTTGAAAGAGCAATCATGCCTTTGAGGACAAGAGTGAAACAGCGTTTTTCTTCTTCTCCAATATTCCCAATTGCTACTGTGCGTGTGACATCTGTCGTGCCATCACGATATTGTCCACCTGAATCCACAAGATAAAGTTCACCAGCATTGAGTTGTTTATTTGTTTGAGTCGTTACACGATAATGAACAATGGCACCATTTGCTCCTGCTGCTGAAATCGTATCAAAAGAGAGGTCTTCAAGTTTTTCTCCCATTTCTTTTGCTGTTGTTGTGCGAAATGCTTCTAATTTTTGAGCAGCAGAAATTTCATTTATAGACCCTAGTGTTTGTTTATCTAACCAAGAAAAAAAACGTGTAAGGGCTACGCCGTCGCGCAGGTGTGCTTTGCGCGCACCGTTTAGTTCTGTACTATTTTTAATGGCACGTGGTAGAGCCGCGGGATCAGTAAGCTTAATAAAAGAACCTTCTTGTTCTTCAATAGTGGTGCGTAATTTTTCGCACGTTAGTCGTGGATCTAAGGCAAAAATTGTTCCCTTTTGAACATAATCTTTAATCTTTGGAATAAGCTGTTCTGGTTCATATAATTTTGCATAACGTTCCAGATATTGTTTCTGTTCTATACCTAATTTTGTGCCGTTAATGAATAAGGCGGGCGTTTCTTTGATAGGAATAAGAGCAAAACAAAGGGCAAAAGGTGTGTTGGAAACATCATTACCACGTATATTGAATGTCCATGCAATAGAGGAGGGGTCTGTAAAAATAAAAGCATCTGCATTGGCTTGTTTGATATTTTGGTGAATCAAGGACAGCTTTTCATCGGTATTATATCCTGCATATTTGAGAGGATGAATCGATAAGGCAGATTGTGGTAATTGTGGTTGATCATGCCAGATAAGATCAATGGGATTTTTTTGAACTGTTATAAGCCTTCCACTTGCGTTCATTTCTAATGCTTTTCTCAATGTATCTATAGCTGCAATGGTGTGGAGCCATGGATCAAAGCCAATAGAAAGCTTGTGTCCATTTTTTTCAAGCCATTGTGAAGGTGGGTAAGTTACGAGATCTTCATACTCAAAAATATCAGGATCAGTTTGTTGGCGAACTTGGAGTTTATAGCGCCCATCTGTGAATATGATGGCTTTGTTTTTTAAAATGAGTGCAATACCTGATGATCCAGTAAAGCCAGTAAGCCAGCTAAGACGTTGAGCATGTGGGGGGACATATTCTCCTTGATGTTCATCTGCACGTGGGACAAGAAAGCCATCTAGTCCGAGGTGATCGAGTTCTTTACGAAGAGAGGTAATACGCTCGAGAGCATGAGTGGGATTTGTTGTTGCTTCAAAAGATTGATACATAACAACATCCTTTTCTTTTATTTTAGGTGTATCGTAACCCATTCTTGACGGTGGTATGTTTCAATGTGTTGTCGACCTTGTTTGACATAAGCTTCCAATACAGAGGCGTGTTGCTCTTCAAGAATTCCAGAGAGTATAAGTGATCCGCCTTTTTGAAGCACTCGCACCATTTCTGGCGCAAGTTCAATGAGTGGATTAGCAAGGATATTGGCAATGATAAGATCAAAGGGCGCACGTGATGCAATTTGATCATGGGTAAAACCTGTTGCTGTAACAGTTGTAATATATTTTTTTACACCATTGAGTTCGGCATTGTGTTGTGCAACTTGAATAGCAATGGGGTCAATATCAGATGCAAGTATAGAAACAGGTTTGAGCATCGCGATGCCAATGGCAAGTACACCGCTACCGGTACCAAGATCAAGAACATTTTGTGGATTTTCGTGTTTCACCACTTTGGCAATCATTTCCAAACAACCTGCTGTTGTTCCATGATGTCCGGTACCAAAAGCTTGATTAGCTTCAATTTCAATAGGAAAAACATTCGGTGGAATGTCGCTTCGGTTATGGCTTCCATGTAAAAAAAAGGGACCAGCACGCACAGGTGTTAGTCCTTTAAGGCTTTGTTTAACCCAATCAATATCGGGTAAAATTTCATGGTTAATTTTATTGGGATCTATAGAAAGGATATTTGAAAAACGTTCTGAGGCATTCTCTAGGCCTTCTTTATCTACATAAAGTGACAGCTCATACATGGCATTTTTCTCATCTACTTCTGCAAGCGCAAGAGGATATCCTTCTTCATCAAAGGCTGTTTCCATAAGAGTATAAAACCGTTCTGCTTCCTCTTTGAAAACAGTACAATACAGACGAATTTGCTGCGACATTTTGTTCTTTCTTTTAACCAGCTTTTTATTTAGTTCGAGACGAGTTTTTTTAGCCGTTCAATGGCGATATCATCTCTTAATTCATTGTCGCTCTCTTTTGCATCATAAGGAATAACACCGGATAGTTTTCCGCCTTTTTTGAGTAAAAAAATCGCTGCTGTGTGGTTATAAGTGTAGTTCCCATCTGTTCCTGGTACTTTTTCAGCAACGATGTTAAAAGAATCTACCATTTTATGAACTTTTTCAGGATCTCCACTGATACCAGTAATTTTATTGTTAAAATTACTGAGATAATCATGAAGTACTTCTGGTGTATCACGTTCAGGGTCAACAGTAACAAACCATACCCCTAATTTATCAGCCTTTGGGCCAAGTGCTGTAAGCCATCGATCAAGATTGATCAGTGTGGTAGGGCAGCTCTCAGGGCACATGGTGAAGCCAAAGAAAATTATTGAGGGTTTGCTTCGAATATCAACTTCGGTGATAGTCTTTCCATTGGAATCAGTGAGTGTAAAATTATCGCCTAAAGGCTTATTTCTCAACGTATCATAAATAAAAATGCCTATAAGAAATATGACTGTCAGCCCCAAGATACGTATTACATTTTTCATAGTTTGACTCTCTTAGATAGATCGGGAAATTGTAACATTGGCTAGTTAACTTTGCAATCTCTGTTTCATGGTTGATTTTGTTTAGTTAGTTGGTATGTTTTGCCATGTTATTTATGGGAAAACAATCGGTAGAAGATGAATGGGCATTGAGAAAGATCTTCGATTCCATGACAGTGAGCCTCGTATTCATACGACAGCACGGCTGCATGGGTGTAAATTGGGACGCTATGTGGAAATCAATGAGCGGGTGGTTTTGCGTGATGTAATGGTTGGAGATTTTTCTTATTTTGAGCGTAACAGTGAAGCTATTTATAGCGATATCGGGCGTTTTTGTTCTATTGCATCTCATGTCTGTTTGAATGCGCTAGAGCATCCTATGGAACGCCTTTCGACGCATAAAATAACATATCGCCCTAACGAATATTTTCGCTATATGCCGTTGGACAGTTCTTTTCGTGAAAGGCGTTGTGCAAAACGTGTTATTGTTGGGCATGATGTATGGATTGGACATGGTGCGGTTATCATGCCTGAGGTGACAATTGGACATGGCGCTATCATTGGTGCTAACGCTGTTATAACAAAAGATGTTTTACCTTATACCATTGTTGCTGGTGTTCCTGCAAAGCTGTTGCGGATGCGTTTTTCTAATCATGTGATACAGATGCTTTTAGAGATGGCTTGGTGGAATTGGCCGCTTGATAAAATTTACAGCGCATTGCCTGATATGCAAAACCTTCCAATCGAGGCTTTTATTTACAAATGGAAGTAATTAAAATAAAATGAAAAAATGTTTTTTGTTAGGAAAGATAATTTCATTAGGCTTTGCTTACAAAATTATCGAGTACACGCTTTTCTCCAGCTTTTTCAAATACAATGGTTAGCTTATGGTTGTCTATTGCTGTGATACGACCATAACCGAATTTTATATGAAAAATTCGATCATTGATTAAAAAATCTGAAGGAGGGTCAGAGACTGATTGGGCAATAACTTTTCCTTCAATGTTTTTTTGTGCACGTTTCCATCCTGATTTGGAATAATCATTATAAAAGGGATTTTGCTGTTTAAAGTGCGATTTTCCATAACCACCATAAGATGTTTCCATTCCTATTAATTCTATATGTTCTGCTGGTAATTCACCTAGAAAACGGGATGGAAGTGCAGGTTGCCAAAATCCATGAATTCTTCGATTGGATACAAACCATATATGCAAATGTTTTTTTGCTCTTGTTAGCCCTACGTAAGCTAGCCGCCGCTCTTCTTCTAAACCTGCACGCCCTCCTTCATCCAATGAGCGCTGATGGGGAAAAAGTCCTTCTTCCCAGCCAGGAAGAAAAACTGTTTCAAATTCAAGCCCTTTGGCTGAATGAAGAGTCATGATGTTGACTGCGTCGGTATTTTCATTGTTTTCAGCATCCATTACTAGTGCAACATGTTCTAAAAAGCTATGAAGGCTTTCAAATTGCTCCATAGAACGGATCATTTCTTTGAGATTTTCTAGCCGTGTTGGTGCTTCTGGTGAGCGATCTTCTAACCACATAGCTGTGTAGCCTGAGTCATCAAGGATTGTTTCGGCAAGTTCTCTATGAGGGGTGTATTGCAGCATATTTTGCCAGCGGCGAAAGTTTTCAATAATGCTTCGCAATGAACTGCGTGCTTTTGGTTTTAGCTCATCCGTTTCAATTATTGCTGTTGCAGCAGAAAAGAGAGGAATAGAGCGTGCACGTGCACTTTCATAAAGGGTGCGTAGGGTTGCGTCTCCCAAGCCGCGTTTAGGCGTGTTGATAATGCGTTCAAAGGCTAAGTCATCTGCTGGTTGAACAACAACGCGTAAATAAGCCATGGCATCACGTATTTCCATTCGTTCATAAAAGCGTGGGCCACCAATGACGCGGTAGTTAAGACCAAGCGTGACAAAGCGATCTTCAAATTCACGCATCTGGAATGATGCGCGCACCAATATAGCTATATGATTTAATGAATGTCCAGCTTGTTGTACACGTTCAATTTCTTCTCCAATTGCACGCGCTTCCTCTCCTGAATCCCATGCTGCATGAATTTTTACTTTTTCTTCTTCTGCATTTATTTGATCAGAAAAAAGTGTTTTTCCAAGTCTTCCTTGATTATGAGAAATGAGATGAGAAGCGGTTTTGAGAATGTGTGATGTTGAGCGATAATTGCGTTCTAAACGAATAATTTTTGCAGGAGAAAAATCTTTTTCAAAACGCAATATATTATCAACTTTAGCACCACGCCACCCGTAAATAGATTGGTCATCATCACCAACACAACAAAGGTTGACATGTTGTTCTTTAGATTGTTGTGCTAAAAGGCGAAGCCAAAGATATTGTGCTGTATTCGTATCTTGATATTCATCCACAAGAATATAGCGAAATTTAGAATGATATTCGCGAAGAATGTCTGGATTATGTTGAAAGATAGAGATAGAATGAAGTAGAAGGTCGCCAAAATCACAGGCATTAAGGCTTTTTAATCTATCCTGATAGCTACGATAAAGTTTGCGTCCCGTACCGTTACCAAAGGAATGAGCATCACTTTCTGAAATGCGTTCTGGTGAAAGCCCTTGATTTTTCCAAGAATCAATCATTATAGCGAGATTTCGTGCGGGCCAACGCTTATCGTCTAACCCTTCAGCTTGAATAAGTTGTTTTAAAAGTCGAAGGACATCATCGCTATCAAGAATTGTAAAGTTGCTTTTTAAACCAACAAGTTCTGCATGGCGGCGCAGGATTTTTGCGCCGGTAGAATGAAAAGTTCCAAGCCAAGGCATACCTTCAACAATTTCACCAATAAGCGCACCAATACGCATTTTCATTTCGCGTGCTGCTTTGTTGGTGAAAGTTACAGCAAGTATTTGCTGAGGAGAGGCAAGTCCAGAGCGTAAAATGTGAGAAATGCGGGTAGTCAAAACGCGTGTTTTTCCAGTACCAGCACCCGCAAGAACTAAGAGAGACCCTTGTGTATTCATCACAGCTTGTCGCTGTTCGGGATTAAGTTGTTCTAAATAATCAGCAGCACATTGTGCAGTATGAGCAACTAACCTAGGGCTATTTTCATGCTTTGGGGGCGGCGATTCATCTTCGAAAAATGGTATGTCATCGAAAAAATTATTCATTATACCTTTTCGTGTAGTATTTTTTTCATCTGAGTGCTAGACCTAAAAAAATATTTTCTTAAAAAAGCCGCAACATCTTCCGTTGAATAAGAAGACAAAGATTATAAAAATAAAACGAGTATTAAAGGCGTTGAGTAAGAACGCTTTGGAGTGCGTAAACGCGTAATGAAGCCGAAAGACTCACTTTTTGTGGTCTTTTGCTGTCAATATCGGTGATAATAAAGGCTAAGGATTTTCCTTTTCTATGTGCTATGGCTTTGAGAACGTCTAGAAATGGTTGCTCTAAAGATACGCTTGTTGTGTGTCCACCAATTCGTACGGATATTTTTCGTGGTACCACTTTTGACCAATCAATAAGATTATTTTCGTGCATTTTTTTACTCTTATTCGTCGTACCATAAACGATTTTGATCAAGAAATTTTTGCGCTTTTAAAGCTTCTTTTTTCTCGAAAAGTTTTTCAGCTTTTGTTCGTCCAAAACGATTGCGATTTTCTTCTGCATGAACAGCTTTTTCTGCACGTTTTTTTTGTTTTCGAAATTGGCGAAGGTTAATCGGTTCAGTCATGAGATATTTATTTTTTTCTAAAAGAATCTAATGAGACAACATCAGCACTTTGTTTTGCATCATTGTTTGAAGTTTCCTGACTTGTACTGGAATCTTGTTCTTTTATAAGCGTATTTTCTTTTTTTTGTTTGTCCGATAGAATGATAGGTGTGGATGATGTATTTTCTGAGTTTTTACTCTCTCTAAGGTTAAGATTTGAAGGAAGATCAAATGCTGCTTCAAATGATGCTACAGGGTCATAAAATACTTGGATAGAAGTAAAAGGAATCACGAGTTTTTCACTAATTTCTCTAAAGGATAGTGTTACTTCGAAGGCATTTTCCGAAACACTTAAGTCTCTAAACTGATGTTGTAATACGATTGTCATTTGCTCTGGGTAACGACTTTTAAGCCGAGGAGAGATTTTTACGCCTGGGGCATTTGTCAAAAAAGTAATAAAAAAATGGTGATTTCCTGGAAGCCCTGCTTTAGCAACTTCCGATAAAACTTTACGGATAACTCCACGAAGCGCATCCTGAACGAGAATATCGTAACGGATTTGATCTTGAATCATCGAATATTCCTTTTATTTCACGCAGAAGATGAGCGTGCATAATATTGTGCAATAGAATGTATTTTAAAGCTAGCAATATTTTGTCTACGATGCATCTAAATTAACCGAAAATAATATGAAATTTTATGAAAAATAATATCTGATAGATCAATCAATAATATTAATAAAAGTGAAGGCTTCTGTTGCCAGGTGCCTTCGAACCCCGCTTAAACCTGCGACGGTTTAAGGCTTAATTTGAAGCATTCACACCACCTTAAGCGGCGAGACGTGCTTCCGCATAGTTGTCATTTGCAACTACTCATTTAGTCCGATAACGGTGGTACCATGCCGAGTAAAAGAGCGATCTTTACGCCTTTGTCGATCCTATTTCGCCCCCATCAAAATATAACCAATAGAGAGTATACTTTGGTGGAGGCGCCGGGTACCGCCCCCGGGTCCAATAGGTTTATTTCACCGTCCATTTATTACCATAGCTGGCAAGCCAGCTCTTTAAATATAGATGAAGAACAGCCTTTCGGAAAGGGGGGGTTGTTAATATTTTAAATCCTCTAATTATTTATAAGCTATATTTAGATGTGGCTGCCAAAATACAGCCGCTAATTCTTGGAGAGGAGATGTCGCAGAATGACAAATGATCTAGCAGATATTAAATTATATGATCCAAATCCTGATGAAGCTGCCATAGAACGGCTAAGACAGCGTTTGGCTTTGGTGATGCAAAAGCAGGATGCATCATTGGTTGCTACATCAGATCCAAAAGAGCTAGAACGCGTTGAAAAATGGGTTCAAGATGTATTAGTTGCCGATGCGCAGAGCGCTAAAACAGTTGTTTCAAAAGTTGCAGATATGATGTCTGGAGAGCGTAGGAAAAGTCGTATGACTTTTTATTATTTGGTCGCTAAACAATTAAACGCACTTCATAAAATTTAAACAGTATCAAAATTAAATTTTTATACAATTATTACAAAAAAAGCCCAAGTACTTGGGCTTTTTCGTTTCATGTGGGAAGTTTTAATGGGGCTCATCCTCTTGAAGATATCCCCCCTTACTCATATCCGGTATAAAAAGAGTGGCTATGAATGCAATGATCATCACGCCGGTTACGTAAAAATAAAAGAGTGATTCATGTCCTATATTTTTTAATCCAAGTGCTACGTATTCAGCAGAACCACCAAATAATGCATTACCAATAGCATGAGAGAGACCAACTCCTAGTGCTCGCACTGAAGAGGGAAACATTGCTGATTTTACGACACCAGAGATAGATGTATACATGCTCATAATACAGAGTATTCCAATAATGGTTGATAGCGCAATCCATGTATTATCCGTGTGGCCGATTATGAGAAGTCCAGGAATCGTAAAGAGAGTAGAGAGTGCACTCCAAATGATAAGTAAATTTTTTGTCCCAATTTTATCAGCTAGAATACCAAATACGGGTTGAAGTAATATGAAAATAAAGAGTGCAGCAGTCATTATGGTTGTCGCGGTATGTTTATCAAAACCGGTAGTTGTGATCAGATATTTCTGCATATATGTCGTACAGGTGTAAAATGTGAGAGATCCTCCAGAGGCGAAGAGAGCAATAACAAAAAAAGCTTTTGTGTGTTTGCTTAGAAGCTCTTTAAGACTCCCAGTTTGTTTTTGAGAGCGGCTTTCTTTAGTGGTTGTTTCATGAAGCGAACGACGTAGATAAAGTATAACTACTGCTGCTAATCCACCAATCGCAAAAGGAATACGCCAGCCCCATGTTCTTAATTGGTCTTCCGTTAGATAAAGTGCCAAAATAAATATAATAAAACTGCCTAAAAGTTGACCAGTAATAAGTGTGGTAGATTGGAAAGAAGCAAAGAGACCGCGATGATTTTTAAGGGAAACTTCGCTTATATAAGTTGCAGCTGTACCATATTCACCACCTGCTGAAAGTCCCTGCATCATTCGAAGTAAAAGCAGAAGAATTGCTGCTGTTATTCCAATAGTTTCATAGGTGGGAAGTATAGAGATGAGAAAAGAGCCACCACACATCATAAAAATAGATATGAGCATTGAGCGTTTGCGTCCATAACGATCAGCAATAAAGCCAAAAAGCCAACTTCCAATTGGGCGCATAAGAAAACCAATAAAGAAGATTCCTGCAGTTTTTAAAAATTGGGTAACAACATCTCCATCTGAAGGGAAAAATTGTGGTGCAAAGTAAATCGATGCAAATGAGTAAATGTAAAAATCATACCACTCTACCAGATTACCTAATGCGCTGGATATGATAGCAAAAACACGTTTTCTTGTATCATGTTGTATTAAAGTTGTTTCATTTTTCATGAAGCGCTCCCCTTTTAGATCTATAGTTTATTTTTTTCTATTTAAAGTTGTTTACGATTTGTATTATCAAAATTCAATTGTATAATGATAATTTCTTGTGAAAGTTCTGTGAGACGGTTTAATTGGGCTAACTGTTTATGCCTTTTGAAACCTATATTTTTGTAGGTGGATAAAAGTTATCAAATCGGATTTCAAGAGAGACAATACCTTGAAAGATAGGTTCAAGATGTCTTTGGTACGGATGAATGGAATGCAAAAATAGCAGCTTCAAAAGTTGCAGAGGTGATGTCTGGTGATTATGGAAAAAGCCCAATTTCTCAGGCTTTTTTATTTCATATAGAAATTTTAATGGATTTCATCATCTTTAAGATATCCTCCTTTGTCTATATCTGGCATCAAGAGAATTGAGATGAGTGCAATGATCATCATACCAACTATATAAAAGAAGAAGACAGTTTCATATCCCATACTTTTTAATCCAAATGCTACAGTTTCAGCAGAACCGCCAAATAGTGCATTCCCAATGGCAAAAGCAAGTCCAACGCCGATTGCTCGGATTGAAACAGGGAATAGTTCTGCTTTTATGATACCTGCGATAGATGTATAAAAACTCATAATACAGAGCATTCCAACAATAATTAAGAGTGCAACCCATGTATTATTAGTGCTACCAATTACGTTCAGTGCAGGAATTGTACAGATAATGGATAAGGTACTCCACATGATGAGAGAAGCTCTTGCTCCAATTTTATCGGCTAGAGAACCAAATAGGGGCTGTAGTAACACGAAAATAAGGAGTGCAGCAGTCATTATTGTTGTGCTAGTGTGTTTATCAAATCCGGTGGTGGTGATCAGATATTTTTGCATATAAGTGGTATAGGTATAAAATGTGAGCGACCCTCCCACTGTAAAGCCAATAACCAAAAAGAAAGCTTTTTTGTGGTTGTGTAAAAGTTCTATAATACTACCAGCGTGTTTTTTAGAACGACTTTCTTCTGTGGTTGTTTCATGGAGTGAACGACGTAGGTAAATTGCAACTATTGCTCCAAAGCCACCAATTAAAAAAGGAATACGCCAGCCCCATGCTTTTAACTGATCTTCGTTAAGATAAAGTGCTAAAATGAATATAGTGAGGCTGGCGAGAAGTTGACCTGTGATCGTTGTAGCATACTGGAAGGAAGCAAAGAGACCGCGACGATTTTTAAGAGCCACTTCACTCATATAAGTTGCTGTTGTACCATATTCACCGCCAACTGAAAGTCCTTGAAACATACGAATTAAAAGTAGAAGGAATGCTGCTGTCGCTCCAATAGTTTCGTAGGTAGGAAGTATGGCAATGAGAAATGAGCCCCCACACATCATAAAAACAGAAATAAGCATTGAGCGTTTACGTCCATAACGGTCAGCAATGAAGCCAAAGAACCATGCTCCAATCGGGCGCATAAGAAAGCCAACAAAAAAGATTCCTGCGATTTTTAACAACTGCGTAACGGGATCTTTATCTGTAGGAAAGAATTGCGAAGCAAAATAAATCGACGTAAATGAGTAAGCGTAAAAATCATACCATTCTACGAGATTTCCTGATGCACTGGCTATGATAGCAAAAATACGTTTCCTTGTATCATGTGGTGCTAAAGTTGTTTCGTTTTTCACAAAATACCCCCCTTTTTAGATCTATAGTTTATTTTTTCTATTTAAAGTTGTTTACGATTTGTATCATCAAAATTCAATTGTATAATGATAATTTTTTGTAAAAGTTCTTTGATACGGCTTAATTGGGTTAACTGTTCATGCTTTTTGGATTCTTTATTGGTAGTAGGATGAAAAAATATAATCTTCATAAGAAGCTTTATTTTGCTTAATTGGACTGTATTTTTGTGATTTTCCCTTAGAGGAGGAAAAGTTTGTGTGATTAAAAAAACTGTTATTTTTGTTGCTTCATTATGAATTTAGCTAAACATCAATGCATATAATGGCGTTATTGGGGGGATTATGCAATACTTGGCATTTAACGACAAATTTGCCCTATTTTAAGATATTGATTTATAATGGATAGGGATTTTTGTTTTTCTTGAGTGTGATTTACTGTGCACATACATGGTGTGATAATTCACAATCTGCGCATTCACCCCTGAAAGTACTGTTGCTCCTCATTTTCTTTCACGCTTGTATTGTTGAAAAACGGAGAATTTCAAAATGAGGTAGGTGCGGTTTTTGTCATGGAAAGAAATAATTTTCGATAAAGGTTGCTTATTACTGGATAATAATTTCTTTCTTAATTTTAAGTGTACTGAATTTTGTAGAAGAATAATGTACTCACAATATGGTGAGAGAGTGTACTTTTTGCAGTTTATGTCAAAGAAAAGTATGTGATTTCGTTTATGGTACTAGATATGGAGATATAACAGATTGTAAATACTGAATTCACATGGTTATCACAATCAAAAGCCCTATTAGGGCTTTTGATTTAGCATAGAAGGTTTTAATGGATTCCATCACCTTGAAGATAGCCCTTTTTTCGGGCATCGGGCATCAGGAGAACTGCAATAAATGCAATTATCATCATGCCGGTTATATAAAAATAGAAGAGTGATTCATATTCCATATTTTTTAATCCAAGTGCTACGTATTCGGCTGATCCGCCAAATAATGCATTAGCAATGGCATAGGAGAGTCCAACTCCCATTGCACGTACTGAAGCAGGAAACATTTCCGCTTTTACGATACCAGCGATGGATGTATAAAAACTCATAATACAGAGCATTCCGATAATGATTAAAAGTGCAATCGCTGTATCGTTAGCGTTAGCAATCATTCTGAGCCCAGGAATCGTAAAGATAATAGATAAAGCACTCCACATGAGGAGTGAAGTTTTTGTGCCAATTTTATCAGCTAGAAAGCCAAATACAGGTTGAAGTAACATAAAAACGAAAAGAGCAGCGGTCATTATGGTTGTGGCTGTATGTTTATCAAATCCGGTAGTCGTGATCAGATACTTTTGCATATAAGTGGTATAGGTATAAAATGTGAGTGATCCTCCAGCTGTAAAGCCAACAACCAGAAAGAAAGCTTTTCTGTGATTGCGTAGAAGCTCTATAAGACTACCAGCCTGCTTTTTAGAACGACTTTCTTCTGTGGTTGTTTCATGAAGCGAACTGCGGACATAAATTGCAACAATTGCTCCTAATCCACCGATTACAAAAGGAATACGCCATCCCCATGCTTTTAACTGATCTTCTGTGAGATAAAACGCCAGAATAAATATAACAAAGCTGGCTAAAAGTTGCCCACCAATCAGCGTAGTGTATTGAAAAGAGCTAAAGAATCCACGGCGATTTTTGAGGGCAACTTCACTCATATAAGTTGCTGTAGTGCCATATTCACCGCCGACAGAAAGTCCCTGAAGCATTCGAAGTAAAAGTAAAAGAACTGCTGCTGTTGCTCCAATAGTTTCATAGGTAGGAAGTACGGCGATGAGGAATGAGCCGCCGCACATCATAAAAACAGAAATAAGCATTGAGCGTTTGCGTCCATAACGATCAGCAATGTATCCGAAAATCCATGCTCCAATAGGACGCATAAGAAAGCCAATAAAAAAGATTCCTGCTGTTTTTAACAGTGGCGTAACAACGTCATCATTAGAAGGAAAAAATTGTGATGCAAAATAAATGGACGTAAATGAGTAAACATAAAAATCATACCATTCTACGAGATTTCCTGATGCACTGGCTATGATAGCAAAGATACGTTTCCTTGTATCATGTGGCGCTAAAGTTGTTTTACTTTTCATGAAGTATTCCCCTTTTAGATCTATGGTTTGTTTTTTCTATTTAGAGTTGTTTGCGATTTGTATCTTATATCATAAAAAGATTAATTCTACAGCGATAATTTTTTATGAGAACTATTTAAGACCTATGATTTTGCTTGTAAAGTCGTGTCTTTCTAGGGTTTTATTTCAGTCAGGGAGAAGAGTTATAATATTAATAGGAAAGCTATTTTTAGTTTTTATTACTTGTTTAATAATATTAATCCTTTTCAGATAAAAATATATAAAAATACAGTGTTTTTGTGGTAAAATCATATTTTAATTTCTTTAGAGTATAAGAAATTCATGTGGTTAATAAAAATATCATTTTATTGTAAGTTGAGATAAATATAGATTCATATAAAGTGTAATACTTTTTCATTTATGTAATTTCTATTGTTTTATAAACTGACATTATTATAAGAATTTGTGAAATACTTGGTGTTTATTGATAAATTTGCAATATTTTAAGAATCTGACTTATAATACGTTTTTCAGAGGAAACAAGGTTTTTTTCTTGAGGGAGGCTTATTATGCATATCCATGTTGTGGTGATCCACAATCTACACGTCTACAGCTGAAAGTGTTATTGTTGTTCATTTTCCTTTCCACTTAACTACTGTTGCAAAAAGAATTTTTCAAAATGAGGAAGATGCAGTTTTTGTTATAGAAGGGAGTAATTTTCAATAAAAGTTAATTATTATTGAAAAAACTCCTTTTTTCTTCGATTTTAATAAAAAGAGTGAATGCTTTTTAAAAGCAATACTTGTTAAAATAGTTAAATATTTTTTGATCTTAAAGGTTATATCTTTGTAAAAGAAAAAAATGACATATTTGTAATAATAAAAAGTAATTTACTTTTTAGAGCTTGTCGCAGAGAGTATTGCTTCTTTACGATATTAAAGGAGGGAAGTTTGTAAATATTTGATTTCCATATGATAGGCATAAAAAAGCTCAGTGTCCTAAGTTTTTTTATTAACATAAAAAGTTAATGAATGCTGTCCCCTTGAAGATATCCCTGAAGATATCCCTTTTTTTGAGTATCTAGTATAAAGAAAATTATGATAAATGCAATGATCATCATACCGACTATATAAAAATGGAATAAAGATTCATATCCAAGATCTTTTAATCCAAGCGCTACAGTTTCAGCAGAACCACCAAACAATGCATTAGCAATAGCATAAGAGAGTCCAACACCCATTGCGCGTATTGAAGCAGGGAACATTTCTGCTTTTACGATACCAGAGATAGATGTATCAAAACTCATAATGCAGAGCATCCCAATAATGACAGATAATGCTACCCATGTATCATCAGTGTTCCCAATGATTCTCAGTGCAGGGATTGTAAAGATGATGGACAAAGTGCTCCAAATAAGCAGTAAATTTTTTGTGCCAATTTTGTCTGCGAGGGAACCAAATATGGGCTGGAGTAACATGAAAACAAAGAGTGCAGAAGTCATTATTGTTGTAGCAGTATGTTTATCAAATCCGGTAGTCGTTATCAGATATTTTTGCATATAGGTCGTACAGGTATAAAATGTGAGAGATCCTCCAGCTGTAAAACCAATCACTAAAAAGAAAGCTTTTCCATGATTGCATAGAAGCTCTTCAAGACTACCAGCCTGTTTTTTAGAACGCCCTTCTTTTGTCGTTGTTTCATGAAGTGAACGACGTAGGTAAATTGCAACAATTGCTCCCAATCCACCAATTGCAAAAGGAATACGCCACCCCCATGCCTTCAACTGATCTTCTGTTAAATAGAGTGCTAGAGTAAACATAGTTAAACTGGCGAGAAGCTGACCACCAATCAGTGTGGCATATTGGAATGAACTAAAAAACACACGACGACTTTGGGGTGCAACTTCGCTCATATAAGTTATTGTTGTACCATATTCACCGCCCACTGAGAGTCCTTGAAGCATATGAAGTAAAATGAGCAAAATCGCTGCTGTTGCTCCAATGGTTTCATAGGTAGGCAGTAAAGCGATGAGGAATGAGCCACCGCACATCATAAAAACAGAAATAAGCATTGAGCGTTTGCGTCCATAACGGTCAGCAATAAAGCCAAAAAGCCAACCACCAATTGGACGCATGAGAAAGCCTATAAAAAGGACAATGGAAGACTTTAAAAATTCGGTAATATCCCCATTGGAGGGAAAAAACTGTGACGAAAAATAAATGGATGTAAAAGAATAAACATAAAAACCATACCATTCTATCAGATTACTTGATGCACTAGATATGATAGAAAAAATACGTTCTCTTGTATTATGCGGTGTTAGAGTCGCTTCATTCCCCATAACTCTATTCCTTTTTTCTATAGTCTATCCTTTTTTCTGTTCATTTTTCTTGATTATTCCTGTATTTATTTATGAAATATTTATATTACCTTACTTTCTGCGTCAAAAATTTAATCTTATCATGATGACTTTTTGTGTAAGATGTTTGAGGAAAGAGATTTGAACTGTATTTTTATGAATCTTACAGTTTCTATTTTTTGTATTATATAGAATCGAGCATAATGCTACTATGAAAGCCTACCTTGATCTTTTATCTTATGTTTTAAATCAGGGCATTGATCGTGCAGATCGCACCGGTGTTGGGACGCGATCAGTTTTTGGCTATCAGATGCGGTTTGATTTACAGGCTGGGTTCCCATTGTTGACGACAAAGAAATTGCATTTGCGCTCGATCATCTATGAGCTTTTGTGGTTTCTTAAAGGTGATACAAATATCGCATGGTTGAAGGAACATGGTGTGTCAATCTGGGATGAATGGGCCGATGAAAAGGGGAATCTTGGCCCTATTTATGGTTATCAGTGGCGTTCTTGGCCAGCTCCCGATGGACGACATATTGATCAAATTAATAATCTTTTAACTATGATCAAAAAAACGCCTGATTCTCGTCGCTTAATTGTGTCTGCTTGGAACCCTGCACTGATAGAGGAAATGGCTCTCCCACCTTGTCATTGTCTTTTTCAATTTTACGTTGCTGATAGTAAATTATCCTGCCAACTTTATCAACGTTCGGCGGACATTTTCTTAGGTGTTCCCTTCAACATTGCCTCCTATGCGTTATTAACAATGATGATTGCGCAAGTGAGCGGACTTAAAGTAGGAGATTTTATTCATACTCTCGGTGATGTTCACCTTTATTCCAATCATTTTGACCAGGCTCAATATCAGTTATCACGTGTACCAAATACTTTGCCGTTTATGCGTATAAATCCAGAGGTAACAGATCTTTTTTCTTTTAAATTTGAGGATTTTGAATTGCTTAATTATGAAGCACAACCACATATTAAAGCACCGGTAGCAATATGACTTTTCAAGTTTGTTTAATTGCAGCTGTTGCAGAAAATGGTGTTATCGGGCATGAAGGTGCTCTGCCTTGGCATTTGTCGACGGATTTGCAACGCTTTAAGACTTTGACTTTCGGTAAGCCCATTATTATGGGGCGGAAAACTTGGGATTCTCTTGGGCGTCCTTTACCTGGGCGCACGAATATTGTCATTTCCCGCAATCGTGCTTTCACAGCTGAAGGAACTGTTATTGCTCACTCTTTATCTCAGGCTTGTTCAGTTGCAAAAAAGGTGGCTTCTCAAAATAGTGCAGATGCAGTTTTTATTATTGGTGGCGGTGAAATTTTTCAACAAGGGTTGCCTATTGCTGATAAAATATTCCTTACAGAAGTCTTAGCTTCCATTAAAGGTGATAGTTTTTTTCCTGTTTTCGATAAAGAAAAGTGGACTATTGTACAAACACAATATATTCCTGAAGGAGATAAAGACAGTCATCCATCACGTTTTGTGGTTTATGAGCGGAAATAATCATTTGTAATTAAGTGGAAGAAGCCTGTTAGTTACATTGTAATCGGGTAAGAGGTATCCTATAAGATCGAGTGAATGGTTGATATTTGATTAATGGTAGTCAGTTAAAGAGGTGATGATGCCCTGGACAAATCAAAATGGTGGTGGCCCGTGGAGCGGCGATAAAAATAAACTGGGTGGTGATAAGAAAACACCAGCTAAGAATCTCTTTGGTTCTGGTGGCAATGATGGTGGTGATAATGGTTCCAATCTTGATGATATTTTGCGTAAAGGGCAGGATCAGTTTAAACAGGTTGGTAAAGGTGGGATTTTTGTTCTATTGCTTCTGCTTGCCGTGTTGTTTTTACTGTATCAGTCAATTTATATCGTTCAGCAAAATGAACAAGCGGTGGAGTTGCGTTTTGGTGTTCCTAAGGCAGGAATTATCAGTGATGGTTTGCATTTTCACTTTTGGCCAATTGAGACCTATATGAAAGTGCCTTTAACGGAAAAAACAATCGCGATTGGTGGTCAGTCTGGTCAGGCGCAACAAAGTGAAGGTTTGATGCTTTCGAGTGATCAGAATATTGTTAATGTCAATTTTTCCGTTTACTATCGAATTTCACGTCCAAGTGAATTTTTATTCAATGTGAATGATCAAGAAGGGACAGTTCGTCAGGTTGCTGAGAGCGCAATGCGTGAAGTTATTGGTTCACGGCCTGTGGATGATGTTCTACGTGACAAGAAAGAAGAAGTAGCTAATGATGTTAGAAAAGTTACCCAGTTGACTGTAGATAAATATCAACTTGGTGTTGAAATAAGCCGTGTGTCGATCAGTGAAGCTGCTCCTCCTACGAAGGTTGCTGCTGCATTTAATTCTGTTCAGCAGGCAGAGCAAGAACGTGGACGAATGATTGAAGAGGGCAATCGTGTGCGTTTTACTAAGATTGGTTTAGCGAATGGTGAAGCTTCACGCACACGGGAAATTGCAAAAGGTGAAAAGGCGCAAATGGTTGAAGAGGCACGCGGGCGTGCTGAGCGTTTTCAGGCTATCGCTCGCGCGGCAGCAATCTCACCAGAGGCTACGCGTTATCGACTTTATATGGAGACTATGGGGCGTATTCTTTCTTCATCAAATAAGTTGGTTCTTGATCAAGTAAATTCTCCGGCGGTGCCTTATCTCCCTCTGAATGAATTGCTACGTAGCAATTTATCAGAAAACACGAAAAAAACATCAGCACGTTCTACGTCGCTATTGGATTCTCGCATTTCTGGAGGACGCTAATTATGCAGCAGTCTCGTTTCTTGTTTATGTTTAGTACCATAGTGCTTCTTTTGATGATCTTTTGGATGTCATTTTTTATTGTCTATCCTCGTCAACAAGTGGCAATTAAGCGTTTTGGGCAAATTGTTAAGGTAGAGTCTGATCCTGGGATTTATTTGAAAATGCCCTTTGTGGATAAGATGATTGTTATTGATAACCGATTATTACGTTACGATGTTCCCACACAATCTGTGCAGGTTCGTGGTGGTGCTTATTATGAAGTGGATGCGTTCTTTATTTATCGTATTGCGGATCCTAAGTTGTTTTTACAGCGCATTGCTTCGGGGCGTCCGCAAATTGCTGCCCGTGAAAATCTTGCACCGCGTTTTATTGATGCTTTGCGGGCCGTTTATGGTAAGCGAGAGTTTAAGGCAGCCTTGTCAGATGAACGGGGAGCGATGATGGCTGAAGTGCAGCGGCAGTTTTCTGTAGATGCAGGTTCATTGGGTATTACCATTCTTGATGTGCGTATTCGCAAAACTGATTTGACTGATGCTGTGTCGGAGGATGTTTATCGGCAAATGGCCGCTGAACGTGAAGCTGCAGCAGAAAATATTCGTGCTCGCGGGCAGCAGGAGAGGGATCGTATTGTCGCGGAAGCTAATCGCGAATATGAAGAAATCGTAGCAGCTGCAAAACGTGATGCTGAAATTACTCGTGGTGAAGGTCAGGCTGAAAGCATTCGTCTTTTATTGAATGCAAGAGAGGCTAATCCATCATTTTATGATTTTTGGTTAGCGATGGAACAGTACAAAAATTTGGAGCGTGTTCCTATGGTGATTTCACCAAACGAGGATTTCTTTTTCTATTTCCGTAATCCACTGCAAGCAAATAGAAAATTTTCATCAACAATGGATATGGGCTTCGGTAAAACTGACCAAAAACTTGGGGGAGATTAGATGAAATGATGGACTGTGGATAGAAGCTTTGACGTGAGAAGTATGGTCGAGGGTGGCTTTCTTTTATGATGCAAGCTAGGGTATTCAATCATACTGATTGTGCATAGATAAATTTAATGAGGCTTTTTACAGCATTTTGTTAAAGGCATGTCATGGGTAGAAATATCATAGGTAAAAATACGTCTTTGAAGTTTTTTGCTACAAGAGTTGTTGTTTGTGTGGGTGTGTTTTTATCAGCCTCAATCAGTTTTTCTTGGGGAGAGGAGACAAAGAATGCACATCTTCCCATTCCCGATTTAGCTGCTGAGCTTTTGGAGACGGTTGTGAATATTTCCACAGCACAAACCGTTGAAGGAAGCGAACAGGATGAGTATACTTCGGTGCCTGTTATTCCGAAAGATTCATTGTTGCAAGAATATTTTAGTGATTTTTTTACACCCAAAGATGGTCAAAAGGATAGTCAGTTGCAAAAGGTACGTTCTTTGGGATCTGGTTTTGTGATTGATGCGCAAAGAGGGCTTATTGTTACCAATTATCACGTTATTGTTGATGCTGATGATATTGAAGTTAACTTTACCGATGGTACAAAACTGAAAGCAAAATTGCTTGGAAAGGATAGCAAGACTGATTTAGCATTGCTTCAAGTGGATGCAGGAAATAAAAAATTAAAGGCTGTACGTTTTGGTGATTCAGAAAAAGCACGCATTGGTGATTGGGTGATGGCTATCGGGAATCCCTATGGTTTTGGTGGAAGTGTAACTGTTGGTATTATTTCTGCACGCAATCGTGATCTTAATGCTGGTCCTTATGATAATTTTATTCAGACAGATGCAGCGATTAACCGAGGAAATTCTGGTGGTCCGTTGTTTGATAGAAATGGTGAGGTGATTGGGATTAATACAGCAATTATTTCGCCTTCTGGAGGGTCTATTGGTATTGGTTTTGCAATACCATCGGATATGGCTCTTTCTGTGATTAATCAGTTACGTGATTTTGGAGAAATAAGGCGCGGTTGGTTGGCTATTCGTATTCAACCAGTAACAGAAGATATTGCAAAAAGTTTGAAACTAGACAACGCTGTGGGGGCATTGGTTGCTGGTAAAATAGAACAGGCAGATGTAGATAATAGTCAGTTGCAGGATGGAGATGTTATTCTTTCCTTTGGGGATACGAAAATTAAGCATGCACGCGATTTACCGCGTTTAGTAGCAGAAAGTCCGGAAGGAAAAGTGGTAGATGTTACTGTTTTGCGGAACGGCCAAGAAAAAACAGTACAAGTTAAGCTTGGCCGTTTGATTGAGACAGATGCAAATGAAGATACAGAAGAAGAATCCGATGATGAAAAAAACAGTTCTGTATCGAAAAGTGTGACGATGCAATTTATGGGAATGACATTATCTGAGCTTACAGTGGATTTGCGTCATCGTTATTCAATTACAGATAAAGTTCAGGGATTGGTGGTGACATCTGTTACACAAAATAGCGCGGCTGATAAAAAGCGTATTCGCATTGGTGAAGTGATTGTTGATATCAACCAAAGTTCTGTCACAACAATTGATGAGGCTAAAAAACGTATTCATAAACTACGTGAAGCTGGACGCAAAAATGCTCTATTCGTTGTTGCTCAGCCAGATGGAGAGTTACGGTTCGTAACAATCCCAATGGATTGATATTTTGGGGTGAATGGATGCTTTGGAAATTATTTTTTTGAATGTGTGTTTAATTGTTTATATCTCTGTTTTTGTTACAAAAGTATGCGAGTGATGATAGTTTGCTCGCTTTGGTTCTTTAAATAGCCATTATACAGAAAGATTCATATTAGAGCTCATAATTTATGCGTGTTACTGTATATTGTTTTGTGGTTGATAAAAAAGAAAAAATTATGAGAAAAATGGGAGCTTTAAGAAAGTGATTTACTGAAGCCTTATTATAAATAAGAATATCGTCTCTTCTTGTAGATAATTGTAAAAATTATATTTGTTTATGTTGGTCATCCTGAAAAGAATTTTGTTGCGGTATTTTGTTATTGAATAATGGTAGCAAAAGGAAATGCTTTGAGATTTTTTTTAAGAGATTATTGCGTTTATTTTTTCAAAGGTGGCAGAATAATCATAGGAACTTTCTCTGTGTTAATTATATACGTTGTTTGTTTGTATTTTCCTTTGAAGAGTTTACTTTCTGATACTATGGATGAAATGCAGGGATTTGGGGGGTAGTCATGTGTGTTGCAATACGTTGTTGATTGATGGATATAGGTATTCCATTCATGATACAGAGAACGATTACATTGATAGCGGGGCCAACGGCAAGTGGGAAGTCAGCGCTTGCCTTACGCATGGCTCAAGAAAAAAATGCTCTCATCATTAACACTGATTCAATGCAGGTTTATGATGTTTTAAATATTTTAACGGCACGGCCAACGGAAGCTGATACTGCAATTGTTCCACACTATCTCTATGGTTATGTGAGTCCTACTCTGAATTATTCAGTAGGGCAATGGTCACGTGATGTTGAGAAGTTGTTGACTACATTTACCTCGAAATCACTTATTTTTGTTGGTGGAACAGGGCTTTATTTTCGTGCTCTTTTAGAGGGGATTTCAAAAATTCCTCATGTTCCAGATGTTGTGCGGCAGAAATGGCGACTTCGGCTTGATAAAGAAGGAGCTGAAAGTCTTTATCGCCAGTTGTTGCAGGTTGATGCTGTTCTTGCTGAGAAAATTTCTTCACAAGATGGTCAGCGTATCATACGTGCTTTGGAAGTTTATGATGCAACTGATAAGAAGCTAAGTTGGTGGCAGAAGCAAAAAACTTCTCCCTTAATTGTGCCAGATTGTGTCGAAAAAATTCTTCTCATTCCACCACGTCAATTGCTCTATGAACGTATTCATAAGCGGTTGGGCTCTATGATTGAAAGAGGCGCTTTAGAAGAAGTGGTTGCTATGAAAAGGCTTATGCTTTCCCCTTTGTTACCAGCGATGAAGGCTATTGGTGTACCTGAATTTATAGCTTATTTGGATGGATATAGAAGTTTTGAGAATGCTCTTGAAACGGTAAAAACACAAACGAGGAGGTATGCAAAAAGGCAAATGACATGGTTTCGTAATCAATTTGATGAAGAGTGGATGCTGTTTTCTTGATAAGAGAGCTGAAAGGCTTTCAATGCAATTGAAGAAGCGCTGAGAATATTGTAAACGGAAAATTTCTAGTGAGATAATTTTTTATTGACGAATGATATCAATGGAATTAAAGTCTTCCTCACAAAGGGATATTCTTCTTAAGTGTTTTATGCGAAGTAGGGGGTCATACAATATATGTTTTTGTGTGTAATGGGCTCTCTCGGAGCCTTTTTTTATGGGCTCCTTCGGGGGCTTTTTTATTATGCTACCAAGTAGGCGAGTGGGAAAAATGACAGATTATCCAAGAATGCAAGAGAGTGCAGACAGAAAAATAATGTCGGGTGCTGAAATGGTGGTTCAAGCTCTTATTGATCAAGGGGTTAAACATCTCTTTGGTTATCCTGGTGGGGCTGTCCTTCCTATTTTTGATGTTATTTATCAACAAGATGCAGTTCGTCATATTTTGGTGCGTCATGAACAAGCAGCGGGTCATGCTGCTGAAGGTTATGCACGTAGTACAGGGAAGGTAGGCGTTATGCTGGTGACTTCTGGTCCAGGGGCAACGAATGCTGTGACACCTTTGCAAGATGCACTTATGGATTCTATCCCACTTGTTTGTTTTTCTGGTCAGGTTCCAACAACTGTGATTGGAACAAATGGTTTTCAAGAGGCTGATACAGTTGGTATTACAAAGCCCTGTACTAAATATAATTGTTTGGTTGAAAATGTGGATGATCTTGCGGAAATCATTCATGAAGCTTTTTTTATTGCTCAATCAGGACGTCCAGGGCCGGTTTTGATTGATATTCCTAAAGATGTGCAATTTGCTTCAGGTGTTTATAGAGCTCCTCAAGTTTTGGCATCTCTGCGTTCTCGTCCACAATTTAAAGAAGATACTAACACTATCGAATGTGCTGTTTCTCTTTTAGTAGAAGCAAAGCGTCCTGTTATTTATTCTGGTGGTGGTGTTATTTCATCAGGCCCTGAAGCTGTAAAGCTTTTGCGCGATTTAGTTCAACTGGGTGATTTTCCAATTACGTCAACACTCATGGGGCTTGGTGCTTATCCCGCTTCTGGCAAAAATTGGCTTGGAATGCTTGGGATGCATGGAACCTATGAAGCTAATATGGCCATGCATGATTGTGATGTTATGTTGGCTGTTGGTGCGCGCTTTGATGATCGTATCACTGGGCGACTGGATGCATTTGCGCCTCATGCGCGTATTATACATATTGATATTGACCCTTCTTCTATTAATAAGATCGTAAAAGTGAAAGTGCCACTTATTGGTGATGTGGCTGATGTTTTAGGGGATATCAATCGGCGCTTGCACATACAGCAGCCTATATTTAAAAGCGAAAGTCGTGAGGCGTGGTGGATGCAGATTAACCGCTGGAGAGCTCGTAATTCATTGGCGTATGCGGAGAAAAAAGATGTTATCATGCCGCAATATGCTCTTGAACAACTTTATGCTCTTACCAAAGGTGCGAATGCTTATATCACAACGGATGTTGGACAGCATCAGATGTGGGCAGCACAATATTATCGCTTTGAAGAACCAAACCATTGGATGACTTCTGGTGGCCTTGGGACTATGGGTTATGGTCTCCCTGCTGCTATTGGTGTTCAAATTGCACATCCTGATGCGCTTGTTTTATGTATTTCTGGTGATGCTTCAATTCAGATGAATATTCAAGAGCTTGCAACGGCAATTCAGCATAATACGCCAGTGAAAACTTTTATTTTAAATAATCAGTATATGGGTATGGTTCGTCAATGGCAGCAGTTGTTGCATGGCAACCGTCTTTCTCATTCTTATACAGAATCGATGCCTGATTTTGTAAAATTAGCAGAATCTTATGGAGCGGTTGGTATCCGTTGTTCAAAACCCGATGAACTTGATGATAAAATTCAGCAAATGATTGCTTGTGATAAGCCAGTTCTCTTCGATTGTCGTGTTGCGAATTTAGAAAATTGTTTTCCCATGATTCCATCTGGGTGTGCGCATAATGATATGCTGTTACCTGATGAAGCTAATGATGAAGCCGTTGCAAATGCTGTTTCTTCTGAGGGAAAGATTCTTGTATAAAATGAATATGTTAACAAAATAGTGAAGGATGGTGATGATGAAGTCTTTGGAGTCTTCATCTCTGTCTCTTCTTTGTGGAGAGTTCCTATTATTCTTAGAGCTCATTTTATGATTTTCATTCTTTGTTTAAAGACATGGGGTGTATTATTATTTGTTCATCTAAAAAATGTTATAAGTCGTGTGCCCAATTATGTTTGAATTTATTTGTACGCGATGTTTGTTTTTTAAATTCATATGTTCACATTAATAGCTATTTCGGTGCATTTTTTAGATAATATATTGAATTATCTGTTATAAATTGATTACGTTGTTTCATATATGAAAGATTCCATCGTGCAAGAAAAAAAGTCACCGTGCTTAAAGGGGGCAACCATGCAAACCGTCATGCCTATGAAAACAATAGTTTGTCACTATGTTTTTGTTTCGCATTATGAAATTACTCCAAATCGCTTTTTCAAGGGCTTGATAGGAGAATTCTCCTAGCGGCTTGAAAGGAAGGGTAAAAATAACAAAGATTAAATGCAGCCATAGAAAATCAATTGTGGACACCATAGCTTATAGTTAGGTAGTAACCTCACCTGATTATGCGGGACAAATCTATACATATGAGATGTGTAGTCAATATATAAATCAGAATAATACTCAACATCATATCATTACCAGGACATTAACATTGAAAATCAAATACTCTTTCTTTTATTTGTGTCTACATATCTATGATTCCATAAATCTGTAGACACAAATACTCTTTGAATCCACCGCATTGGATTTTCATAACTATCAAATGATCCCAAAAATTTATCTCTAGAGTGTAGAGCCATTTTGTTACCAATGTATAATAATCTTCTTAGTTGTACATCAATTCCAAAAGATACAGCCTCCATAGTTTCATAAAAATGGTCTAAAGCTTCCTTGGCTTTTTTTGACTGTGGCTCTAACATGCCCGGATAAAAAACAGCGCTGATATCTGGGAATTCACCGTCCCCTTGAACTAGGTGGCACTTTACTTGTAGAGATTACCTCATTTTTTCTCCTCTATAGGGAATATTAATTATATATAAATTATCCCTTAAGCTACTCAAATCCTTCTCACTTAAAAGTTTTAAAGCTAGATGTGCATCAGATATTCTCGTTAACGGTCCATCAATATCATTGCGAACACCAGAAAAAATATTCCTTTAGGAGATAAATTTAAACCAGTGATAAATTTTAGTGCAGCATTTTCTATATGAAAATCTAACTCAACTTCAGATCCTAATCCTGTATAATCTTTTTTATTCTCCTCTAAAGGAACCAGATTATTTACTATATGTTCGCCTTCAAACTTAATTGAATAAGGCTCTCCGATCAATCAAGAAAACATCATAATTAAATTTTCGCTAATATAGCCACTTTTACAAGACGCATCTAAATTATAAGGATTAGGTGACGTATTCATTTGTCTATCAATTGGAAGGTTTTCAAAGATTAAATATGGTCTAGGGGTAATAGACATCTTTTGCTTCATAAGAATTGTCAATATTCTATGTGGTCGCAGCGAAAATGCTATTTTTTAGTTCAGCCGAATATTCAATACCACCCGTATGGATCATAAATAACATGGTCTAAAGCCTCTCAAAGTTTGTCTCTTTCGATATTGCTCAATTCAAAAGTATTTTTATTTATCATTATAATTTCCTCCCCGATTATATTTTCCTATTTTTTTATTAAGAAAAGTGAAAAAACAATCATTAAAATTAAAATCAGTCATGTTAGTAAATAAGTGTTTGTAAAATCTTGGATTAATCCAAATAATGGTGGAGCAGTAATAATTGCGATTTGATTTACAGACATTGCTAAACCCAGAGAAAAGCCAACGCTTTCTTTCGGCGAAGAGTCTACAATGTAAGCAACCCAAGGGCCATACCATCCCATTCCAAAAAAAACTAACCAAGCAGATAAAATAGTTAAATAAATTATGGATCCACTCATGTCCCAAATTAATATTAAAAATCCAAAAACTATTGCAATCATGCAAAACAAGACAAGAAAAAATCGTTCTTTTCTACAATGATCACTCCACGCTGCTAAAATAATTCTTCCTAAGGCACCAGAAGCCTGTGAAACAAAAAACAAATAAGCACTTTTATCTAAAGACAGGTGATAGATTCTATAAAAATAAATCGTTATAAAAATGGTTAAAACATATTGAACTATCACAAGTGAAACGCCTGAAAAAATAATATTCTTCATATGCGGCGCAGCCGACATTGCAAGACGAGACCTTACATTTGCATAGAACGAAACCCTTGACTTGCTTTCTGGAACGATAGTTACAACTTTTGCTGGTGAGTGATAAAAAATAATAAATATACATCCACCTAAAAAAGAAACTATGGCACCGACCAAAAACGCACCTTGTATGCCATAGACAAACGCACTAGCAGGAAGAACTATCCCAGCTAATGCCCCCAAAAATGGTAGCCCCGCTTGCCTTATTCCCATTGCAAATCCGCGCTGCGATTGTGGAAACCATGAAGAAACAGATTTAGCGCCACCGGGTTGAGCAGAACTATAAAATCCCCCTACAATTAGCAAACAAACCAAAAGGGAAATATAGTTATCTGCGATTGCTCCCAACAAAAGAGCGACAGAAACGCCGACCGCGCCAACTCCAACAAGTATAGCGCTCGTTAAACTTGTCTAGTAATTCGCCAGCTACAAGTAACCCAATAATAGGTAGGAATTGCGCTGCTGAAGACAGCAAACCTATCTGAGAGTCACTAAGCGAGAAATCCTTCTTAAAAAATTCAGCTAAAGGACCAATCCCTTGAACAAAGAAGCAGGCTGATGCTTGAGCGATAGTGGCAACAAGCAATATAATTCATCTATAATAATTTTTTCCTATAAATTTATTATTGCTCACTCCACCCCCTCCAATTAAAGTGTATTCCAATAAAGTGGCCTTTTTTAATAATGCTTGCAACAATAAATTAGGTATTTTACGCTGATTACATAAAAATCTGTCGATACGTTTGGTATTCATATAAAAGCTAAGGAATATGCTTAATTTAAGGAAATAAGCTATTATGTGTAGTGCAAATTTGATACGCTAGCGATATAAGATAAATTTTACAAACATTGGCTCAGCCGGCATTAAGCGCTCTTCATAAAAGACGCTATATTTTGGCAAGCTTTTTCAATATAATTCTCAAAGCTTTCTCCAGTCACATAGCCCAGATGCGGTGTGCAAAGAACTCTATCTGATTGCAATAATTTGCTCTCATATACCGGCTCGCTGTCATAAACATCCAGTGCAAAGTAAGTTGAATTTTCCAAACTTAGTATTTTTTCTATAGCCCCTTTTTCAACCAAAGCTGAACGTGCTGTGTTGACAAAAATAGCATGAGGTTTCATGCTCAATAGATCATCTAATTGAATGATTCCTCTGGTTTTATCGCTTAAACGTAAATGTACGGATATAATGTCAGGACGTGTAAAAAATTCATCTTTTGAATGCGTAAAATGATAACCTAAATTTTTTGCTTCTTGCGTTGAACGCTCGCTCCCATAAATCAAAATGGACATGCCAAAAGCTTGAGCATATTGAGCAACCATTTTACCAATACGCCCAAACCCGAATATTCCAAGAGTAGCCCCTTTCATTTGGTTGCCAAATGTTGTTTGCCATCGTCCTTTTTTCATGTCAGACACAGATTCACAGAGTTTTCTACGCGCAGACATAATTAAGAGCCACGCAAATTCAGCAGCAGAAGTTGGATCTCCACCACCGTCTAATATTTCAATTCCTAAGTCTCTACAAGCTTCTATATCAATATGTGAACCTATAGGTCCTGTTTGGCAGATTAATTTTAAATTTGGCAGTTTCAGGAGAAGATTTCTATCAACTATAGTCCGCTCTCTGATTAAGATAAGAATATCTATCTCTTTGAGCTTATCTTCTAAATCACATTCTTTAGCTAAATTATTTATAACCAGCACTTCATGCGATTTCATTAATTTTGTAATAGACTGTAATGTTAGGGTGGCTTTTTGATAGTCATCTGGAATTAATATTTTCAATTTAAACCTCCCGTTTCATTCATCAATATTGGAGCTCATTATTTCATTTCTAAAACAACCAAAAAGCAATCTCATCGCTGATATTTTGACATAACGCCAAGCCTATTAACAAATTATACCCCTTGATTTCATTGTTATTTCTAGAATAAGAATAGCATTAATCAGTTAGTTTTTATAAACTTTAAAACATTGCGACAAAAAGAAAAAGTTTGATACAGTAGATGGAGAATTGCACTTTTCTCATATTCTAGAGGACGGACCTGAAGTGCTACGCTGGACTGAAACCCATGTCCCAATTTTCTTATAATAAACTACCAAGAAGGCCATACTTACAAACCAGATTTTATTGTCGAAACAGAAAAAGCTACATATTTGTGCGAGATAAAGCGTGCTTCATATAAGCATGATGTCTCTCTTTATTCGTTGAGATATAACTTATTTGTAGCATGAAGAGTAAATTTATTAAAATCATGGTAAGAGGGAGATAGGAGCTTTATAGGTGTATTATCATAGGATTAAGTAGTTTTTTGAGAGCTATTTCTATTTCTGGCAAAAGGTTTTTGATATATTTAATTATTATTTCGTAATAGTGGATGTAATTTATTTTTATGTGCAAGAAAGCTGATTGATTGTGTAAAATAGTATTCATAAAATTACATTATTCTTATCCTGTTAAGGAGACTTTTTCTAGCGAGGGTTTTGCAATTGCAATGCTCTTTTTTCATTCTAAATTTTGGTTAGAAAAAGCGTATATAGGTGTTATTTTAAATTTAAGATATGCATATTCCATTGTTGGTGTTACTGTTGTAAAAAATGATATTTTACTTGATAAGTATAAGGTGTTACCAAGAAGATCGATGTATAGATGAAATTTAGATTGTTACAATATCTTGAAAAAGCAATGGGTAAATAATTGATCATTATTCTGTGAAAGTGGTGAGATGGCTCTGTATCAGAAATTCTTGGCGACAAAAATTTTTCTTGATATTGGTTTTGTTTTCAAAATGCTTGCTCTTTTTATGCGAATCTTATTTTGATAGACTATGCAGTTTTCACCGGAACAGGATAATGCCTTAAAGGCTGTTGCCACGTGGTTGAGAGATGGGCGTTCTCCGCTTTTTCGTCTCTTTGGCTATGCGGGGACGGGCAAGACAACACTTGCTCGTCATTTTGCTGAAACAGTTGATGGTTCTGTCCAATTTGCTGCGTTTACGGGCAAAGCAGCACAGGTTTTGCGTTCTAAAGGTGCAAGTAATGCTTGTACTATTCATTCATTGATTTATTGTCCGCGTGGAGAAGAAGAAGTTTCTGATGAAGTAACAGGAAAAAAGTCTATTGCACCGACATTTGCATTAAATCGGAAAAGTGCTGCTGCGCAAGCTAAACTTATCATTGTTGATGAGTGTTCGATGGTGGATGAGCAATTAGCGCGTGATTTAATGAGCTTTCGGACACCAATACTTGTTCTCGGTGATCCAGGTCAGTTGCCTCCTATATCAGGAGGAGGTTTTTTTTCCAATGGTACACCAGATTTTCTTCTTTCAGAAATTCATCGGCAAGCGCGTGATAATCCGATTGTTCGTCTTGCTATGGATGTGCGCGAAGGACGCGATATTGCTTATGGAGATTATGGGGCAGCTCGCGTTGTTACACGTAAAGAGGTTGATCAACAATTGGTTTTAGAGGCTGATCAGGTATTGGTAGGGGTGAACCGAACGCGTCACCTTTATAATAAACGTTTACGTGTGCTGAAGGGGTTTACAGCAGATTATCCACAAGCAGGTGATAAACTTGTATGTTTGCGTAATGATCCTGCTAAAGGTTTGTTGAATGGTTCTTTATGGAAAGTGATGACTTCACAGAAGGAAACGGTTAAACTGGGAATTAATCTTCTCGTTAAACCAGAAGAAAGTGAGCGTGGGGTGGCAAAGATTAAGCTTTTAAAAGCAGTATTTGATAACCCTGATAATGAGATCTCATGGCAATTAAAAAAAAGATATGACGATTTTGATTATGGGTATGCATTAACTGTTCATAAAGCGCAAGGATCTCAATGGGACAATGTGGTTTTATTTGATGAAAGTTTTGCCTTTCGTGACATGTATGCGCGCTGGCTGTATACCGGAATTACACGAGCTGCAGAGCGATTAACAATTGTTCGATAGAAAATTTATTCTTTGGAACTATGTTGGCGAATGTATTTTTTTCTGTCTTTAGAATTATACACGGAAAATAGGAGTGTGCATGGCAATAAAGCTTTCGGTTAATCTTAATGCTATTGCTGTTTTACGCAATCGGCGTAATCTTCCGTGGCCAAATATCAAGGAGATTGGGTCTATAGCACTTAAAGCTGGCGCTGCTGGTTTGACGGTTCATCCGCGACCTGATGAAAGGCATATCCGTTTTGCTGATTTGCCAGATATACATTATTTAATAAACAGCAGGTTTCCTGCTGCTGAATTTAATATTGAAGGTTATCCAAGCGATAGGTTTTTGGATATAGCAGAAAAATATGCTGATCAGATTACTCTTGTTCCTGATGACCCAGCTCAGTCAACTTCTGATCATGGTTGGAATTTTTCTCAACACGCAGAATTTTTAGCACCTATTATTCAGCATTTGAAAGAAAAAAAAATTCGTGTGTCATTATTTGCTGATCCTACTATAGATGGTCTTGATATTGCTAAAGCGATTGGTGCTGATCGTGTAGAATTTTATACGGGACCTTATGGTGGTGTGTTTAATGATAAGGAAAAGCAAGATCAAGAGCTCAATAAACTTGTTTTAGCAGCAAGAAGAGCTAAAGAGCTGCGCTTAGGTGTTAATGCAGGACATGATCTAACAATTATGAATCTTCCTGCTCTTGTTAACTGTATTCCTTGGCTTGATGAAGTGTCTATTGGTCATGGACTTATTGCTGATGCGTTAGAGTATGGAATGCATGATACTGTTCAGCGTTTCATTCGGTTATTAGTGTGATCCTTTTCCTTTTCTACGGTTGAGAGGATAAATTTCTATAAAGTGCTGCGCTCAGTTTAAAACAATTAGCGATAATTTTTTCATATTAGCCTGTAAAGAGAAAGGCTATGAACAGAGCTTTTTAGCTTTGGTACGATCTACTTTAAAGAAGCAGAAAATCAGCGGATGATTTTATTAGAGATACAAGATTTATATAAGTTTGTGTAAACGTTTATAGTTTTCAAGCAGCGTTTGCTCGTTTTTTGTTAAACAAATGTCTTATAAGATCGCACTCTTATCTAACAAAATAGTAGATTTCATACATAGCGGCGATGCCGAAATTAAGAGTTATACGAAGAGTATTCTTTATCTTGAGAGAGGTAAAATTGTGTTTTTGTGCTCAAGTATAAAAATGCTCCTCCTTATTTTATAATTTTTCTTGCTATCCATTTTGATTTAGTTCATGTTAAAAATCGTATAGTGTATCTTAATTTTAAGGATACAATGGTTCACTATGCAGAAGAGGAATCTTAAGAATTTCTTTTCAGAAGTGTTATTTTGTATAATGTACCGTTTTGTAGAATAGTAGCTGAAGTCTATTGGGGAATTTTGTTGTTTTTTTTTGACGCTTTGGGGGGCATAGTTTTTTGTATGAAACATATAAATTTTAAAAGATTGTTCAATTACTGTATTATTGTGAGCGGTGTTTTTGTTATTTATAGTGTGTGAAGCACTTAAGGTAATTTTTATTCCATCAAAATAAGCTTAAATTCAGTTTAAATGTAGAGAGGAAGTATTTCTATGCGTGTTTATTATGATCGTGATGCGGATGTTAATTTGATTAAAGGAAAAAAAGTGGCCATTGTTGGTTATGGCTCACAAGGGCATGCGCATGCTTTAAATCTGAAAGATTCCGGTGTTCAAAATGTACAGATTGCTTTGCGTTCAGGGTCGACAACAGCTAAAAAGGCTATGGTGGATGGTTTTGAGGTTATGAGTGTTGCTGAAGCAGCAAAATGGGCTGATCTTATTATGATGGCAACACCAGATGAATTGCAAGCTGACATTTATAAAGAGCATATTCATGAGCATTTACGTGATGGGGCTGTGATTGCCTTTGCGCATGGTTTGAGTATTCATTTTGGCTTAATTGAACCTAAAAAAACAGTTGATGTCGTGATGATTGCTCCTAAAGGCCCAGGTCATACAGTTCGTAATGAATACCAACGTGGTTGTGGAGTTCCTTGTTTAATTGCTGTTGCACAAGATGCTTCAGGGCATGCCCATGATATAGCGTTGTCTTACGCTTGTGGTCTTGGTGGTGGACGTGCTGGAGTGATTGAAACAACATTTAAAGAAGAGTGCGAAACTGATCTTTTTGGTGAACAAGCTGTTCTTTGTGGTGGTCTTGTTGAGCTGATCCGAGCAGGGTATGAAACACTAACGGAAGCAGGTTATGCACCGGAAATGGCTTATTTTGAGTGTTTACATGAGGTTAAACTTATTGTCGATCTCATGTATGAAGGTGGCATTGCAAATATGAACTATTCGATTTCTAATACAGCTGAATGGGGCGAGTATACGTCTGGTCCGCGTGTGATTACGAATGAAACGAGAGCAGAAATGAAGCGTATTTTGAGGGATATTCAGACAGGTAAATTCACATCGAATTGGATTCAAGAATACAAAGCTGGTGCTGCTCATTTTAAAAGCATGCGGCGCTTAAATGATAGTCATCCTATTGAAGAAGTCGGCAAAAAGCTCCGTTCTATGATGCCTTGGATAAAATCTAATGCTTTGGTTGATAAAGAGCGTAATTAAAATTCATATGAAATATTATGTAAACAGCTTTTACGCTGTATGTACAAAAAGGGTAACTTTGGTTACCCTTTTTGATATGCTTTTCATGTATAGACTTTATTTTTTATCTTGAGTAGCTTTTTTTCTTATAAACAGGAAATACGTTACACCTAATCCGATAAACCATACTATACCATATTTTAAAGCTGTTAGGGTATCAGATTCTAATGTTAACAAATAGAGCATGAAAGCAAAAAAAGCTAAAATAACCCAGCATACGACAACACCTCCTGGCATTTTATAGATTGATTCAGCATGTAGCTGAGGGCGATTGCGACGATACACAATATAGCTAACGAGAATTACAGACCATACGAATAAAAATGCAATAGCTGAAATACTAGTTACAATTGTAAAAGCACTTATGATACTTGGGGATAGTGATGTAATTGTGTAGCCTAATAAAATACACAAGCAAGAAAAGAATAGGGCGTTGGCTGGGACATGGTATTTGGAAAGTTTGCCCAAAACGCGCGGCGCTCCTTTTTGCGTTGCAAGCCCATATATCATGCGACTGGTAGAAAAAATACCACTATTTGCTGAAGAGGCAGCTGATGTGAGAACAACAAAGTTCACCAAACCAGCAGCTATCGGAATGCCAGCAAGCCAAAACATCTCGACGAAGGGACTTCTATCTGGAATAACTTGATCCCAAGGTGTGACAGACATAATCACAACGAGAGAAAAGATATAAAAAAGTACAATACGAACTGGTATTGCATTAATTGCTTTTGGTAAAACTTTTTTAGGGTTTTTAACTTCAGCTGCAGTTGTTCCGGCAATTTCTATACCAACAAAAGAAAAAATGGCAATTTGAAATCCAGCAAAAAAACCTGTAATTCCCCGAGGAAATATATTTCCATCGTTCCATACGTGACTGAGAGAGGCAACAGTTCCATTGGGAGAGGTAAAGCCAATAGAGATCATGTAAAACCCAACAACAATTAATGCCAAAATCGCTATAACTTTGATAAGGCCAAACCAAAATTCAAGTTCACCGAACATTTTTACAGCAAAGAGATTAAAGACTAAAAAGAAAATAATACAAGAAAAAACGACAATCCATGGATTGAGTTCAGGCCACCAAAAGTGCATATAAGTGATGATGGCAATAATATCCGCGGCACCAGTTACAACCCAGCTCAACCAGTAACTCCAGCCAACAAAAAAAGCAATTCCTGGTCCTAGCATATCGGTCGAAAAATCAACGAGAGACCGGTATTGTGAATTAGAAAGTAATAATTCTCCCATAGCGCGCATTACGAAGTATAAGGCACATCCAATAATAGCATAAACGAGTACGATGGAAGGGCCTGCTATGCTAATTGTTTTTCCTGACCCCATGAAGAGACCTGTCCCAATAGCTCCACCGAGGGCTATAAGTTGTACATGACGGTTATCTAATCCACGTTGTAGTTTTTTCTGAGTATGATCTTCTAAATTTTGTTCATAGTTCATTTTTTGAAGGTTCCCTTTAATTATTTAAGATTCAAAATTACACTGAAAAAAGTAATCTCCTGTATCGAAGCATGATATAAATAAGGAGTAAAGGGGAAAAACATTTTTTATGATTTCATGTGGATAAAGAAAAAGAATATAGGAATGACAAGGATATACTCCTTCACTCCCAAACGGATATAATAGATATTTGAGTACAGAGTTTTAAATTTTAACTGAGGTGACTGATAAATGGTTGATACAAAGATTTAGTATTATTATGCCAGTTATTTTTAAGCTTTATCAAACATTTGTAAGAAACTGCTCATAGACCGTAGCAAATCCTACTCGTATAATAAAACGATAGTTGTTATAGATTTTATAAAGAAAAAAATCTTTTATTTTCATTAAAATAGAGTGTGTAACTATCATATTACTTAAGAAAAATTTCTTATAACGAGAAAAACAAAATGATTTTTATAATCATTTTGTTTGGTATCATAAACGGAAGATCGTTACTTTTTTTGTGCTAGGTAAGTGAAAAAACTATAATTTTTTTATTCTCAATTTGTGAATAAGAATTCCATTCAGATATCTATATCACTTGGTAAAACTTCACGAGAGACTCAGATTCATCACATAAAGATCTTTAGAAGATGAATAAAGAAAATAAAAATACAATGGATTTGTAGTGTTTCTTTTTCTGATGGACCTTGCACTAAGTAGAAAGAGGTGGGATTAGATAAAAATATACAATAACTTATTGTTTTATGACTGTTTTTTACCATTAAATGCGCGTTTTGTCAAAATGGGTTTTAACACCTAAAATTGCAAAAAAGAGTGAAACTCAGAAAAAAGTGCGTTTCCATGGTAAAAATGGTAGAAGGCTTTGAAAGATCTGTGAAAATTCTTTGAAGATCTTTTGAAAAAAAATACTCCAAAAGTTCAATTGACTCCAAAATCAGCTCAAAATGACTAAAAAAGCAAAAAAGATTTCCATATATGTGTAGAAGTCTCTAAAAAATGATTAAAAAACATTTTTTATCAAAATGTTATATAAATTATTTAATGTAAAAAGATTTCTACTTTTATTTTTCATATTAAAGGGGGCATTACGTCGTATCTTGTGTAGTTTCTAGATGTACTCTTTCAGCCTCGATTTGACGCTTTAAATACAATTTTAGAAGAGGCAAAGTAAGCTCTATTTCTTCCGTGTCGTTGATGTCTTGAACAAGCTCTTGCAGTTTTTTATAAAGTTCCCGCCGCGAGTTCCGCTATATCTTCAGGGGGAGCTTTATATTCGCATCGCGATAGGTTGTATAAGCCATGCGACCGAGCTTTTTATAAGTCCAGTCGGAATGGTAGGCGCTTTAAAACCTGCTGCTTTTGCCTTTGCCATGAATTTAAATACCGTAAGATAAAAAGGTTTATCAATGTCTAAAGATCAATACGAAATGGGCAAGATAAATTGGTACGTTCCCAAAGATGAGATCCTCAATCCTTATTCAGAGGTTGAACGTTTGGAAGCGATGCTTGCTTGTTCTTTTAAGGCGGTGAGTGGTGGATTTAAGCATCTGCCGATCCGGGTTATATTATAAACCCTCCGAATGGCTCATTTGATGCGGCGTTAGCGCGGCAAATTGCCATTCATATTTTTCATTATCAGATTGAGCTGCCGCGGCGGAGTATTGTTGCCATGCAAGCACGACATGGGAGGATTATTAGACGATGTCCAAGATACTTGCAAAATTAAAGGGGAAGTATCTTTTCTCACATCAATGATGTACAAGAGATACAAAAAATTTTCAGTCAATTTACACTAAAAGAAGTAAGAACAATTTATTCGTGTAACTCTTCAAATAATACGGTTCCCGTTAAGGAACTCATCATCACAAATTGCGATCTTTAGAAAGATTCATTAAAGGGATTTCAAATACCCTTTAAAAACCCTTTTGAAAAGAAATGAATTGGTACAACATCTGGTGTCAAAATATATAAAGCCCGCTGACAAGCTACAAACAAGCCACATACAATCACAAAATGAAATGGTGGGTGATGAGGGGATCGAACCCACGACCCGCTGATTAAGAGTCAGCTGCTCTACCGACTGAGCTAATCACCCACAACTCTTCAAAAGATGAGGATGAGCGGTTCTATAATGCTCATAAAGAGGGATGTCTAGATGTTTTATTGTTTTTTATATGAAAATGGTAAAATCTATCGCTAAATTGGTTGTACAGTTAAAAATATGATACGACCTCTTGATCTTAAATAAAAATAGACCCATTATAAGAAACTCTATAAATGAATGTTCTGGTTATTATGTGGAACTATAGGTGGAGGATCATCGAGCGTAATGCCCGAGCAAAATTCAGAGGAGCCTTCTTGTGGTTGTAAGCAGTGTAGGCCAGTGTTCTGTTTTATAAATTTTATCAATAATCGTATGCGTTTAAGGAATATTTTGCCGTTGTTTGCTTTGAACGCAGTTTTTTTGCATTTAATGTTTTTGATCAATTGTGCGAATGAGAGCTCATGAATTTGTTTTGTCAATTCCGCACTCTTAAGTTTTTAAAAGGTGAGCTATAATGGAGTGGATCACGGATCTCCATGCGTGGTTTGGCTTGGTCACGTTGATTTTTCTCGAAATCGTTTTAGGAATAGATAACCTTGTCTTTATTGCAATTTTAGCTGAAAAATTGCCGATGCATTTGCGTGATCGCGCACGCTTGATAGGTCTCACTTTAGCATTAGTTATGCGGCTTTTCCTTCTTACGGTCATTGGATGGGTGATGAATCTCGATACGATAATTTTTTCACTTTCTTCTTTTGTATTTAGTTGGCATAGCCTTATTTTAATTGGTGGTGGGGCTTTTTTGTTGGCAAAGGGAACGCTAGAATTGCATGAGAGGTTAGAAGGGATACCGCATGAAAGGAAAACAGGGGGTGCTTATGCTGTTTTTTGGCAGGTAATTGTTCAAATCGTGGTGCTGGATGCCGTTTTTTCCTTAGATAGTATTATTACTGCAACAGGTATGATTGTAAAAGAGCAGGCAGTGGTTATGTATATAGCAGTAATTACTGCTATGGGTGTGATGATGTGTGGATCTGGCGCTCTTATGCGCTTTATTAATCGTCATTCTACTATTGTCATCCTTTGTCTTGGCTTTTTGATGATGATTGGATTTACTCTCATTGTTGAAGGATTTGGTTTTCATATTCCAAAAGGGTATTTGTATGCTGCTATTGGTTTTTCTGTTCTTATTGAAGCTTTTAATCAAATTGGACGTCGTAATCGTGAAAAGATGATTACAACAAATGATCTACGTGGTCGAACAGCTGATGCTGTTTTGAGGCTTTTGGGAGGGGGAAACAAGGAGGGTAATCTTGGTGAGACTGTGGATGTCATTGCTGAACAAGCAGCAGCTTCTGAGCTGTTTCGACCTGAAGAAAAAGAGATGATTCGTGGTGTTCTCGATTTAGCTGACCGTCCTGTTCGGTCTATCATGTCGCCGCGCAATGAAATTGAGTGGTTGGATTTAAATGGCGACGAGAATGAAATGCGTGAAGAATTACAACAGGTTAAACATAGTCGCTTAATTCTTGCACGTGATAAAGTGGATGAATTTGTTGGTGTTGCTTTGACAAAAGATCTTCTTTTGAATTTGGCTGAAGGAAAAAAGATTAATTGGAAAAAAGCTATGCGAGAACCCCTCGTGGTTCATGAAAATACAAGCGTCTTACGATTGATGGAGCAATTACGCCATTCTTCGATTCAGCTTGCAATTATTGTTGATGAGCATGGCTCTTTTGAAGGGATTGCAACACCAACTGACATTCTTGAAGCTATTGCAGGTGATTTTCCTGATGATGATGAAGAACCCATGATCGCAGAACAACTTGAAAATGGAAGCATTCTTGTTGAGGGATATGCTGATATTCGTCGTTTGAGTGGTTATCTTGGGCGTAATCTTGTTGATGAGGCAGACCGTTATACGACTCTGGCAGGGTTTATGCTTTGGCGGTTTGGTCATTTGCCAAATGAAGGAGAAAGCTTTGAAGCTGACGGGTTGCGCTTTAAAGTTATAGAAATGGATCGACGAAATGTATCTAAAATTCTGATTTCTCCCCTCGTGTAACCAGAAAAAAGCACATTATTTTGATAGGTCATATAATAGGAAAACCCTTTATTATTAAAGAGGGCAAAGAGGATATGGAGATTAGCCGACCGATTGTGTTGTCATTATTTTTAAACAGGTTTTGAGCGTGAAACATGAAGTAAGCAAAAGTTGGATGTCAATATCTTTAGGCTAGAATAGGCAATCTTCATACTAAATGAAGGCTTTTAATTGATGATTTTCTAGGAAGATAAAAGGGTACAGAATTATTTGTAAGTAGTCATTAATTTCAGAAATGATGATTGCATATGCATTATTTCTGCGTTTTTTAGAGATAAAAATTTTATAAGATTTTTTCTTGTATTTTTATACGTTCGTTGAGAAGAACTCTTTTTATGAAAAGTATTATAGAGTGTATTACACTACAAAATGGCAATCCCAATATGCAATGTTGAAAATCGGTTGAAGGTTATAGAAGAAACTATTTTTTCTATACAGAATTTATTTGAAAGATTAATGAATGGCTTTCTGAAGGAGAATTGAAGTATCAAATATTCCATGTATTTTTTATTGTGGTGTTGGTATAAAAAGAAAGGCGTTTCAAGGCCAAATATAAAAAAGATAAATGAAGATTAATGTTTAATTGATTTCCATACCGAAGCCAAACTCGGTGTGGTTATTGTTCTTTACACACCACAAAAAAAAGAAAACATTGATTTCCTTTTATTTATTCAGGCGGTGTCTTAGGAGTTCGTTTCCAATATTGTTGAGTTTCAAAAATTGCTACAACAAATAGCGAAATGATGAACGGTATGATCAAATAAAACATTCTGAATACAATAAGTGCTGCAACAACATCCGTTGGATTTACATTGGGCATACCTGTTATGAATAAGGCTTCTAGAACACCAACTCCTCCTGCTGGAGCATTGGAGAGAAGAGTTATCGTAAAAGATGCTAGGAAAACACCAAGCACAGAAATAAAATGAACATCTGTATTATGCGGAAGAACCGCGTATATAATTCCTGCTGCTGCTAAGAGCTCTAGGGGGCTAATGAGAAGCTGTTGAATGACAATTTTTAGCCGTGGGTAAGAAAGTTGAATTTTTTTACTCAAGTGTAAGGGTTTTAATTGAAGCCAGCTGCCAAAAGTATAGAGTGCTATACAACCAAGAAGGATTGCGCCAATTGTTGTTCCAAGCCATTCAGGAAGCTCATCATGAATGAGAGTGATAATTTCGGGTTGTAGAATCAAAACGATCCCAAAGAGTAAGATTGTGCCTATCACAAAGGTAAAAGAGCAAAAACCCACCAATATCGCGATTTCAGTTCCACTTAATCCTTTCATTTTATAGGCGCGATAGCGCACGACCGCACCAGAAAAAACGGAAGCACCAATATTGTGTGAAAGGGCATAAGTAGTAAAAGAACATATGGCGATAAAAATCCAAGAAATTTTATGGCCAAGATGCTGTAAGGCAATTCGGTCATATCCAGCAAGAGCAGCATAAGCTAGGAGAGAACATGAACAGGCTAACAGCCATTGTGGTGCATTTAAATTGCTTAAGCGTTCCAATACATCACTAAAGGAAATTGCAGAGAGCTTTATATAAAGAATGCGAATGGATATCAGCATTGCTAATATACCAATAAACGGCCATATAAATTGCTTTATTTTCACGCTTCTTTATCCATTTTATGTTTTTTGTAAATATACCCATTTTATATTTTTTGTAAATTCAATTCATGATTGTGCATATTCTCTACAGGTCTTTGTTCCGTTATATGCTCGATAACACCATTAGCAATTTCTTCATCATCAGTTACTACGATATCTGCACCTAAATCAACGAGATAAGATGTTTCTACATCAGATAGTGCATGCGTGATGATCTGGATATCCTTCTTCATACCACGTATATTCACTACACATTCTCCTACTTCAATGGTACTTCGCATTGTAATAACAACTTTGTGTGCATCACTTATATTTGCTGCATTCATTACTTCTTGTTGAATGATATTGCCGCAAATGACTTCGAAGCCGTCTGCAATTGCTTGATCAGCGAAGCGTTTTGATTCTTCTACGATCACTACGGGTTCTCCTCTGTCTGCTAAAGATAGTGCAACGCATTTACCAATACGACTATAGCCAATAATCACAATGTGATTGGTTTTTAAGGTCATTTGTAAAGGTTCTTGATCGGGATCTTGCGGATCAATATCAATAATTGTTTCTGTATCTTGCAAATTTGTAGGAACTTTGTCTAGATGTTTTTTAATTTTGTTACAGGCCATAAAAACAAGGGGATTGAGTAAAATAGAAAGGATAGCACCTCCAAGAATTAAATCATGAGCATCGTTGCTTAAAAGTCCCAAGTTCAAACTTAAACCTGCAAGGATAAAAGAAAATTCTCCGATTTGAGCAAGGCTTGCAGAAATAGTCAAAGCTGTTGCATTAGAATAGCGAAAGGCTTTGACGATAAAAAAGGCAGCAGTAGATTTTCCTAATACAATAATTAATAATGTCGCTAAGAGGGGGAAAAAGTGAGTCAACAATTTCCCTGGGTCAAATAACATACCCACAGAAACAAAAAAGAGAACAGAAAATGCGTCTCGTAGTGGTAAGGATTCTTCCGCTGCATGATGGCTTAATTCTGATTCGCTCATCACCATGCCTGCAAAAAAAGCACCAAGAGAAAGAGAAACACCAAATAACTGAGCTGCTCCGAAAGCTACTCCTAATGCAATAGTAAAGACACTAAGACGAAATAATTCGCGTGATCCCGATTGTGCGCTCATCTTTAGCAACCATGGGATAAAGCGTCGCCCAATAATCAGCATAAGTGCAATAAATACAATAACTTTCAGGATGGTGAGACCAAAAATTCCCCAAATACTTAAGTCCAACCATTGAACAAGAGGATCAAACGCTTCTTTTTTTGTATTGCTAAGGACATTTGCCAGTGATGGTATGAGAACAAGGATAAAAACCATTGCTAAATCTTCAATAATCAACCATCCAATAGCAATACGTCCTTTTTCTGTTTCAATAAGATGGCGCTCTTGCAAAGCACGCAGAAGGATAACGGTACTTGCGATTGATAGAGCTGAACCGAAGACTAAACTACCGCTAAACCCCCACCCCATGATCAGACCAAGGCATAGGCCTAGAAAAGTAGTAAATACCATCTCTGTAATGGCAGCAGGAATAGCAACAGCTTTTACGGATAAAAGGTCTTTTAATGAAAAATGGAGTCCAACACCAAACATCAGCAAAATAATACCAATTTCAGCGAGTTGGTTGATAATGACGGAATCTATTCTAAAACCGCCTGTATTTGGTCCTACAATAACGCCGGCTAACAAGTATCCTACGAGTGGTGAGATACGCAAACGGCTAGCAATCATTCCTAAAAGAAATGCTAAACATAAACCTGCAACAATAGTTGTAATCAGTGGTGTATCGTGGAGCATGGATTATTTACGACTTCTTATCAAAAAACAATTGAGTTGAGATGATTGTAATTTTTATGAGAATAAAGGAGGAGATGTCATATTCAGCATGGTATTTTCATTTTAGTTTAGTGTTTGTATGGTTTTTCCGTTCACGCCACCAATTCCCTAGCAAGAGTAAAATAGGAGCGGCAATAAAAATAGAGGATGATGTTGCAATAATAATTCCAAAGACCATCGGAAGTGCAAAATTATGGACAGCATTTCCACCCCATATAGCCATAGGTAACATAGCAAGAACTGTGGTTGTTGATGTAAAGAGGCAGCGTACAAGAACCTGGTTAATTGAGAGATCAATAAGTTCACGCAACGACATTTTTTTATAAAGGCGCATATTTTCGCGCATTCTATCATAGACAACGACTTTATCATTTATGGAATAACCAACAATCGTTAAAAGAGCAGCGATGGCTGTTAAATTGAAATCAAATTGAAATAGGGCAAAAAAACCAATCATTTTTGTGGTATCTAAGATAAGTGTTACAATCGCACCAACTGCGAAGAACCATTCGAAACGCAACCATATATAAAGGGACATGGCAATTGCTGCTAGAATAACAGCAGTAAAAGCAGCGGTGGCAAGCTCACCTGAAATTTTTGGACCAACAACCTCTATTTGATCGAATGTAGCATCTGGATAGATGTCTTGTACTGCTGTTTTAACCTTATCAATGGCGATAGTTTGTTGTGCTTCACTGCCACTTTGTTTCTGCATACGAATCAATACAGTGTTTGCATTATCAATATTTTGCAAGGTAATTTCACCAATATTAAGGGTGGAAAGCTTAGAACGCAAGGTTGCTAAATTTGTTGGCGTTTTTGTGGTAATACTCATTTGGCTGCCACCAATGAAATCAATTCCAAAATTCAATCCAGGCTTAAAAAACAGAAAGACTGAAGCAACTGATAAAATAATTGAGACACCAATACCAATGAAACGCGCTTTCATAAAGCGAAAGTTTGTATTTTGTGGAATAATATTGAAAATAGAGTGAAGATGCAGAGTTTTAATTTTCCACTTACGGATCACCCAAATCATCATGATGCGCACAATTGTGATATTCGTGAACATGGAGATAATAATACCAAGCAACATTGTTACAGCAAAACCGCGAACGGGACCGGTACCAAACCAAAACAGTAAAATAGTTGCAATAATTGCAGTAACATTGGCATCAACAATGGTTGCGAAAGCGTGTTTGAAACCACGGTCTAAGGCTGCAAAGGCGCTGACACCTTTTCGGCTTTCTTCGCGGATTCGTTCATTGATGAGAATATTGGCATCAACGGCGATGCCGATGCCTAAAATAATACCAGCAATACCCGGTAATGTGAGTGTCGCGCCCAGAAGACTTAGTGCAGCAAATGTTAAAATAGTGTGGAGTGCTAGTGCTATATTCGTAATGATTCCCCAGACTCTGTAGAGAAGAAAAATAAAAATAGTAACAAGAATAAAGCCGATTATGCCGGTATAAAGCCCCATTTGGATGGCGTCAGCACCAAGATTTGGACCTACAGTCCTCTCTTCAATTACCGTTAATGGTGCAGGCAAGGAACCAGCACGGAGGAGCGCAGCCAGAGTTGAGGCTTCTTTTGGATCAAAATTTCCTGTAATTTGACCTTGTCCATTGGGAATAACACTATTGATGGTAGGAGCAGTCAAAACTTTGTTATCAAGAACGATTGCGAAAGGATGATTAATATTTTGTCGTGTTATTTCTGCAAATATTTTTGCTCCAGCAGAATTCAGAGTGAATGAGATAATAGAACGTCCTGGCATTTGCGGATCAAAACCTGCACGGGCGTCTTTCAGGACATTTCCGTCTAAGGCGATTTGATTATAAATTGCGTAGCGTTGTGTCTCATCCGTATATCCAGGAAGAATTGAAACACCTGCGGGTGGGTTATTTACATCCACATTAGAGGGCACCAGATGAAAGGTCATCTTAGCAGTTGTTCCTAAAAGGTCACGTAGCTGCTTTGGGTCTTGTAAACCCGGCAATTGAACCATAATACGATCGGTCCCTACCTTTTGTATAGCAGGCTCAGTAACACCAACTTGATCTATGCGGCGACGGATGATTTCTAAGCTTTGTTCAATAGCATTGCTCATACGATCCTTCATACCAGCTTCAGTTAATATGATATGGATAGTTTCATTTTGAGAACTGATAGTAATATCATCGGCTGTAGAGCCAAAGCTGCTGTGTATGGGAGTTACCAATGTTTTCAAAGCAGAGAGTGCTTTTTCACTTTGTAATGGATCAGAAATAAGTGCAACAACGCCCCCTTCGATAATACGGATACTCGAGGTACGGATTTGTTTTTCACGGAGTGTATTACGCACATTTCCTAAAAGGATATGCAGTTGATCGCGCTTCAATGTTTTGCCATCCACTTCAAGTAGGAGAGAAGAACCTCCTTGAAGGTCAAGTCCAAGTGTCACACGGGTGTTGGTTAAGAATTGTGAGTTTGTAACCTGTTCTTGCGAAAACAAATTGGGTAAAGCGACGTAAATGCTGCTTAAAAGGATAAAACAATAAAGGGTAGTTAACCAACCGGGTGTACGCATGATATATTCCGCTAATAGGCAATCTAAGAGTTATTAAAGGTAATACAATATAATCATTTCATAATTTAAGACTCAAGCAAGAGGAGGAGCACGTTTATTTGAAAAATACTGTGTTTGTAGGTTCTCAAGTTGTGTACAAACAAATGTGGTCGTTATTAAAAAGAGATTCCATACTAGGATATTTCGAAAAATATTGAGAGGCAGAACAGAATCTCCATGAAGTGTTACAAATTTTTTATTTTCAATTGTTGTAACATTTAATTGATCACGTTTGTTTTGTGAATCAAGTGTACTCGTTTCAACTATATTATTTGCTCGTAGTTGTTTGATCAAATAGGCCCTCGCTCCTGCGTTATTTGTTAACAACATGCCAAAGCTGGACAGAAGAAGCCACGTCGTAAAAGGGAGAAAATTTTCTTTTTTGCAATAGAGGTGCAAAAAATACATGCCAGAGCGCCTTTGTTTAATCTTATTGAGTCCACAAACTTATTATTGTCCTTCCTCTTATTATCAGCATTATCGGATAAGGAAAAGCTTTTATAAGATTATTCTATAAAAGTTGAAAATATTTATTCCATGCAATATTTTTAAGAAGTAGTAGATTCCTCTTTATACATCTAAGGCAGCTATGTATCCATTTTTTAAAAAAAAATTACGCATACTTTTCTTTATTTTTGGGATTATCGTTATATTCAGTTCTTGTGCTTGGGGGAATCTTGAATCGCAAAATACCATCATTGGACAAGAGATCACTTCTCATTCAATTGATGAAATTATTCAGCAAAAACAGAATATTATTGAGACTCTTAAACAAAACACTGAAACTTTAGAAAAAGACTTTGAAAAGAAATCAGAAGATCCGCGTGCTTTGGTAGAATTGCGGTTACGTGCACAAGATATCAGTAAACGAGCTATAGAAGCAGCGTTTGTTTTGCGTGCTCCTCTTAATGATATTAATGCACTTCTTGATCAATTAACAGAATTCCATGATGATCTAAAAAATTTGGAAAAAACAGGCGAGGAACGCTCTCACTTGATGGAGCAAAAAGCTAAAATTAATAATATAGTATTCCAGTTTGAAGCAATTTTTTTGACCACAAATAGAATAGCCGAACTTGCTATTTCTCAATCTCGAGAGCTTTTTAAACGCACACTTACACATAGGCTTGAGTTTTCGCTCTCGATGGTTAAACATCTCGCCCAGAAAACCAAAGAGGCTTCATCTGATTTTCTTTTTTTGTTGAGCTCTTGGTGGAATTTTGTATTTTATTTCAAACTATTACAGCTATTTCTTTCTTTTTTGATTCCGCTTTTTATCGCTTTGGGACTTTCTTATTTTTCTCATAAAGTTCTTGCACATATGCGCTGCCACTTTATCAAGAGCAATGAGGAAGTATCTTATTTACAACGCTTATTGATTGCTTTTGTTTCAGTTCTTTTACCTTCGCTTGTGTGTGTTGTTTGCGTTTATCTTGTATTATTCTTGTTCCGTGGTTTTAGTTTGGATCCAGGGAAGCTCACAACAGTATTTGATATGGTAGGGTGTCAAATTATATTAATCTTTCTGATAAATCGTTTGGCCGTTGTTCTTTTATCATCGAATATGCCTCATATGCATCTTCTCAATATTGCACCGTCGGCAGCACATCAATTGGTGATTTTACTTATTTCTTTAGGTGTAATTTTGGCATTTGATGCTGTTCTCGATAGTATTTATCAAATAGTTTCAGCTTCTCTTTCTTTAACAATAGCCAAAAGTTTCGTTGCTGTTTTTTTGGTAGCGATACTACTGTTTATTATTTCGTTTGTGCCTTTGCGGTTTAGACGTGGGGATTCTCAAAGTGAAGAAAGAGAGCCGCGCTTTTTGCCACTTTATATACGTATTCCTCTCATTTTATTGGGAGTATTGCTGATTGTTATGGATTTTTTAGGCTATGTTGGTCTGGCACGTTTTATTATGCAGCAAATTATAATCGGCGGGGCATTTTTGATTTTAATGTATTTAGGGATGAAAAGCGCTCAAGCACTTGGAACTAAAGGACAATTTATGAAAACGAGCGTTGGTCATATTTTAATGAAACGGTTGCATTTAGAAGAGAAAACGATGAATCAATTGGGGGTTGTTATTAGTATTTTTCTCAGTTTTTTTGTTGTCGTATTTTGTGTAATGCCAATTGTTGCGCAGTTTGGATTTTCGTATTCCGACTTTAGAGCAGTGTTGTGGCAGTTGATGACGGGTTTTCAAATTGGAAATGTGTCTATTTCTTTGATTTCTATTGTAACAGGAATCGTTGTTTTTTTCTCCTGTTTTTTCGTCATTCGTCAATTTGTCGGTTGGCTAGATGGAACTGTATTGGCACATGGTGAATTCGATCCTGGGGTGCGTAATTCTATCAAAACGGTTATAAATTATTGTGGTGTTGTCGTGTCAGTTTTGATAGGGCTGTCAATGGCAGGCTTGGATCTTAAAAATTTTGCGCTTATTGCTGGTGGGCTTTCGCTTGGTATAGGTTTTGGCTTGCAAAATATTGTTCAAAATTTTGTTTCTGGGCTGATTATTTTGGTTGGAAGACCATTTAAACTAGGAGATTATGTAGAATCTGGATCAGTAGGTGGTATTGTCAAACGTATTAGTGTGCGTGCAACGGAACTTGAAACATTGCAGCGCAAGACGATTATTATTCCTAATTCAAGTCTCATCAATAATAATGTTAGTAATTGGACTCGGCGTAGTAAAATGGGGCGTATTGATATCCCTGTTACTGTTTCCTCCAATCTTGCTCCAGACCGTGTTGTTGAAATTTTGTTAGAGATTGCTTCTGCAACAGAAGGGGTTTTAAAAAATCCTGCACCACGAGTGAGTTTTACTGCATTTGATAGTAAGAAATTTTCATTTAATTTGGCTATCTATGTGCCTAATATCACTTCACCCTCTAAGGTGACTAATACTCTTCGCTTTGTATTATATAAGCGTTTTGTTGAGGAAGGAATCCTAGAATGCTAAAATATTTTCACATTTTTATAGTGACAGCACTGTTGGATATTTTGACTATGAAAGCTTTTGCAGCAACGGTGAAGAATACTGATTTAAAGGCACAATCTCTCATCATTGTTGAAGGGAGTATACCTTTAAATATCTCGTTGAATGCTCATCAAACAGTTACGATTTGTATGAAGGGGTGTTTTATCACTTTTCCTAATAAAGACCGTTTTGCAATAAAGGCAGAGGATAATATAGAAATCAGTAAGGGTAGAGCAATTTTTAAGTAAAATGGTTTAAAATTTTTGTAATTACATAAGATTTAGAAGGACTATAATATCACTTTTGTGTAAATCGATAGTAGTACGATTAAAGAGAGAAAGATAAAAAGTATAGTTTTCGGTAAGATAGTGAGATTTTTAAATATACACATAATTTGAAATGGTGCTCTCAGTCTAATGACTTTTAGATATTTCTGCAGTATTCTTAGTATTTTATATCAATAATAAAAGCCAATTTAATTTTGTTAATTATATAAGAAATTACGTTATTTCAGGATAATTTATTTTCTAAATATTGTATTAACTATAAAATATTTGTAATAATAACTGGTAGATAGGGACTTTCCAAAAATCATCTGTATCACTTTAGAAAATGTCCCAAGAAAACAGACTGTTGAATGATACAGTATGTGGTTTTTGAGGCAACAATTTAGACAAGAAAATATCATAATATATTTTTTAAAAATAAAAGTTGTTTTTATTACATTTTTATATTTTTAAGTATTGATTATTAATAATATATTAAAAATAATTAAAATTTATTTACTAACCTTAAATTTTGATGTAATTATAGAAGAGTATATGTGATTTTGCAGCGTAAAATTTTAAGCACTTTGTTTTTTAAAATGTGATTTTTGATTATATTTGAATAATAGCAGTGGGGTATAATTTTATGAATACAAAATTTATAACAGCATCCGTTTTTACTTTCGTTTCAGCTTCTATAGTACAGGCAGCAGATGTGGTTGTTCCTGAACAGCCAGAACATGTTGCTTCATCAGTTATTGTTTCTCCACCTTTTTCTTGGACAGGTTTTTATTTTGGAGGCCAAGTTGGTGGTTTTTCAAGTAAGATTTCTGCAACTACTCGTAATGTTAATATTCCTCTCTATCCTGATGAGGCAAGTAAAAGTAAACCATGGGTACCCATCGAGAAACAGTATATGCCTGAGCTTTCTGGTTTTGTAGGTGGTTTTTATTTAGGTGCCAATATGGATCTTGGCAATAATTTTGTCGTGGGGCTTGAAACAGATATACTTCTTTCTGGTCGCAAAGATACAAAAACTAGCGTCCATTATAATGATTCTGGTGAAGGTGGAGGTGGAAAGCCCCCAGAGGGTGGAAAGCTACCAGAGGGTGGAAAGCCCCCAGAGAGTGGAACAGACACAGATGGGGGAACAGACACAGATGGGGGAACAGACACAGATGGGGGAACAGACACGGAGAAGGGAACTACAGAACAGAAAAAACGGGTAAGGGTTAAGAAATTAAGAAATGGGGTAAACAGAGATGTGGGAGGGACAGAGAAAGACAGCATAACTTTTAGCCATAGATTAAAAGAGAAATGGGTTGGTGCCACACGGATACGTGTTGGTTTTTCTGCTGATCGTATTATGCCGTATATCTCTGGTGGTATTGCTTATGGGCAATTTCAAGATACACTGTCGACAAAGATTACTGGAACAGAGCCCTTTAATGCTATATCAGATGATACAAAGATGATGATTGGTTATACTCTGGGTGGTGGTGTTGACGTTGCAGTAGCAGATAATGTTATTTTGCGTGCGGAATACCGTTATTCAGATTTTGGTAAAAAGAAATTCAAAGATGAGATTGAACTTAAGTATAAGACAAATGATTTGCGTATTGGTGTAGCTTATAAATTTTAATTTTTGTGAACTTAAATTGATTTTCAGAGGTCCTATCTTTTATGGGGCCTTTGTTTTTATTTGCTATCCTGTAGAATATTATCCTTTGTAGAGATAAAGGAAGCCTTTAATTTTTAAATGCTTATGATGAAATGAGAGTAACTGTGAGATTTCCATTTTTTAGAATGAAAAATTTCAAGGTCATTGGCACGATTAAAATGCATATTCAAAAAGGAATTATGATTCGCAATCAAGACCGTTAAATGCTGTTTGGTAGTGTTATAATGAAGTTGCAAAAGCTGGTTTAGAAGGTGTTTATTTTTGTTGATTTCTAATAAACTATTGAAAATAAGGAGAAATACACATACTGTGGTGCGGACGGCGGGACTTGAACCCGCAAGGTCTTAGACCGGCAGATTTTAAGTCTGCTATGTTTACCGTTTTCATCACGTCCGCGATAAGAGCTCTCTCATAAGCTATATCTTTTATTGAATCAAGAATTAATGATTAAGAGCAGAACTTTTCGTATTTGGTTCAATTTCTGACTGACAATGGTTGTCTTTATAGTTAGAAGGAGCCTGTATAATATTAACGAAGCATGAAATGATTGGTGTTATGAGCAGTAAATTTATTCGAGACGTAAATAAAGCTATGGTGGCTTTGCATCATGTGTTTGCTGAAACACCACTTCAGAGAAATGATTTTCTTAGTCAAAAATATGATGCAGAAATTTATTTAAAACGTGAAGATTTAACACCAGTGCGGTCATATAAGATTCGCGGTGCGTTTAATTTTGTTTCAGAGATGCTTGATAAGATCTCTCAAGATGCTGCATTTGTTTGTGCATCAGCGGGGAATCATGCGCAAGGAGTGTCCTTTGTTTGTCGCTATTTTAAGCGTAAAGGCGTGATTTTTATGCCTGTGACGACTCCGCAACAGAAAATTGATAAGACGCGCGTTTTTGGTAAAGAGTTTATTGATATCCGTTTAGTTGGTGAGACGTTTGATCAATGTTATGCGGCTGCGCAGTCTTTTGCTGTGGAGAGTGGGGGAGTGATGGCACCACCTTTTGATGATATTCGCATTATTACGGGGCAGGCGACGATTCTTTGTGAGTCTGTTTTGCAATGGAAAAAACTTAATGGGGAGAGTGAGCCAGATTTGATGATTGTACCTGTAGGTGGTGGTGGTTTAGCTAGTGGTGTGAGCAAATTTTTACGTGAATATGGTTGGAAAACCGAGCTTCGTTTTGTTGAACCACAAAGAGCTGCAAGTTTGCTTGCTTGTTTGAAGAGTGGAAAACGTGTCAAGCTTGAAACTATCGATACATTTGTAGATGGTGCTGCTGTGGCTGAAATTGGTGCGTTAAATTACACAATGCTAAAGCAATTTTCACCCGATTCTGTTATTACAGTTCCTGAAAATCGTGTTTGTTCTACAATGGTTGAAATGCTCAATGTTGAAGGTGTAGTTCTTGAACCAGCAGGTGCTTTATCAATCGATGCTCTTAACAGTATTTCTTCTCAAGAGTTGAAAGGAAAAAAAATTCTTCTTGTTATTTCAGGTGGTAATTTTGATTTTGAGCGTTTGCCAGATATTAAAGAGCGTTCTTTGCGATTTCAGGGCTTAAGAAAGTATTTTATTTTTAGTTTTCCGCAACATCCTGGTGCGTTGCGTAGTTTTCTTGCTCAACTTTCTCCAGATGATGATATTGTGCGTTTTGAATATCTCAAAAAATCATCTAGAAGTTTTGGTTCTGTGTTGATCGCAATTGAAACAAAAAAATACGATAATTTTTGCCTCTTAGAGAAAAAGTTTCAAGCTTTAGGTTGGCGTTATCGTGATATTACCGACGATCAAACATTGTTTGATTTTGTTATTTGAGAAGCGGAACTTTTTGCAAAAGTGAGAGATATTAAGAATGAAATCTGTTTTTTATTTTTTACTGAGTCTGTTCTTGTTTTTAAGTGTTGCTAAACAGATTTCAGCATCTGAGCCAGCGACAATACAAAAAACTGAACTTTCAAGATTAATTATTGATGTCAATAATGCTGTAAAAAATGGGAATTTTGCACCTATTGCTGCTTATATGCCTGATCGGCTTTATAAAGAAATGGCGCGCCGATTGAAGACGACAGAGAATAATTTACGTCACAGTTTTCTTAAACAGCTGCGTGTTCAATTTGAGAGTTTGCCTGATGGTGCTTATTTTTTAGATGAAACAAACATAGATTATTTGCAAACTGATAAAGGTACTTTTTATGCTTTGATTCCGACGACGCTTGAGATGAAAAATCGCATCATCCAATATAAAACGTTGGCGATTTTTGATAAAACGCAATGGTATTTAATCTATGGTGGTCAGAAAACTTTACAAAATCCAGTTTTTCTAGAAATTTATCCTGATTTTGATAGGGTACATTTACCGAAGGAGACAATAATAAAGAAATAAGTGATTAAAACATTGTGTTTCTTGTTTGTGATAAATAACTTTCGCAAAGCACTTGCTTTTTTGTCATAATCCTACGATAATATAAATGAAGGTGTTTAAGCTGGTTAATTTAATTAGCTCTTTGGAGAATGAATTTATGCACCTTTTTCCTTGATTTCAGGGTGTTCATTGGGTGCGCAAATCGCTCTTTCAAGCGTTGCTTAACAAATTTGTAATATCAAGATCTTTTTTGCGCGGATTCTTGAGTAACAGAGTTCAGCTTGTTACTTGTTTAGAGTCGTTGAGCTGAGGAAAGATTTTATTTTGACCATAAATAGAGAAAATGTTTTCATAAAGTTGGGTTTATCTACTCTTTTGAGTAAAAACTTGCTCATGGCTGGTATGAGTAAACCTACACCTATTCAAGAAAAAGCTATTCCAGCGATGTTGAATGGGCATGATATGTTAGGTATTGCACAGACAGGTTCTGGGAAGACATTGGCATTTAGTTTACCTATTCTAAATCAAATTTTGGCTTTGGGCGATAAACGCTGCCCTAAAACTGCGCGAGCTTTGATTTTGGTTCCTACGCGTGAACTCGCTGTTCAGATTGATGAAACAATTCGTGTTGTTGCAAGAGGAACGCATCTTTCAACATGTCTTATTTTTGGTGGGGTATCGCGTTTAAAACAAATTAAACGCATAGGAGCTGGTGTGGATGTTTTGATAGCAACGCCAGGGCGTTTAAGAGATCTTGTTCGTGAAAAATGCGTTGATCTTTCTCAATCTCGTTTTTTAGTTTTGGATGAAGCAGATCGTATGTTAGATATGGGGTTTATTAATGATGTACAGCAAATCGCAAAGCTTTTGCACCAAGAGCGTCAGACAGCGCTTTTTTCTGCGACAATGCCGAAAGAAATTACTGTACTTGCAAAGTGTTTGCTCAATGATCCAGTAAAAATAGAGGTTACTCCTCAAGGGACAACCGTTGCAGAAATTACTCAGAAATTATATTGCGTTCCTACTAGTGAAAAAAAGAATGTTTTAGGTAAACTTTTGACAAATCCAGCTCTCACTTCGGTCATTGTTTTTACTCGAACTAAACATGGTGCTGATGCTGTCACGCGTACTTTAACAAAAATAGGGTATCCTGTTGCAACAATTCATGGAAATAAATCGCAAAGTGCTCGCCAGTCTGCCTTAAAAGCTTTTCGTGAACGGGCTGTGCGGATTCTTGTTGCGACAGACATTGCAGCGCGCGGTATTGATGTACTAGGAATAAGCCACGTTATTAATTACGATTTACCAGATGATGCTGAAAGTTATGTGCATCGTATCGGTCGTACAGGACGTAATGGTGCGTCTGGTGAAGCACTCACACTTTTTGATGAAGGAGTAGAAGGAGCGCGGTTGCGTGCTGTAGAGCGTTTGATTTCTATGCGGTTAGTGCGTGAAGCTGTTCCAGTACAGTTTGCTGCATTTTCAGAAAAGCTGATTGTGTCAGAAGATGAAAAAATCGAAAACAGTAAACTTTGTTTTAGAAAATCTAAACGTCAGAAGCGGTTTTTGAATTGTAAAGATAAAGCTGAACAATTACAGGGCAAAAATTCTCCATCTCCAAATGAAAGGCACAAAAAAGCAAAGGCGACTGCAAAGCGTACGAAATCTTTGCGTTTTCGCAAGTCAGTGCAGAAGGCAGCTTGAGTAAAATCTTTAGAAGAAATCGTGAGCTTAGAATATTTTCTTCTTTTCGATTTCTTCTCAGTTTAAATGAGGGAAAGAGAAATACAAACAACATTCTCGCAAAAATAAGAGGGCTTTTAAAAGGCTCTTATTTTTTTAAATAAAAACATTTTGCATGTCTAGTATAATCAAAAATATCTTGGAAAGAAATCATCATTCGTATTAATCAGTAGAAGCGACTTTAAAAAAAATTATTCTCTCGTATCTATTGGTGCATGCTCCATTTTTAAAGATGTGAATAAGTACAAACATTACTTATAATAGGGATGTGTTGTTTTGTTTTTCTATGCTGACTTATAATATAAGAGAATTTTATAGTTGATGAAAATTCTTTCAGTCTTCTTCCAACTTAATTGCAATAATATTTTGGTATATCTGGAGATGATATTGATAGATTTTGCTTTCGTTTGATACGCATTGCAATTGGAAGTGCAGAACGGAGAACGATGTGCATTCTTCCCTTATATTTTTTGAGTGATAGGAATTTTTATTATGTTTGATAATAAGTGAATAATATCTGATAATAAGACTTTAACTATTGTCGTTCAATTAATTTGTTTAGTTATGAGATTGTTGATATGTCATAGGCTCTCGTTGAATTTTTCATAACAGAACTTATTAGAACTCAAAGAAGCTAAAAAAAACAAAAAATGATGCACTTTACAAAAGCATATTTTAAAATTCTGTTCTCTTAAATCTACTTGTACTCTTTAATCTCAAAAAACGCTATTAAAAAGAGAGTGGCTCCCCGGGCCGGATTCGAACCAGCGACCAACCGGTTAACAGCCGGTTGCTCTACCGCTGAGCTACCGGGGAACAGTGCCAAGTTATTCAACTGCAAGGGCTATAGCAAAGCAATACTGATTTGCAAAGGATAAAATTACTTTTTTTTAAAAAAAATGTCATAAATCGCAGAAGAAGAGGAAAAAAGAGCAGAGAAGATTTTCTATACCTTGACGGATGCGTTGCCTTCCCTTATTGACATCTTCATGTTTGTCGACGAGGCCTCGTGGCAGAATGGTTACGCAGAGGACTGCAAATCCTTGTATCCCGGTTCGATTCCGGGCGAGGCCTCCAGCCGGTTTTAAATAAAATGGCTTTGAGTGGATAATATGCGCAAGTAAACGGCTTTCCTTTATGGTAAGAGATTTTATCACGAGAAATAGTGCGGTTAGAATCTAATTGTTGACTGTAGCGTACTTTTTTGTAACACCCACAGTAAAAGATTTTAGGCCCTCATTATCGCCGTTTTGTTGTGGTTCTTGTTTTATGTAGGAGAAGATGGTCGTTATGATTGCAGATTTTGCAGAGCTTCGCCGCAAAATGGTCGACAATCAAATTCGTACAGTAGATGTGACGGATTTATCGGTTCTCGAAGCTTTTTTAACGGTACCGCGTGAAGATTTTATATCCGAAGATATAAAAGCCTTAAGTTATCTTGATAGCGATATTATTGTATGTCCTGCGCAAAACGGGTTACCTGCGTGCTATTCAATGAGGCCTGCTTCTCTCGCAAAATTATTACAGCTTGCGGCTATAAAATCATCAGATATTATTTTAGATATTGGTGCAAATAGTGGTTATTGTACGGCATTGCTTTCAAAGCTAGCACGGTCTGTGATTGCATTAGAAAGTAATAAAGCTCTTTCGGAACGAGCAGCTAAGATTTTAGAACGTAATCAGTGTGATAATGTGGTTGTGATTCATGGCCCTTTGGAGCAGGGATATGCTGTTGAGGGACCTTATGATCTTATTTTTATCGAGGGTTCAGTTGATTTTATTCCGGAGGGTATCTTTGACCAAATAAAAGACACTGGACGTCTTGTTGTGGTTGAAGGACAGGGGAATTCCGGTGTTGCACGAATCTATGTAAAACAAGATGGTATTATTGCAGCTCGTCGTGCTTTTAATCTCGCTGTGAAGCCTCTTCCTAGTTTTTTAAAAACACCTGATTTTGTATTTTAGTGTTTGTTTTGTTTGTGAATAAAAGATAGTTTTATGATTAATTTAGGGTGTGTTGTTGTGTTCAAAATAAACAAGAAATTTCAAGCGTGTTTGTTGCTGGTTTCGAGTCTTTTACTATCAGGGTCGGTTGGTGCTGAAACATTGATGGATGCTTTTGCTAAAGCGTATATACACAATGCTAAGTTAAATAGTGAACGGGCGGCTTTACGTATCTCAAGTGATGATGTAGTTATTGCACGGTCGGGGTTGTTGCCGCAAATTGAGGGGATTGGAAGTTATGGGCGGAATAAGTCTATGTCCGGTCCTTATATAACTTCTGGGTCTATAGGAATAAGATTAAATCAAAGATTATTTGACGGTTTTATTACGCAAAACATGTTTTCTTCAGCCCAGGTTAAGCTGCAGGCACAGCGTGAATATCTTCGTAATACTGAGCAAAATACCTTTCTCGATACTGTAACAGCATATGCTAATGTATATCAAGCACGTCGTATTGCTGATCTTCGTAGAGAAAATTTGGCGGCTCTAGAAGAGCAAGTTCGTTCGAATAAAGCAAAATTTGATGTGGGAGAGGGGGGGCGTGTTGATCTTTCCCAAGCGCAAGCTGCGCGTTCTGTGGCTGTTTCAGAACTAAGTCTTGCACGTGCTGATGTAAAATCAGCAGAGGCAGTTTATCGACAAGTTATTGGTTCTGATCCTGAAAAATTAACATATCCACCAGTGGCAAAAGATTTGCCGGTTAGTCTTGATGCTGCTTACCAAATGAGCGTTGCATTGCATCCAGCGATTCTTTATGCAAAATATTTGGTTGATGCTAGCCTTTACAATGTAAAGGCAAAAGAAGGAGCGTTGCTTCCTAAAGTTGATTTTTCTGCAACAGCGTCTTATAACCGGATTTACAATGGTGCTGGGGAGGATGGTGTTTCTAAATCAATAGGATTGTCGTTAAGTGTTCCAATTTTTGAAGGGGGGCGTACATCTGCTCAGATTCGCCAGTCCAAGGAACAACTTGGGCAGGCTCATCTTCAACTTGATTTAGCTCATAGTAATATAAGACAGTCTCTTACCTCTGCTTGGTTTCAGTTAAAGGGGGCACGCGCATCTGTCGTTGCTTATCGTGAGAGTGTACGTGCTGCTGAAATTGCTCTTAAAGGCCGTCTTCAAGAAAATCGTGTGGGACAGGCGACGACATTGGATGTTTTAAATTCTCGAACTCTGTTGATTAATGCTCAGATTGCGCTTGCTACGGCAGAACGTAATGCTGTTATTGCAAGCTATAGTGTTCAATCTTCTATTGGTAAATTAACTGCAGATTATTTAGGTTTAAAAACAGTAAAATATATCCGATAATGCTTAAAAGTGACTTTTAAGGTGCAAATAGTTTTAATTTTTAAAAAGTCAGAAAATCCGTATTTGAGCATGTTGAAAAAGATAGCGGTTGAATATTGTTTTATAATAAAGAAGGAAAGTTGTGTATAGCGTCTTCTTCGTGACAATTATGTTTGAAAATATAATGGCATATTTGAAAATATAACAGGAGGCATGTTGATCTTATGATTCTTTTCCTTACACTAAAAGTGTGATTCTGTTTGTTATTGCGTCTTTGAGAGGTTTAAAGTATGGTACAGAGTTCAAGCGTATTACGTGAGCCAAGTATGGATGAAATTTTGACATCTATTCGTGAAATAATCGAAGAAAATGCAGTTCAACCTGATCACTTTTTACATGAAGATGTTGCAGTGAATGCGTCTGCAGATCGTTCGCCAGTCACACCGGAAGGTGTTTATGACACGACTTTATCGGTTGATGATGCGATGAAGGCTTTGGCTGATCGTATTGGTCTTTCTTCTGAAAGTCACGATTTTTCTTTAACACAAGAGAAAGAGAATAGGGTGGAAGGAAGTAATACTGTTGGTGCGGATATGCAAAAGATGAAGTCTTCTTCTGAAGAACAGCGTTCTGTTCATAAAACAAAAGAGTATGGTGATGAGGTTTGTACATTACACTCGGAAAATGTGGCTGCTGGTCATGTGGAATTGTCTGAATATTGTATTTCTTCTGCGGAGAAGATTGCAAAGGATGTCTTGCGCCCAGCTATAGCAGAATGGTTACAGTCTAAATTGCCTGTTTTACTTGAGAATATTTTACGTGAAGAGATTGTTAAGGCAATTAAAAAGTCGTCTTAACTCTTCGTTATTTTTACGTTTTTCATTTTATTTTATAGGGATTTTGTTTGCAATTTTGCAGGCTTAATATGAATATGTGAGGATTGCAAAGGATATGATCAGATTTTAGATCATATATTGCATTTTTCAGCGGCGTTATGGATGGGTGGAATGTTAGAAAAAAACTATGATGCTGCTTCCATAGAGCAACGGGTTGCGAAGAGGTGGGAGGCTCGTGGTGCTTTTAAAGCGGGAGCGGGTTCAAAAAGTGATGCAGAACCTTTTTGCGTTATGCTTCCGCCTCCCAATGTTACGGGTTCACTTCATATGGGCCACGCACTCAATACGACAATTCAAGATATTGTGGTTAGATTTCAGCGGATGCGTGGTAAAAATGTATTATGGCAGCCTGGCATGGATCATGCGGGGATTGCTACGCAGATGGTTGTCGAGCGTCAGCTTGCTGAGTGTCAAGAGCCTACGCGTCAAGAAATGGGTAGAGAAAAATTTGTTGAGCGTATTTGGGAATGGCGTCACAAAACTGGAGGTGTTATTGCAAACCAGCTGCGTCGTCTTGGTGTTTCGTGTGATTGGTCGCGTGAGCGATTTACAATGGATGAAGGTTTGTCTCAAGCTGTTCGTGAAGTTTTCGTCACGCTTTATAAACAAGGGTTGATATATAGGGATAAACGCTTGGTTAATTGGGATCCTAAATTGTTAACGGCTATTTCGGATCTTGAAGTTGAACAAAAAGAAGTCAAAGGCCATTTGTGGCACTTTAGGTATCCACTTGAAGGTAAAGTTTTTGATCCGAATGATGCCACAACCTTTATAACAGTGGCAACAACACGGCCAGAAACAATGCTTGGTGATACGGGAATTGCGGTTAATCCTGAAGATGATCGTTATAAAAATCTTATAGGTCAAAACGCTGTTTTGCCGCTTGTTGGTCGTAGGTTATTGATTATTGGCGATGCTTATGCAGATCCTGATGAAGGAAGTGGTGCTGTAAAAATTACACCAGCACATGATTTTAACGATTTTGAAGTAGGGCAGCGCAACAATCTACGTTTGATTAATATTTTTACGAAAAAAGCGGAGATTTTTCTACGTGAGAATGAAGCATTTTTTGATGGTTTGATTTTATCGGATGAATTAAAAATATTGGTAGAAAATCTCGATAAATCTGATCGTTTTGTTGCGCGCGATAAGATTGTTTCTTTAATGGAAGAGGGAGGATATTTAGCAGCTGTGGATGATCATCCACACACTATTCCTCATGGGGATCGTAGTGGAGTACCTATCGAACCATTCTTGACAGATCAATGGTATGTCCATGCTGCAGAATTAGCTAAGCCAGCGATAGAGGCTGTTCGTCAAGGGGAAACACAATTTGTTCCCGATAGTTGGAAGAAAACCTATTTCAATTGGATGCAAAATATTCAACCTTGGTGCATTTCGCGCCAATTATGGTGGGGGCATCAAATACCGGCTTGGTATGGTCCTGATGGTACGGTTTTTGTTGAAAAAAGTGAAGAAGAAGCTTTGGATTCAGCTCTCTCTCATTATGGTGAAATGGTTGAATTAACCCGTGATCAAGATGTTTTAGATACATGGTTTTCATCAGCTCTTTGGCCTTTTTCAACGCTAGGTTGGCCCAATAAAACGACTGAATTAGCCACTTTTTATCCAACATCTCTATCCGTTACAGGATTTGATATTATCTTTTTCTGGGTTGCCCGTATGATGATGATGGGGCTTCACTTTATGGGTGAGGTTCCTTTCCCAACGGTTTATGTGCACGCTCTCGTTCGAGATCAGAAGGGGGCAAAAATGTCAAAGTCGAAGGGGAATATAATTGATCCATTGGAGCTCATTGATCAATATAGTGCAGATGCATTGCGTTTTACTTTGGCTATTATGGCGGCACAGGGGCGTGATGTAAAACTTGATCCCTCCCGTATTGCAGGTTATCGTAATTTTGCTACGAAATTATGGAATGCTACCCGATTTGCACAGATGAACGGTGTTAAGCATGATCCTACTTTTCAGCCAAAAAAAGTGAAACTTGCACTTAATCGTTGGATTTTAACAGAGTTATCTAAAACTGTTTCTCTAGTGACCGCTGGTATTGAAAATTATAAGTTTAATGAGTCTGCTAGTGCTCTTTATCGCTTCATTTGGAATACACTCTGTGATTGGTATTTGGAGCTTCTCAAACCTATTTTTCAAGGTTCGAATGAGGATGATAAAAGTGAGGCTCAAGCCTGTACTGCTTGGGTTTTAGATGAGGTTTATAAACTTCTTCATCCTTTTATGCCTCATATGACGGAGGAGTTGTGGTCTCTTACAGAAACGCCAAGCATGAAACGTGAAGATGTGCTAGCATTGATACAATGGCCAGAGGAAGAGTTTGTAGATGAAGAGGCTGCTGCCGATATTAATTGGCTTATTGATGTTGTCAGTGAGCTTCGGTCTGTTCGTTTTGAAATGAACATTCCAGCAGGGGCACTTGCACCTCTTGTTATTGTAGAGGCAGGGGACTTAACGCAAGAGCGTGTGCAGCGTTATGGTACTCTTCTTAAAAAGTTAGCGCGTATTGAAACAATAAATTTTTCTGATAAAGTTCCAGCTGTTTCAGCGCAAATGATTTTTGGAGAGGCGATTTTTTGTTTACCATTGGGGAAATTGATTGATCTGGAAGCTGAACGTGCTCGTTTGATGAAAGACGTTAGTAAAATTGAGCAAGATATTGAAAGAATATCGGTTAAATTAAACAATCCAAAATTTATAGCAAATGCAAGGTCGGAAGTTGTTGAGGTTGAACGTAACAGAATTGTAGAATTGCGTGCTGCGCAAAAGAAAATATCTATTGCTTTAGAGAGATTGTTGTAATTGGACCTTGTTCTATTCTTCTCATGGATAACTTCTTGTCATTAGGTTGCTGAATTTAATAATATAATGAGAATATTAAAACAACCAGATTATAGTACCAAGAGATCTGATATAAAATACAGAACGACGATTTATGATTAAAAATTGTTTTATTGTCCATAAAAGTGAAAGTTTTTTTGTCAGATATTTTGGGCGATTTTGTTTTATTCATCTTTCTGCTAGAATATAAGCTATTTGAAATAGCTTGTTTCTCTTACTAAGAAGGTTCGAATACATAAGAAGCAATTTGTGATATATGTGATGATTAAAACTGAGATGAGGGGAGAAATTTTAGATGGTAAATGGGCTTAGAGTATGGGAAAAAGTCTCGATTATTGCTACTTTGGGAGGGGCTCTTTTACTTTCTTGTGTAATAGATGCAAATAGCGCGCAGAAAACTATTGATAATTCGTTTTATTTTTTAAAACGTGGTATGTCTGCTTATAAAAATGGACAAATAAATCAGGCACTTTCAGCGTTGCGTTGTGCAGCGGATATGGGAAATATTGGTGCGTATTGGAAGCTTGGCTATATTTATGCAGAGGGTGATGGTGTCCCTGAAGATGATTATAAGGCATACAACTTTTTTGCGTATATTGTTGAAAAAGGTGCTGATCTTGGTCCAGAGAATGAAAGTTATATTTCTGATGCATTGGTTAAGCTTGCGGGTTATATAAAAAAAGGTATCCCTCACTCACCTGTAAAACCTAATCCTTCTTATGCTGTTCGTCTTTATATGCAGGCTGCGGTGAATTATAGAAATCCTAAAGCTCAATACTATTTAGGAAAAATATTTTTAAAGGGAGAGGGAAGAGAAAAAAATCTTGTACAGGCGGCACGATGGTTTCAGCTTTCTGCAAGAAAAGGAAATCCTCTTGCTCAAGCGATGCTTGGGAATATGCTGCTTCAGTCAGGAAACGTTGTTCGCGGTACAGCATTGCTAACTGTAGCCTATGAAAAAGCGAATGTAAAAGATCGCAATTGGATCGGTCCTCTGCAAAAGCACGCTTTTACTCTTTGTAATGAATTGGAGCGACGTACCGCGATGTCGTTGGTTCCTGATATTATAAAAAATAATAATTTTTGAATATTTTATCGCAGCATTTTTTAGTATCTCTTATATGAAATCTTAATAACTCATGTTTGAGCTTACGACAAAAAAGCTTTTAGTTATAACAAGACAGTTAATGACTCAGGATTTTAGACAAAAAATCCTGCGCGCGCGGTGTTCTGGCTTGCGGATCCAGAAAAAACTCTTTTGATGAGCAGTCTTCGAGGATTTGTCCTTGGTCCATGAAAATAACACGTTCAGAGACTTTTTGCGCAAACCCCATTTCATGCGTTACACAAATCATCGTCATACCTTCTTCTGCTAAACTAATCATGACATCTAATACTTCACCTACCATTTCAGGATCTAAGGCAGATGTTGGTTCATCAAAAAGCATAACAAGTGGATCCATCGTTAAGGCACGAGCGATAGCAACACGTTGTTGCTGACCTCCAGAAAGTTGACCAGGATATTTGTTTTTATGTTCAATGAGTCCAACGCGTTCAAGATACAACAAACCACGTTCGAGTGCTTCTTTTTTGCTGCGCTTTAAGACTTTTATTTGTGCAATTGTTAAATTTTCTGTAACGGATAAATGTGGGAAGAGCTCGAAGTGCTGAAAAACCATTCCTACGTTACTGCGTAATTTAGACAGATTCGTTTTTTTTGAATGAACCGGTGTTCCATTAATCCAAATTTCACCTTTTTGAAAAGGAACGAGAGCGTTAATAGTTTTAATAAATGTCGACTTTCCTGAGCCTGATGGGCCACAAACTACAACCACTTCCCCTTTGTTAATATTGGTTGTGCAGTTTTTAAGAACATTAATTTCGCCATACCAGTTAGAAACATTTTTTATTTCGATCATATGATTAGACATTTTTCTTTCCTGTTAGCGAATAATGGATATTTTTTTCTGTAGATACAGAACTATTTGCGATAGCGTAAAACAGATAACAAAATAGAAAATAGCTGCCAAGACATAAGCTTCTTGCTTTACACCAAAATTGTTAGCAACAATATCAAAACCGTTCAAGAGGCTATTGCCACTGATTGCGTAAACAAGCGTTGTGTCCTGAAAGAGGATAATGACTTGTGTTAAAAAAACTGGCAACATGTCTCTAAAGGCTTGGGGAAGAATTACAATGTACATATTTTGCCAATATGTCATTCCAAGAGCTTGTCCCGCATGTTTTTGTCCCTGTGAAACAGAATTTATGCCAGCACGCATAATCTCGGCAAAATAAGCGGCTTCAAATGCGGTAAAGGTAATGAGTGCAGATTTATTTGCACCGATTGATGTCCCAGTTAGGAAAGGTAAAAGCACAAAAAACCATAGGATAACCATAACAAGCGGGATTGAGCGCATGGCAGTTATATAAATTATTGCAAGCCAAGAGAGCGGTTTTATAGAAGAAAGCCGCATCATTGCTAAGAGTGTGCCAAAAATAAGTCCTAATATCGTCGCAAAGAGGGTTAGAAAAATACTAAAGAGCAAACCCGATAGAATATAAGAACAGAATACATCAAAAGTAAAAAATGAAAAATCAAAATCTGAAAAATTGAAAGGAGAAGAAAATCCAAACTGAGAGGTTATAAAATTCATCATATTTAGTGTTCCTTTGTTTGAAAATCAGGAACTTTGAGCATTTGCTCAATTATTGTCATAATAATAAATACGAATAAGGCTATAAAAATATAAAGAACTGTAACAATCAGATAGTTTTCATAAACATGACTGACTTCTTCGATTGTTTGGTATTGGAATTGCATCAGTTCATTTATTGAAACGGCGAATGCGATAGACGAATTTTTCACAATGCCCATTGCTTCTGAAGTAAGTGGTGGCATGATTGTGCGTATAGCGCGCGGTAATATGATATAACGATAAATCTGGTAGGTCGTAAATCCCATTGCCATAGCTGCGTGGCGCTGTCCAGAAGGAATCGCCTCAATGCCTGAGCGGACCTGTTCTGCGATGCGGGCTGATGTAAAGAATCCCAAGGCACATGTTATTAAGAGAATGGGTGAAAAATTCATCGCTGGTGGATAAACTTTAGGAACAACAAAATACCATAAAAATACTTGTACAAGCAAAGGAATATTACGCATGATTTCTACCCACATACTTCCAATAGCACGTAATAAGCAGCGGATCATGGAAGTGTTAGGTAGAGTGCGCATTGTTCCTATAATAATGCCAAAAGATATAGCCAAGATCATTGAAGAAATGGACAAGATAACTGTATTTCTTAAGCCATCAAGCAGCGTATCTAGATAGGTGTGACTTACACCAGGCGTGCCAAGACACCCAGCCACGAGTGTTTGGTTAAGATCATCTGTACAAAGGAAAGAAAAGTCCATTAATTAATATTTCCTAAATTTAGTAATCCGCAAAACAGAACAATAAATCAGCAGTATTTTTACATATGCTGAATTTATTAAAAAATAAACTAAAATATAACCACACTCAATTTTCAAAGAGTGTGGTTATTCTCTTTTTAATTCTACAAATTATTCTCTGTATAGTCTTCGCGAGGTTTATTATTTGGATGTTCCCAAGCATATTTCGTTGATTTAGATAAAGGGAGGTTGACAATAGTGTTTGCAGGCGGAGTTGGTTTCATAAACCATTTATCATAAAGTTTTTCAAGTGATTCGTCTTTGATTTGACGCACGATGCTATCATTAATTGCTTGTTCGAAGTTTTTGTCATTTAATCTGAGCATGCAGGCGATAGGTTCAACTGAAAGTACAGTATCTAGGATGATATAATCAGATGGATTTTTCGATTTTGTAATATGTCCCGCAAGAATTGAAGCATCCATAACAAATGCGTCTGCACGACCAGATTCTAATAATAAGAAGCTATCTCCGTGATCTTTTCCCTTCACAACATTAAAGCGAATATTTTTTGCACGTTTATTTTTACGGATAAGTTGAACAGACGTTGTACCAGTAGTAGTTGCGACTGTTTTTCCATTTAAATCGGCAAGAGATTTAATGTTAGAGTTTTTCTTTACGGCAATTCGAACTTCTTCGACATAAGTGGTATAAGCAAATGTGGCTTCTTTACTACGGGCAACATTATTTGTTGTTGAGCCACATTCAAAATCATAGGTACTATTTTTCAAGAGGGGAATTCTATTTTGTGATGTGATAGGGAGATAATGAATTTTGATTGGTTTACCAATTTTTTTTGAAATATCGTCGATAATACGCTCTGCCATTTCTGTGTGGAAACCTACATATTTGTCATTACCAAGGGCATAGGCTAGACCTGATGATTCACGGACACCCAGCGTGATCTCTCCTGTTTTCTTTATCTTTTCAAGGGTATCATTTCCAGCATGTGCGACACTTGTGAGCCCAATGGCAGTTGCTGCAATAAACATTAACAGTGATTTTCTCATTGATGTCCTCCATTCATTTACGATTCTTAGTAATTGATTTTATTGTTTAGGGTATATTTTTATGCACGGTGTAGCACATTTATTTTCTAGGTGGGATATTTTTTATCACAATAAAATTAAGTGTTGTACTTTAGCTAATTGAAATTAAGGTGAATCCAAACGGGTACATGGTCTGATGGTTTTTGATATCCTCTTACTTCTGTTTGGTTATAAGCGCAGATAAGTTGATCAATAGCTTCTGGTGATAAGAGCAAATGATCAATGCGAATCCCATTATTTTTGCGCCATGCAGCAGCTTGAAAATCCCAGAAACTGAATGAGGAGGTATCAGTTACATTACGAATAGCATCATAAAAACCTAAATGAACAATGCGTTGGAATGCTTGTCTTGTTTGTGGAAGAAATAAAGCGTCATGATTCCATTCCTGAGGATTTTTTGCATCCGATGGGGTAGGAATGACATTGTAATCACCAGCTAGGACAAGTGGTTCTTCATACGAAAGTAATTTTTTTGCATGTACATACAATCTTTCCATCCATTCCATTTTGTAAGAATATTTTTCGCTTTTGATAGGGTTTCCATTGGGCAGATAGAGGGAGGCAACACGAACAATGCCTTTATTTGTTGAATAAACGGCTTCAATGTAACGTGTTTGTTCATCATTATCATTGCCAGGTAATCGACGGATCACTTCATCAGGTGTTTTTTTAGAGAGAATCGCAACACCATTAAAACTTTTTTGTCCGTGTGTTTCTATGTGATAACCTAGTCTTTCAATTGCATCGCGTGGAAAATTCTCATCAGTACTTTTAATTTCTTGTAGACAGACGATATCCGGCTGATTGTGTTTTAGCCATTGATATAATGTTTCATGTCGTGCTTTTATTCCGGCAATATTCCACGTTACTATTTTCATTATGTTTGTCTTATAATATTCCTATGCAATTTGTTATATTGCTACGTTAAAGTGTTCTATAGATATAACTATAATAGGTTGCGGCTCTTTTTTTGTTGTGTGAAGAGATATTGCTACAGAGCTTAATTTATCAAGAAATCCTCTAAAAGCTAAATTAAATTGTTACAATTTAATTTATTTTTAAAAACTTTCTGATGTTTAGTTCTTGACGAATGTATGTGTTCTCGCTATTAGAGAACATTATAGCTGATGTGAGAGTGGTTAGCAGTTTTGATGTTTATTCAAAAAGTCATTCAAACAGGTTTAATTTTAAAGATTAAAAGCGAATGCTAGTGCAAAAGGCTATTGCCTTCTCTGCTTGTAATCGGGTAAGCTGTTTGCAACAGTCCTGCCCGATTTTATGTGTGAGATTGGGTATTTGCTCCGATTTTTTCGGAAGAGATAAAAAGCCCAAGAGGGCAAAACGAACGTAGATCAAAAAGAGGAAGGTTGCATGCCTACCGTAAACCAGTTGATTCGCAAACCGCGTTTGGCGCCAGTTAAGCGCAACAAGGTCCCTGCTCTTCAGTCGAATCCGCAGAAGCGTGGGGTTTGTACTCGTGTCTATACAACGACACCGAAGAAACCAAATTCTGCACTTCGTAAAGTTGCTAAAGTCCGTTTGACAAATGGATTTGAGGTGATCGGTTATATTCCTGGAGAAGGGCATAATCTTCAAGAGCACTCTGTTGTTATGATTCGGGGTGGTCGTGTAAAAGATTTGCCAGGGGTTCGTTATCACATTATTCGTGGTTTGCTTGATACACAGGGTGTCAAGAATCGTAAACAGCGTCGTTCTAAGTATGGCGCGAAGCGTCCAAAATAATATTGAGAGACAAGGCCAATGTCCCGTCGCCATAGAGCAGAAAAACGTGAAATTAATCCAGATCCAAAATTTGGTGATTTGGTTGTTACAAAATTTATGAATGCCATTATGTTTGATGGTAAAAAGTCAGTTGCTGAGCGTATTGTTTATGGTGCGCTTGAGGTTGTGGAAAAGAAGGTGAAAACAGATCCCGTGGCTCTGTTTCATCAAGCGTTGGAGAATGTTGCTCCTCATATTGAGGTTCGTTCGCGTCGCGTTGGTGGTGCTACTTATCAGGTTCCTATTGATGTTCGTCCTGATCGACGTCAGGCTCTTGCTATTCGTTGGTTGATTTCAGCGGCGCGTGGTCGAAATGAGACGACAATGATTGATCGTCTTTCTGGCGAGTTGATGGATGCAGCAAATAATCGCGGTTCTGCGGTCAAGAAGCGTGAAGATGTTCATCGTATGGCTGAGGCTAATCGTGCATTCTCTCACTATCGTTGGTAGGCGTGTTAAAAATTTAAGGCAAGTGCAATGGCTCGCGAATATAAAATTGAAGATTATCGTAATTTTGGTATTATGGCACATATTGATGCTGGTAAGACCACTATGACTGAGCGTATTTTGTTTTATACCGGCAAAAATCATAAAATCGGTGAAACCCATGATGGTGCTTCTACGATGGATTGGATGGAGCAGGAGCAGGAGCGTGGTATTACGATTACATCTGCTGCGACAACAACCTTTTGGGAAGGGCGGGATGGTCGGAAGCGGCGCTTTAATATTATTGATACGCCAGGGCACGTTGATTTTACGATCGAAGTTGAGCGTTCTTTGCGTGTTCTTGATGGTGCAATAGCGTTGTTGGATGCAAATGCTGGTGTGGAGCCTCAGACAGAAACTGTTTGGAGGCAGGCTGAAAAATATCGTGTGCCGCGCATGGTCTTCGTTAATAAAATGGATAAAATAGGTGCTGATTTTTATCGTAGTGTAGAAATGGTTGATTCGCGTTTGGGGGCTAAAGCGCTTGTTTTGCAATTGCCGATTGGTGCTGAAAATGATTTTGAAGGTGTCGTTGATCTTGTTGAGATGAAGGCATTAAAGTGGGATGGTTCTATCGGTGCTCCGGCTGTAGTGGGTGATATTCCTTCTGATTTGAAGGAGAAGGCGGAAGAATACCGCGAAAAACTCATTGAAATGGCGGTTGAAGTTGATGAGGCTGCGACCGAGGCTTATTTGGAAGGTGTTATGCCAACCGATGAACAGCTTGTTGATCTTATTCGTAAAGGAACAATAGAGGTTCAGTTTCATCCGGTTCTTTGTGGTACGGCTTTTAAGAACAAGGGTGTTCAACCGCTCTTGGATGCTGTTGTGTCATATCTTCCTTCTCCGGTTGATGTTCCTGCAATTAGTGGCGTTGATGTGAAAACTGAGTCTGAGGCGACGCGTGAATCTTCAGATGATGCTCCGCTTTCCATGCTTGCTTTTAAAATTATGAATGATCCTTTTGTTGGATCGTTAACTTTTTGTCGTATTTATTCTGGTAAGGTTCAAAAAGGTGTCTCTTTAGAAAATACTGTGAAGAGAAAGAGGGAGCGCTTGGGGCGTATGCTTCAAATGCACTCAAATTCTCGTGAGGACATCGAGGAGGCGTTCGCTGGTGATATTGTTGCTCTCGCGGGGCTTAAAGAAACAACAACAGGTGATACTCTTTGTGATCCTTTGAAGCCTATTATTTTGGAACGGATGGATTTTCCAGAGCCTGTTATTGAAATTGCAATTGAGCCAAAGACGAAAGCAGATCAGGAAAAAATGGGTATAGCGCTTAATCGTTTGGCTGCTGAGGACCCTTCGTTTCGTGTGAAGTCTGATGAAGAATCGGGGCAAACCATTATAGCTGGAATGGGAGAGCTTCATCTTGATATTATTGTTGATCGTATGAGGCGTGAATTTAAGGTTGAGGCAAACATTGGCCAGCCTCAGGTTGCTTATCGTGAGTCTATTACCAAGACGGCAGAAATTGATTATACACATAAGAAGCAATCTGGCGGTGCGGGACAATTTGCGCGTGTAAAGATTATTTTTGAGCCTCATGATGGTGATGATTTTATTTTTGAGTCGAAAGTTGTTGGTGGTGCTGTTCCTAAAGAATATATTCCTGGTGTTCAAAAGGGAATTGAGAGCGTTATGGGGTCGGGGCCTCTTGCAGGCTTCCCTATGCTTGGTGTAAAAGCTACTTTGATCGATGGTGGTTATCACGATGTTGATTCTTCTGTTTTAGCTTTCGAAATTGCTGCTCGTGCGGCTTTCCGTGATGGAGCAAAGAAGGCTGGTGCCCAACTTCTTGAGCCAATCATGAAGGTAGAGGTTGTGACTCCGGAAGATTATGTTGGTGATGTAATTGGTGATCTAAATTCTCGTCGTGGTCAGATTTCAGGAACTGAGGCGCGTGGTATTGCTACAGTTGTGAATGCAATGGTTCCTTTGGCAAATATGTTTGGTTATGTGAATACTCTTCGTTCGATGAGTCAGGGGCGTGCGCAGTATACAATGCAGTTTGATCATTATGAGCCTGTCCCTTCGGCTGTTGCTTTGGAGATTCAAAAGAAATACGCGTGATTTTTGGTTGTGTAATTAATTTTTAACTTAGTCCTTGATTTGGACGGAAAATGGAGAGCTCAAATGGCAAAGAGCAAATTTGAACGTACGAAGCCGCATGTTAACATTGGTACGATTGGTCACGTTGATCATGGGAAGACTTCGTTAACAGCAGCGATTACGAAATATTTTGGTGAATTTAAAGCGTATGACCAAATTGATGCGGCACCAGAAGAGCGTGCACGTGGAATTACCATTTCTACAGCGCATGTTGAATATGAAACAGAGAAGC
>NZ_CADEAG010000003.1 GCF_902825155.1 Bartonella taylorii 8TBB
GCTTCTCTGTTTCATATTCAACATGCGCTGTAGAAATGGTAATTCCACGTGCACGCTCTTCTGGTGCCGCATCAATTTGGTCATACGCTTTAAATTCACCAAAATATTTCGTAATCGCTGCTGTTAATGAAGTCTTCCCATGATCAACGTGACCAATCGTACCAATGTTAACATGCGGCTTCGTACGTTCAAATTTGCTCTTTGCCATCGCCATCAATCTCTTGTTTTATTAGCACCTAGAAACAGAACTGCAGAACTGAATTAAGCTGAACAGCTACATCAGCCCGACCATTACAACTCTTGAAGACGGTAAAACCCGCCCACTTTAATGATGGAAATATTCTCCCATCATACTCACTCGCCCAATCACTAAAACTGTTTGGCACCAACAACTATTTGGAGCGGGTAGCGGGAATCGAACCCGCATATTCAGCTTGGAAGGCTGCTGCTCTACCATTGAGCTATACCCGCATACCACACAACTAACTCTCCTTCGATGAATGGTGGAGGGGGTTGGATTCGAACCAACGTAGCATACGCAACGGATTTACAGTCCGCCCCCTTTAACCACTCGGGCACCCCTCCATTACATCGGCAAAGTTGCGCGATAAGGCATCACTACAACCAAATCTTGACCACCTATTCAATCAAACCGGCTGCGAGGCGGTTATGCCGATTACTGTCGTATCTGTCAACAGAATAAACACGATTCTGTACAAATTTCCCGCTAATAATTTTAAATGACAGCTTTTTTCTATCCATTTCTGTTATTAAAAGAGTATAAAACACCTATGAAAGAAAAAATATCGCAAAATTCTCATTATGCTCGTTTACGTCGCCGATATCGCGATACAAAAAGCTTTTCTTCTCGTTCTGCCTCATGCCTGAAAAAAGCAGCTTCACCATTACAACAAGGAACAATCCGTCTTTATGGTATCCACGCAGTTCATGCTGCTTTAAAAAATCCAAAAAGAATTTTTAACGGTCTCTATGTTACATCAAACGCCTTAAAACGATTAAATATACCCGAATCAGATTTACCTTGTGCTGTTACATTATGCTCACCAAAACAACTTGATGCATTGGTTGGAAGTGATGCAGTGCATCAAGGTATTGTTGTGGAAACTACCCCCCTCAAACCATGTCAATTGTCTGAACTTACCAATACTGATCTTGTCATCGTAATGGATCAAATTACCGATCCACATAATGTCGGTGCTATTATGCGCTCCGCAGTTGCATTTAAAGCTGAAGCTCTCATCACCACATGTCGCCACTCCCCACAAGAAAGCGGTGTTCTCGCTAAAGCCGCTTCCGGAGCGTTGGAGCTGATTAATTATATTACTGTACGAAACCTCGCCGAAACACTCCACGAACTTCATAAAGCAGGTTTCATCAGCTTTGGACTCGATTCAGAAGGTGAATACCCTCTAGAAACAGCATTAACAGGGAGGAAAATTGCCCTTATTTTAGGAGCAGAAGGAAAAGGCTTACGTAAAAAAACACGGGAAACCGTTTGCGCATTAACACGCCTTGATATGCCTGGAAATATTAAATCATTAAATGTTTCAAACGCGGCCACAATAGCACTTTATGCGGCGCATAAATATCTTAGATCGTAGTTTGTAATTTTTTTCGCGAAATATCAAAAAAACCAATCAACAAAAAGCCTGAAAAGAAACCACCAATATGAGCCTCCCATGCTATTGAAACACCATCTCCTTCAAAGAGAAGAGATGAAATACCTATAATAAAATCAACACTCAGCCAGATACTCAGGTAAATAAGCACACTCCTTGAACACAGCGCTTTTTTAATAGACAATAAAGGGCTTAAAAATCTTTTATTCTGCGTCGTAGCCTCCAAATAGCTCAAAAGGAAATCATAACGTGCAATAGCGCCCATCATTCCAGACACTGCGCCCGACGCACCGACAAGTGATATTGCACTCTCTTGGTGAAATACAAAATAAGTCAAAACAGCTATAATAGCTGTTAATACCCAAAAAATTAAAAAACGAAAACCACCAATATGTCTTACCAAAGGAGACCCAAAAACCAAAAGCCAAGCCATGTTAATAGCAACATGTTTAAAACTACTATGCATAAAGGAATAACTAATAATCGTATAACAAAATGCTAAAGGTTCAGTCTTAAATAACACTGGTGTAAATGCAAATAAATCAAGACTTTCAATATAGAATTGATCAGAAAAAAGGTATTGAGAAACAAAATAAATACAAAAACAAAGTGCTATCAAAACAACTATAATAAATGGAATATTCAATAATGGTTCTTTAGGCTGCTCTGGAAAAAACGATCTATTATTATATTGGTGTTTGGCATTTTTCATTGTATAAAATCTCATACTTTCTTTAGAATTGACAGTGCTTTACAGTTTGGTAATTTAATAGTTGGCTTTTTATGAAAACCATCATAAATGTACAATAACCAATATGCCTTTTAAATACGCAAATAAAAACATCACTGCCCCTTTCTTCAGCATCTAATCACTCTCGTTTTAAAGTTTTCTTTAGCCTCTTAGGGGAGAATTATAAAATAAACAAAGAGAATGTTTTATTTCAATACATCATTTGTAAAAAATCATTGATGGGCTTGATTCTGAGAATCTTTTTTGCCTTGTTTGCAGTCTTTTAACCACACATCGTAGATAGGATGCTCTACAGCATTCAAGCCAGGGCTATCTGCAAACATCCACCCTATAAAAATACGTCGTACTTTTTTATCTAATGTAATTTCATTGACTTCAATAAAACCGGTTGTACGCGTTGGTTCATCCTTAGAGCTCGTATAACACGCGCGCGGCGTTACCTGCAAAGCACCATATCGATAAACTTCACCAAGAGAAACTTCAAAACGCGTAGTCCGACCAGTAATTTTATCGAGACCTGAAAAAACAGCAATTCCATTGCTCACACGCTCAGCCTGTACTCCAACAACTGAAAACAAAAATATTACAACTTCTATGAGAAAAAGACAAAAAAAACGCTTCAATCCTAACAGTAAAAAAGCTCTCATCACATCAAATCAATCACATCTAAAAATTCTATTTATAAAATAGTACACATAAGAAAAAACACACGCACGCATCAAAACATCTTATTTTTTAGGCGACCATGCATCATAATCTTTATACAAAAAAGGACGATCATCACTGTAAGAAATAGCACCCTTCGGACGATAGGCATCGCTTGTTCCTGTCATATTGGCAATGTGAGGCTTTTCCCATTCATAGGGCTGATAATCTTCCTGTGTTGGAGGGATATCACAGCGATGATGAATCCAACCATGCCAACCTGGTGGAATGGTAGAAGCTTCAGAATAATCTTTATAAATGACCCAACGGCGCGGATAACCATCCTTATGAGTGCCCCCTTCATAATAAACATTCCCAAACTGATCTTCCCCCATACGTTTACCTTTACGCCACGTAAAAAAGCGCGTATTTATGGTATTACCATTCCACCATGTAAAGATTTGCTTTAAAAAAATAGCCATCTTTTAGTCCATCTCTCTAAGTACCCTTGGGAAGTTAATCCTTAACAAAACTCCGCCCGTAAAGTCAATTATGTCTCCATTCGGTAAGCTTAGTTGTATTCCTCAATTATAAGAAATATCATATTTATGGACTTTCCTCTACCCCATAAAACTTAATCTATGCCGAGTTTCATCTTAACCAACTCATTAACAGTTTGAGGATTTGCCTTTCCACCTGTTGTTTTCATGACTTGTCCAACAAACCAACCAGCTAAAGCAGGTTTTTGTTTTGCTTGCGCAACTTTATCAGAATTATTAGCAACGATTTCATCAACAGCTTTCTCTATAGCCTTGATATCTGTTACCTGCTTCATATTGCGCTCTTCTACAATCTGACGTGGATTTCCACCTTCATTCCAAATAATTTCAAAGAGATCCTTAGCAATTTTTCCAGAAATAGTCCCCTCTTTGATAAGATCAATAATTTCTCCTAATTGATCTGGTGATACCGGCGTGTCTTCAATCTCACGATTGTCTTTATTTAAAGCGCCTAGAAGATCATTAATCACCCAATTGGCAACTGTTTTTCCATCACGCCCACGTGCGACTTTTTCAAAATAGTCAGCAATGGCTCTTTCTGTCACAAGGATAGAAGCATCGTACGCTGTCAATCCCATCTCCTTGATAAAACGTGCTTTTATATCATCAGGCAATTCAGGCAATTCAGCGACCAAAGAATCCACAAATGCTTGATCCAATTCCAAAGGCAAAAGATCAGGGTCAGGAAAATAACGATAATCATGCGCTTCTTCCTTTGAACGCATAGACCGCGTTTCACCTTTAGAAGCATCAAAAAGCCGAGTTTCCTGATCTATGACACCACCATCTTCTAAGATCGCAATTTGACGACGCGCCTCATATTCAATCGCTTGGCCAATAAAACGAATAGAATTAACATTTTTGATTTCACAGCGCGTTCCAAAACTTTCACCAGGGCGACGAACTGATACGTTAACATCTGCACGCATAGAACCTTCATCCATATTTCCATCGCAAGTCCCTAAATAACGAACAATTGTACGCAATTTTGTCATATAGGCTTTGGCTTCATCTGATGAACGCATATCTGGCTTAGAAACAATTTCCATAAGCGCGACACCTGAACGATTAAGATCCACAAAAGACATTGTTGGATGCTGATCATGCAACGATTTTCCTGCATCCTGCTCAAGATGCAACCTTTCAATCCCAACTTCAATATCCTCAAACTGGCCATTCGAATCTGGACCAACAGATACGATAATCCTCCCCTCTCCTACAATCGGATAGTGAAATTGGGAAATCTGATATCCCTGCGGTAAATCTGGATAAAAATAATTCTTACGATCGAAAACAGATCTCAGATTAATATGAGCCTTTAGTCCCAAACCAGTTCGAACTGCTTGACGAACACATTCCCTATTAAGAACAGGCAACATACCAGGCATCGCTGCATCAATAAGCGATACGTGATTGTTCGGCTCAGCACCAAATTTTGTTGACGCCCCTGAAAAAAGTTTTGAATTTGATATGATTTGCGCATGAACCTCCATACCAATGACAACCTCCCAATCACCTGTAATTCCAGAAATGAAACGTTTAGAATCAGGAGTACGCGTATCAACGATGTCCATTGCCAATCCACTATCAATGTTTTCTAAATACACCTGATGGCTAACCTAAAACCACTCTCAGTGCAAGCCTAGAATAGAAATCTTATAAAAAAGCCACAACTTCATCGGGCTTCTCTTTTTAGGGTAAATATTAATCTTTTTTAGGTGCCTTTTTCTTAGATGGAACTTTTTCTACGGTTTTTTTTACTGCAGATTTTTTCTTCTCTGGCTTTTTTTCTATTAAATCTGTTTCGTCATATTCCTTCATCAGCTCTTCAACCGTAACTTCTTTATCTGTGATTTTTATCCGTGCTAGCAAATGATCAATGACTTTCTCTTCAAAAATTGGGGCACGTAGATTTGCAACAGCTTCTGGAGTCTTACGGAAAAAATCCATAATCTCTTTTTCTTGTCCAGGATACTGACGCACCTGATCAAAAACTGCTGCTTTTAGCTCATCCTCACTTACTTTAACACCAACCTTCATTCCAATTTCAGAAAGCACTAAACCAAGACGAACACGACGCTGTGCAAGCACACGATATTCCTCCCGTGCCTGCTCCTCTGTAACACCTTCATCTTCAAAACTGCGACCAGCCTTTTTTAAATCGTCATTAACCTGAGCCCATATATTGTTAAATTCAATTTCTAAAAGTCCTTCAGGAATCTCAAAATCGTAATCAGCATCTAAAGCATCAAGAATTTGACGCTTAATTTTTTGACGTGTCATTGAACCATATTGATTTTCAATCTGCCCACGAACAACTTCACGTAAGCGATCTAGAGATTCTAAACCAACTTTCCGCGCTGCTTCATCATCAATCTTTAATTCATCCGGTTTAGAGATAGCCTTAACAGTGATATCAAACTCTGCATCCCGACCCGCCAAATGCACTGCATTGTAATTATCAGGAAATTTAACAGAAATTGTTTTCGTATCACCTACTTTCACACCAACCAACTGCTCCTCAAAGCCAGGAATAAATTGCTTTGATCCGAGAATCAGTTGCGCATCACTCTCTGTTCCACCCTCAAATGGCTCTCCCTCAAGTTTACCAAGATAATCTATTGTAACACGATCACCTTCTTCAGAAAAACCATCTTTTAGTGAATAATTCCGCGTGGAAGAAAGGACGCGCCTTACTTGATCATCAATCTCTTGTTCAGGAATAATTGCAATTTCACGAGTAATTTCAATATGTTCAAAGTCTTTAATTTCAAATTTTGGCAAAACTTCATACTTTAAACTAAAAACAAAATCGGTTTTGCCATCCAGAATTTGTTCATCTTCATTTATATCAATTTGCGGCTGCATCGCTGAACGTTCATTACGATCAGCTAAAACAGAATGGGGTACATCACTGATAATCTCATTGAGAATTTCTGCCATAAAAGACTTGCCGTACATTTTTCTTAGATATCCAGCAGGTACCTTACCAGGACGAAAACCCTTAAGCTTGATCTTGCCCTTGGTATCATCCAACCGTTCATTCAATTTTTTTTCTAAATCTCTCGCCGGAACCACGATCTTAATTTCGCGCTTCAGTCCTTCATTAAGCGTCTCGGTAACCTGCATAAATAACCTTCATTTTCCTGAGGAGAGGGATAATCCCACTCTGATAATAATTACATTCTAACACTTGAGTGTTAAATCACCATAAAGCAGAACTCTGAGCACATACATATCTATAGAGCTCAAGAAATCCCTTTGGTGCGGATGGAGGGACTCGAACCCCCATGGTCTCCCGCCAGAACCTAAATCTGGTGCGTCTACCAATTTCGCCACATCCGCTCAAACTTATAAGCCAATAACCTTACATAAGCGGCGTTTCTATAGCATTAATTAAAGAAAAAAAGCAAACAAATATATTAAAAATATTCCAGATACGTATTATTCCTAATAAATTGCAAAACAAAATCTATCCTTTTCATACAGAGTAGCTTCCGCTAAAAGCAGATTATGTTAAATACATTCAATACTCCAATCCATATCATCGGCGGCGGTCTTGCAGGCAGTGAAGCAAGCTGGCAAATTGCGCAATCAGGAATCCCCGTTATTTTACATGAAATGCGGCCCCAAAAAAAATCTGATGCCCATAAAACAGATATGCTTGCAGAACTGGTTTGTTCAAATTCATTCCGTTCCGATGATTCTTCAACAAATGCCGTAGGACTTTTACATACCGAAATGCGACTAGCAAAATCGCTGATTATGAAGGCTGCTGATACCAATAAAGTACCAGCAGGCAGCGCTCTTGCTGTTGACCGCGATGAATTTTCAAAAACCATTACAACAGCGCTTGAAAATCACCCTCTTATAACAATAGAACGTGAGGAAATTCGAGAATTTCCTGAGGATTGGCACCATATTATCATTGCAACTGGCCCCCTTACCTCACCAGCACTTGCTCAAACAATACAAGCAATAACTGGGACAGAATCTCTTTCTTTTTTTGATGCTATCGCGCCTATTGTCCATACCGATAGTATCGATTTGGATATTTGTTGGTATCAGTCTCGCTATGATAAAATTGGGCCTGAGGGGACAGGGAAGGATTACCTTAATTGCCCCCTCGATAAAGAACAGTATGAAGCATTCGTTCAAGCATTAAAAAATGCAGAAAAAATAGAATTCCGTGACTTTGAAAAAATACCCTATTTTGATGGATGCTTACCAATCGAAATTATGGCTGAACGCGGACTTGAAACCCTCAGACATGGTCCTATGAAACCCATGGGATTAACCAACACCCATAATCCCATAGTTAAACCATATGCCGTCGTTCAATTACGCCAAGACAATAAACTTGGAACGCTTTATAATATGGTTGGGTTTCAAACAAAGCTGAAATATGGAGAACAAGTTCGTATTTTTAGAATGATCCCCGGACTTGAAAAAGCGGAATACGCACGCCTTGGTGGACTTCACCGCAATACTTACCTTAACTCACCAGTTATTCTTGATCAAACCCTTCGTTTGAAACAAAAACCTCAATTGCGTTTTGCGGGACAAATTACGGGATGTGAAGGTTATGTAGAATCATCCGCGATAGGGCTTCTTGCTGGGCGTTTTGCTGCCGCTGAGTATAACCATAGCTGCCCTTGCCTACCGCCTCCAACTACAGCATTGGGAGCTCTTTTAAACCATATTACAGGCGGACACATCGTAATAGAAGAAACAGAAAGAAAATCCTTTCAACCAATGAATATCAATTTTGGACTTTTTCCACCTATTCCTTCTCTTCAGTACTCAGGAAAACGCTTGCCAAGCAAAGAAAAAAAAATCGCAAAAAAACAAGCTATAACTGCCAGAGCCTTAGATGATTGTATTCGGTGGCTAAAAGATGGAAAGCAAAATGGCTCTTAGATCAGTTGTCGTTTCCGATTTCCACGAAAGATGTACTTACCCTTCCAATCTGCTAAATAAATTTTATTATAACTCGACAAGATAACTTTAAGACTTGTTAATCATGCTGATTATCTGAACCAATAAATACCAATTCTACAGCCCATCATTTATCATTACAGTGTAAAGTCTGCATTTTTACTACAAAATAATGGTTATAAGAACAGATCCCAAATATGCTTCAATCATCAAAAAATTAATCAAGACACACGAGTAAGCAAGATAACATAAAAAAATATACCACATGCCCACATAATACAGACACCCGATCACTGCTATAGAGAGATCTTCTGCTATACAAAAACACTACCTTTCTCAACTTGAAAAAAATTAAAGGTATTCTCTCCTACATCACTCCCTGTATCCAAATGTTTTATATGAAATGCAAAATAAGCATATTTTATGCACACATTATCTCACGCACTTCCCAAAAACATCCTCAAAAACGCGTACATTATTTGGAAAAAATACATGATTTGAAGCAAACGCTTGCAAAAAATTTCACGTTAAAAGTACACACACAATACCTTTTAAAAAACCCGGTTATAAATAAACCGGGTTTTTTAAATGTGAAAAAAATTATTTTTTATTAACAGCTTCTTTAAGAGTTTTACCTGCAGAAAATTTTGGTACAGAACGCGCTGGAATATTTATTTCAGCCCCGGTTGAAGGATTACGCCCCTTTGTAGCAGCACGATGAGAAACTTCAAAAGAACCAAAACCTGGAAGACGAACATCTCCTCCTGAAGCTAAAGCCTCTGTTACAGAAGCGATAAAAGCATCAACAACAGAGCCAGCTTGCGCTTTCGAAACACCTGCCTTTTCAGCAACGGAACTAACCAATTCACTTTTATTCATAGAACATTTCCTTTCCCTATATTACCGGATAACACACTTAATCGTGTCGTCGGTCAGTTTATTGAAAAGTACAGCAAACAGAAGCCTTATTTTCATCCAAAACATTGTTTTTTTAGCAATAATCACAGTTATTCACGGAATTTTTTACTTTTTTTTCAAAAAAGTAAAAAAACAACCACGAAAATGCTTTCTGTCTCTTAGAAAATGCAACTACAAATGAGATAATGAATCAGTGCGCAATCTGTATTCCTTCACTATCGTTCTCTGTCCTGATAGATACAGGTACAGTAGGAGGCTCTGTCCATTCAATAGGTTCAGGGAAACGAACTAAAGCATGCTTAAGAACTTCGCTCACGTGATTTACTGGAATAATTTCCATGTTATTTTTGACGTCATCGGGAATATCAATCAAATCTTTTGCATTTTCTTCAGGAATAAGTACTCTTTTTATACCTCCTCGAAGAGCAGCCAGTAGTTTTTCTTTTAATCCACCAATCGGTAAAACACGTCCACGTAAAGTAATTTCGCCAGTCATTGCAATATCTTTATGTACCGCTATCCCTGTTAGCACCGAAACAATTGCCGTCACCATTGCAATCCCAGCTGATGGTCCATCTTTTGGTGTAGCACCCTCTGGAACATGAACATGGATATCACGTTTATCAAAAAGCGGAGGCTCAATACCAAAATCAACTGCACGAAACCGTACATAAGATGCTGCCGCTGAAATTGATTCCTTCATAATATCGCGCAAATTTCCAGTTACAGTCATCTTTCCCTTGCCTGACATCATAACCCCTTCAATGGTCAATAGCTCTCCACCAACTTCTGTCCATGCAAGCCCAGTAACAACACCAATTTGATTTTCTCCTTCAATCTGATTGTAGTGGTAACGCTTAACACCCAAGAAATCATTAATATTATCTTCTGTAATCTTTACAGATTTTTGATGTGTCTTAAGAATTTTTGTAACCGATTTACGGGCAATCTTCATTAATTCACGCTCAAGATTACGAACTCCTGCTTCACGTGTATAGAATTGAATAATAGATTTTATAGCACCATCAGAAACGTTGAACTCTTTTTTAGACAAACAATGGTCTTTTAATGCTTTTGGTAAAAGATGCTGTTTAACAATCTCCATTTTCTCAGATTCAGTATAGCCAGCAATACGAATAATTTCCATTCTATCCATTAACGGCCCTGGAATATTAAGCGTATTGGCAGTGGTAATAAACATTACATCAGAAAGATCATATTCGACTTCCAAATAGTGATCAATAAATGTACCATTTTGTTCAGGATCAAGCACCTCTAATAAAGCTGACGAAGGATCCCCACGGAAATCTTGCCCCATTTTGTCAATTTCATCAAGCAAGAAAAGCGGATTAGATTTTTTAGCTTTTTTCATAGACTGAATAATTTTTCCGGGCATAGAACCAATATATGTTCGGCGATGTCCACGAATTTCTGCTTCATCCCGCACCCCTCCTAATGAGATACGAACATATTCACGCCCCGTCGCTTTGGCAATAGAGCGAGCTAGTGATGTTTTTCCTACACCAGGAGGGCCCAGCAAACAAATAATCGGACCTTTTATCTTCGATGCTCGACTTTGTACTGCTAAATACTCAACAATTCGTTCCTTAACTTTTTCAAGACCAAAATGCTCATTATTCATGACTTTTTCAGCAAAGTCTAAATTGTTTTTAATCTTCGATTTTTTGCCCCAAGGCATTGCTAACAACCAATCAAGATAGTTACGTACAACTGTCGCCTCTGCAGACATGGGGGACATATTCCGTAACTTTCTCAATTCTGCCCCAGCCTTTTCATGCGCTTCCTTCGAAAGTTTTGTCTTCTTGATACGTTCTTCTAATTCAGAGAGCTCATCACGGCTATCATCACCCGCTCCTAACTCTTTCTGAATGGCCTTCATTTGCTCATTGAGATAATATTCCCTTTGGTTTTTTTCCATCTGCCGTTTAACATGCGAACGAATACGCTTTTCAACCTGTAAAACAGAAATTTCTCCTTCCATGAAAGAAAGAACACGTTCAAGACGCTTACGTACAGGTAATAGCTCCAATATTTCCTGCTTTTCTGAAAGTTTAATCATCAAATGGGAAGCAATAGTATCAGCAAGCTTAGAAGGATTATCAATCTGACTAATAGCATTAACAACTTCAGGAGAAATTTTTTTATTAAGTTTTACATAATTTTCAAAATAACCGATCACTGACCTTGAAAGAGCTTCAATCTCAACATCATTCTCTCTAGGCTCTTCTGTAACAGTTGCACAAGCCTGATGATAATCTTCACTCGCCATAAATTGGCTCATTTTTGCACGCGCCGTGCCTTCAACCAAAACTTTTACAGTTCCATCAGGAAGTTTTAAAAGTTGAAGAATGTTAGCAAGTGTACCTATATCATAAATATCTTCTGATTTTGGGTCATCATCAGAAGCATTTTTTTGCGTAACCAACAGTATCTGTTTATCAACCGCCATAGTTTCTTCAAGAGCACGAATTGATTTCTCGCGGCCCACAAAAAGTGGAACAATCATATGCGGGAAGACAACAATATCACGAAGAGGTAAAACAGCATAAAACCCCTCTCTTACTTCATCTGTTTTTTCACCAATATATTGCATAACTTTCCTTTCTTGAGCCTATGATCTATCCACTACACAAGCCCACCCTTAGAAAAAACCCCGGCGTTCCATAATACATGAAGTGGTAACTGCGAACGTATAAATCAAGAATCATAACTATAATATCCAGAAATACCCATCCTAAAATGAGGTTTATTACCACCTCTCATATTATACAACGTCATGCCGATACATTTTCTTTATCTTCTGCACGTTCTGAGTAAATGTAAAGAGGACGCGCTTTCTCATCAACAACGTCACTCGAAATGACCACTTTTTGAACGCCTTCAAGAGCAGGAAGCTCAAACATCGTTTCAAGAAGTATCTTCTCCATAATAGAACGTAAACCACGTGCACCGGTTTTACGCTCAATCGCCTTCTTAGCAATAACACGTAATGCATCTTCATGAAATGCTAACTCAACATTTTCCATCTCAAAAAGACGCTGATATTGTTTCACCAACGCATTTTTGGGTTGTGATAAAATTTGAACAAGGGCGTTAACATCTAAATCCTCTAAGGTAGCTACAATAGGAAGACGGCCAATAAACTCTGGTATCAAACCAAACTTTATAAGATCTTCAGGCTCTAAATCACGAAAAATTTCACCAACACAACGCTCGTCAGGTGCTTTAACGGTAGCAGAAAAACCAATAGAAGTTTTTTCACCACGTCCCGAAATAATCCGTTCCAACCCTGCAAAAGCACCTCCACAAATAAATAAAATATTTGTTGTATCAACCTGAAGAAACTCTTGTTGTGGATGCTTACGCCCTCCTTGAGGAGGAACAGAGGCAATTGTTCCTTCCATAATTTTTAACAATGCCTGCTGCACACCTTCTCCTGAAACATCTCTTGTAATAGAAGGATTGTCAGCTTTACGAGAAATTTTATCAACCTCATCAATATAAACAATACCACGCTGTGCACGTTCAACATTATAGTCAGCAGCTTGAAGAAGCTTTAGAATAATATTTTCAACATCTTCACCCACATATCCTGCCTCAGTCAAAGTGGTCGCATCAGCCATCGTAAAAGGTACGTCGATAATACGCGCCAATGTTTGTGCGAGATAAGTTTTACCGCACCCTGTTGGACCAACAAGCAGAATATTCGATTTTGCTAACTCAATATCATTGCTCTTAGACTGATGCGCAAGTCGCTTATAATGATTATGGACAGCAACAGAAAGAACACGCTTTGCATGTTGCTGACCAATAACGTAGTCATCAAGAACTGTTATAATTTCCTGTGGAGTAGGAACACCATCACGCGCCTTAATCCCAGAAGATTTATTTTCTTCACGAATAATATCCATGCAAAGCTCTACGCATTCATCACAAATGAATACCGTAGGCCCCGCGATGAGCTTACGCACCTCATGCTGACTTTTGCCGCAGAACGAGCAATAGAGAGTATTTTTTGATTCGCTCCCACTATTGCCAATTTTGCTCATTTCTCTTTCCTTTCACCACGCTATATGAATACTTTGTCTTTTCAAAGGAAGTTTCTCATAACGAAAACTAAAAGACATATAAAAAAACCTGCGTATCATAATACTCTTTAGGTGTTTTTCCGTTATTTTCGTGATACTCTTACAAAACTCTCTCTTTAAAGTAGCTCTTTTTTCTATAAAAACTCTTAATCTTTTTCAGTTTCTGCACGATATTGTATAACATCATCAACTAGGCCAAATTGCTTGGCCTCTTCCGCCGTCATAAAATGATCGCGATCGAGAGTTCTCTCAATGACCTCATAGTCCTGACCTGTATGCTGAACATAAATTTCATTTAAACGCTGTTTCATCTTTATAATATCTTGTGCATGCCGTTCAATATCTGAAGCCTGACCTTGAAAACCACCAGATGGTTGATGTACCATAATACGTGCATTCGGCAATGTAAAACGGTGACCTTTCGCTCCAGCCGTTAAAAGTAATGACCCCATAGACGCAGCTTGCCCCATGCAAAGTGTAGAAACAGGAGGGCGAATAAACTGCATAGTATCATAAATTGCCATACCGGATGTCACAACTCCACCAGGAGAATTAATATAAAGACTAATCTCTTTCTTAGGATTCTCAGCTTCCAAGAAAAGCAATTGTGCACAAACAAGCATTGCCATACCATCTTCAACCGGACCATTAATAAAAATAATCCGCTCTTTTAAAAGACGAGAAAAAATATCATAGGCCCGCTCACCGCGATTGGTTTGTTCAATAACCATAGGCACAAGGCTTAATGCTGTTTTTATTAGATCACTCATGTTTTTACTTTCCGTTCATATACAATCGCTCTTTACGCATTCAATGCTTTTCTCCATAGGCTAACAATACTCTCTTACGCAAGCTACAATCAATGTTCTTTAGGAAAAATTAAAATCCCAGTGGTTAAAATAGCAATAATAACTCTACCTGAAAAAATCATGCGCATGAGAAATACGAGATACTGCCCAATGATAAAAGCTTCCTTCCTGGGGTTTTTGAATGGTTTTTGTTTTTCTATGAATATGAAACCCTATCAAACGTGGATCTGCAAGTGGCTCAATACCAAAAGCTGAATCAAAAATGTATTCAGTTTTTCGCCCTGTCCAATAATAAAAAGTTTCCTTTTCTTTTGCCTCATGAAAAAAACCATATCGTTTAGCTAATCGCGAAATACCATCATTACCAAATATTGTAACTCCAAGACTTCCCGGTAAAATCGGCATCTTTTTCCTCTTTAACCAGAATGGCTTCCACACACGACGTTTAAACCCAAGCCAATCAGGAATCATTTCTGTGCCGGTCCAATAATCTTCAAACACTTTTATAATAGGGTTATCAGACGGAAGATAAAGTGCAGAGACACCTACTCTCATAGCATTTTCTTTTGCAAGCCAAACTTTATCCGCATCTGGATGAAATTGTTTAACCAAGTAAACATCTGTATCTAACCAAACACCTTGCTGATATTTCATCAACATAACACGAAAAAAATCCGAAAACTGAACAATTGTACATCCTAGTTTATCATCAAAAAAATTAGGATCAAGGCGATAAATTGCTGAACGTGGTAGAATTGATTCGGCATCACACAACTCAACACCAACAGGTAGATTTTCTATTTTTTTATCATAACTGAAAAGCTTAACGCGTTGCCCCGTTTTAACCATTGAGGATAAACAAAGTCTATCAACCAGTCTTAATTGTCCACTATACCAAAAAGTGCAAATATCCATAGGTAATATATCAAAAATATTCTAAACTTACACGAAATAGCTGCTCAACATCACGTACACATTCAGAAAGAGCAAAAATTACTATCCGATCACCAGACAAAATACGCGTATCTGCTGAAAGTTGTATTATTGTCTTGTTACGGTAGATTGCACCAATTCTTAAACCATCTGATAAATTAAGCTCTGACAATGATTTACCAACCAATGAAGACGTTTGCATAACTTCAGCCTCAATAATTTCTGCTCGTCCATTAAAAACTGAGTGAACAGCACGAATACGACCACGGCGCATTTGTTGCAAAATTCTCGATATAGTAACACTATGCGGATTAAGATATGCATCCACACCAACTGCACGGCTAAAGTCTTGATAAGCAACATTATTGATCAATACCATGTTAGCTTTGCATCCCAATCTTTTAGCAATAATAGCACTTAAGAGATTGACCTGATCTTGATTGGTCAATGTAATCATTAAATCGGCCTGATCAATTCCAGCATCCTGAAGAATCACTGGATCTAATACATTACCATATAAAACAGTCGTTTTTTCGAGTTGGTCAGCAATTGTTAGCGCTCTCTCTCTCTGCGATTCTATAATCTTCAATCTTAATTTATGGAGGCGCTTTTCAATAGCTTGAGCAACATAAAGACCAATATGACCACCCCCTGCAATAATCATGCGATGGGTATCTTGTTCTTTATGACCAAAAAGCCCAACTGCACGGCGCATCTGATCACGAGCGGCAACAAGATAGGTTACATCACCAACGCGTAATTGCGTCTCTGAGTGCGCAACCAATAATTCTGAACCACGCTTAATAGCGATAACCGTCGTACGAAGATCTGGAAAAAGCTCTGTTAATTGACGCAAAGGTGTATTAATAACTGGACAATCTTCCATACACTCCAAGGCTAACGTAACGATATCATCATTACAAAAATAAAGAACATCTATTGCACCAGGTAAAGCAATACGACGTAGAACCATTTCCCCAACTTCAACTTCTGGCGAAATAACCACATCAATGGGAATATTCTCTCTAGAAAAAAGCGTTTTATAACGTGGTTCTAAATAAGATTGCGAACGAATACGTGCTATTTTTGTTGGAACATTAAATAATGAGTGTGCCACTTGGCAAGCCACCATATTGACTTCATCAAATAAAGTTACTGCAATCAACATATCAGCTTTGTCTGCATCAGCAGCCAAAAGAACTTCAGGACGTGAACCGTGACCTACAAAACCTCTAACATCCAATGTGTCGCGAATTTTTTCAATCAATCTCGTTTCAATATCAATAACAGTAACATCATGATTTTCAGCAGCAAGACGCTCTGCTATTCCATAACCAACCTGTCCTGCTCCGCAAATAATAACACGCATAATCTTAAGAAACCCCAAGCGCTTTCAGCTTACGGTGTAAGGCTGAACGCTCCATACCTATAAATTCAGCTGTACGCGATATATTTCCACCCAAACGACCAATCTGCGCTACTAAATACCTCTTTTCAAACAATTCCCGTGCTTCACGCAACGGTAAATCCATTATATTCTCATCTGCATCCATTTGAATACGTGGCAGAGAATCGCTCACTTCACTAGGGAGAAACTCCGCTGTTATTGGGCCATCACCATCACGCACAAGAATGAGAAGACGTTCAATATTATTGCGTAATTGCCTTACATTACCCGGCCAAGCGTGTGTTTGTAAAATAGATATAACATCATCACTGATTTCACGCGGCTTAATACCAACCTGCTGCGATATTGTTTTCACAAAATGATGCACAAGTTCCGGAATGTCTTCACGACGCGCTGAAAGTGGTGGAACAGTAATGGGAACAACCGAAAGACGGTGGAAAAGATCCTCCCTAAAACGCCCGTCAGAAATGAGGTTTTCAAGATTTTGCGCCGTTGAAGAAATGATACGAACATCCACCTTGACACGTTTTGTGCCGCCCACTCTCTCAAATGTTTGCCCCGTCAACACCCGAAGAATCTTACCTTGAGTCTCACGTGGCATATCAGCAATTTCATCAAGATATAATATTCCACCATGGGCTTCCTCTAATGCGCCGATCTTGCGCTCGCCCCCTTCCATTTCGTTGCCAAACAATTCTATCTCCATTCTTTCCGGAGTAATCGTTGCAGCATTTATTGTAACAAATGGTCCATTTGAACGCGTTGAAAGCGCGTGAATAGCACGTGCAACCATTTCTTTTCCCGCTCCAGAAGGACCTGTAATCATAACACGGCTATTAGTTGGTGCCACTTTTTCTATGATTTGGCGCAAATGTTTTATAACGGTTGATGTTCCGAGCAGTTCCAATGTTTCACTCGAGCGCTTTCGTAACTCTAAAAGCTCACGTTTTAAATTCGAGTTTTCAAGAGTCCGTTCCGCAACCAATACAAGCCGATCAGTTTTAAAAGGTTTTTCAATGAAATCATATGCCCCTCGTTTTATAGCAGAAACAGCCGTCTCAATATTACCATGACCAGAGATCATGACCACCGGAAGGGCAGGGTATCGCGTTTTGATTTCGTCAAGCAGCGCTAAACCATCGAGACGACTTCCTTGTAACCAAATATCTAAAAAGATGAGCTTTGGAATACGCTCATTAATTTGTGCTAAGGCTTCATCAGAGTTACAGGCAACACGCGTTTCATAACCTTCATCATTCAAAATACCAGCAACAAGATCACGAATATCTGCTTCATCATCAACAATTAAGATATCTGATACCATTTTATTCCCCTATCTTACGACTTGTGGCTTGTGTAATATTCCTCTGCTTAGCCTCATCCGCTGGAAATATCAAACGGATCATTGCACCACGACCTTCATAAAAACTCTTCGGCGCATCATGCAACTCCATGGATCCACCATGATCTTCAATAACTTTGCGTACAATAGCTAATCCGAGCCCTGTTCCCTTTTCTCGCGTTGTTATATAAGGCTCTAATAATTTTTGCCTTTGCTCTTTAGGAAGTCCTTTCCCATTATCAATAACATCCACAACCACGTATCCTTCTTGACGATAAGAACGTACAAGGATATGCCCATGGGCACCTTCCTCTCGTATGATCGCGTCTATAGATTCGCTCGCGTTTTTGATAACATTGCAAAAAGCTTGCACAATAAGACGATTATCAAATGCCCCCACAAGTGGTACACTTCCTAAATCTTGCTCAAAATGAATATCATGTCGTGTCACTTCTATCAAGAAACATGCTTCACGCAGTAATCCGCGTATATCCAAAATATTCATCTGTGGTTTAGGCATACGCGCAAAAGAAGAAAACTCATCGACCATACGCCCGATATCTCCAACTTGTCGAATAATCGTATCAATACATCGCTCAAAGACCTCTCTATCCTGTGTAATAACTTTGTTGTAACGTTTACGAATACGTTCAGCTGATAATTGAATAGGTGTAAGTGGATTTTTGATTTCATGTGCAATACGGCGTGCAATATCTGCCCATGCCGATGTACGTTGTGCTGCAACAAGGTCTGTAATATCATCAATCGTTAGAACCCAAGATTGCCCCTGCCCATCATCTTCTTCCATCGTAATTTGCACATTACAAACGCGTTCTTGTCCTGCAACACTTAAAGTTACCTGCTCACGGTGATTTTTACGACCTGATGAGCGTGCAAACTGAAAAACTTGCCAAATTTCAGCACTTAACGATAAAAGACTGTGCCCAATAACTTGTTCAGAGCGAATATCAAACATTGTTTCCATAGACCGATTGATAATTGTAATATCACCATTATCATCAATACCAGCCACCCCTGCTGTTACACCAGATAAAACAGCTTCAGAAAAACGCCGTCTCTCATCAATTTGATCACGAACTGCAATCAACTCATTGCGCCGACTTTTTAATTCACTGACCATGTAATTAAAAGTTTTCGATAACTGCCCAATATCTCCATCCCTAGCGCGTACTGGCACAAAAACTTCCATATTCCCTGAAGCCACATCATCAGCAGCACTAATGAGAAGACGAATAGGACGTACCAGACGATCAGCAACAGCAATACCAGCCCAAATGGCTGATAAGAACAAACTAAAAAAAAGGCACAGATAAAGCATACCAAATGCGACTTGCGTCAGTAAACGATTTTCATTTAAATCACGATAACGATCTGTATTGACTTCCGTCAAACGCAAAGCAGATAAAACCTCTTTATCGACATCACGCACCAAATACAAAAATGTGTTTGGAATATTCGTAAATTTTAAAATAATGCCAAAATAATCATGAACCCCCGGTTGAAAAGAAAAAGGCCTCGCACTCGTTGCACGCCCTATAAGATGAGAAGGAGGAATCGGTAGTTTATCCTCATCACCAAGATTGCTCGATATAAAAACAGTTCCGCTAGAACTTAACAAAAACGCACCACGCAGATTGCGTCCTATAGCGTGACGCGTCAATTGCATCCTATACTCAGCTGGATTACGCTCTAAAAGCTTTTTATTATCAAGTGCAAATGCCATAGCATAGGATAAATTCTTCAAATTTTGCAGCATTTCATCCGCATAAGCATTTGCTAAATCGATAGAAGAACCTACAATCTGCCGTGTGGTCGTATCAAACCATCGATCAAGTCCTAAATTCAGTGCAGGCCCTGATACAAGAGCTACAGCGACAGCCGGCATTGTTGCAACAAGTGCAAACAACGAAATAAGACGCACATGAAGACGCGAACCTGCACGCCTAGAACGCCATGCACGAATGATGGGGATCATCTCATAAAAAACAATGATCACAAGGCCTAAAACCCAAACACTATTAATCCCTATAAGAATAAGAGTTACAGTTCTACTGGGAACAACAGGCGTTAATCCAATAAGAATGATAAATGAAACAGACGCTGTAAGCAAAGACAACACAATAATTGTGATGCCTAAAAAGATATACACTTTACTTAAACGATACAACTCATCGTTATAAGTTTTTTGATCTATATCTTGGAGATTTGTTACAAATGTTGTATTCATGATGAGCTTACGTTACTTTATCCTATTGACCCCATATAACCTCTTGTAACAAAAATTGACAATACCGCATTTAAAATATAGCCAATCTATCAAAGAGAGAAAAAACTTCTACATTTTACAAAATATCTTTAAAATTAAAGTGCGTTCAGTAAGAGTTTACAAAGGAGATGAGATGCGGTTAACCAAACAGACAAATTATGCGCTCCGGATGCTCATGTACTGTGCAGATAATCAGGGATCTCTTAGTCGTATTCCAGAAATTGCCAAAGCATATGCCGTTTCCGAACTTTTTTTATTTAAAATCCTTCAGCCACTTGTTGAAGCAGGTTTTATACAAACAGTACGCGGGCGTAATGGTGGCGTTAAATTAGCTAAACCTGCAGCAGAGATTTCGGTAGCTGATGTTGTAAAAGTAACAGAAGATAACTTTTCCATGGCAGAATGTTTCGATACTGCAGAATCTAATTGCCCACTAATAGATTTTTGTGGTTTAAATACTGCACTTCAAAAAGCTTTAAATGCTTTTTTTGATGTATTATCAGTGATATCCCTTGCTGATCTTCAACGACCAGCCTTTCAAAATAAATTTAAAATTGATGATCATAAAACAATAAACTAAGATAATAAAAAGGAGATTAAGTATTTCTATTGCAGCAATAATATTAGCCGCTGGACGCGGTGAAAGGGCAAAATCTCCACACAAAATTCCAAAACAGTACCAACTTCTAGGGCAAGAGCCGGTTATTTGTCATACTGTGCGTTGCTTTTTGCAGCATCCAGCCATCACAACGATTATCCTCGTTATTCATCCAGAAGACCGCCAAATCTGTGAGCAAGCTATCGTTGATTTTAAAGAGCACCTTATCATTGTTGAAGGAGGTAATACACGTCAAATATCTACTTTATGTGGGCTTCATGCACTTAAAAAGTTCAAGCCGCAGTATGTGCATATTCATGATGGTGCACGCCCCTTTATCGAAAATCAACTCCTCGATCAAATCCACACAACTGTCAATCATCAAGAAGGCGTTCTTCCCGTTCTCGCAATTTCTGATACTCTCAAACGCATAAATAGCGCATACCATGTTTTAGAAACAATTCCACGTACTAACCTTTATAGTGCACAAACTCCACAGTGTTTTCCTTTTGAACGCATCTTAGCTGCCCATGAAAAAGCAATGCAAGCTTGTAAAAAAGAATTTACTGATGATTCTGCAATTGCGGAATGGTTTGGAATTCCTATGCGTAGCATCCTTGGCGACCCTAATAACATAAAAATTACATGGCACGAAGATTTTGATACCGCACATCTATATCTTCAAAAAAAAATGCAAATGTTTCCTGATATCCGCACTGGCAATGGTTATGATGTTCATTCTTTCGAGAAAGGAACTTCCCTTATATTATGTGGCATAGAAATTCCTTTTCATAAAAAATTGAATGGACACTCCGACGCGGATGTCGCGCTTCATGCACTAACAGATGCTCTTCTCGCTACGCGAGGTGCAGGAGATATCGGTACACATTTTCCTCCCTCTGATCCCCAATGGAAAAATGCATCATCAGAAATTTTTCTTCGTTACGCTCTTGATGTTGTTAAACAAGCACGCGGTCGTATTGCCAATGTTGATATCACGCTGATCGCCGAAGAACCTAAAATCGGCCCCTATCGTCATAAAATGAGAGAAAATCTTATGAAGATACTCACAATTTCACCCGATCGAATCTCCATCAAAGCAACAACAAATGAAAAGCTTGGATTTATTGGTCGTGGTGAAGGCATTGCGGCTTTTGCAACAGCGAGCGTCCTTTATCTAGGAGAAATTCCTAAATGACATATTTTTGTGAAAAACAAGCACGTGAAGTCCTTACAGCATGTCGCCAAAAAGGTTTGCTTTTAACCACTGTTGAATCTTGTACAGGAGGGCTTATTGCTGCAAATCTTACACATATTGCAGGATCATCAGATGTATTTGATTGTGGATTTGTCGTTTATTCAAATGAATCGAAAACACACCTTGTTGGCGTATGTGCTGAACTTATAGAAAAATACGGTGCCGTTTCAAAGGAAGTTGCTCTTGCAATGGCTGAGGGTGGATTAAAATACTCACAAGCTGGAATTGCTGTCTCTGTAACAGGAATTGCAGGACCGGGGGGAGCATGCCTTAATAAACCTGTAGGGCTTGTACATTTCGCAGTTGCTTACAAGAATCATAAAACTCTGCATACAGAAATGCATTTCGGAGATCTTGATCGCAACACTATACGCTATGCAACCGTTGAAAATGCTTTAAAAATGATCTTGGAATCTCTCCAATGATATTCTTCACAGCCCAATTTCTAGATTTCACCTCATCACAATCACAGTCCACATCATACAATACTGATTATGCAACAAAATCAACTGAATAAATTATGTTCTCGGAGAACCGTAAATTCGATGCGCACGCATTTCAAAAGCATCGGTGAATTTACGAAAAGCAATATCAAACATTGATCCCATCACCAATCCAAGCATTTTGCTTTTGAACTCATAATCAATAAAAAACTCTACATTACATGCATTGGTATTCTCAATATCATGAAAGATCCAACGATTTTCAAGATATCTGAATGGGCCATCAATATATTTAACCTCTATCAGATTTTTCTTCGGCTGGAGAAGTACTTGGGTCGTGAAAGTTTCTCGGATAACCTTGTAGCCAACTATCATATCGGCAAGAAGTAATGTCTTTTCCTCATATTCCTTACGAGAACGGACTATCAACGCCTCACACATTGGTAAAAATTCAGGATAACGCTCAATATCTGCAACAAGATCAAACATTTCACTGGCACTATGGACAATTTGCCGATGTGTTGTAAAAGACGGCATAATTATCTCTGCAAGGCAAATTTTTCATCACGCGCCTTTTGCAAAATTGCAAAATCATCGCCTGCATGATGAGATGAACGCGTCAGAGGGTTGGAAGCCATATGTAAAAACCCCTTTACTTTACCAATCTTGGCAAAAGACTCAAATTCTTCAGGAGGTACAAAACGAATAACCGGATGATGCTTTCGCGTAGGCTGTAAATATTGCCCAATTGTCATAAAATCAACATCAGCAGAGCGCAAATCATCCATCAATTGAAGTATTTCATTTCGTTCTTCCCCAAGCCCAACCATAATCCCTGATTTTGTAAAAATTGTTGGATCAAGCTCTTTAACGCGTTGTAAGAGCCGAACCGAATGAAAATAACGCGCACCTGGACGGACCTTTAAATATTTAGATGGAACTGTTTCTAAATTATGATTAAAAACATCAGGCTTAGCAGCAACAACAATTTCTAAAGCTCCATCTTTATGGCGAAAATCAGGTGTAAGAACTTCAACTGTTGTCTTGGGAGCCTTTTTACGAATAGCATAAATAACTTTTGCAAAATGCTCAGCACCGCCATCAGCAAGGTCATCACGATCAACAGATGTAATGACGACATGTTTTAATTCCATCTGTGCAACGGCATTCGCCACACGTTCTGGCTCATTATCATCAACTGCAAGTGGAATACCTGTTGCAACATTGCAAAAAGCACATGCCCGTGTACATATTTCACCCAAAATCATAAAACTGGCATGTCGCTGACTCCAACACTCGCCAACATTTGGGCATCCCGCTTCTTCACATACGGTTACTAATTTATGAGTGCGTACAATACCGTGCGTTTCTTTATATATCTGTGATGTTGGCGCTTTTACGCGAATCCACTCCGGTTTTTTTTGAATGCTTGTATCCGGACGATGCGCCTTTTCAGGATGACGCAGACGTCTATTTGTAACTCTATCAACCACCGTAACCATCTAAGACCTCTGCTTTTTAAATATGGAATGCAAATCACATAAAAACAAGATTTTCAAGCAATCCAACTATCAAGCATTTAAAACCTGACCATAAGCATCCAATACACTCTCTTTCATCATTTCTGATAATGTTGGATGCGGAAAAACGGTATGCATTAATTCTTCTTCGGTTGTTTCAAGATTCATAGCAACAACAAAACCTTGAATTAGTTCTGTTACTTCTGCTCCTACCATATGTGCACCAAGCAGTTGCCCCGTTTTTTTATCAAAAATAGTTTTAACCAATCCCTGATCTTCTCCTAAAGCAATGGCCTTACCATTCGCTGCAAAAGAATAACGACCAACACGTATATCATAGCCAGCTTCTTTTGCTGCTGTTTCTGAAAAGCCTACAGAGGCAACTTGTGGTGTACAATATATACATCCTGGAATTTTTCTCTTATCAAGCGGATGAATATTCTCCAAACCCGCGAGATGTTCAATGCATATCACACCTTCTTCTTCTGCTTTATGTGCCAACATAGGAGGACCAGCCACATCACCAATAGCATAAATACCCTCTACCCCTGTCCAACTCCATTCATCGGTTACAATACACCCACGTTCAGTTTTTATACCCAATGCTTCTAATCCTAGATTCTCAATATTACCCTGAACCCCAACAGCTGAAATCAACCGATCAGCTGTAATTGTTTCTGTCTTACCCTTAACATCAATATGCGCAATAACAGAATCAGAAGCTTTTTCAACCTTCATTACTTTCGCTTGCGTGAGAATTCGTATACCTTTTTTCTCTAACTGTTTACGAGCAAATGTTGAAATTTCAACATCCTCAGCAGGCATAATATGAGGCATCATTTCAACAACAGTTACTGTCGCTCCCATATCATGATAAAAAGAGGCAAATTCAATGCCAATTGCTCCAGACCCCATTACCAAAAGCGATTTTGGTATTGACTGTGGAATCATAGCTTCAAAATAAGTCCAAATAAGCTTTCCATCTGGTTCAAGTCCAAGGAGAGAACGAGGACGTGCACCCGTTGCAATAATAATGTGCTTTGCTTGATAAGTTCCTTCCCCTAATGTACCTTTAGGTACTGGATTTTGTGGTTGCATAATCGGTTTGGACGATGAAGAAACCATAATTTCCGTAAGGTGGCTCCCTTTTGCCTTCTTGGTAAGCTTTGCTTCACCCCAAATAATGTCAATTTTATTTTTTTTCATCAAAAAACCAACACCAGCATTTAAACGCGCTGAAACTCCGCGTGAACGTGCTACAACATCTTTGATATTTGCTTCAATTGACCCGTTAAGCTTCAGTCCATAATCTTTTGCATGTTCAGCAAAATGCTTTATTTCCGCCGAACGCAAAAGTGCTTTTGTTGGAATACACCCCCAATTTAAGCAAATCCCACCAAGATGTTCACGTTCAACAATCGCAGTCTTGAAGCCACATTGCGCCGCACGAATTGCGGTTACATATCCTCCAGGACCTGATCCAATCACAATTACATCATAAAGATTCGCCACAGTAATTCCTCCACGGATATATACAAAACGGATACGCACTCTTTGAGCTTAAGACTAAAAAACAACTTCACAGAATCACGTGTCTTTCATTTCAAACTTACCATATATGCCTTTATCAAATCAGAAGAGGCAGCAATATCGCCATTCAAACTCTCTCAATCTAGCCTCTACCATATTAACATATCATCCCCACACACAATTTATGTGAAGCACTTTTAAACAGCTCAAATTAGCATTGCTAATGGATTTTCAATCATCTTCTTAAAAGTCCGAGCAAGCTCTGCTGCTAACGCACCATCAACAGCACGATGATCAGCAGAAATTGTAACCGACATGACCGTCGCAACCACCAATGCACCATTTTTAACAACAGCCCGTTGTTCACCTGCTCCAATCGCAAAAATCGTCGCATGCGGCGGATTAAGAATAGCAGAAAAACTTTTTACACCATACATCCCCATATTTGATACAGCTGTTGTTCCCCCCTGATATTCTTCCATTTTTAACTTGCGCTCACGTGCACGCTTTGCAAAATCCTTCATCTCATGAGAAATAATTGATAAAGATTTTTCTTCTGCATGGCGAACAATTGGTGTAATTAATCCGTTTGCAACAGATACAGCTACCCCAACATCACAATGTTTGTGATGAAGTATTCCATCTTCAAGCCAAGATACATTTGCATCGGGAACGGACTTCAAAGAAAGTGCTACCGCTTTAATAATCATATCGTTAACGGAAAGTTTGTAAACAGGCGCAGCCCCTTCTTGCGTCTTGACCATCGGTGCCGCAGCATTCAATTGCGCACGCAACTCTAATAACGCATCGAGTTCACAATCTAGAGTCACATAGAAATGTGGTATTTTTTGCTTTGATTCCACCAAACGTTTAGCGATTGTTTTACGCATATTATTATGGGGTATGAATGTGTATTCATCTTCTTTGAAAAGTTGCAATATCTGTTTATCAGAAGCAGCTGCCACTATCGGCTGTTCAATTTGTGATGAGCCTGAAGTCCTTAAAATACCACTATTCACGGCTTTTTCTACATCACGCTTGATAATACGCCCATGAGGACCACTCCCAGTAACAAGTGATAAATCAAGACCTGCATGAGCCGCCAATCGCCGTGCTAAGGGAGAAGCAAAAAGGCGTATGTCCTTTTTATCTCTTTCTACTAACTGCTGACTCAGTGATACAGGAGGCACCTGTGCTGTCTTTAAATCTGCCTGTTTTACATCCTTTGATTTTTTAATTGTAAAAGAGGTAGAGATTTCTTCTGCAACCTTTGCAGCCTCGGCCAAATCTTCACCTTCTTCTGCTAAAACAGCAATTAAACTATTCACTTTAACGCCTTGCGTTCCAGCAGGAACAACGATCTTAGCAACCTTTCCCTCATCAACAGCCTCTATTTCCATTGTTGCTTTATCTGTCTCAATTTCAGCAATAACGTCACCAGAGGAAACCTTATCTCCTACCTTAACATTCCATTTTGATAAAGTCCCTTCTTCCATCGTTGGAGAAAGCGCAGGCATTGTAATTTTAATGGGCATAGTGCTTTCCTCCGTTATGCTCTATAAGTCACAGACTTAACGGCTTCAACAATTTCAGCAATATTGGGCAAAGCCAATTTTTCAAGATTGGCAGCATAAGGCATGGGAACATCCTTGCCAGAAATTGTAGCAACTGGCGCATCAAGATAGTCAAAAGCCTGCTGCATAACACGCGTTGCTATTTCAGTGCCAACGGATGACTGAGGATACCCCTCTTCAATTGTTACCAAACGACCTGTCTTTTTAACTGAAGCAAGAATTGTTGGAAGATCCATCGGACGAATTGTCCGTAGATCAATTAACTCTACATCAACACCAAGTTTTTCAATTTCTGGCAACGCTTGAACTGCATAATGCATCCCAATTCCACATGCAACAATCGTAACATCTTGTCCAGATTTATGAATACGTGCCCGACCGATAGGTAAAACAAAATCATCTATTTGAGGAACGTCAAATTGATGACCATACAAAATCTCATTTTCAAGAAAAATAACAGGATTGTCATCACGAATAGCAGCTTTTAGCAAACCTTTTGCATCTGCAGCACTATAAGGCATAACAACTTTAAGACCTGGCACATGACTATACCATGCGGCATAGCACTGAGAATGTTGAGCGCCTACACGCGCAGCCGCACCATTGGGACCACGAAAAACCATAGGAGCGGTCATTTGTCCACCAGACATATAACGCGTTTTTGCTGCTGAGTTGATAATTTGATCAATTGCCTGCATAGCAAAATTAAACGTCATGAACTCAACAATGGGACGCAACCCTCCAAAGGCAGCACCAACAGCTAATCCTGCAAAACCATGTTCTGTGATTGGTGTATCGATAACTCTGCGTGCACCAAATTCTTCCAATAAACCTTGGCTAACTTTATAAGCACCTTGATATTCCGCTACTTCTTCTCCCAATAGAAAAACCATCTCATCACGCCGCATCTCTTCAGCCATAGCCTGATTAAGCGCCTCACGCACCGTCATTGTAACTGTTTGTGTTCCTGCTGGAATATCAAAATCAGGAATAGTAGTTAAAATGGGATACTCTAGTACTGATGAAGAAAAAGACGAAGATCCACCACTGGTTTTTTGCTGTGCATTTAAAGAATCGGAAGTTTGCGAAATATCCTCAACACTTTCACCTTCCTCTAACAACACCGCAATAACAGTGTTAACCTTCACACTTTCAGAACCTTCAAGCACGCAAATTTTACCAAGAGTTCCTTCATCGATAGCCTCTACTTCCATTATTGCTTTATCTGTTTCAATTTCAGCAATTATATCACCAGAGCTAACTTTATCGCCTTCTTTCTTGAACCATTTAGATAATTTACCTTCTTCCATCGTTGGTGAAAGCGCCGGCATCAAAATATCAATAGACATACTTGCTTCCCTCGCATCAAACTAAAACATCAGTATAGAGCTCAGAAGCATCTGGCTCTTGATCACTTTGCGCAAAATCCGCCGCATCCGCAACAACCGCACGTACCTCTTTATCAATAGACTTTAAATCGTCTTCGCTCGCAAAACCTTGTTCAAGAATTCGATTCTTCACCTGATCAATTGGATCGTGATCTTCTTTTATTTTCTGAACCTCTTCTTTTGAGCGGTATTTTGCTGGATCAGACATGGAATGACCACGATAGCGATAGGTCTGCATATCAAGAATAATCGGCCCTTTACCCGAACGCGCCCAAGAAACTGCCTCATCAGCAGCTCCTTTTACTGCGCGAACATCCATGCCATCAACAACAATGCCTGGAATTTCAAAAGAAAGACCACGACGAGAAAAATCAGTCTCTGCCGATGCACGCGCAACAGATGTTCCCATGGCATACTGGTTATTTTCAATAATATAAACAACAGGAAGCTTCCAAAGCGAAGCCATATTAAAACTTTCGTAAACCTGTCCCTGATTGGCTGCACCATCACCAAAATACACCAATGTCACATTATCTTTACCAAGGTACTGATTCGAAAACGCCAAACCAGAACCTATTGGAACCTGTGCACCAACAATACCATGTCCTCCATAAAAATTCTTTTCTTTAGAAAACATATGCATCGAACCTCCTTTTCCCTTGGAAAAGCCACCTTGACGCCCCGTTAGTTCTGCCATGACACCACGCGGACTCATACCAACCGCCAGCATATGCCCATGATCACGGTAAGATGTGATAACTTGGTCACCTTCTTTGGCTGCCTTCAACGTTCCAATAACAACAGCTTCCTGCCCAATGTAGAGATGACAAAAACCACCAATAAGCCCCATACCATAAAGTTGCCCTGCCTTTTCTTCAAAACGACGAATTAAAAGCATCTCACGATAAGCATCAATTTCTTCTTGTGCTGTAAAACGTGCTATTGGTGCTCTCTTTGTGGTGTTTGATAATACAGTGTGCACCACCGATGCAGAGCCTTTTTTAGACTTTTCTGCCATACTAAACTCCCTTTTATGATTGTTTAGGAATAACCTTTACGGACGAAAGTTACAAGCATTATCAATCAGCACAAACGCTATCATTGGCAGTTGTTTTAAAATATTTTTTGAAACCCAGTTATCTCTCATTAACTTTTAATATCATTTACAAGGAGTTAGGATTGTTAGTTCATTTGGCTTGGAAAAATTTAAATTTTTCCGTATATACTCATCCAGCATATCTCTTTCAATACGCCCATTTCGTAAAAGAGAAATGCGCTTTTCAATGGACATCCGTTCAGATTCTACTTTGTGAAGTTCTCCTTCTAATTCAACAATATATTGATTAACCTCACTACGTGAATATAATCCGTACTCACCATGATAAATATGATAACTGAAATAGCTCAAAACTCCTACCGTTATAAACGGTAGTACAAAGCGTACTTTGATTGATCGACGTTTCTGCTTTGTCCACATAAAATAGCACAGTCTTGATAGCATAACCCTGTTAAAATTTTGCCTAACTATGCACGATTTTGATTAACACCTCATTACTTAATCTACACACGCAAACAATTTGTTATCACCAATTTACCCCCCCTCAAGACAATCAAAATAAGCTGAATGCCCCACTTTGTTATATGACAAATATTGGATATCCCACTAACTTGTGATTTTACACCCATCTTTGTCCTTAAAATTTCCTGTTAAAATGACTATAAAATCAATCAATACCCAAGGTGTAATTATCAAAAAAATTCCTATAAGCCCTACCGGCATAAATATTACACTTATTATACTTATTACACTTATTATATTTATAAGAAGCATTGCAATGCCCGTTCCAACTTTACCAACCATAAAACGATGAATTCCTAGTCCACCTAGAAAAAAACAAACGACCGCTAACGTCACTTTTGATTGCTGTGACTGACCTTCAGTCAAGATAGGGAAAATAGATTTAATGGTATCCCCTTCACACACAAAATCAACGACGTCACCAATCTTCGGCGGCGTTTTTCCGGACCAATCCCAATTCGCAAATTGATAGCGCTTACCATCAGCCCCTGAAATGAAATAATCTCCTTGATCATGACCAATAATCTTACCTTTCATCTTCACCACCTATAAAATTGTTATTCATAAAGAAGCTTTTCTTCTAATATGATAATATGTTGAATAAACCTCACTGCATGAATACAATCTGTAGTCACCGTGATATATGACAATTTAAAAAGCTTAAAATCCCCCAACAACTTAAAATTCCCGCAATTACAAGTGGTAATACAAAGCACGCTGTTCGATTTGCACTCTTGCTTTTTTCATATGAAATAGTACAGTCTTTTTCAATAGTTTTATTTAAATATTCATAATTTTCTTTAATATTTCACATTTAAAGACATAGACTAAAATAATTTACATTATTAAATTAATATATTGACAACATTAAAAGTAAAGAAAATTTCTAGCTCTTTACATTTTATATTATTCTAAAATTTCTACCAATTTATAATTTTATCCCCATTTTCATCCCTAAAATATCCGGATAAAATAACTATAAAATCAATGAATGACCACGGTATAGTAACTAACAGCCCTATACCTGTTATCGTTATAAGAAGCATTGCAATACCCGTTCCGACTTTACCAGCCATAAAGCGATGAATTCCCAACCATCCAAAAAACCAACAAACAAGTGCTATCGCCAATCTTGATTTTTCTGACTGAGTTTTACTCACGAGAGGGAGAACAGATTTAACAACATTATCTTCATATACAAAATCAACGGTATCCCCTACCTTTGGTGGTTTTTTTCCTAACCAGTCCCAACTCGCAAACTGATAACGCTTACCGTCAGCCCCTGAAACGAAATAATCTCCTTGATCCTGACCAATAATCTTACCTTTCATCCTTGATCACCTATAAAGCTATTCCTCATATGTTACTCATAAAGAGGTTATTTTCTAAATTTGATAATATGCTAACTAACCTCACGGCATAAGTACAACTCATACTCACCGTGATAACCGTAAAATTAAAATAGCTCGGAATCCCCCAATAATCTAATACTTCGCACTGCTATAAGCAGCAACAAAAAACACATCTTGATCAATTTACATTGACGTCTTGCTCATACAAAATAGTACAGCCTTTTGCAATATTTCTATTCAACTACACATTATTTTTGCTAATATCTCATCATCAAATACGTATACCTAAGGTCTCTGATATTATATTCTCAGCATATTTGCCACAACAAAACTAAGCGATATTACCTACTTTTATATTACAACATACCATTTTACCAATGTGTAATTTGCCTCCCATCTTTGTCAGTAAATTTCCCAGCGACAATGCTTATAAAATCAACAATTGCCCAAACCCCTGTAATCATCAAACCGGCAACCGATAAAGATAGGATAAGCATTAAAGCACCAGTTCTCACTCTACCAGCCATAAAACGATGAACACCAAATATACCAGTAAACCAACAAATGAGCGCTAACATTACTTTTGAAGGCTCTGAATCTTTTTGCAACAATGGAAAAACAGAATTAATATTATTCCCTTCACACACAAAATCAACGGTATCACCTACTCTGGGGGGATTTTTTCCTAACCAATCCCAGGTTGCAAACTGATAACGCTTACCATCATCACCGGAGATGAGGCACTTCCCCTGATCCTGACTAATAATTATACCTCTCATATTTGAACACCTATAAAATCGCTGCGTACATGTCTTTGATAAAAGAGTTAAATCTCATAATACAAATTACATCACAATTTAAAGTTTTATACTCATAATTATCAACGATGAAAACAACCAGCATAACATGCCTGATTCCCTAACATTTCTTCAATACGAATGAGTTGATTATATTTTGCTAATCTATCCGAACGTGCAAGCGAGCCCGTTTTAATCTGTCCACAATTCGTTGCAACTGCAAGATCTGCAATAAAAGAATCTTCCGTTTCACCTGAACGGTGAGATATAATGGCACGATAACCTGCTTTATGCGCTGTTTCTACAGCATCAAGCGCTTCACTCAACGTGCCAATCTGGTTCACTTTAATAAGAATAGAATTGGCGGCTCCCATTTTGATACCATCACGCAAACGCGTAGAATTTGTTACAAACAAATCATCACCAACAAGCTGGCATTTTTTACCAATCGAATCAGTAAGTAATTTCCAGCCTTCCCAATCATCCTCAGCCATCCCATCCTCAATCATAATAATGGGATAAGTTTCAACAAGTTTTGCCAAATAATCTACCTGATCTTGAGCATCACGATATTTGCCCTCACCTTTATAGAAATACGAACCATTTTTATAAAACTCTGTCGAAGCACAATCTAAACCAAGTGCAATTTGTTCACCTGGTTTATATCCACAGGTTATTATAGATTCCATAATAAAATCAATTGCTTGCTCAGCACTTTTAAATTGAGGTGCAAAACCACCTTCATCACCAACATTGGTATTATAACCTGAATCTTTTAAACGTTTTTTTAACGTATGAAAAATCTCAGCACCATAGCGGACTGCTTCTTTCACCGTTGATGCCCCTACAGGAATAATCATAAATTCTTGAAAATCAATTGGATTATCAGCATGGACACCACCATTAATAATATTCATCATAGGTGTTGGAAGAACATGCGCTTGTATACCACCAATATAACGATACAAAGGCAAATTTAATGATTCCGCAGCCGCCTTTGCAACAGCCAATGAAACACCAAGAAGCGCATTAGCACCAAGACGCGCCTTGTTTGGTGTTCCATCCAAGGCAATCATTGCTTGATCAATGGCGATTTGATTTCTTGCATCTCGCCCACCAAGCTCTTCAAGAATTTCGCCATTTACTGCAGCGACTGCTTTTTCAACGCCTTTTCCTTGATAGCGCATGCCACCATCACGAAGCTCTACAGCTTCATGTGCTCCTGTCGATGCCCCTGAAGGAACAAGAGCACGACCAAAAGCCCCATTCTCCAAATGAACATCAACCTCTACCGTTGGATTACCTCGGCTATCAAGCACTTCACGTCCAATGATATCGACAATTATAGTCATGTGCGTTTCCTTATCCAGCAAAAGTCTTGATTCATTTTAAATGCCATAATGATAGAATATCTTCTCTATTCAATTCATCTTTTTTGACAAATAATCAAATTCCATTAAAGTCTCAAGAAGTCTTTGTAAATGATCAATTTTAACCATATTAGGTCCATCAGAAGGCGCATTATCTGGGTCTTGATGCGTTTCTAAGAACACACCTGCCACTCCAACAGAAACAGCCGCACGCGCCAAAACCTCAACAAATTGACGCTGTCCACCAGATGAATTCCCCTGTCCCCCTGGCTCCTGAACAGAATGGGTTGCATCAAAAATAACAGGAGCCCCAAATGAACGTAAAATAGGCAATGAACGCATATCAGAAATAAGTCGATTATAACCAAATGACGTGCCTCGCTCACAAAGCATAACATTCAGATTACCACTTTTCGTAATCTTTCTTAAAACATTTTCCATATCCCACGGAGCTAGAAACTGTCCTTTTTTAATATTGATAACACGGCCCGTTTTGGCTGCTGCTGTCAAAAGATCTGTTTGACGACACAAAAAAGCGGGTATTTGTAAAATATCTACCGTTGACGCAACAACTTTGCATTGTTCTTCTGTATGGACATCAGCCAATACCGGACAATTAAATTCCTTTTTCAAATCAGAAAAAATAGCCATTGCTTTTTCAAGACCAATGCCACGTGCTGCACTTATAGATGTTCTGTTGGCTTTATCGTAACTCGATTTATAAACAAACCCAATACCAATTTTATCTGTAATTGTTTTAATCCGGCCAGCCATTTCAAAAGCATGATCTCGGCTTTCCATCTGGCACGGTCCTGCAATCAATGAAAGAGATGCTTCATTTGAAAAGACAACATTCCCAACTCTCACAATGGCATTTGGTTTAGACATTCTATTCCTCAAAAAGCAAATAATTCCATTTATGAACTAAACCAATCGACTTTGTTCTATAGCGGCTTCAATAAAAGAAGAAAAAAGTGGATGTGGATCAAATGGACGTGATTTCAGTTCTGGATGATATTGAACTCCAATGAACCATGGATGATCTGCATATTCTATTGTTTCTGGTAAAATACCATCGGGAGACATACCAGAAAAAATCAAACCACACTGTTCTAGCTTATCTTTATAATCAATATTTACCTCATAACGATGACGATGTCGCTCACTAATCCTTGTCATCCCGTAAATTTTGGCAATATGGCTATTTTCTTTTAATTCAGCCTCAAAAGCACCAAGACGCATGGTGCCACCAAGATTGCTACATTGTGTACGTTTCTCAAGAATATCTCCTTTGAGCCATTCTCTCATCAAACCTACGATCGGATTTTTGGTTTTGCAAAATTCACTTGATGAAGCATTCTCAATCTTTGCTATATTGCGTGCAACCTCTATACAAGCCAATTGCATCCCAAAACAAATACCTAAAAATGGAACTTTGCGCTCCCGCGCAAATTGAATTGCTTGCATTTTTCCTTCTGCACCACGCACCCCAAAAGCACCAGGCACAAGAATCCCATGAACCTTTTGTAAAGTGGACGTAGGATCTTCTCTTTCAAAAAGCTCTGCATCAATCCATTCAATATTAACCTTTACTTTATTGGCTAAACCACCATGCGCAATCGCTTCGGTAAGAGATTTATAAGCATCCTTCAATCCGGTATATTTCCCAACAACAGCAACCGTCACTTCTCCTTCAGGATGGTGAATCCGATGTGTGATATCTTCCCAACGATCCATTTTAGGTTTAGTTGTCGAATTCATTCCAAAAGCAGCAAGAACTTCTGAATCTAACCCCTCTTTATGATATGCTATGGGAACATCATAAATCGTTGACATATCCAATGCCTGAATAACTGCGCTTGGGCGAACATTACAAAAAAGTGATAGTTTGCTCCGCTCTGTTTCTGGAATAGGCCGATCTGCGCGCACCAATAAAATATCAGGAGCAATACCAACTGATTGTAATTCTTTAACGGAATGTTGTGTTGGTTTGGTTTTTAATTCTCCAGCCGAAGGAATATAAGGCATCAATGTAAGATGCACATAAATAACATTTTGTCTTGGCAATTCATTGCGAAGCTGACGAATCGCTTCTAGAAAAGGCATTGCTTCAATATCACCAACCGTTCCACCTATTTCACACAAAACAAAGTCAAACTCTTCGTTTCCCGTTATAATGAATCTCTTAATTTCATCGGTAACATGAGGAATAACCTGAACCGTTGCCCCCAAATAATCGCCACGCCGTTCTCGTTCAATGATATTGCGATAAATACGCCCTGTTGTAATATTATCTTGGCTATTTGCAGGACGTCCGGTAAAACGCTCATAATGACCAAGATCAAGATCGGTTTCTGCGCCATCGTCGGTCACAAACACTTCCCCGTGTTGATAAGGTGACATGGTACCTGGATCAACATTCAAATAGGGATCAAGTTTGCGAAGCCGTACACGGTATCCACGAGCCTGCAATAATGCAGCTAACGCCGCTGCTGCAATGCCCTTTCCAAGGGAAGAAACCACACCACCAGTAATAAAAACATAACGTGCCATGGGCTTATGGTGATAAGCAGTTTATCATGATTTTTCCAGCAAAAAATGCAAAAAGAAACAATTTTTCTTCTATAAAATAAAAAAGGTGAAGCAATCACCTTTTTAAATCTATACTTTGCTTAAAAAAACTATTTTATACCTTTATTCGGAACTGGATTTTCATGGACCGGTGGAACTGGATTTTCAACCTCAGGACCTGTAGGCTGTTTTTGTTCGTGAGGTGGAACTCCTAGCTGTTCAAAAATAGAAGGTTGAGACTCTCCGCCTGATGATGGAACTGCTTCGGAAACCCCTTTACTTGTAGAGTTCTGTTCTGAATTAACCGGTATACGTTTGAGAATATCAGAACTGGAATTTGATATGCTCCCCACCACAGTAAGCCCAATGGACACGGCGAAAAAACAACATGCTAAAATAGCGGTCAAACGTGTTAAGGGATTTTTGGTCCCACGCGTCTTCATCAATCCAGAACCACTACTCACACCAAGCCCGCCACCCTCCGAAGGCTGAATTAATATAACGCCAACCAAAGTAATAACAACCAAAAAATGGATAACAATAAGTACTGTTTGCATAAATCCTGCTCTTCAAATAAATCTTCATGGCTATTTACACATAAATAACACATAATCCAAGAGGGAACTAAGATTCCTCTATTATAATTTACGATAAACATCGCAAATAGTTAAAAAATCAATCGCTTTTAAGCTTGCTCCACCTATCAGAGCACCATTAACATGCGTAGTCCCCAAAAGCTCAAATGCATTGGATGGCTTAACTGATCCACCATAAAGTATACGCATTTTGTCCCCTTCCTCACCAAAACGAGAGCGCATCTCATCACGAATAAAATTATGCACTTCTGCAACATCTGCTGAAGTAGCCGTATTTCCTGTGCCTATAGCCCATACAGGTTCATAAGCGATAATAACATTCTCTGCTGTTGCATCACTTGGCAAAGATTCCTTAAGCTGTCGTGTGAGTACATCCAGCACTTTATTATTTTTGCGCTCCTCCAATGTTTCGCCAATACAAACAAGAGCAACAAGGCCTGCTCGCCACGCCGCCTGCACTTTAGCGCAAACAATTGCATCACTCTCCTGATAAACTGTGCGACGTTCCGAATGTCCTATAATGACATGACTTGCTCCTGCTTCTTTAAGCATCAAAGCTGAAACATCTCCGGTATAAGGGCCATGATCATCAAAATGACAATTTTGCCCCCCTAAGAGAAGGTTTTCACCACCTAAAGTATCAGAAGCACGCGATAAAAGTGTTGTTGGAACACAAATAAGCGCTTCAAACAAACGCCCTAAGTCAGAGCTAACACCCGCAGCAATGGCACGCAATTCTCCAAGCGATTCACCAGTTCCATTCATTTTCCAATTTCCAGCAATAAAAGGCCGAATATTTGGAGACATATCTTCACCTCAAGAACACTCACAACACATTGTTTATCTTTAGGTATCAAATTATAAAATGAAAGCAAGTCTTTAAGCTTGCATCTTTTGTATCTTTATTGCAAATTCCATTACTGCTTTGATAAATAATTTATGCCAAAAAATGGAATTGAACAATGCTTGACATCTTAAGAAATGCTACAAAATCCTGGGTTTCTAGGGTTTTCCTTGCTATTTTACTCGTATGCTTCATCCTTTTATGGGGAATACCACAATTACATACAAAGAGTGAAAGAGACCTTATTACTTCGGGGAAATCCACAATAACTGTCGATGATTATCGTCTCGCACTTGCTGATCAAAGCGCACGTTTAGCACTCGCATCTCATCTTGGACGAATGTTTACACCAAATGAAATGCAGCAATATAAAATTCCCGCTTTTGTTTTCACTCAGTTGCAACAAGATGTACTGTTTGATGAACAGGTGCGTAAAATGAAAATTAGTCTTTCAAAAGATGCGGTAGCTCGTATTCTCGGTGCTGATAATATGTTTCAAATAAATGGCGTCTTTGATAAAAATTTATTTCGTAACTATCTTCAGAATTTACATATTAGCGAAAGCAATTTCCTTGATTATTACACCCAAAAAGAGAAGCGTAATCAACTCATTTCAGCTTCGCTATCCGGAATAAAGGCACCAGATCTCTTTTATAAAGCGCTCGCTCTTTATCAAGATGAAAGCCGTATTGCTGATTATCTCATTATTGATCTCAAGGAAAAGAAAACAATTTCTGACCCCGATCAAGAAACATTGCAAAAATGGTTTGAAACGCATAGAAATGAATTTCGTACTCCGGAATACCGCACTGTTTCTTTATTATCTATGACGTCGGCTGAGATGATAAAACCCGAAGATATTTCAGCAGATGACGCTAGGGCTTATTATACACAAAATACATCGCGTTTCATGACTCCTGAAAAACGTACGATTGAAGAATTGCAATTCCCTACACGCGAAGCTGCAGATAATGCGGCAAAAAAAATAGCCGATGGATTGAGTTTTGATACACTGGTTAAAGCTGAGAATAAGACTCTCAATGAGATAAAAAAAGGTCCTCTCACAGAAAGTGAACTTCCTAGTCATCTAGCGTCTGAGATTTTTGAACTCAAACAAGGGCAAATCAGTACTGTAATCAATACTATACAAGGTCCTGTTATCATTCGCGTAACACATATTGAACCTTCGGCCTCACTTCCCTTTGAAAAAGTGGAAGAAAATATTCGTCAAACACTTGCTCAAAATCGTGCTGTAGATGCTATACGCAACAATTATACAGCAATCGAAAATGCACGTTTTGAAGGAGCTTCTCTCAAAGAGCTTGCTGACCAATACAAATTGCCTCTGCGTACAATCACTATTGATACAACAGGAAAAACGATTGAAGGCGCAATACTTACGGATTTACCCCAGAAAGATATTTTATTGAACGCCATTTATCAATCAAACGAAGGTGTCGACCTTGATCCTCTCTCCCTTCAAAAAGGTGGATATCTCTGGTATAGAGTAGATAAAATTATTCCTGCCCGTGATAAAACACTTGAAGAAGCCAAGCAAGACGTACTTTCCCAATGGAAAAGTGAAGAAGTTCAACGCCTTCTTGATGAAAAGGCCAAAGATGCTCTCAAACAACTCACCGAAGGGAAGACACTTGTTTCTCTTGCGAATGCACTTGGTATCATAAAACAAACAACACAAGCCCTACGACGCCAAGACTCATCGGAAATTCTTGGAGCTGAAGGTGTTAAAGCGTTATTTTCTGGACCTAAAGGTCATTATGGCATAGTAAAAGGTCCGGTGGTAACAAACCGTATCATTTATCAAATAAAGACCGTAACCATTCCTCAAGACATTACCGCTCATACTCTTCCATCTGATATACGTACCAATATAGACATGATAATGAGAGAAGATCTAAAACTAGAAATGCTACAAATTGCTAATAAAGAACACCCTTTGGAAATTAACAGCACTCTTTATCATCAAATCTTCAACACTCTCCAGTAAAAATGTTGTAAATAATTTGTAGTATTTAGGTAATAAAATCGCAATCAGAGCTTCTATAACTAAGGAAGAAAAATAAATTTCTTTTTCGTTAGTATAATGGTAAATAGGCTCCATAAAAATAATAAGATTTTCTGCAAACTCGCGATTTTACAGAGAAATAGTGAATGCGATTTAGAAAATAGTTTTTTCAGAGCAATAAAGAATGCAACCCATGCAGAGGCTCTATGAATGTTCTGATAACAAATAGCTATTATTTATAGCCGTCTATACACGCAATATCTTACCCAACCATAGGTCTTTGTGTAACCGTTAGAAGATAATTTTTCTTACCAAATAAGAAACTGCCTTTCATTGGCAAATGATGCAGTCCTGATACATTTAAGCTCTGGATATTAAAACCTCAATCTCACCAAAAACAGCTGGTAATTTCACAAGTTTTATCTTAGTTTTGTGTTCTCTAAATCATCTACCGATGTACGATAACGAACAACCGCTGAAAAAAATACACTATATTTGGACCGTAAATCTCATAAGTGCGATTTCTAACTGTTCTAAAACGATCCTTATCAATGCATTAGTAGCATTTCCCCAATGAGAAAAAAGGATTTTGATTTATAATATCGTAGTTACTTAACACATTTATTTATTCCCCTGTTCTTGGATAATGTCCTTTAATTCTTATAATATCTTTGGAAAACTACCGCTTATTGCTGCCCTTGTTATCAACCAATAACGATGAATCAATGGTAAAGTTGCGCTTTCTTGAAAAACTGCAGCTCCTAACTGTACCGCTTTTTGAAGAGATGCTGGTATAATTGCTAACGGAAGGAATGCTTGTTTAAGCATGCTAGGCAAAGCACTAGAATGATCGTAAAACTTGGTATAATGATCTCGCGATAACGCTACCATAGCTTCAACAATGTGGCACTTTTGTTTGTCATTGATACGATTAGATTCCAAATCCTCCCTATCCACTCCTACAGCCTTTAGCATATCATCAGGTAAATAGTATTGATATCGTGACTGCATGAATGATAAAAGGCGCAATATACCACTTAATCCTTGAGCAATCCCTCCATATTCATAAACATTTGTAAAATCTTGTGCCGTATCAGGATCTAATATCTGACAAGAAAGCCGTAAAATTATACTCGCTGTTTCGCTAAAATAGAATTCGAGATCATGAAGATTTTCTATCGGATTGTGGTAAAGATCTAAAATCTGCGCATCACAGTAACGTAAAAAATCCATCTTAGGCAAATTAAAGAGAGTCATTGCTGTAAACAAATCACTTAAAATTGGATTATCTCTACTCTTTTTTCTTCCACCATTAGCGATAGAATCATGCCACCAACGTAATCGTATTTCACCAATAAGCGGATCGTGTACAGTTTCGCGAATACGAGCAATTTCCACATTAAAAGCGTAAAGAGCGGCCAGAGCTCTGCGCTTTTTTTTAGGCGCAAACAAAACCGATATATAGCGATCACGGTCTGTAGCACGTAAAATATCAAGATAGTAAGGAAGAGAATCAATCATTCTGTGATACCTTTTAACTTCCTTTTTAGTAATTAACATTCTATTTTTATTCATATTTTGAAATGATGAATGCGCAAATATAGCTAAGAGAATAAAACTTTTAAATGCGCCTCTACATGTACTACAAATTAAGGATTCTTTTTCTGGGTAATTTTTTAGCTACCCTAAACACATAAAGTGTTTTTACGTCTAAAAACTTCACTTGTAGCTATAACGTATCTCTTTGAGAATAAAACTTAATAAATAGATAAACTACCATGAAAATTTGTCGCTTACATTTGCATTTATACTGAAATAAAAGAGTAAGTAGTGATCACTCTGGAACACATGAGTTCATTACATTAAATATCATTCGTATAACATCTTTATATGTAAGTGATGAAGACTCTTTGCCTTTCAATGTTAGAGTTTTTAACAGTATTACGTACAAAATTATAAAGGACCTAGATAGAGAAAAGATAAAATATCTGAAAAGTTGAGGTATTTTTAAGAACTTGAACATCTGATATGCCCACATTGTTTTTCACGACAACTTCAAGCGCAATATGTGTAAAGTAAAAAGCATGATGATAATATCAATAAATAGCGTATATTATTCAATCTGATTAAGTAAGGAAAAGCTGCTACCAAAAAACTCCATCACTCTCCTGCTATAAGAGATAATTTGACAGACAATTATGGCAGGCATAACTAAAATAAAACCTTTTATTGATTATTTTCTCTCTTCTTTCATCAACAAAAGTACATTCCTCACTATAATCCTTCCCCCATGTATTCAACTCCGTATCACTGATATCTAGCTCTATATCGATTGGTTCTAATAAGTTATTTTTTGAATATAATCTTTAGTGCATTTCTTCCAATACTGCTGTCTTATTATATTAAACTTGTCTTTATCAATATCAGATCCTATTATGTTGCGATTAATATAAATAACAAAACTATGTTTGTGATGAGTCTCTTTGGTAACCTCTGCCATGGAACTCGTTTGCGTTTGTAACGCGTAGATGTGACTTGATGGAAACACCTTCATGTCAAGAGATGTTATTTGTTGTCTTTTTTCCAATAAGAGTCTTTTTATTTTAAAAGCGGAATATCCCCCAATGAGAAGTTCTAATTAGTTAGAAAATTCTTTGCTATCTCCTCAATCAAAGCGTAGCTGAGTTGCTTCACCTTTGCTATTTCTTTTGCCAAAACCACTGCGCATTCAAGATGAATCTGGTGAATGCTCTCGTCAAAGCCTAAATGATCACCCCCTCCAAAACTTCTGTGATAAAATTGTAAGGTTTCAACATCACCCAATAAAGCCAGTGCACCAATATGAAGTAAGCCATAATGTACATCATCCGTCTCACTGGTTTTGCTCGTTTTCCAAGGTGGTATACCATACCTACAACGAAATAATCTATGAATATCAATATTTTCCATTGCCCACTCCAAAGTATCATCAAGCTCTAACTCTAAGCGGCTCGCACTGATCTTTTCTTCGACAATTTTCAAACCTTTTTTATTAAAATAAAGCTGTAGATCTGGCAAATTTTGAGAATTTATGGGATCAATTGTCCTACAAATAGAGGAAAGAATACCCGTAGTAATCGAGAATCCAATATCAAATTCCGGACAATCTTTCGTGATTTCATCATTGTAAAGAATTTGTACCTCGCGATCTGGCAATTGATAGATTGCCAAAAGGTTTTCTTTTCCCTCTATTCCATGAACCAACCAGCCTAAGCTTTTAAAAAGTGCTATTGTGCTCTCCATAGTTAAGAAAGTCTCTTCTTTGGCTTTAAGAGGTACTGTTTCAGAATCAAAGGTTAAAAGTGAAGCGGATTTCAACAAACCTAAACGATAACGTCGTGTAAGAGTAAGAACACGATTAACGAGATCTTTTGTGATTTCCACCGCAAAACCTAAATGATCTCCTGTTCTAAAACTCTCTTTATAAAATTTGAGCTTTTTAGTATCTCCAATAAGCACAAGTGCTATAAGATGGCGCTCAACAAGTTCAATATCACTGTCTGTAGGTAAAGCAGCATAATCAGAGATGACTTGTTGCACATTTTGTTGATGAGCCCAGTTCAAAATACATTCACAGATCTGCTTCAGTTTGCTTTCATCTATAGAAATATATGATACAGTATATATATCTTCTGCCTCTTTGATTGATGTATATTGAGATCTTGTAGGAAAAATATCCCGATAAGCGGTAGAGAAACTTAGTGTTGAAAGCGACGCCTTAAATATGATAATCGGCTTTTTCCCTTTAGTGTCAGAGTGATACACTATGTTAATGAGACGGTCTTTGCCTATAAAATAAGCATTATAGTTGCATTCTTTATCGCAATAGATTGTCCAACCCATCGTTTCTAATTGTTCTGTAATTGTGTTGAGGACAACTAAATCTTGTGACCCTATACGCACACCCTCCACCTTTTGTTCACTCTGACTTTTTATCGTCCACAACCGTAGCACACTCAAAATAGATCCCATTGGTGCTTTTGTCCAAATCCAGCTGTTCACGTGTAAAAATGCTTTAGTTATAGGAAAAAAAGGCTTTATCATCATCTGATGAAGCAAAGACGATGACATGAAATAAGATATTATACGCTGTCTTAAATTTGCTTTTTTGCGAGAATAACTTACCGTAAGGTGCTCTTCAGCAAATTCAACAGCGCGATCAACACAACTGAACATAGAGCGGTCTGTAGAATATTGAGCAATTTTGTCTGAAGCAAGAGTATTTTGATAAGATTTTAGTGCTTCAATTTTACCTGTCAACGCTAAGCAAGCTAAATGCCAGATCATATTTTGGCAAGAGCTAGAGGCCTGGAGATATGTTTGAATAGGTGCTCTGCTTTTTAGCTCTGCTTCAAAATTCTGGGCACGTGCCCATTGTATCACCCGCTCGGAAATTTTGATGAGTTCTCGCTCGGTAAGCGTATCAAGACAAATATTAAGACCATTTCCAAGGCTGTTAAAAGTTTGATAAATATTCTCAGGTCGTATGAATCTGTAGTCTCGGCCATAATGAATATAACGGCAAGCCCTAGAAATCTCTTCTGTAGACGTTATAGCATTAATATAGATATTTTGCTTATCATTGAGATTCCATAACCTAAAATGAAATTTAACGAAGCGATCAGGCAAAGCTAACCACATTTTGCCAGGTTCCTTTGCAAACCAACCATGACTCTTAAAAATATTGGTTGCAGCTGTTAAGCTCATTAGTTGTTTTTGAGGCATTTTGCGTGCCAGAATATCATCCAATTCCCTATTTTTATAGGCTCGCGCAAAAAGAAGGATACGTTCAACCCATGTTGTTGTTTTATAATCAGAAAATTCTGGTACATCCAATTTTGGAGTAGGCTTATAACTCTTTAAAGTCTCTATATCGCCGAGCACAGCCTTTGCAATAGTGGAACTCTTGGCAGAACCATTGGTAGCTTCCTGATATAATTTTTGTTCAATATCTTGTGTTTTTGCCCACGCGATTACTTTGTCTAAAGATGCCTCGATACGACTTTGAGAAAGATCTCGAATTTTGACATCGAACACCCTATTTTTGGAAAATAGGGAACTTTCAGAAGAAAATTTCTGACCTCTAACATATTCCCAAGCAAGGAAATAGGGAAAAATGGTGAGATTTGCTTCAAGAATAAGCTTTCTATCTCTCCATTCATACTTGACCTCGTAACCAATATCCACAAAGCGATCAGATAAATCATAACAAGCATGATGATTACCAATATCATCACGATATAGCATCCAACCAAGTTTTTTTAAAATTTTTGTTACGTCTTTGGTCTGCATCATGATGCACTTCCACTCTCCAACGGACTAATTGATGGAAGAGTTCTTGCCGATTGATCTTCCCCCATTTCTTATTTAACTGCTTTTTCAGCGCAATATTTTAAAAAATTGTTGAGCTCTTTTTCACGTTTTTAAACTTTATGAAATCTTCATAATATTTATCCGCATGCTCCTTGTGTTTCCTTTTTTGTCTTAAAAACTGAATGAATAATAATAACTTTTGAGAACAAGAGAAAAATGATAACTTATCAGTAAGATCTAAAAGTAAAACTACTAATAAAGAAAGTTATTCAAAATTAACCTTAATTCTTTTATATAAAAATTCATAAAAATTACTTGCGTAATAATATGAAGCTCCAGATGGGAATCTGAAATAGAGTGGGCATTCATCATCTCTAAATTGAGAATAATCAAAATAGAGTATCTCACAAAAAGTATTTTCACACACAATAAGCTGTTGTGGTCTAGCAAAACCTTTTTTTATATCTGTTAAGTGGTTATAAACAATATCACCAGCAGGAATACAAGCAGCAGGATCACTTACACAATCCCAATAAACGGTCAATATTTCATCACAACCAATTTCTGAAATTCCATAGTTTTTCAGAAAATTTTTGTAAGAAGATGTAAATTGTAAGCCGATAGTTTCTTCAGCCTTTTTAATCTGTATATCATCAATCGTTGGACCAAAATTAATATCGTCGCTATACTTATCAATTAATTTTTCCATGTCAGATAACATAAAATTTTTCATGAATTATCCCCCATTAAATCACTATTCTTTATACGTTCTAGCTTGTTTCCGACAATAGCAATGTTAGTAATTAAAAAATAAGAGAAAAATGCCGGCTTAGTGTTTACACTTTGAAAATGAAAATATTACACAAAAAAATATCCTAGATTATCCATAATCTTTTTACAGAGAAATTCATAACAATTACTTGCATAATAAAGGGGATCTCCAGATATTACCTCAAAATAGAGTGAGCATTCACCATCTTAACACTGAGAGTAATCAAAGTAAAATGTCTCACCAAAATCAGTTCTACTCACAACAAGCTGTTGTGGTTTTGCCAAACTATGTTTTATCTCTGTTAAGCGGTTATAAACAATATCAACACCATAAACAGTTTCAAAATCCACACTATAAATGCTAAAATTCTTTCAAACTAATTTCCCTTACTCCGTAATTTTAAAAAAACTCTTATATGATGATGTGAATTGTAAATCTAAGGTTTCCTCAGCTTTCTTTATCCATATATCATCAGCTGCATCCTCTGCAGTTCCAAAGTTAATATATCACTATATTTGTCAACTAATTCTGCAACATCAGCTAAAGCTTAAGTTTTCATAATTTGTTCTCCATAAATTGTTGTTTTTTTAGTTCACCTTTCATTCTATAATCTTAGCGCGTTTCTTCTAATATTTAGGTATCCGCCTCTCAAACATATCTCTATCAATAAGTAATTTTTGTGTTTTAGGATAAATATGAATAACCGAAGTATATTTTTGATGAAATGACTGGCTAACCTCTGCTATAGGACTAGCTTGTATTAGAAGCATGTGATGTAACAGATCTGCCATGAGAGCCAACAGAAGCTCTTTTTGATAGGATTCTGCCAATATTTTCTCCTATCACTTTTTCTCTTCTTTCTTCATAGAAAAAATCAAATAGATAACTTTTTTGATAAAATTTTTCTTATCAAACTTGAAACATTCATTCGTAATAAAATCAGCTCTTATTTTATAATATTTGTCTCCAGCAGATATAAAAAAAATCAGAAATGCAATTCAAAAATTAGCAACAACAGGCACAGCGAACTTAAGCTAAACAATATCACAACTTAAAACACTTTTTTACTAAATAGATAATATAACAGTATGAGATCCTTTTACATAAGATGTATTGATTATAAAAGATTCGTTTTGAAGTGATTAAAGAAAGTAACAATATTTAATAATCATATAATTTCTTTATGTTATATCAATATATTGATTTTATTGAATAAACTGTCATTCCACCGCAAACAATAACGCAGCAACTGCCCGATCCTCAGCTAACAAAACATTAAATGTACGCACTGCTGCCCCCGTACTCATTGTATCTGATGAAATACGCTTTTCCCATAAGAGTATCCGTAACTCTTCGGGTAATCGCAACAATTCAACTCCAGTTCCTATGAGAAAAATTTCAATTTCAGATGCTTCTTCTAAAACACGAGACATATTCTCTTGAGTAGGGAGAGGGCCTATCATATCGATACCATAAATACCTGATGGTACACAAATAATAGAACCTTTGTGTGACATATCAGCAAAACGAAAACCACCATTTCCATAGGCATCAATAGGTGCACGCCCTGGAAAATGCGCTTCACGAATTTGAATTGCATGAAACATCAATAAGTATCCTTTATTTTTGAAAAGCCAATTGCGTTTTCTTCTCTCTCTTAAAAACCAGAAAAAAGCTTGAATATTTATGTATTAACCATAACCCGTATAGCAATATTGATGCAAAATCTTTTATACAAAATACTGCCCTAGTAATACAACAATTATATAAAAAGTTTGCAGTAAGCCGCAGTTAAATGCTATGTTTGTTTAAGTAGATCTATCTCGAAAAGAAAAAACTGCCCCACCCTATTCACTTAAAAATAAGAGAATTCTGCCATACAAAATAATGATATTATTTAAAGGATAAGGAAATTCGCTGTGATACTCCAAAATATATATTTTTTTTAATAGTCTGCAGAAAATAAATAAAATACTATGTTCTTTATCGACTATGATAACTACCTCTACAACGCAATATCTTTTACACAAAATACCTATTTTTATAAAAATATGTTGTAAAAGAACGTGATAAGCTGCAATTATACTTTAAGATTCTTTTTCCTTTGATATAGTTTTCTTCTCCTTGGATGCACTCACACTTTCCTTCGTTGTAGTTTTAGATTTAGATTTTTGTGGTACTTTTGTTCTAGCATTAAGTTTTGATTTTTTTTCTGAAATAGGTTCGCCTTTAACGCGCACATCAGCTAATGTTGAGCGGATAACACGAACACGAATATCATCACCAATTTCCACCTCTAGTTCACCACTCTCATCGTAAACTTTCGTTACCTTGCCAATTATACCACCACCCGTTATCACTGTATCACCACGACGCACAGCATCAAGCATCTCCTGCCGCTTTTTCATTTGCACACGTTGTGGGCGAATCATAAAAAAATACATAATTGCTAAAATCAAAATGAACGGGACATAGCTAACAAATGAGGTCCCGCTGGAAACACCACCTGCAACTTGAGCATAAGCGTTAGTAATAAACATTTTTATCTCCTATAGGTTAAACTTCAGGTATTTTCCACTCTTCTAAAATAAACTTTCCGCTCAGAAAAAAGCCTTCCCAGAAATCTATCATACAGACAGAAAGGCTCTCATACAAAGCGATAACTACACAATGTAATCACAACTTTATAGAAAGGAAATAAATCCTTAAGAAACAGAAGGCAATGAGAAAAAACTTTTGAAAAACAGATTTATGTTCCTTTTTACATATCATAAATATGCGCATTAAAATTAACTGGAAAAATTAATGATACAAAATAATTTGCTTTCCCTTCCAACGCACCTTACTGATAACTCTTCTCAAATATATGATCTTTTTCACTGCGATATTCTTAATTTAAGCAAATTGATTGTTTTGCTTGAAATCCAAGTCAACTATAGACTTTCAAAATCAAGTCATTATAAATTAGTTTTCTAAATATTTTATCGGATCAACAGGTAACGAATTCTTACGTACTTCAAAATAAACACGTGGCGTTTTAACATTTCCTGAAACACCCGATTTAGCAATCTCATCACCACGTCGTATCCGTTGTCCCTTATTAACAACAAGCTTACTGTTACATCCATAAATAGTAATAACATTGTCTTCGTGTCGAATCATAACAACATTACCAAGCTCTTTTAACCCATCACTCGCATAGATAACGACACCATTTTCCGCAGCTTTTACCGATGAGCCTTCAGGCACAGCAATGTCTATTCCTCGATTAGTTGCTGTTCCTTTTTTCTGACCAAACTGACTCAACAAACGCCCTCGTACTGGCCAACGCATTTTAGAAATTCCTGTGGTTTGCGGAGTAATGATATTATCTGTATTCGTAATAGCATCTGGTAAACCAGTTTGATGGCTCAATTGGGTCATCTGTCTGGAAGAATTCTTCTCAATATTTGATCTGTTCATTTTTGTAGAAGGGACAATTGTTACAGGAGTTTTATATATAGGTGGAGCCTTCTTGTGTTTTATGGAAGACGTAACTTGAGACCGGAATGAAGAATCCTTTGTTGATGATCCCCAATTATCACTGTGAGCATTTGAAGCTGCCATTGTACGCCTACTTGGGATCATCAGTACCTGACCAATATAAATGGAATTACTGCCTATACCATTTGCTAATTTTAATGCCTCAACACTGACCCCTATTTGCTGTGCAATGCTTAACAGTGTATCCCCACTTTGAACAATATAAGAGTTTCGCCGAAAAATAGGAGAATTATACACTTGTGAACGGGAAAGTGTTCCAAGATTGCGTGGCGGTGTCCCCATAACTCGACTATCCGGAGAAGGTATCCCACCTTGTTGTAAAGAATTAGTGTACGAAATATTGTCATCGGTCCATGAATCATCACTCGGATCCACAGGTGGCAATTCAGCGCTTTGTATCATGCCATCATACGATAGCATTTGCGGATTTGCAGGCATAGTCGTAGTCATATTTGAACCAGTAGATACCCCACGATGAGAAAAAACATTAGAGAAGCGCTGTGTGCCGGAACTACACCCTGCAAAAACCGCTATCATCGTTAGAAAAGCCATTCTCTGAAAATTATGCCGGAAAATATTACCCAAAACTTTTAAACACATAGTTTTGCTCACTCGTCAACACTCAACTCACTCTATTAAAGCTTTCTAATATTACCTAAGAGTTAAAATTAGATATTTTATTCATAAATATCTTTATAATAAGATCAAAATGAATTTATCATAAAAAATAGAATAACTTGCGCAGTACCTTAAAATCTAAAAAGTTAAAGTATTTCCGCAATGCCTTTAATAAAAGGCTGATAACGTACTTGAAACATTTCTAAACACTCAAATCGACTGCCAATTTTCGTATAGCGCGACACTTTTTGTACCCCTTCATCAGGCCCTATAGCTTGAATGAGAATTCCATTTTCAGCTAGAAGTTCTAAAAATTCCTTTGGTTCATCAGAACGTGATGGCCAAATAAGAATACGATCAAATGATCCCAAACCTGTAACAGTACAACTTCCATCAATTTGCCGTACAACAATATTTTCAAGTCCCAAACTTTGAAATCTCTGGCGTGCCAAATCAACAAGTGTTTTATAACGATCAACTGTTGTCACACGGTCACTCAAACACGCCATAAGAGCAGTACAAAAACCAGATCCTGTACCAATTTCTAAAACACGATGCTTTTTTTTCAACGATAACGCAGAAAGAATCAAGAGTTGCTCTTCCAAACGCTCAATATATTCACCACATTCAATAGGAATAACTTTATTATCATAAGCACTGTTGATCCAAGGAACAGCAACGAATTGCTGACGCGGAATTTTCTCGAATGCCGAAAAAAAGCGAACATCATCAATTCCTTTGCTACGCATTTTAAGCACAAGGCTGGCTAATTCCTCACGAAATCGTAAAATACCCTTTTGCCCCATAGTATCATTTGTTCTCCAATGAAATAGCCCCTTTGTCGTAGATATAACTCATTTAAAAATGCAAAATCTTGCATTTGTACAGCATCATCTTTCAATAAAAAAAACATACCGGTTATCCTTTTGCAAAATTAAGCAGTAATACAACGTATGCCTTTCATATAGGGTTGTAAAACATCTGGAACAATAATTGATCCATCAGCTTGCTGATAATTCTCAAGAATAGCGATAAGGCAACGTCCAATAGCTGTACCAGAACCGTTAAGACTATGAACGAAATGTAATGCTTTATCACCTTCTTTACGATACCGTGCATTCATACGTCGCCCCTGAAAATCTCCACAAACTGAACAGCTGGAAATTTCACGATAACATCCTTGACCTGGGAGCCAAACTTCAATGTCATAAGTTTTACGTGCTGCGAATCCCATATCACCCGTAGAAAGAACCACTGTACGAAAAGGCAAACCAAGACGCTTCAATACATCTTCTGCACATTCTGTCATACGTTCCAGTTCCATTAAAGACTGTTCTTCAGTGGTAATTGATACCATTTCTACCTTCCAAAACTGATGCTGACGCAACATGCCGCGCGTATCACGGCCTGCAGCTCCCGCCTCCGAACGAAAACAGGGAGTTAAAGAAGAAAATCGCAGTGGTAAATCTGATATCTCAAGAATTTCATTGTTTACCAAATTTGTTAACGGTACTTCGGCTGTAGAAATAAGCCATCGCCCATCTGTTGTTTGAAAAAGATCATCAGCAAATTTCGGCAATTGAGCCGCTCCGTAAACAATCTCCTCACGAACGAGAAGAGGTACCGACATCTCTGTATAACCATGCTCCTCAACATGTACATCAAGCATAAATTGGCCCAATGCACGTTCAAGCCGTGCCAATGCCCCTGAAAGTACTGTAAAGCGTGTCCCTGATAAACGACTTGCGCGCTCAAAATCCATCTTTTTGAGATTTTGACCAAGATCAAAATGCTCCTTTGCTGTAAAATCAAATGTTGGGGGAGTACCAAAATGTCGAATAACAACATTGTCGCTTTCATCTTTGCCTTTGGGAACATCATCCAATGGAATATTCGGGAGTTCTGAAAGAGCTTTCTCAAAACTTTCAGTCAACCGCTTTTCCTCCACTGTAGCAGAAGAAAGAAAAGTTTTAATCTCTTCAACCTCAGCTCTAAGACGCTCAGTCTTTTTCTGATCACACGCAGCTAAAGCCTGTCCTATTTCTTTTGAAGCCGCATTGCGACGCTCCTGTGCTGATTGTACTTTAGCAACATGCGAGCGACGCTCAAGATCAAGTTTTATTAATCTTTCCGCTTGCGGCTCAATACCTCGATTCTCCAGCGCTTCATCTAATTTCTTAGGGTGTTCACGAATCCACTTAATATCTAGCATCAAAATTCCTCATTTTCATCGTTTTTATTCGTTTCCTATTACACAAGATATACACTCCTCTTAAGAGGATTTTTTTCTTTTTTCTATACAGTAAGCGATTAAAATGGAGATCTCATAAAGAGCTATCGTTGGTAAGGCTACTGCAAACATAGTAAAAAAATCTGATGGGGTTACTATCGCTGCAATTATAAAAGAGGTGAGGATAGCCCACTTTCGCTTAGATACCAAATCATGAAAAGTTAAAAGTCCAACTTTCGTTAAAAGACTAGTCACAAGAGGTAATTGAAAAATCAAACCAAAAATCAGAATAAATGATGTCATAAAACTTAAATAATCGGCAATACGGACTATAAACTCTATTCTTAAATGGACATCTGGGAGAAATTGCTGAGAAAGACTAAACCAAAGCATTATTGGTGCTAACAGAGCGTAAACAAATGCCCCTCCAATACAAAATAAAATCGGTCCACCAATGAGAAATGGTAAAAAAGCCATGCGTTCATTTTTATAAAGTCCTGGTGCTATAAAGCTATAAAATTGAAAAGCTGTATAGGGAAAGGATAAAATAACCGCTCCAAAAGCAGCAAGTTTCATTTTCGTTAAAAAAGTTTCCCATACTTGCGTTGATTGCAGACGAATACTCTCAGGATTACCGCCTGATATTTTCATTGCCCATTGATAAGGCCATATTAAAAAATTTAAAATATAATCTTTGACAAGAAAACACAGAATAAAAGCTATCAAAAATGCGAACAGAGCAGAAATAATTCGCTGACGGAGTTCAATCAAATGTTCTAAAAGTGGTGCCATATTGGCATCAACTTCGTCTTTCTTAACATTCATGACACATCTTCTCTCTCTTTAGAAACTAGAGGGATGTTCCCAGAATCCTTAGGATCTACAGATAAGGTTAAATCTTCATTCGCTTTGTTCTGATCATATTGCAAAATTTCTTTCTCTTTCTCTGATTTATGATGTGTTGTCTCTATATCAAAATTATAGTGGATATCCTCCACCACACCATGAATGGGATTATCTGATAATGTCTTTTGTAAATCATCAAGCTCGACTTGTCTCATTGCGTCATCAAACTGGCGACGAAATTCATTTGCCGTTGAACGTACATACCCCATTGCTTTTGCTATCGTCTTTAGCATTTTAGGTAAATCTTTTGGTCCAACAACGACGATGAGAACAAGTAAGATCACAAGAAACTCTGGCCCATCAATCCCAAGCATCGTTTATACTCAACTTTCTCATTAAAAAAATAATGTACTATTATGATTGCGTCTTTATCATTTCACATGCTTTTTTTTGACAACAGATGCCTTCCCCCCTTTAGAAGAAGAAGTTTTTTTTTTGCGTGCTGATGAACGCTTCACCGATAACGGTTCAGATTGTTGAGGTTCAATATCAATTGTTTTGGAAGTATCAATCATTTCAAACTTATTCTCGATACCCTCCTCTTCTTCTTTCATACTCTTTTTGAAAGTTTTAATCCCCTTAGCAACATCACCCATTAATTCAGAAACCTTGCCACGCCCAAAAAGCACAAGGATAATCAATAAAATTATAATTAAATGCGTTGGTGAAAAAATATTACCCATTACTCTCTCTCATTGCTTTTCAATTTGATTTCATTTTTTCATGTTTACTCTGAGAAATATATCAAATATAATGGAGTTTTACTTGTATATTTTCTTCCCAAGTTAGAGGCAATCGTATGTTTTTTATTGTAAGCTGGCTTTTTAACCTCTTTTTCCTTTTACTTAGCGTATTATAATAAACGCAAATACGTTAAAAATAATAAACCGCTTCAAACTAAATTCAAAATGCTTGAAAACTCTTTTCTTAAAGCAGATTTATCTGGTTTGTCGGGTTACGAAATCCTCCTGTAAGCACTATGCGTATGTTCCAAACTTTACCTTTTAAAAACAGTACCATCCGTGCAATCGCGCACCTCTCTTGTAAATTACCGTTAAGTGCAAGATAATATCACAACCTGATGCAAAAAACTTTACGTGTTAAATCTGAGAAATTTTCCGAAAACATAATCCCTGAGAACTTTCATTGATACATCATCTGACGTTAAAAGCCTGTTAAAGCCTATCTTCTTACGGATAATATTCTCGATAGCTCCCTTAGACAAGGTTACAGAAACTGTATCATCAATCGCTTCATAAACAACAATATGCGCAATCATTGCACAGCTGATAAATCAACCAAATTTTTAAAAGGCATAAAATCGTACTTTTTCAAAATATCAAGCGGGACATCAAGATGTGTTAACGCAAATGCACATCAGAAAGCGCTCATCCATGTCCGAGAATATGTTTTCATTACTGGTGAAGCACCCCCATCCACAAGTGCTTGAAATGATGCAGATCTCTAAAGCTGTAACTATTTCCTTCTCCTGAGCATACGCGTTCCAATCATATCACGTGCTCCCCTTATAGGAATATCTAAAACAGGAAGATAATTGGCATTAAAGCCACCTTTTATTAAATCAAAAACATGAAGTCGAGACATACGTTGCACCCTCCCCTCTTCTTGATCAATAAAAATAAAAACATCATCACACCCACTTCCCTTGACATAAAGAGATGATAAGCGTTTTGACATCATTTGCTGTCCCTATATTGCACGTAAACAAAACAAAAACCCAAAGCCTTATGTTCCATCATGAAGGCTTTTGTTTCAGCTCTTAGAACAACGTTCGAAATACCAATAATTACAGTCTTTATTTACGAGATTATTGCAATACCTTGGTGTTATTTTTATCAACAATCTCTCATTTTGTTGACATGGATCGTATATCTTATGTCAATTTTTTTAAGCTATATTTCAATATTATGCATAATAACCTAGCTATTTTACACATAAACATACAACTTGCGCTCTTACTAATAAAAATTACTCTTAAATTCTCGCGTTGGAAATCAGTTTGCACACAACGATCGTGTTCTTACTGTTCTTTCTCATAGTGTCATAGTAACTTTGTTAAAGAAAGAAACTATTAATCTCATAGTATTTTTATCAAGCATCTAATTTTATCAGGCATTTAATAATGTGTAAATTTTCAAATCGTTGATAAGCTTATTAATCAATGTGAAAATTACTTTTAAATTCTTAGTTATTTTCGCTTGTTTTTCAGTTAATTTGTACTCTCTATGATTTCTCCTTTTTAAGGCAAAAATAATAAAAAATTCTTTCACAAAGATAAATGACAAAGGCTTCAATTGAAGTCTTTTCTCTCTTCCTGTTCGTATCCTGGTAAAAGATTCAAAATATAGCAAATAATTGCTAAAGCCATTATATTAGCATTTTTCACTAGATATATATGCTCTTTTGATTGTTTTAACTCTACATAGAGAATGTTTATTGATATAAAGGTCATTATCTATGTTCAGAGTCAAATTTAGTAAGCAGTTGTATATAGGGTAGAATTTATTCATGAATTATCGGCATATTTATCATGCTGGCAATTTTGCTGATGTTTTTAAACACATTATTGTCACCCGCATTGTAGAATATCTCAAGCACAAAGAAAAAGCTTTTCGTGTTATAGATACGCATGCTGGAATCGGCATTTATGATCTCTCTTCTTTGGAAGCACACAAAACGGGAGAGTGGCGCGAAGGTATCCAACGGCTTTTTTTAGCTCCTATCCCAGAAGATTTAAAAACACTCCTTTGCCCATGGTATGATATTATTGATGCACTCAATAAAGGGGAAAAAGAAATCCTATTCTATCCTGGCTCTCCTGTTGTTATTCGCCAATTATTGCGTAAACAAGATAGACTAACCGCAATTGAATTGCATGATGAAGATTACCATATTTTAGCAAAAAATTTTGCCGGTGATTATCAAACAAAAGTCTTGCATTTAGATGGTTGGCTTTCTTTAAATGCGCATTTACCACCAAAAGAAAAACGTGGATTTATCCTCGTTGATCCTCCCTTTGAAAAGCCTGGCGAATTTTCTCGCCTTGTTGAAGGATTGGTGAAAGCGTATCGCCGTTTTCCCAGAGGAATCTACGCTTTATGGTATCCTATTAAATATGACAAAGAAATTGAAAATTTTCTTTATGCACTTTATCAAACAGGAATTCCAAAAATTCTACAACTTGAAATGCGTATTCGAAAAAGCTCACTACCACCTACAATGAATGGAAGTGGTATGATTCTTATAAATCCTCCCTACCTTCTTGAAGAAGAAGTGAAAAAACTGAGTCCCTTTCTTCTCGCTCGTCTGGGACAAGATAAAAATGCACAAATAACGCATAAATGGATACAGAAGGAACGTTCATTATGCTAGAGTTTTTCATTTAATGTCCACCTTAAATTAAAATCTTCTTCATAAAAATCAAAGATGTGAAACAGCTGAAAAATATTGCAACACTAGAATATCAGTTTCCTTGAACTTTAATTATGCTCCTTAATGTACATCATAGTCAGCAGCACGAATTTGCCTTTTGAAGTAAAACCTATTTTAATGTAGTTTTTCATCATCATAGATTTACTCTTCTTATCCGCAATAGACAAGCGTTGGCAAACTCATAAAACTTTTTTAGACCACCCTTATGCTTTTATGAAAAGTAAAATAACTCCAAAATTGAATGATCTCATGTCATAATGCGTTATTTATAGGAAAAATGACTATCATTACATACATGATAGGACTTGATAGATAAGAGCATTTCATATGAAAAACAGAAAACACTTCCGGATAAACTGAATGATCCTGAAAAACAACACAGCTCGTCCCCAAAATGAAAGGGAAAAGCTTCCTTTTCTCTCTCACATTACGTGGGACAATGCTAATCAAGGAAATTATAAAAATCAATTGAAAGGTAGCAAACTCATACAAGAGTTTGTCAAACACCTTCCGCATAAGCCAGGCGTTTATCGAATGATTGATGAGAAGGGTGATGTTCTCTATGTTGGCAAAGCACGTAATCTTAAAAAACGCGTTTCAAACTATACGCGTGAACAAGGGCACAATAACCGTATTGCCCGCATGATTCATGCGACATATCATATGGAATTTGTCGTGACTCATACAGAAACAGAAGCGCTCCTCCTAGAAGCTAATCTCATAAAAAGGTTACATCCACGTTTTAATGTTTTACTACGTGACGATAAGAGTTTTCCTTATATCATTATCACGGATGATCATCAGGCACCTGCACTTTACAAACATCGTGGTGCCCGCACAAGAAAAGCCCATTATTTTGGCCCTTTTGCCTCTTCCGGTGCTGTAACGCAAACAATCAATGTTTTGCAACGCGCCTTTTTATTACGAACCTGTACCGATGCAGTCTTTGAAAACCGTACGCGCCCCTGTTTACTTTATCAAATTAAGCGATGTTCTGCGCCTTGTACAGATGAAATTAGTAATAGTGATTATAGAGAATTGGTGAAAGGAGCAAAAACTTTCCTTTCAGGTAAAAGCCAATCTGTTAAAAATGATATGGTTCAAGCTATGCATCACGCCGCAGAAAACCTTGATTTTGAACGAGCAGCAGCCTATCGCGACCGCTTATCGGCTCTCTCTCACATACAAAGTCATCAAGGCATTAACCCACAAACAATACAAGAAGCAGATGTATTTGCGATTGCGCAACAAGAGGGAGCGACCTGTATTCAAGTGTTCTTTTTCCGTATGGGACAAAATTGGGGAAACAGAGCCTATTTCCCCAAAGCAGATCCATCTTTTTCTCGTACTGAAATTTTAGCGAGTTTTCTTGCCCAATTCTATGATGATAAGCCTCTTCCAAAACTTATCCTTTTATCTGAATCAGTTGAAGAAAAAGCGCTTCTTGCGGAGGCATTTAGTCTAAAAGCAAACCGAAAAATACTTCTCTCTTTACCCAAACAAGGTGAACGTAAAACCCTTGTTAATCACGCCTATATCAATGCGCATGAAGCACTTGGACGCAAGCTTGCTGAAACAGCTACACATATAAAATTATTTCAGGGGCTTGCTGAAATATTTCAACTGCCTCATATTCCATATCGTATAGAAGCCTATGACAATTCTCATATTATGGGGACAAACGCGGTAGGTGTGATGATTGTCGCGGGCCAAATGGGTTTTATTAAAAATCAATATCGTAAATTCAACATTCGCTCGACCGATATTACACCTGGTGACGATTTTGGAATGATGAAAGAAATCATGAGACGAAGATTTTTACGTCTTATCAAGGAACATAATTTACCTAACAAATGCGATGATGTAAAAGGGCAAAATAGTGATTCTTTCCCTATGTGGCCTGATCTCATATTAATCGATGGTGGTGAAGGACAAATAAACAGTGTACATACAATACTCTCTGAATTAAAATTGGACGATCTTATCACAGTCGTTGGTATAGCTAAAGGTGCTGATCGTAACGCGGGACGTGAACGGTTTTTTATAAAAGGTAAAACACCCTTTACACTTTCCCAACGTGATCCTATCCTTTATTTCTTGCAACGTCTTCGCGATGAAGCGCACCGTTTTGCAATTGGAACGCACAGAGCAAAACGGAAAAAAGCAACATTCAAAAATCCACTTGATGAAATCGCCAATATTGGTCCAACAAGAAAGCGTGCGTTGCTTCATCATTTTGGAAGCGCCAAAGCCGTTGCCAATGCTTCACTTGAGGATTTAACAAAAGTTACGGGAATTTCGGTCACCATTGCAAAAAAAATTCATAACTATTTTAATGAAAAATAAGCTTGTTTCATTATCTTTGCCTTGTTACGTTTATAAAATGAACCATCTCTTACAAAGAATTGAAAATAGCTCTATGAAAAATCATACTTTTTCTTTTCCAAATATTCTGACTTATGCACGGATTATCGCAGTGCCAATGGTTGTTGCGTGCTTTTTCTTAGAAGGACGGCTGCAATCAAGCGATATCGCACGTTGGACCGCTGCTTCTATTTTTGTTATTGCATCTATTACTGACTTTCTTGATGGCTACCTTGCCCGTATTTGGGAACAAACATCCAATATCGGTCGCATGTTAGATCCAATTGCAGATAAGCTTCTCGTATCTGCTTGTTTGCTCTTACTTGCCGCCGACAGTACTATCGCTGGGTGGACACTATGGGCAGCTATTATTATCCTTTGTCGGGAAATTCTTGTATCAGGACTACGTGAGTACTTGGCTGAATTGAAAGTCAGTGTTCCCGTCTCTCGTCTTGCAAAATGGAAAACTTTTGTACAGATGATAGCCATTGTCCTTCTCTTAGCAGGACCGGCCGGTAATAAAATTTTCATTTACACAGTGGAATTCGGCATTACCATGCTATGGATTTCTGCTCTTCTCACATTGTGGACAGGATGGGATTATTTTCGAGCTGGCTTAAAACACGTTATCACATGAAAAGTTATGCACTTTATACACTCTTTTAAAAAATTTAAACCTTATAAGATAAATCCCAAAATGGTATATTTCGGGATTCTCTACTTTTCATACATGCTTTTATTAACCAACAATTTCCATTTCTGAAAACCAAAAAGCAATTTCTATTTTTGCGGTTTCAGAGCTATCAGAACCATGAACAGAATTTTCACCAATCGACAAAGCATGAACTTTACGAATTGTCCCTTCTTGTGCATCCATAGGATTCGTAGCGCCCATCACTTCACGGTTCTTGGCTATTGCATTCTCACCTTCTAAAACTTGCACAACTGTTGGACCAGAAGACATAAACTCAACCAACTCACCAAAAAATGGGCGTTCTTTGTGAATAGCATAAAACCTTTCAGCCTCACGCTGACTCATCCACACTCGCTTAGATGCAACAACATGCAGTCCTGCATCTTCGAGCATTTTTGTAATTGCTCCTGTCAAATTACGACGTGTTGCATCTGGTTTAATCATTGAAAAAGTACGTTCTACAGTCATTTGACCACCTTTATTTGCATTTATAATATTATCTGGGCGTTCTATAGCGAGCGAGAAGCATTTTGCCAAGAGATTGTAGAAAAATCCGCACCAATTTTCAAAAATGCGTAATCAATTGTCAAGAAAACTTTAATAAAAAAGAAATTTCGCAGTTATTCATCTCATCACAAAGGAGTATATCCTCTTTTAAAAAGGTTAGATCGCTTTTTTTAATTAATAAAAGCCTCTCATAAAAGTGCTCTTCAAAAGATAGAAAGCTACAAGAAAAAAATCCAATACGTGGCAACATATACAGCTTTTACAAAAGCTCTCTCCTCTAAAAAATGCTCTGAACATCGTGCGTCTAACCCACAAAATCTCCCACATGTTAAAGCAAATAAAAGAGAAAATACATAGTTAGAAACTATCGTGCACCCCTAAAATGCCTTGGAGTGACTGCTTTGTCTTATACCCTTTGACATAATGTGCTTCCGCATAAAGCTTTAATCTATCACTGACTAAACTGCTCAAACCAATTCCTACTTTATCAGCATTCCCTGATAAGTCAGTGGCAAATTGATGCCATTGATTAATTGTCGTGTGGTTATCATCTTTATTCTCGCACAACCATGCTACCGTAATGTAAGCAAGAGATGATGAAACCGCCCCCAATCCGAATTCATACCCTAACGACAAACCAATCTCACTGTGTAATGACGTAAAGGGATTTATATCACCTGTCATTGGAATGTACGGTAACCAGCTTCAAATGATGATCTACCGACTACTGATGGTAATTTCCTTCAATCGCTAAACCGTTCGTGGAAATAGCATTTAAGGTGTTTTGATAACGATTATATTTTAAAATACCGTCTAGATACCACCCATTATGACCAAAATAAGTCGCACAATCTCCAACGCTATAAGTATTTATACACTGATACCACCTCAGGCATGTGCAACGCGTGCTTGATCATAACTGCCAAAACCACTTATATAAACATCTCCATTCATTAGCTCATTTAAACCATTGATACTTAGAACTATACCCGTCTGTTCAAGTTTAAAATCTGTATGACCTGTAGCAATGTTTTCTTTACTTTTGATCACATATGTCCAAAAAACTGTATTTTTATTACTTCTGTCTAAAATTCCTCTCCTAGCATATATAGCTCGCAGTTCATTATAAAAAACAAGCCCAGATATTATAGCTATAGACAACGCTGCATCCATAGAGGGGGTAGTCAGAAAATGAGAAACTGATATTTCCTTACGCAATTGAGGAGAAAGTTGATCCTGATCACTTAAGCGCACAATCATCTGATCAGCTAACAATGAAGTATCTGCAGAAACAAAAAATTGCTGTTGCTCATCAGAAAGATGATCCTCGACCAGCTGAACCTGATATCTGATCTTCCAAAAATAAAACAGTTAAAGAAATAGAAACATGCTGAACCTCTCTCAAGTACCGAGGGGATCTTGATTTTGGCCTGCTATTTTGCCCATAAGTAGCCGTCTGAGAATGAGAACCTTGCTTTCGAAAAGAAGATGGTCTCTGTTAAAGGTGTGTATTCACTTCACTAGATGAGAACCCTAAAAAAGTAGTAACCTTTGATCTCTTATTCATACGTAAAGGGAGAGTGACTAAACATTCTGAGTTTTCAGTGCCTATACTTAAATACCAAGCTGTATAATTGCTACTCAAATCAGCACTTCTTTCTTTTTTGTTTAAATATATATATAGGCCTTACCATCAACAGCTTCACCTGCCATGCTAGCACTATTTGTCAGCGTAAAATTGGCTCCTCCGTTTGAGCTTCTACCCGTAATTAACTTAACTGCAATAACAAAACTACTCTTTTGTGAAAGAGGTCCTGTAATTTCACGACCAGAATCAGAAACGCTTATTTTATGATTTCCTATACTATCTCCAATCGATAAGTAATCACTCCCATCACCTCTAGCCCTAATATTGAACCGAAAATGTAAATTACCTGAAAGTTCATCAACATGAAGCGAAATATGACGTGGAACATACAAAATAGAAGTAAAAAATAACAGCTCTCTCATCACCACCTAAATTTTCAATATTAATCTGAGCTCTTACTACGATATTCCGCTCACCAACAAAAAATAGTGTTTCATCACTTCTTCCCTCTATCAAAATCTTTTTCTTAGTGATATAGTTTGTGACATCATCAGCGAGTAAATAAAGGCGTCCATTATTATTAATTCTTACTTCTCGGGCTATGTCCTTTACACCAATATGTAGCCACGAGCTAGCAGAATCGTTGATCATTAACTATCTATAAATCCACTAGGATACACGACTTGAATAGCAGTAACACTCAAAGTGATCCCATAAGGCTCTTCTAACACCAAGACGTGCTATCTACCACTCCCAGAGCCCACAGGTATACATCGCTTTCCCACCATCTTGCCTCCGTTCCGCATAAAGATTTTGCTCTCCATTTTTCGTAATTTTCGTATTCCAAACCCACGCCCCATCATATACACACCCTGTTGCCCTATTGCTCCGCTCCCCCCAGAAACTGTAGTGCTATATACACTGCTTTTTCTCTCCACACATGTAAGATCAAAATTCTTCTCTTCGTGAACAAACTGCTTACCACCAAGGATTTTAGCATTCACCGCATGTCCTGCACGTGTAACTATTCGCATTCCCCCCCCTTTTCAGTAGTAAAATCTACACAATTTCCTCAATTCTCAACAATCTCTACGCCACCACCTTCGATCGTAATATTACTGTTAAAAGGATTACCAATCATTGCAGAACCTTTTGATACACTTCCTTCATCCGTTATATTTTTTAGTGCACCATTCTTGTTCTCAGTTGCACCTGCAACTTGCACGAGGCAGTTACTGATCATCAACACTAAAAACCCCAATCTGCATTATCCACCTCCACTCATCAGTTATTAGATAAATATCCTACTATTACGTAAGTAACGCATTTTAATTTGTATCATAGTGTACTTTATTGTTATACAATCATAGATTGTAATTTTGTGAATCGTACAAAAACTATTCTGGTTTTAAGCCGTATAACTTCACAAAACGCAAATTATGCCTTTGTATTCAAGTCATAATTTACAATATTTATAATAATAAATGAGAAAATGATTTTGCTTTTTTAAAAAATATAAGACCTCTCGATATCTCAAGAGATCTTAGCTAAACATTGAAGGTTTGACCTATATGATAATTACATTTTTAAAGTTAATCAACACGAGAAACACGTATTTAGAAACTATAGCGTAGCCCTAAAATACCCTGAAGTGACTGCTTAATCTTATGCCCTTTTAGATAACGTGCTTCCGCATAAAGCGTTAGTTTATCATTGACAAAACTGTTTACACCAATTCCTAATTTACCGGCATTTCCAGACAAGTCTGTGATAAACTTATACTGGTTATTAATTTTCGTATGATTATTATTTACATTCTCACGTAACCAAGCTGCCGTAATGTAAGCCGTTAATGAAGTTTCTGCATCAAAAATAAATTCATGCCCTGCAGTTAACCCAACTTCACTACGGAACGAAGTTAATGGACTTATATCACCTGTCATTCCATTAGAAAGTTTGATTTTTCTACCCTGAGCTTGCAAACCTGTTAGCTTGATATAAGGCTGCATCCAAGTGCTTTGTGCTGGCTCAAAACGACAGCCAATCTCAAATGCCCCACCTATCGCCCACTGATTATAATTGCCTTGAATGGCTAAACCGTTCGTTGAAACAGCTTTCAGATTATCTCGGTAATAGTTATATTTCAAAACCCCATCCATATACCACCCACGATTATCAAAGTAAGTCGCATACGTTCCAACGCTATAACTGCTTATGTCGCTATCACCGCCTCGTACATGAGCAATGCGTACTTGATCATAACTACCAAAACCACCAATATACAAATCTCCATGTGTTAACTCGTTCAACTGATCAGCACCCAATACTATACCTGTCTGCTCAAGCTTAAAATGTGTATGGCCTGTAGTAATACGTTCTCTGCTCTTAATTGCATAAGCCCATAGATCTGTATCTTTTCTGTGTTGGTCCATAATCCCTCTACCAGTACGCACAATATCCAGCTCATTATTAAAAATAAGTCCAGAAGCTACTGCTATGGAGAGTACTGCATCAACTGAAGGAGTTGTTGTTCCCCCACCAGGAACTAACGGGTTTACCGGATCGGGAGGTACAGGATCATCGATGCGGTCGGCAGATAAAAACCAAATTTTTCCATTCTTATCCTTTCTCTGTTTCAAACCATACATATAGGTTCCACCATCTATAGCATTAATTTCTTCACCAGAGATACCTGCCAGAGTAAAATGAGCCCCACCGCTTTGATCCGTAATTAAATCACGCTTATTTGAAGAAGGATCGGTGATTTCAACACCAGAATCAGCAACGCTTATTGTGTGATTACCTTTGCTCTTCTCAATGAAGAGATAATCACCACGGTTATGTGCGATCGTGGTATTAAACTCGAAGTGTAAACTTCCTGAAAGGTCATTAACATGAAGCTGAGAGTAGTAAGGATCGGAGCCAGTAAAAGCAAAAATAACACTCCCCTCACCACTTAATTTCTGAATGAGAGAGCTTTTTCCATCAAACTCATCGGTGATAGAATATAGTTTTGTATCTTGTCCATTTAAAATAACATCTTCTGCTTTAGTACGATGTTGATCATTTCCAGCATAAAGATGAAGCTGTCCAGAATGATTTAGTAGTGTCTTACCCTCTAATGTTGCACCAGCATGAACCCATGATTTTGCTTCATCATTCATTGTTAGATTTTTTACAAATCCATCACCATATATTTCCTGAATAGCATTCTCATTTAAAGAGACACCTATAGCCTTTCCTCCTTCTAAGACACGCTGTTTGCCACCACCAAAGATTTGTGTATCAAACGCAGAGCCACCATTTTTTGTGCTTTGAGACTTTTTGGCAATCTCTTGTACACCTCCTTGCATAACTTTCGTATTCCAAGCACTTCCCCCATCGTATACCTTTTGTTGCCCTAATATTTTGCCTTGTCCATAAATTACAGTATTAGAAGCACTACTCCCTTTAATCTGTCCTCCAACATCACCTTCCCCGAAAATAAGCTGTTCACCACCATAAATTTCAGTTCCTTCTACTTTTCCTCCGTTCCCAACACTCTGTTGTCCGTCTTCTTTAACGACAGCATTTTTTGAAAATCCTTGTTTTCCCTTTAAAGCCTGAACATTTTCAGTTCCACCATGTTCAATTTTGCTATTTTCACTAAGACCTCCTCCATAAACATAAATCTCTGCACCATCCCTAATCGTGTTATTGACAGACCGCCCTGGATCATCTACCTCACCATCATTGGAAATATAGGCTTTAGCATCATTCTCGAGTACAAAATTTTCCAGAATTGCTCCATCCTTAACAAAGATGAGTTCAGGCTTTTTACGTACCGCAAGATTTCTTCCTTTCGTACTCTGTTTAACATTGATACCATTATTTCCATTAAATCCCTGCACTTCGCTGAGCGATATTTCAGTATTTTTATCCACAGTGACATCACTTTTAGATACTCTAGTCTTTGTGCCTTTCTCTGTTATCAAGCCCTCATTATACTGACTACGGAATGTTTTCTCATTTATGCCATAGTTTGTAGGCTGATAAAAAGGCTGTGTCCCCCTCTCACCTGCAACTGCAGTTTGCACAAAATAGCTGCTGATTATGAGTGCACAACAGCTTAATTTCCATTTATATTGCATAACTATATCCTCCCCCCCTTCATGTCTGAGTAGACATCAGAGGTAATTAGCTCTGCAAAATATATTTTCAACCTAAGATTGTAATAATTTCCCCTCCCCGATACCCTCTCTCTCGCAAAAACTACTTTTTCCATACTTGGAGGTTGCTTTTTTAATCGAGAGTATACGAGAATTTCTCTATTCCTTTAGAATTCCTTCAAAAAGACCTTATCAAAGAGAAAAAGTAAAATACAAAAAATGCCATCTATAATTAAAGTGCATAACCCCTTCTAAAAAGTGTCTCAACAATTCCTCAAAATTTTTTCTGTAACCATGCATTAAATATTTAATTCAACAAAACACATAGTTAAAAACTATAGTGCATCCCTAAAATGTTTTGGAGTGACTGCTTTGTCTTATGACCTTTGACATAATGTGCTTCCGCATAAAGCTCTAATCTATCACTGACTAAACTGCTCAAACCAACTCCCACTTTACTGGCATTTTTTCTGTGTTTCAAACTATACACATAGGTTCCGGCATCAATATTTAATTTTTTCACCAAAGCCGTTTGTCAAAGTAAAATGAGCATTTCCACTGCGATCAGAAATTAATTTAAGATTTTTGTGGGAAGAACTTGTAATTTCAACGCCAGAATCAATAACATTTATTGCATGATAACCTGCCCCACTTTTTTAATAAGAAGGTAATCACCAAGTTGTTTGGCAAGATTGACATTGAAATGTAAAGAACCTGAAGGATCACCAACAGTAAGCTGAGAGTAATTCCTAACAAGCAAAGAAGACGTAAAAACAACTCTGCTACTCCCTTTTAAATTCTTAATATTAATCTGGGATTTTTTTCCGTTATCCTTAACAGCAGTAGAGTATAACTTGGCATCTTCTCTATTTAAAATAAGATTTTCCACTTCAATAACAACTTCATCATTACCAGCATAGAGATAGAGGCTATCAAAATCATTAACATTTGTATCTTTATCTAATATTGCACCAACATGTAACCATGATTTTGCTTGATGATTAATTGTTAGATTATCCGCATGTCCAGTATCATATATTTCCTGAGTAGCATTGTCATATAAAGTAACATCACTCGCATTTCCTCCCGCAAAGATATTCTGCACACCATCTTTAAAAACCTCGGTATTAAGTGCGGAAGTACTCTCATTTAGTGTAAAATCTTCATCGTCTGCATCATCATCTTCTGCAAACCTATTATTAAAATTCTCTGTACCATTAAGATTCTGTACACCTCCTCTCATAATCTTTGTGCCAAAGACTATCCCATTACTATACACATTCCGTAGCCCTAGTACTTTGTTTTGACCATAAATCACTGTTCATAATGTCATAAGCTCTACTTTCTTGAATATCTTTTAGTTTCTTCAATATTACTCTCACCTCCTCCCTTTCAAAAAATAATTTGTTCACCACCATAGATTCTAGCACCTTCTGCAACTGCCCCTTCCCCAACAATTTGTTTTTCACCTTCCTTAACAACGGCATATCCTGCAATACTCATATTTTTGACAAACTTAATACCACAATTTTCAATTGTCGTATCCCTACTGATTCTCGCTTCATCAATATAGAGCCTTCCACCCTCCTGTACCGTATTATTGATGGAATATCCTGCATTCTTATAGTTGAAACTCTTTACTTTTTCACCAAACTCTTCAGAATTATAGTTGATAGATTGTAGTATCATTATAACCTACTGAATTCGTTAGTACTTTAAAGGAAATGTTTCCTGTTCTCTTCTTCTCCTCTTCTGAGAACTTACTTACTTCTATTGTCTGTTCATTCGGTATCCTTTTTGATTCCCTCTTTTTTCTTTTAATCCACTCACTTCTGATAACAATTTTTTCATTTCTTCTAGATGTTCACTTATGCCTATTGGTATTAATGCTCTCCCCCAACCTAGGTACTCTATCTGTACTTGTAATCTTCACAAGAAAATCAATGGACATTAATGCCCCCCAATTTAACTTTAATTTGCGTTGCATTACCCATACTTCATGATTTCAAATAAAAAATTCCACGTATTGAGAAAAAAGTGCTTATACACAAACAATACAACGCCCCTGCTTAATCTCACGTTTTTTAAGATAACACATCATGATATAGGAAGCATTTAGTGCACTAAATTCTGACTAATCAAACACTACAGCGTATATAAATAGACTTATTTGCAATTATTGATTACAAATAAGTCTATTTATACACTTTTAAAGTGTTTTAATTGTATCCAGAAAAAGATTTTTTGGATATTTTTGAGAAGCTAAACACTAAATCTAAAAAAAAACAAATTTATCCCTAAACAAACTAAGCTAGTGTCGTGTCTTAAGAGAACAAAGCAATACAAAATTAGAGAGATGGTATAGTTTATAGAAATATATTCCTATCTTTTATAGTATTTAAAATTGTGGCATTTAGAATGGTGTTTTCATTGTAGTTAATTTGGATACATCTACAGGACAATCATTCATGCTTACTTTGTCATATTTATTGTTTTTATGCATTAAAAGCATAAATAATGTCGACTCGACACTGTTTTGAAATTTTTATAACTGATAAGAAATTAGTTTCATAATTTCATTTGTCATATACTGAAAGGGACATTCTATTCATGTCTATAAACTCAGAAACACAAGGTATAAGCAAAAAAAATTCCCCTAGTCGTATTTTATTTGCAAGCCTTATTGGACCAACAATTGAATACTTTGACTTTTATGTCTTTGGAACTGCTGCAGCACTGATATTCCCTCATGTATTTTTTCCAACACAAAATGATCAACTTGCTATTTTACAATCTTTCCTAATTTTTGGAGCGGCCTTTTTTTCCCGTCCCTTAGGATCAATTGTTTTTGGACATTTTGGAGATAAAATCGGACGAAAAGCGACGCTTATCGCTGCACTTCTGACTATGGGGTTGTCAACAGCTGTTATTGGTTTCCTTCCTACTTATGAAACCGCGGGGTGGTGGGCACCTTTCTTTTTAACGCTATGCCGTATAGGACAAGGTATGGGATTAGGAGGTGAATGGGCGGGAGCTGTCCTCCTTGCAACAGAAAATGCCCCTCCGGAGAAACGTGGCTGGTACGCAATGTTTCCTCAATTAGGTGTTCCATTTGGCTTGTTTTTGTCTATTGCTGTCTATTTAGGCCTGTTGCACTTTCTTGATCATGGTGAACTTTTGGCATGGGGATGGCGTATTCCTTTCATCGCTTCAGTGGCTCTTATGATTGTGGGATTATTGGTTCGTTTTTCAATAAACGAAACAGCTGCATTCAAAAAAACTCTTGAACGTAAAGAACGTGTCAAAGCTCCTATAATAGATGTCTTTTTAAAATATCCACGGGTTCTATTTCTTGGTACATTTTGTGGTATGGCGACATTTGTGTTATTTTATTTGGTTAGTGCCTATTTGTTAAGCTATGCGACAAACCATTTACAATTGCCATTTTATCAAGCTCTTGAAGTAGAAATTATCGGTGCTGTTTTCTGTGCAATTTTTACTGTTCTCACTGGAAAAATCGCTGATCGTGTTAGACGTAGAACTTTGATGATCTGGGTCACAATCATTCTTGGTGTCTATTCTTTTGCGGTTCCTTATTTCTTGAGCTCTGGAATCTTAGGAATCCTTGCGATGTCTACCATTGGCTTATCAATTATGGGAATGGTATATAGTCCGCTTGGTGCTGTTTTGGCTTCACCATACCCAACAGAAATACGGTACACAGGTGCCTCTGTAACCTTTAATTTATCCGGTATTGTTGGAGGATCTCTTGCACCTTATATTGCAGAATATTTGGTGCAACATTTTGGTGCTTCTTATATTGGTTATTATTTACTTCTTTCCTCTTTTATCTCATTGCTTTGCTTCGTCGGATTTAAAGATGATGAAATATCCAGCTAGAACACAATGAAGAAAAATAAAACGAATATTGGCGGCAGAAATGCCGCCATTTTCATTTTCAAAGACATGGGGTGCGGTACACTCCACCATAATATTCCAGCAAACAATGCACTCAGAAAAAAGAATAAAATGTCTGCAATAGTTCCTATATAAACTACAGGAAACATTTGTGACAGGATACGCGTTGTTCCCAACCATAAAACGCAAAAAAACGCTAACATCACAGCCCATAAAACAAGCAAAATTCGATCAATGATCATCATCTTTGCCGTTTATTTTTTTGATTTCAGTCCACATCTTTAGTACTCCAAGAAGAAAAATCACAACAAAAACCCAACGACCCCTCCTGATTCTTCTGCAATAAAGAGTGTCGGATTCATTATTCCTATCAATCCTATAAAAATCAAAATGACAGAGGCTACACGCATCAAACTTGTTTTTCCCAACAGCGATCTTCAGTCTGTTGCCAATAAGTTAAATTATGACTCTCCATTTTATACTTTTTCCACTGTGCACGAACAAAATCCAACTGTTTATCGTTTCGACCATCAAATATCACTACAAGCCGCTGATAAACATCAATATCCGTACAAACAGCTCCCTCTATGAGAAAGCGTATCTTTGAATCATTCGGATTTTCCTGTCCCGTGGTAAGAAATACAGGCTGAAAGTTTGGATATTGATCACATTCAGTTCCATGTCCAATAAATGCTTCATCAGCATAAACCCATAAACGTGTATCCATAGCATCGCGTTGCTCTGTACTCACAAATTGTATTGTTACCTTACCAAAACGATCTAGTGCACGCTCCACAAGCGTTGGCAAAATATCTCCCAGCGTTGACTGCGTTAAATGATAGAACAGAATATCCATTCTCTCAAGCCTCATCACCCTTTATAAAAAACCAACATCTTTCTGGAAAAACTTCTATCCTCTCCAGCACAAAAGGAATTGACCAAAAATATAACGATTCCTCTTTTTGAGATCGTGCATTCTACCTTTTTTTTCATGTGTCTTAAAGAGAGAAAAAGAAAAAAGATGTATCATCTTTTTTTAATTAATAAAAAGGTTTATTTTAGCTGGTTTTCTAGCTTCTCTATCATCGAAAATAAAATATATGGTAGAATAGATTAACGCTGGCAAACATTCTACACTATTTATTTGGTAAAAATGTGCAATAGATATAAAGATATCTTTTTTAAGTTTGATTATATTTTTAATTCAAGGCAGTGTAAAATACCTGCTTTTTGGTTAAATACTGAGGCTGTTATCCAATCTATGCGTATTATTGAGTTCTACATCCTGAAACGTGTTCTTGTCCTATTTGGTGCTGTCATGATTACAGCAATCAGTATCAGTTGGACAGTGCAAATTCTTGCAAGGATAAACTTTCTCACAACAAGCAGACAAACACTCCTAACAGTCTTGCATTTTTCACTCTCATTGATCCCTTCTGTTATTTTTCTTGTCATTCCATTTGCATTAGTGATTGCAATTACAAGCACTCTTTCAGCAATGAATAAAGACTCAGAGCTCGCGATCATCAGTGCCTCGGGTTTTCCCAAAAGTACTGTTTGGAAACCAATTCTTCTTCTCGCTATTGTTGCCTCATGTGCTTCCTTTTCTATAGCCAATTTTGTTGTTCCTCAAGCACGTTTTAACATGCGACAAATGCTAGCGAGTGCGCATGTTGATCTTATTAATCTTTTCATTAGTGAAGGCAGCTTCCAAAAACTAGCCAATAATCTTTACATAGAAATTGGCGAACGCAATCCAAATGGAACGCTTGGGCGTCTTTTCATTGCCGACCAGCGTGATCCTAAAACTGATCTTTTTTATTATGCAACAGACGCGTCCATTGTGAGCAACAAAAAAGGTAGTTTTCTCGTTCTTAATAACGGAGAAATAGAAAGGATCAATCGTCAAAATGACAGTATCTCAATCGTTCAATTTAGCTCATATACCTTTAGTTTAAGTGAATTTATCCCCAATGATAAAGCGCCCACACTTTACCCAAAAGATCGCCCACTTTCTTATTTACTAAGCCCTGACCCAAGGGATCCCTACTATCAGCGAAAACCTCTCCAATATAAAGCTGAGTTTCACCGCAGGCTTACAGAATGGCTCTATCCAATTGTTTTTTCACTCATTGCATTAGCAGCCGCAGGAGATACACGCTCATATCGACAAGCAAGTAACTCTGCAAACTTTTCTGCAATTGCCTTTTCTTTGCTGGTGTATTGGATAGGATATTTTTTCGCCGAAAAAGCAAAAAGCGATCTTGCATACATTCCTCTTCTTTATATTACCCCCATAGGCATGAGTGTTCTTATTTTTTTTATGCTCTTAACAAATCATCAAATTGGTATTCCCACAAAACTTAATGAGGTTATTCAAATAGGTTTTCAAAAATTTGTCCGCAAATTTAAACATCTAAAATCTCAATATCTCTCAGATGAGGTATCATGATTGGGTGGACGCTTGGACGATATTTTTTTATACGTTATGTGAAAATGACCTGTTATTTTTTTGGGGGGATTTTGCTTCTTGCTCTTTTGATTGACTTTACAGAAAACTCTGGTCGGCTATCCAACCTTCCCCATTACACGGCAAAAGATGCTTTTCTTATCTCTGTTTTACGCATCCCTTTTATCATGCAACAACTCATCCCCTTTATTGCGCTCTTTTCTGCAATGGTAATGTTGATCTCGCTTAATCGAAAACTTGAGCTTGTTGTGACTCGTTCAATTGGTGTTTCTGCATGGCAATTTCTTATGCCTGCCTGTTTGGGAGCTTTTCTTTTTGGATTATTTTCAATTTTTCTCATCAACCCACTTGCCGCATGGGGGTTTTCTCAAGCAGAAAAAATGATGACTGAGTGGCGTGATAATAATGTACTAACATCTCTTCATAATACGCGTATCCCATGGTTAACACAACGTACAAATTCAGGTAGAACAACCATTGGTGCCAAATCTATCACCGATCAAGGACTTTCTCTTATTGACGCAACCTTTGTACAATACAATGATAATGCTACAGTCAAAAATTGGATTAACACAAAAAAAGCAACATTAACAAACGGTGCTTGGCTGCTAACAAATGGAACAATTTATAAAATAGGACGTCCTCCTGAAAAATTTACTACGTTTCAAATAAAAACTAATTTAAAATCTGAGTTTTTAACTGAACGTTTAGTGAGTCCCGCAACTATCCCATTTTACCAACTGCCAAAAAAAATTATGATCGCACGTTCATTTGGTTACTCTGCTAATAATTTTGATATGTATTTACAATCTTTGATTGCATTGCCTGCATTGCTTGTAGCAATGACTCTCATTGCAGCAACTGTATCTTTAAACTTTACACGCTTTGGACAATCTGGAACATTGATTCTTGGTGGCGTACTAGCTGGATTCATGCTTTATGTTATTTCCGTACTCGTTCAGGCTTTTGGTAATGCTGGATATATTCCACCAGTTATTGCAGCTTGGACACCAGTTGTTATTGCATTGTTTTTGGGAATCTCTTTTTTACTTCATAAAGAGGATGGCTAAGTGAAAGCATTAATAAGTAAGAGAGTGATTTTAACAAAATTAAGTGTACTTGCCTTTAAAAGTGTCATGGGCTTTTCTTTAGGTGTGTCTTTATCCTGTTCTGCACACGCCAAAAGCCTTACTTCTATTACTCAAAATCGTATCCAAAATCCGGTAAGCCCCCTCTTGCTCTCTGCAGATGAGCTCATCTACAATCGTGATGAAAACACTGTTTCTGCACAAGGCAATGTCCAAATTGAATATGATAGCAACAAAGTTATCGCCCAAAGAGTCACTTACAATCAAAAAACAGGACGGATCATAGCGCAAGGGAATGTTGAAGTTGTTCAAAAAGATGGCAATAAAATTTATTCCGACCAAATTGATATGACCAAAGATTTTGGCGAAGGATTCGTAAATGCCTTGCGCATTGATACCGCTAACAACGTCCATTTTGCAGCAGCAAGTGCTACACGCAGCAACAGCCAAACAACAGTTTTCGACGATGCAACCTACACAGCCTGTGAACCTTGCTCTTATAAACCAGATAGAGAAGTTCTATGGAAAATTAGAGCGAGGAAAATTATATGGAATAACACCACCAAAAAAATTCGCTTTGAAAACAGCCGCTTTGAAGTTTTTGGTGTACCTATTATACAATTTCCAAATTTTGAGCTCCATGATCCAACTGTAAAGCGTGTTAGCGGTCTCCTTGCACCTCGTCTTTTTTATTCCGATTATCTTGGCTTGGGCATAAAAAATTCTTATTTCTGGAATCTCGCTCCCCATTATGATTTCACACTTTCTTCTACGGTCTATACCCAACAAGGACTCTTAACCGAGGGTGAATGGCGTCAACATTTTAAAACGGGCACTTACAACATTCGCTTCGCTCATATATACCAAATGAAACCGCACAACTTTGACAATGATACAATTGATGCACAGCATAAAAACCGTTATATGCTAGCAACAAAGGGGGATTTTCGTATTAATTCACGTTGGACTTATGGATGGGATATTTTCGCACAGTCTGATCGACATTTTAGTCGTGCCTATAAACTTGAAAACTATAACAATCCTACACAGCTTTCTCAGCTTTATTTGAATGGACTTGCAGGGAAAAACCACTTTGATATGCGTTTTTATCATTTCAAAGTTCAAGATTTAATATTGGGCGACTCTCATTATGAACGCCACTCTCGGCAAGCGTCGGTTCTCCCTCGCATTGATTATTCTTTCACACCAGATGAGCCAGTTTATACTGGCATACTTACCTTTCATAGCAATATGCAATCAATTTATCGTCGTCATACTGACTTCAATTCTAGCGACTGGAATAACCATCCTCTTAATGCTACTAGGCTTTCTGGTATAGCTGGAAATAGTTTTCGTTTAACAAATGAGCTCGAGTGGAAAAAGCGCTTCAATACACGTGAAGGCCTCATGTTAACCCCTATTCTCTCTCTACGTGCTGATATTATTACAACAAATATCAACGAAAACCGTGCTGCTCCTATAATAAATGATTCCCCATCAACGCTTCGTCGCTCAGCACTCCGTGGCATGGCAACGGCAGGTTTGGAATTACGGTATCCCTTCCTCATTACATTGAACAATTCTACACATATTATAGAACCAACAACACAAATTTTTATCCGTAATAATGAACGATATATCGGACAAGTCCCTAATGAAGACGCGCAAAGCTTTGTATTTGATGCAACAACTCTTTTTCAACGTAATAAATTCTCTGGTTATGACCGCGTAGAAGGTGGAACAAGAGCTAATATAGGTCTCAGATATTCTGGAAATTTTAACAATAGTTGGTCTCTTTATGGTCTTGTGGGACAATCCTTTCATCTTGCAGGAAAAAATTCTTTTGCAGAAAAGGACTTTGTTAATGTAGGTATTCATTCTAGCCTCGAAGAAAAACGTTCAGACTATGTTGCAATGTTTGGTGCAAACCATAAGAACGGTTTTTCTCTGGAAGCTCGTGGACGTTTTGATAAAAAAACAGGGAAAATCCACCGTAGTGAAATTGAAGCATCACAGAAATGGCAAAATTTTGGGGCGGCTGTACAATATGCCTATATCGCAAATCAATCAGATTATGAATATCCACAAGAGCGCCAAGAGATTTCTTTTCAAACTGATCTTAAACTGGCTAACTATTGGTCTCTTAGCAGCAATGCTGGTTATGATTTGGTATCCGGTACATTCGTAAAGCGGGGAATCAGCCTAAATTATACAGATGAATGTTTCGGTCTAACATTCGGTTATCAGCAGGTAACTAATCCAGGAAAAAAAACACCTTTGCAAAACTTTAATTTCTCTCTTTCCTTGCGTACAATTGCAGATATCGGAAAAAGATAAATTCAAATTTATAAAGAGAATGTATAACCGATTTAACTTATCGTTGTTTTTACGAAAAAAAACGTATATTTTGAGTAATGAATTAGAATTAATGAACAATGCGAAGGCCTACTTATATGAAAAAATTTAAAAAGAGTATTCTTACTTTATTTTGTATTGCACCTTTGAGTGTAAACAACCTGATGGTAGGTGAATTTTTAATTCCGTCAGTCTTCGCGCAGACTGTCATTGCTGTCACAGTCAATGGCAATCCTATCACAAATTATGATATACAAAGACGTGCTGCTTTTCTCAGATTACAACAGAAGCAAGGTAATCTTGTTGCACAAGCCAAAAATGAGCTTATCAATGAAGTACTTAAAAATATCGAAATAAAGCGCCGTAATATTGAGGTGAGCAATAATGAGGTTGAGAGTGCTTTTGAGAATTTTGCAACGCAAAATAATATGAGCATTGATCAGCTCAACCAGATTCTGATTCAAAATGATATCACAGTGCAACACTTTAAGGATTATATTCGTGGTCAAATAGGTTGGGGACGTCTTGTTAATGCACGCTATCAATCTGAAGCGGGTATGATTACCGAACAAGAGGCTGTACGCAGAATATTAAAAAATGGTGGTGTGAAACCTTCAACCAATGAATATACACTACAGCGAATTATTTTTGTTATTCCTGCACATCGCCGTTCAGAAATCTTTGAAAGACGTCAGAGAGAAGCAAATAATTTTCGTGCACATTTCCGAGGATGTGCTAACACCCGAAAACAGGCAAGTGGTATTTTAGATGTTACTGTCCGCAACTTGGGAAAGTTTCTCGAACCCCAGCTTCCTAGTGCGTGGGAACAAGCTATCCTTGCAACACCTGTAGGAAAAATGACCCAATTGCAAGAAACATCTGATGGAATTGAGGCGCTTGCTGTTTGTAAAATAAAAAGAGTTTCTGATGATTATGTTGCCAGACTCATATTTTCTATTCAAGATAATAAGCAAAAAAGCCCACAAAAACTTGAAAAATTAAGCGAGAAATATTTGGAAGAATTACGGCGGGTAGCGCGTATTCAAAACTCATAATGGCTGCACTTATTGTTAGTGGTGGTGATCCTGCCGGCATTGGTCCTGAAATAGTATTAAAAGCGTGGAGTTTGCGTGTTACACGTCAAGTTCCGCCTTTTGCTCTTTTTGCTGATCCAGACGTTATTCGTTCGCGCGCTCGTTTTTTACATATAGATGTTGAAGTAGAATCTGTTTTAATAAATAATCCTGTAAAAAACTTTCAAACTGCTCTCCCTATAATACCATTAAAAAACCGACAAAGCGATCAACTAGGCTCGCCTTCACCTGATAATGCTGCTGGAATAATTGAAGCGATTAAACGCAGCGTTCAGTTGATTCGAGATAGACATGCGTGCGCACTCGTTACTTGCCCTATTGCAAAAAAAAGCCTTTACGACGCTGGGTTTAAATTTCCAGGTCATACAGAATTCTTAGCTGATTTGGCCTACACAATCTTCGATAAATGCTATCATCCGGTTATGATGTTATCTGGACCTCGATTAAAAACAGTTCCCATTACTGTTCATATTCCATTCAATGAAGTCCCCTCACATGTCACTCGCGATTTAATTATTCAAACGGCATTAATTACTGAAAACGACTTAAAAACGCGATTTAAAATAACTTCTCCTCGTCTCGCTATTGCTGGCCTTAATCCTCATGCTGGAGAAGAAGGGGCAATGGGTAAAGAAGATATTGAAATTATCCTTCCTGCTGTTGAATACCTTAAAAATAAAGGATTCAATATTGTAGGTCCACTGCCTGCCGATACAATGTTCCATGAAAAAGCAAGACAGGCATATGATGTTGCTCTTTGCATGTATCACGACCAAGCCCTTATTCCTGTTAAGACATTGGACTTTGACACCACTGTCAATATCACTTTAGGACTCCCTTTTATTCGTACTTCACCAGATCACGGAACTGCTTTTGATATTGCTGATAAAGGAATAGCCTCTCCTGAAAGCTTTATTTCTGCTCTTAAACTTGCAAGCCAACTTGCAAAAAATAGTTTGATATCATGCCAATAGATGCTCTTCCTCCTCTGCGTGAAGTAATTAATAAATATCGATTACAAGCTCATAAGTCTTTGGGCCAAAATTTTCTTTTTGATCTTAATTTAACATCTAAAATTGCTCATCAAGCAGGAAATATAGAAGGAAAACCTGTTATTGAAGTTGGTCCAGGTCCTGGGGGGCTGACACGTGCCTTGCTTGCAAAAGGTGCCATTGTTACAGCGATAGAGCGTGATGAACGTTGTATACCAGCTCTTTTAGAGATAGAGCAGCACTATCCTCAAAAACTAAAACTTATTTGTAATGACGCACTAAAGCAAGATTTTTCAAAACTCTTTGAAACATATCCAGAAAAACCACGCATTATTGCAAATCTTCCCTATAATATTGGAACACAACTTTTATTAAATTGGTTGTTGGCTGAACCATGGCCTCCTTTTTATGAATCAATGACATTGATGTTTCAACGTGAAGTTGCCAACCGCATTACCGCAAAACCTCACTCGGCTCACTATGGGCGTCTTAGTGTCTTAACTGGATGGCGTACCGCTGCTAAAATTGCTTTTGATGTGCCTCCTCAAGCCTTTATACCAGCACCCAAAATAACTTCTTCCGTTGTTCATATCATTCCGCGAACACAACCTCTTCCCTGTTCTGCACAAAAATTAAGCTTTGTCACAAAAACCGCTTTTGGACAAAGACGAAAAATGCTTCGTCAAAATCTCAAAACACTTGGAGATGAAATGCTTTTAGAAAAAGCTGGAATCGATGGAACACGCCGCGCTGAAACACTTTCAATTGCCGAGTTTGTGGCTTTAGCTAATTTGGTGATTTAAACAGCATAACTTTTTGCTCATTATTCCTTTTCAACACAATAAGAATATTAATCAATCTTTTCAGCAATAAGCCCGTCAATGAAAGATTCAAGAAAGAAGCACCGCTCACGTTTTGCTGTTTCGGCTAAATAAATCGATTTAATAAGCGACAAAGACTGATTTAAATCCTTATTAATAACGACATAATCATAAGAACGCCAATGCTGCATTTCCGTCCGTGCATTCTCCAGTCGCAGATCAATGATATCTTGACTATCTTCTGCTCGACGATGCAAACGTGAAACAAGCTCTTTCATTGATGGTGGAAGAATAAAAACAGATACAGTATCTCCTAGCATCTTTTTTTGAAGCTGTTTTGTACCTTGGTAATCAATATCAAATAACATATCTCGTCCAGCACTTAACGCGTTTTCAACACTTTCACGTAAAGTGCCGTAATAATTTCCATGAACTTCTGCCCATTCAATAAATTCATCACCATCACGCTTACGTTCAAACTCTTTCTTTGAAATAAAATGATAATGAAGACCATTTACTTCACTAGGACGTCTTTGCCGTGTTGTCACGCTGATGGAGAGCTCTAATTGCCCATCTTTCAAAAGTAAGCGAGAAATGGTTGATTTACCAGCGCCTGAAGGTGAAGAGAGAATAAATAAAAAACCGCGACGTTTATCTCTTTTTTTAGCAGTCAATTCATCCTTAAAGAATGTCATCATACTGTTCTACTTTTTTAACTTTTCTTCAAAACTTCAATAATATGTTTTTTATAGTCCCAAAAATTAATGTGTCGCTTTTAATGCACGCCATTTGCGAACATTTGCATTATGTTCCTCCAAAGTTCTAGAAAAAACATGCCCTCCTGAACCATCCGCTACAAAATAGAGCACGTCACTACTTGGTGAATGCGCTACCGCTTGCAAAGAATCCCGACCTGGATTCGCAATGGCTGTTGGTGGCAAACCATTAATTTTATACGTATTATATGGTGTTTCTTTTTCAAGATCTGAACGGTAAATTGCACGACCGGATGGCATTCCTTTTCCACCAAAGAGACCATAAATTACCGTTGGATCAGATTGAAGACGCATATGTTTTGCAAGACGGTTATAAAATACAGCAGCAACCTTTGGTCTCTCTGCTGCAATTCCTGTTTCTTTCTCCACAATAGATGCCAATATAACAAATTCATCAATGGATTTAATTGGTAGATCAGGTGAACGTGTAGCCCATATAGCATGGACTAATTTGCTCTGTCCTTCGCGCAGTCTATTTATAATTTCCTCACGCGTTGTTCCTCGAATAAAACGAACAGTATCCGTCATCAAACTGCCCTCTGGAGGCAAAACTTTGGGAAGATTTCCAATCAAAATTTCATTAGCAGCTAGTCGATCAAAAACTTGTTGAACCGTCAAGCCTTCTGGCACTGTAAACGTATATTCAATAGATTTTCCTTTCACAAGAATATCCATAATATCCCGCATCGAAGCATGTGCTGGAATTAAATATTCCCCAGCCTTAAGGTGTGTTGTTTTTTTATGGTAACCAACCCCATAAACAAAAATGTCAGATGATCGAATAAGACCATATTTTTCAAGCAGCGAAGCAATTTCACGAATTCCTGTACCAGGATAAATAAAAACGACTTTCTCCCCCTCTGCCATCCCCTTTCCTTCAAAAACAATTTTTCCAATATAAAGAGGAATACTGATGGACAAAATAACAACCATAACCATCATCAGAAAAAAATGACCGAGAACGATCAACGGATTACGTACAATAGATGACCTCTTTGGTTTCTCATGTGCTAACATACCACTATTATTTCTATGATTCGAAGAGGAGCCATCTACGTCCTTCAGCGGTTGATCATTTTTCACATCGGACACAACTATCACCCTCAACAATTTTTAGATATTACAACAATAATCTCTCACTTAACTTTTACAATGAAGTAGAAAACACAGAAACAGATAAAAATGTTTTATTCCCCAAAGCGCCGCATCACCAAAGATGCATTTGTCCCACCAAACCCAAAGGAATTGGAAAGAATCGTATCAATCTTCCGTTCGCGTGGTTTATGTGGAACAAGATCAATTTTTGTTTCAATAGAAGGATTGTCAAGATTAAGTGTTGCTGGAGCTATATTATCTCGTATAGCTAAAACACAAAAAATAGCCTCAGCGGCACCAGCTGCACCAAGTAAATGCCCCACAGATGATTTTGTTGATGACATAGATACTTGTGGCGCATAATGTCCCAAAACACGTTCAACAGCCGCTAATTCTATGGCATCTGCCATCGTTGAGGTTCCGTGGGCATTAATATAATCGATATCGCTTACATTCACTTGTGCACGCTTAAGAGCAGCCATCATACTGCGCTGCGCACCTTCACCACTCTCTGAAGGAGCTGTAATGTGGTAAGCATCACCAGATAAACCATAGCCAATGACCTCAGCATAAATACGAGCACCCCGTTTTTTTGCATGTTCAAGCTCTTCTAAAACAACAATCGCAGCTCCCTCCCCCATCACAAAGCCATCACGATCAGCATCATAAGGACGTGACGCTCGTTCAGGTTCATCATTACGACACGTAGAAAGAGCTCTACAAGCAGAAAACCCAGCAAGAGATATCCGATTTATCGGTGATTCAGTGCCGCCCGCCACCATTACATCTGCATCACCTAATGCAATTAAACGCGCTGCATCACCAATTGCATGCGCTCCTGTTGAACAAGCTGTTACAACCGAATGATTAGGACCACGCAAACCATATTTAATAGACACATAACCAGAAGCAAGATTAATCAAACGTCCTGGAATAAAAAAGGGAGATACACGCCGTGGACCTTTATCACGGAGCGTATAACCAGCCTCAACAATGCCTTCAATGCCACCAATCCCCGAACCAATTAATACACCTGTGCAAATCTGGTCTTCATCATTCTGAGGAAACCACTCAGCATCTGAAAGTGCTTGATCAGCAGCTGCCATTGCATAAACAATAAATGCATCCACCTTACGCTGCTCCTTGGGGTCCATATGCAAATCAGCATTATATGTACCTTCTGTTCCATCTCCCAAGGGGATACGAGCAGCAATCTGACATGGCAAATCGGACACATCAAATTCAGTAATGCGTCGAACGCCACTTTTTCCTTCAAGAAGTCGTTTCCAACTATACTCGACATCACCAGCTAACGGAGACACCAATCCTAAACCAGTAACAACAACACGTCTCATAACTTCTAACCTTGAATTGAGATTCACCCCTCAAAGCTCACTTCTCAAAACAGCCCCAAAGAATATAGACAAAAGTATTTTACGCTTTTGCCTTTCAGTCATCACGAAGAAGCTTTATCGATAAACTTTACAGCATCACCAACTGTGAAAATTGTTTCAGCAGCTTCATCTGGGATTTCTACACCAAATTCTTCTTCAAAAGCCATAACGAGCTCAACCGTATCAAGGCTATCTGCTCCTAGATCATCGATAAAGCTTGCATTTTCCACTACCTTATCTGCATTAACACCAAGATGCTCCACGATAATTTTCTTAACGCGCTCTACTGTATCACTCATGTTGAAATCCTTAAATTTATATATTTCCTATAATTGGTTAGCTATATCGGCTCATCTAATCAAGCAATAGATGCATTACTCTAAAGATTTTAGAAGCGATTTAAAACATCCTGTGGATATCCCCTACAAAATAAAACAACCTGACATTCCGATATAAATTGATTAACTCACCATGTTAAAGAAACAGATGTATCTTTCCATTTCATTCATTACTATCTAAAATAATACGACTTATAAATCAATGTAGAATAAAGCAAATACTTAAATCATTGCCATCCCACCATTGACGTGCAGTGTTTGTCCCGTCATATATGCTGCTTCATCACTCGCTAAATAAACAGCAGCAAAAGCTATTTCTTTTCCCGTTCCCATACGCTTCATTGGAATCGCAGTCATAATGGTCTCTTTTTGTTTTTCGTTAAGTTTGTCAGTCATTGCAGACTTAATGAATCCTGGAGCAATACAATTAACAGTAATATTTCGTGAAGCAATTTCTTGTGCCAATGATTTAGAAAAGCCTATCAAACCGGCTTTCGCAGCACAATAGTTGGTTTGCCCAGGGTTTCCAACAACTCCAACAATAGATGTTATGTTAATAACCCTCCCATAGCGACGTCGCATCATAGAATGTGTTAATTCACGTGTTAAAGTAGAAGCAGCTGTTAGATTAACCGCTAAGACATCATCCCAGTCTTGATCTTGCATACGTACAAAAAGACCATCACGGGTGATTCCGGCATTGTTAACTAAAATATCAACACCATCCATTTCCTTTTCTGCCGCTTCAGCTAACTGCTTAATAGATTTACGCTCAGAAAGATTAGCAGGAAATACAAAAACATTTTGCCCCAAATCTGTGGCCACTTTCTTAAGCTTGTCTTCACGCGTTCCATGGAGCCCAACAATTGCCCCTTGCGCGTGGAAACATCGCGCAATTGCCTCACCAATTCCTCCGGATGCTCCCGTCACCAAAGCTTTACGACCTGTTAATTTAAACATTTTTTAGACTCCTTACAGATTAAACGCCAAGCACCTGTAGTGCGGCTTCTATTTCTTCAGCTGTCCCAATTGTTAATCCCTTTATGTCTTTGTTAATACGACGCGCTAAACCTGTTAATACTTTTCCAGAACCAACTTCAAAAAGCGTATCAACCCCATTGGCACCAATCCACTCTATTGTTTCACGCCATCGCACTCTCCCTGTGACTTGTTGAACAAGAAGCGTAACAATACGCTCTGGATCGCTCTCTGGCGCAACCGAGACATTAGCAATGAGAGGAACTAGAGGGGCCATTTTGTTAACAGACAAAAGTGCTTTCTTCATGGCATCAGCGGCAGGTTGCATTAAGGTTGAATGGAAAGGCGCAGAAACAGGAAGAAGAAGTGCACGTTTAGCACCTTTTTCTGACGCAATCTTTACCGCTGTCTCGACCGCCTTTGTCTCCCCTGAAATAACAATTTGTCCTCCTCCATTATCATTAGCAATCTGGCATAGTCCTTCTTCAGAAACGGTTTTGCAAATTTCTTCCACATCTTGCTCATCTAAACCAATAAGTGCTGCCATAGAACCCTCACCAATAGCGACAGCAGCCTGCATAGCATTCCCACGTATGCGCAAAAGTTTTGCCGTATCAGTCAGACTAAATGTACCAGCAACACAAAGAGCTGAATATTCGCCTAAAGAATGGCCTGCAACAAATTTTACCTTTTCTTTTATATTAAGCCCCAATTGTTCCATCACACGAATAACAGCCATAGATACAGCCATTAATGCTGGTTGTGCATTTGCTGTTAACGTCAAAACATCTTCTGGCCCTTCAAAAATGATATCTGATAATTTCTCTCCTAGGGCATCATCAACTTCTTCAAAAACCATCCGCGCTGCAACAAATTGCTCTGTAAGCACTTTGCCCATACCAACAAGCTGACTCCCCTGTCCTGGAAAAGTAAAAGCTGCCACCATCAATCGACTCCTAAATTGTGCAATTAAATTATTCTCTTTTGATCTTATTCATGAGCACAAATCAAGACAAAGTACCTTATTTGGAATAAATATCTCTCTTAAAGTTATATTTTAATGGTGGTATTTTATATAAAAACTTAGGAAAATAAGGTGCCACAAACTGAATAACAGCCCAACTGATAAAACCTCCTAAAAGCGTACCAGCTAAAACATCAAAAGGATAATGTACACCAACAAACACGCGAGCCCAACAAATCAAACATAAAAGAACTGCTGCAAACTTAGAAGCAATTTTGTATCGATAAAAATAAAGATTCGCCACATAAGATGCAATAGTTACGGCATGATTGCTAGGAAAAGAAGCTGTTGCATTGTGCTTAATCAGGGGTGTCGCCAAACCCGTAACAAATGGGCGTGGATGAAAATAAATAAGAGAAATAAGATAACCTATAAAAAGAGACACACCAATACTCACGCAAATACTTAGTGCTACGCGCCGCTGTTCCATATTTCCACCGTAAAACCACAACACACAAAAATGTAGAGGGATAACATAAATCAAAAACTTTGCACAAAAAATACTAAATGCAACTAAAACCGACCACGATTGATGATTGCCAGCAAGCATTTGAAAAAATGCAACATCAACTCGGTCTAAAAAATTCATTCTTCTCTCCTTCATGCTTGTAGCCTTACAGCTTTGTCTCTGTTGTAAAAGTGTGAAACGTACAAAAATATATCAAGATTCAATCAATCAATTTTTTATACGCATAAACTTGCTATTTTTAAAGATAAGCTGTAAATGTCAAACGTTCGTTATCGGCACTTTAGCTGGAGATTGAATGGAGGACTGGAAAGTAACCAGTAGGAGACGCAATGTTTCCGACCTCCTGTGTCTCCGCTCTCGGATGTCTCGAATTGTAAAAGCGTCCTTTCTTCTTTGGATTTCCAAAAAAGACAAGTCGCAGAGGCTTTGCGCTAAAACCGGTAAAATTTAATTGAAGAAAGGCAAAATAATGGCTCTTTATGAACATATATTCCTTGCTCGACAGGATGTTGCACCGCAGCAAATTGATGAACTTGTAAATGTCTACAAGGGTGTCATTGAAGCGCACGGTGGGAAAGTTGGGCGTGTCGAAAATTGGGGGCTTCGTTCCCTTGCGTATCGTATTCGCAAAAATCGTAAAGCTTATTATGTGCTGGTTAATATTGATGCACCAGCCGCAGCAATCGCTGAAGTTGAACGCCAAATGCGCATCAATGAGGATATTTTGCGTTACATGACTATTCGCGTAGAAAAACACGAAAAAGAGAAATCTGCTATGTTTTCACGTATTGATCGTAATGGTCATATTGGTCCAGATGAAGAGCGTCCTCGTTCCTCGTATCGTCAACGTGAAGATATCATAGAAGGAGTAGAATGATGACTGATATGAATCAAACTGCAATGCGGCGTCCCTTTCACCGTCGTCGTAAAACATGTCCGTTTTCAGGTGCTAATGCTCCCAAAATTGATTATAAAGATGTTAAATTATTACAGCGTTATATTTCAGAACGCGGAAAAATCGTTCCTTCACGAATTACAGCTGTCAGTCAGAAAAAACAACGTGAATTGGCGAATGCTATTAAACGTGCTCGTTTTCTAGGCTTACTTCCATACGTTATAAGGTGAGCTATTAGTACATTATGCAGCTGGGGGATCTCCCCAGTGGCTTTTCTTGTGTAATTTAACGGTACGGCTGATTGTAGGCTGTATTGAACTGTGTAAAATACAAAAGTTGGGGTATTGTAATACCTCTAACTGCAGAAGGCAGGACAGCGATAAATGAAAAACTTTCATATTTATAAATTAATGACCGGTATTTTAGCGGGACTATTTGCTGTTGTGATAGGAATGGCAATCATTAGTGTTGCGAATATTGCGCCCTATTTTTCTTTTTTCCTTGGTTGTTTTCTTTCATTTCCAATTTTTATTGTTGCTTTTAATCAAGGAACATTAGCCAGCCTTGTTGCTCTTGTAAGTGCCACTGCTGTTCTTGTCATAACCACTAATAGCTATATTGCTCTTGGTTTTATGCTCTTATTTTTTCTTCCTGCTGTCTATGCTTCTTGGCTTCTTGGACTTGCGCGACCGGCACAAAAAGAAAACACTCTGATTTGGTATCCATTATCATCGGTTATTTTTCATTTAACCAATTTTATTGCTCTTATGGCAACCTTCATTGGACTTTATGTTCAAACCCGTCCTTCCACACCCGTTATTGCAAAAAAAATCACCGAAAACATAGCACAAGCTATGCAACAATCACAGTCAATAAAAGAAACCGATATACGCGCTTTTAGTGAACTTTTAATGACGCATACAGCAACTCTGACTGCTGTTGCTTTGACTATTTATAGTTTGGTTTTTCTCATTGGTAATCTTTATTTTTCGATGATAACAGCACAATATATGAAATGGTTGAAAAGACCCCGTGATGATTGGAGCCAGACTCTCCGCCTTCCAATCTCTGGAATTTTTATTTTCATTATTGTTTGCACAGCATCAATGGTTGAATTGAGCGCTACTGCTAATTTGAGTACGCGTGTCTTTAGTACTGCATACACTGTCATCATATCAATCAGTGGATTAGCATATCTCCACAATATTACGAAAGGGATCAACGGTCGGATTATTATACTCTCTCTTGTTTATATTGCCATTTTAACCGTCGTTTTTGCTCCACCTATTTCTTTCATGATGCTTTTGATGGGCATTTGGGCAGCTATTCAATACAATCTTCAATCACGCAAAAAACTCCATTAATTTATTTGTTCGAAAGGAAAAACTATGGATATTATTCTACTTGAGCGCATTCCTCGTCTTGGTCAGATGGGTGATATTGTCTCAGTTAAAGATGGTTATGCACGTAACTTTCTCTTGCCTCAAGGTAAAGCTTTACGTGCAAATGAAGCTAATAAAAAACATTTTGAAATTCAGCGTGCTCAACTTGAAGCACGTAATCTTGAACGAAAAAGTGAAGCACAAAAAGTTGCTGAAAAACTTGATGGTAAATCATTTATTGCCGTCCGTTCCGCTGGTGAAACAGGGCAACTTTACGGATCTGTCTCAACACGTGATATTTCTGAAATTATAACAGATGAAGGCTTTTCTATTGGACGCAATCAGGTTGAATTGAATCATCCAATAAAAACTATTGGACTCCATACCATCACTCTTACCCTCCACCCTGAAGTTCAAATTTCTGTAATCATTAATGTTGCACGTTCAGCTAGTGAAGCACAACGCCAAGCCGAAGGAGAAAATCTGACCTCTGCTGAAGCAATATATGATATTCAAGATGAATTCGTAGAAGATAATCAAGATAAATTATTAGCAGAAGAAAGTAATGAGAATGATGTAGACAGCACTAATGAAGAAGCTTAATTGCTCTTTATTATTTCTTGTCTTGTATTTTTTATTTTTATATCGTTTAAGATATTAACATATTATAAAATGCTTAGCTTAAAAGGCTAAGCGTTTTATTGTTTTATCATTAGAAAACTAAATTCTTACAAGAAAGCAGTGTTTAGTATATTATGTAAAAACCTACCATACTAGGAGCTATAAACACAGTAAGCGAAACTATTCCCATATATTGCTTTGTTAAGATAGAAACAGAAGATAGTTACACAAATCCCTACTTTTTAAAAAAGTGGTATTTGTATAAAGTGGTTAAGTGATTACATTCTCACTTCACCTGAAATAATTCTAATTACAAAGAAAAGTAATCTTATGCATACTGATATTGAAACTTTTGCATCACATAACATCAAAAGTGTAACGTGGGAAACTTACATATTATAAAAATAAAATGTAAAGGAATAAGTTGCATGTAAATAATACATAGATACTGAATCAGAAATCGAAGAGAGCCTGAAAAATTGAAAATAAGGTTTTGATTTAAAATGAAGATTTGCTCTGTATCCTTTTGATATACACCTAAGTAGCTAAACGTGGAATTTGAGTGGAAAAAACTGTTATGGAAGAAATAAGTGTTGTTGATTTCAGCTCTTCACAAAAAGAGGATCCTCCTTCATTTCAACAACTTCCACATAATATTGAGGCTGAACAAGCGTTGCTTGGAGCAATCCTCATTAACAATGACGCACTTGATCGCGTCTCAGATTTTCTAAAACCAGAACATTTTTTTGAACCTTTGCATCAAAAAATCTACGACGTTTTGTCTTACATTATCAAAAACGGAAGGCTTGCAGAACCTCGTACTATTAAATCTTTCATTCCAGCCGAAGAAAAGATTGGAGATATCACCGTATACAATTACGTTGTGCGTTTAGCCACAGAAGCGGTGACAATCATTAATTCTGAAGACTACGGACGGGTCATCTATGATCTTTTTATACGACGCTCTTTGATTAATCTTGGAACTCAAGTTGTCAATACAGCCTTTAATGCTCCTATCGAACTTACTCCATCCCAACAAATTGAAACTATTGAACAAAATTTGTTTGAATTAGCAGAAAAGGGAAAATATGGAGGGGGATTTGAAAATTTCAATGAAGCTATCAAAAAAGCACTGGATATGGCAAGCGCTGCTAAAAAGCGTTCTTCACGCTTGTCTGGGATAGCTACTCACATTAAAACGCTTGATGAAAAAATGGGCGGATTACAACCCTCTGACTTAATTATTCTCGCTGGACGCCCTGGTATGGGGAAAACGTCACTGGCTACCAATATTGCTTTTAATATTGCCAGTACTTGCAATCGTGATGGCACAACAGAAGAAAATGAAGGAGGTGTTGTTGGATTTTTCTCGCTTGAAATGTCATCAGAACAACTTGCAACCCGTATTATTTCCGAACAAACAGAGGTCTCTTCTTCTGATATCCGGCGAGGGAATATTTCAGAAGAGCAATTTTCTAAAATCATCCGTGCAATGAATCGCTTACAAAAAGCACCGCTTTATATTGATCAAACTGGTGGTATATCAATTACGCAACTGGCTGCTCGTGCACGACGTCTCAAGCGGCAACATGGTTTGGATGTCCTGATTATTGACTATATCCAGCTTATGACGAGCCATTCAAAGCGTTCCTCAGAAAATCGTGTTCAAGAAATTACAGAGATTACCACAGGATTAAAAGCATTGGCGAAAGAATTAAATATTCCTATTATTGCTCTTTCACAACTTTCGCGCCAAGTCGAAAATCGCACAGATAAACGACCACAACTTTCAGATTTACGAGAATCTGGTTCAATTGAGCAAGATGCCGACATCGTTCTTTTTGTCTACCGTGAAGAATATTACCTCAAAAATGAAGAACCTAAGATAGGTAGTCCTGAATATATAAAATGGCAAGATGCAATGGACAAAGCTTTTGGAAAAGCTGACGTTATTGTCGCAAAACAACGCCATGGACCAACAGGAACCATTCATCTTGCCTTTCAATCTGATTTCACACGTTTCAGCGATTTGGCAGACAGTAATTATCTTCCGGAACAAATTGGTTAAATCACTATGGCACGCAACCGTATTCAATTTATCTGCCAAAATTGTGGAACCATTTATTCACGTTGGGCTGGGAAATGTAGTTCTTGTGGCGAATGGAATTCCCTTATCGAAGAAAATGCGAATGGTGGCATCGGTACTGGTCCTATGCAAAATGTCCGCAAGGGACGTATAGTTGCCCTTACATCTCTTTCTGAAAATCTTGAAGATGCTCCCCGTATCCATTCTGGTATTGCTGAACTTGATCGTGTCACCGGAGGAGGCTTTGTGCGTGGATCAGCATTACTCATCGGTGGCGACCCAGGTATTGGAAAATCAACATTGCTGACACAAACAGCTGCTGCTTTATCGCAAAATGGACATAATGTTATCTATGTTTCAGGCGAAGAAGCTATTGCTCAAATCTGCCTTCGTGCAAAAAGGCTTGAAGCCGCCAATACAGAGGTTAGACTTGCCGCTGAGACTAATGTTGAAGATATCCTTGCAACTTTAAGTGAACATAAAAATCTTGATATGGTCATTATCGATTCTATTCAAACTCTCTGGTCAGATGCTGCTGATTCAGCGCCTGGTACCGTCACACAAGTACGCATCGGCGCTCAAGCAATGATCCGCTTTGCTAAAAAAACAGGAGCAGCTGTTGTTCTTGTCGGCCACGTTACCAAAGATGGACAAATTGCTGGTCCTCGTGTTGTCGAACATATGGTTGATGGTGTTCTCTATTTTGAGGGTGAAGGTGGACATCATTATAGAATCCTTAGAACTGTAAAAAACCGTTTCGGACCAACCAATGAAATTGGTGTTTTTGAAATGTCTGATAAAGGATTACGGGAGGTCATCAATCCATCTGAACTGTTTTTGGGTGAACGAAATGAAAAAGCTCCAGGAGCTGCTGTTTTTGCAGGAATGGAAGGGACACGCCCGATACTAGTAGAAATTCAAGCACTTGTTGCTCCCTCTTCACTTGGAACACCACGACGTGCTGTTGTAGGATGGGATGGAAATCGCCTTTCAATGATTCTTGCTGTTCTAGAGGCCCATTGCGGCGTTCGCTTTGGACAACACGACGTCTATCTTAACGTTGCAGGTGGATATCGCATATCAGAGCCAGCAGCTGATTTAGCTGTTGCAGCAGCCTTGGTATCCTCTCTCGCAAATATTCCTCTCCCAACGAATTGTGTCTATTTTGGTGAAATCAGCCTTTCAGGAGCTATCCGCGCTGTTGCTCATTCAACACAGCGCATCAATGAAGCAAAAAAACTTGGCTTTCAAGGAGCTGTTCAACCTACTACAACGACAAAAATGGTGAAATCACTAAATTTTCAACGAAAAACAGTCTCCGACCTTCCTGAGCTGGTTGCCGCTATTACCGCAGGTAAAAGATGGTCTGCACCACACACATGATAATATAGAAAAAACTCTACAAAATATAAAATCCCTGCTATAAGAACAGAAAATAGCATAACCAGAAATGCATTTGTATATAACTTAAAAGAACACAACTTTATGTATAAGGAACAAACAAATGATCATAACAGTCCTTGATGGAATTGTCGTAGCTGTCATCCTGTTCTCCGCTTTTCTCGCTATGCTCCGAGGGTTTTCACGCGAAGTGCTTTCGTTGGCTTCTTGGGCGATCGCAGCTGTTGCTACACTGTTTTTATTTAAACCTGTCTTGCCCTTCTTTGAGCAATATCTCTCTAATAAAATGATTGCGTTGATTACAACATTGGTTACGATTTTTATTATTGTTCTCATTATTACTTCAATAATTACAATGAAGATCTCTGATTTTATTATTGATAGTCGAATTGGCATCCTAGACCGTACTATCGGTTTTGTTTTTGGAGCACTCCGCGGTTTATTTATCATGGTTATCGGTATGCTCCTTATTAATGCGCTTATTAAACCTGAGAACCAAGCTCATTGGTTAAAAAATGCAACAACAAAACCCATCTTAGATTCATTAGGACAAAAAGTTTGGGAAATACTCCCCAAAGATCTCGATATTGTTCTCGAAAAGGCAGAAAAAATTTTAAAAGGAGACGATACTAATATACAAAAATAAATACCCTCATGAAGAGGTGATTTGGCAAAATGGGGAAGAGTTTGTCATGGACAAAAAGTTTCAAATAATATGGGAAGTATGATATAATCATTCTTCATATCACAACTGAAAGAATATAATGATAAAAAGCGACATTTCCTGTCAGGATTTTTCATTGGATGACGATACCCTACATGAGGAATGTGGAGTTTTTGGTATTCTTGGTCATGAAGATGCGGCAACGTTAACAGCTCTCGGACTCCATGCACTTCAGCATCGTGGGCAAGAAGCAGCTGGTATTGTTTCTTACCACAACAAAATGTTTCATCAAGAAAAACATCTAGGTCTTGTTGGTGATCACTATACAAACCCTGCAACACTTGCCCGTTTACCGGGAAATCGTGCTATCGGACACACCCGTTATTCAACAACTGGAGAAATAGCATTACGCAACGTTCAGCCTCTTTTTGCTGAATTAAAAGTTGGAGGTATTGCTATTGCCCATAATGGCAATCTCACCAATGGTCTTACACTACGCCGCAAACTCATTGCCTCGGGTGCCATCTGTCAATCGACATCAGATTCAGAAGTTTTTCTTCATCTTATTGCCCGTTCACCTTATGAATCGTCATCTGATCGTTTTGTCGATGCTATTCGGCAAGTGGAAGGTGGATATGCCATGTTGGCGCTCACACGCACTAAGCTCATTGCAGCGCGAGATCCAACAGGAATTCGACCTCTCGTGATGGGTGAGCTTGATGGTAAACCAATCTTTTGTTCCGAAACCTGTGCACTTGATATTATTGGAGCAAAATATGTCCGCGATGTTAAAAATGGCGAAATTATCATATGTGAAATACAAAAAAATGGGGAAATTACTAAAAAAATTATAGAACCAGAGAATGAAAAACCTGAAAGACTGTGCCTTTTTGAATATGTCTATTTTGCGCGTCCTGATTCAATCGTTGGAGGGCGCAGTGTTTACACCGCCCGTAAAAATATGGGAATTTATTTGGCGCAAGAAGCTCCTTGTGAAGGTGATGTTGTAGTTCCCGTTCCTGATGGCGGAACACCCGCTGCAATTGGCTATGCACAAAAAATTGGAATTCCCTTTGAGCTTGGTATTATTCGTAATCACTATGTTGGCCGCACTTTTATTGAACCAACACAACAAATTCGTGCTTTTGGAGTAAAATTAAAGCACTCTGCAAATCGTTCTGTCATAAAAGGAAAACGTGTTATTCTGGTTGATGACTCTATTGTCCGTGGAACAACGTCCCTTAAAATTGTGCGAATGCTCCGTGATGCAGGAGCAAAAGAAGTTCATATGCGCATTTCTAGCCCTATGATTTTCTATCCCGATTTTTATGGCATTGATACACCTAAAGTTGAAAGTCTATTGGCTAATCAATACCCAGATTTAAAATCCATGTGTAATTTTGTTGGAGCTGATTCATTAGAATTTCTTTCAACGGATGGTCTATATCTTGCTGTAGCAGGAGAAAAACGAAATAACGCTGATCCACAATTTACTGACCATTATTTTACTGGACAATACCCCACACATCTGGTTGATCAAGAAAGTATCCCCAAAATTCATCAATCATCTGTCCTTAAAACAAGAGATTAGTGATGACAAAATTTGATTTTAGTCTCTCTGGTCGTGTTGCACTTGTTACCGGTGCTTCAAGAGGTATTGGCTACCATTTAGCATTAGAACTCGCAGCACGTGGTGCTCACATTATTGCCCTAGCACGCACAGTGAGTGGACTCACTGAACTTGATAATAAAATCCGAGAAAAAGGTTCTTGTGCAACACTTGTCCCACTTGACTTACATCATATGGAAAACATTGATACTCTTAGCGTTTCTATTGCTAAGCACTGGAAAAAAATCGATATTATGGTCGCAAATGCAGGAATTCTTGGAACGCTCTCACCAATAGCGCATATCGAAAACACGGTATTTGAAGATATTTTTCAAATAAATCTCATCAGCCAATGGCGCTTAATGAAAGCCATGGAACCTTTATTGCGTAAATCTAATGCTGGACGAGCGATTCTGCTATCTTCAAGCGTTGCTCATGTTGCACGCGCTTTCTGGGGACCTTATGCAGCCTCTAAAGCTGCTTTAGAAGTTATTGCCCGTTGTTGGGCAGAAGAACTAAAGCAAACCCCTATCAAAATTAATTGTGTTGACCCCGGCGCAACACGTACTGCCATGCGTGCACAGGCCATACCTGGTGAAGATCCTCAAACTCTCCCTTCACCAAAAGAAGTTGCAACAAAGATAGTCCATTTATCATCGCCTTATTTAAAAGAAACAGGCAAACTTTTTAATGTCCGTAAAAATCGGTTTATGGATTATCATGTACCCGATTAAGGCAATATACTGATTTATAAAAATAATTCTTGTTCTGTAACTTAAATGAGAATCATAAATACAGTAAGATTTTTTCATTTCAACCCCTCTCATTATAAATCAGAAAAAAAGCTCGTTTGTATGCTGTAAGCAAACGGAATGAATGTGTGGATAAAATCGTTTAAGAAAAGAGCAAACATGCCTATCATGAACCCTCTCAATGTAAGAGGAATTATAACATTGGAAATTAGTAAACATAATGATGGTGCCGGTTTGTAGCTTTATTTTGTAAGCATAAAAACGGTAGAGCACAGAGGATTTTACTTTATACCTTTAACGACCTGTTGTGAAATGAGATTGGGAGTAACAAGAGAGGTTTCTTTAAAGTAAGCTCATGAATGAACAGCACAATGACGTGTTATTCTTCATGAGGAGCGTGCTTCTAACAATCATAAACATAGAATAAAAATGATCAACCTGAGTTAAATTTCTCTCTACTTTTATTCTTCTTCCCAAAAACAAAATATAAATCTCTACGATTCTTTGATATTTTGAGCATTAATCTTCTTTTCTTCCAAAACAGCGCGTTTATTATAAGACACAAAACTACATGGAAGAAAAATCATATAACTAACAGCAGTTATCAATAAAGTGTGCCATGTGTACGTTGCAAGAAAACCTACATAAATCACAACACCCAACATGCACGGCACAACGATATCACGCCTCAAATTTTGATCAATTGTTTTTGCGTTCCATACTGGTAAACGACTAACCAATAGAAAAGCAATAATAACAGTATAAAGGCTAAAAAATAATGCCCAGCTCCAACTCGGCATCAAACCAAGAGCTCCTAAATACATAGGCAATAAAAGTAATAACGCCCCTGCTGGCGCAGGAACGCCAATAAAATAATTTTCCTGCCATTTTGGTATATCCGCGTTATCCAACATCACATTAAAACGCGCTAATCGCAAACAACATGCAACACAATAGACTAGTGCCGCTACCCAACCTACTTGGTGAGCTTGAGTCAAAATAAAGGAGTAAACAATAAGCGCTGGAGCAACACCAAAATTAACCACATCAGCAAGAGAATCCATCTGTGCCCCAAAAGATGAACTCCCATCCATTAAACGGGCAATGCGACCATCAGCGCCATCTAAGATTGCTGCCAAAAGCACCATTAAAATAGCAGCCTCATAGCGATGCTCAAAAGCCAAACGAATACTGCTCATTCCTGCACAAATCGCCAAAATAGTGATGATATTGGGAATGATATACCGCATAGGTGTAGGTGAACGCCATCGATTTACAACATCATCATGCTGTCCCTCAGGATTAAATGAAGAAAATAGTGAAAAATTTTTCATTGTTTGTCCTAATCAAATCTGAAATCAGTTGTAGCACTCTTATCATCAAAAGAAGCTAAAACTGTTTCTCCAGCAATTGCTGTCTGACCAACCGCAATACGTAATTTTACTTCAGTGGGTATATAAATATCAAGGCGAGAACCAAAACGAATCAACCCAAATCGTTCTCCAGTATTAACGGAATCATTTTCTTTCGACCAACAAACAATCCTGCGAGCAACCATCCCAGCTATCTGTACCATACCAATTTTACCGTGTTTGCTGTCAATCACCAGTCCATTACGCTCGTTAAACTGGCTAGCTTTATCAAGCTCAGCATTTCTAAACTGACCTGGACGATAAATTATAGATTCTACTGTACCACTTATGGGAATACGGTTAATATGGCACGAGAAAATATCCATAAATACGGAAATACGGATCATTTCTTTGCTACCCAATCCTAATTCTTCAGGCGGAACACATGGCTCAACGAATGAGATACGCCCATCAGCAGGAGACATAACCCAATCGGGATTCAAAGGGATCACACGCTCTGGATCGCGAAAGAAGTATATACACCACACAGTAAGAACAAGACCACACCAAAACAACGGACTCCATACCCAACCAAAAATGAGCGAAATAATAAAAAACGCTATAATAAAAGGATAACCCTCTTTATGAATTGGCACAAAGCTATTATGGATAGATTGTAGAATACTCATATAATTTCCCATTCACAGTATAACTTAAACAAGTAATAAATCTTTTTGTTCCTCTTTATCTTTTTTTGTACTTAATCAGTCGCTCCCTATAAAGATATAAGCTACATTTTCGCAGCTTATTTTTTACGATTAACAACGCCTGTCTCATCTTCTTCACGCATTTTACGTAATTTTTCTTCAGCTTGCGATGCTTCAAGCTGCTTATTCCACATTGAAGCATATAAACCTTTCTTACGTAAAAGCTCTGCATGCGTCCCATTTTCAATAATACGGCCATTTTTCAGAACAAAAATTTCATCCGCATTTATAACAGTAGAAAGACGATGCGCAATTATCAATGTTGTCCGCCCACGGCTTACAATATCCAATGCTTGTTGAATTTCTTGTTCCGTTGTCGTATCAAGAGCCGCTGTTGCTTCATCCAGAATAAGAAGTGGAGGAGCTTTTAACAGTGTCCGTGCAATAGCCACACGTTGTTTTTCACCACCTGATAGTTTTAGTCCACGTTCACCTACCATAGATTGAAATCCTTCTGGAAGCATCTCAATAAATTTTGATATCTGAGCCATTTCAGCAGCTTTGCGCATCTCTTCCTCTGTAGCACTTGGGCGCCCGTAGCAAATGTTATATGCAATGGTATCATTAAATAACACCGTATCCTGCGGTACCATGCCGATAGCTTCACGCAAACTTTTTTGCGTTACATCGCGGATATCTTGTCCGTCAATTGTGATAGAACCCGAATCCACATCGTAAAAACGAAAAAGTAATCGAGAAATAGTCGATTTACCAGCACCGGATGGACCGACAATCGCAACAGTTTTGCCTCCAGGGATCTCAAAATCAATATCTTTGAGAATCTGACGAGTCGGATCATAGGAAAACTTCACCTGACTAAACCGAATACTACCATCATGCACTATCAATGGTTTAGCATCCGATTTATCAACGATTTCCTGCTGCACATCTAAAAGATCAAACATGGCTTCAATATCAGTTAATCCTTGTCGAACGTCACGATAAATTGAACCAATAAAATTCAGCGGAATAGAAAGCTGTATTAAAAGCGCATTAATAAAAACGAAATCCCCTAAAGTTTGGGTCTTATGAAAAATTTCATAAGCTGACATCAACATCAGAACAGTCATTCCAATACCAAAAATAAGAGCCTGACCAAAATTAAGCCAACTTAACGATGTCCAAATTTTTGTTGCTGCTTTTTCATAATTTGCCATAGAAGAATCAAATCGACGTGCTTCTAGGGTTTCGTTGCAAAAATATTTGACAGTTTCAAAGTTCAAAAGAGAATCAACAGCATGCGTATTGGCCTCAGTATCTGCCATATTCATTTTTTCCCGAATTCGAATGCGCCAATCACTCGCCTTAATTGTGAACCAAATATACAAGCCAACCATTATTACAACTATGAACAAATAGTGCCATCCATAGCTTATGTAAAATACAAATGCTGTCAAAACAAATTCTAAAACCGTTGGTACTGTGTTCAGAATTGAAAATCTAACGATAGCTTCAATTCCCTTCGTACCACGCTCAATCACACGAGAAAGTCCACCTGTTCGCCTTTCTAGATGAAATCGCAAAGATAATCCATGAATATGCACAAAAGTCTTATAGGCTAATTGGCGAATAGCATGTTGACCAACGGTCGCAAAAAGGGAATCACGTAACTGGTTTAATCCAGCCTGAATAATACGCGTAACATTATATGCTAAAACCAGCATAATAGGAATAAGCCAACTGGATGGAAACCATACCGGCAGCTTAAAGCTCTCATCAAGTGCATCCGTAGCATATTTAAAGAAATATGGCACACATATGAGAACGAGCTTGGCCAAAACAAGATAAAATATCGCCCATAGTACACGCATTTTTAGATCGCGCCGATCTACCGGCCACATATAAGGCCATAAATTATAAAGTGTACGTAGAGTTTGACCTGTACCTGATGACACAGTTTTTGTTATTTCACTCTGTTCCATAAAGCCCTTACTGTTCTATTATTTAATCAACAGACGACAACCACCTTGTTACTGTTTACAGGTCATATCATCTCTTTGTATATACCTCCGGTAAATTATACATTTTAACCTTTAAGGTTAGACTGTTTTTGAAAAAGGAACAAGAAATAATCCACCATAAGATTTATTATTTTCGTCTGTATGCTCATACCATTCTGCTGCAAATAAATTCTCAACTTTTACACGCTTTTTTTTCAATTCTGCTTGAAGCCATGTCTTTGATTTACCAATCTCTTTAAGTCCATCGTCGATAATTTCGCCATTTTCGACTAAAATGATCGACTTTTTCCCCTCATCCTTTTTAACAACGGAACAATCACCACTGGTTTCTAAATGAACAAAAGCTGCTTCATGTAAACTACAACCTTTAATTCGCAACATTGTAATCAAGTCATTTACGCTGATCCCCAAACTCTTAATCTTATCCATTTGAAATACACTATCTAAAACTAATGTGACATTCCGTCCTGCAACAAGACGACGAAAAAAAACTGAATAGCGTGCAAAAAAATTAAGAGATGTAACCAAAGCTTGCCAAATACATAAAACAATTAACAATTGAACAGTACTAATGTTCGGATTATAAACAACTCCCCCAATGATACCCCCCATCACAAAATTGCTTATCAAATCAACCGGTGTCATTTGACTGAGGCTTCCGCGTCCCGTTGTTCTTAAAATCAAGAGGAAGGCGATAAGACCTACAACCAATTTAAATGTGACATACCCGTAATAATATAAAAACTCCATCAAACTTTCTCCCTTGTTATGAAAGCTGCTAGAATACGGGAATTATAAGCGTTTTATTTCCCACACGGTTATACGTTCACCAGTTTGTGAATCCTTGCTATCTTTGAGTAAAACCCCCTCGGCTGCAAGCTCATCACGAATTGTATCCGCAGCTGCCCACTCTTTATTATGGATAAGCTGCAACCTTTCGGCAATGCGCTGATCAATAAATTTTTCATCAAGAGAAGTTTTTCTTGTAAACAGAGGGCATTCTAGATCGCTAATCCATTCTTGCCGCAAGAGCCCAAATAAATTCATCCCATTTGCGAGCGCTATAGCATCTCCTGCTTTATAAAATTTTCGCAAAAGAGTAAATGCACTCGGAGTATTAAGATCATCACTTAGTGTGTTTAGCAAAGATTCATCAATCGATTCGCTGTTTTCTACACTTTCTCTTTCACAGCGAAGCAATTGATACCAACGATACAATTCGCTACTAGACTGCGCCAAACGCTGAGCTGTCCAATTTAACGGTTCACGATAATGCGTTTGTAACATTGAAAAACGTGCAGACAAACCAGCCCAATTTTGCTTCATTTCATCTGTTAAAATACCACTAGTCTCAACAAAATCGCTCTCTAAAACAGAACGAATGGTTATGAAATTGCCAAGGCTTTTAGACATCTTTTTACCTTCAACTTGCAAAAATCCATTATGCATCCAAAGATTAGCCATCCGCTCAGTTCCAAAAGCTGAACAACTTTGTGCAATCTCATTTTCATGGTGAGGAAAAATCAAATCGATACCACCACCATGGATATCAAAAATATTCGCTGTTGGATCATCACAAAACAAACCACCGCCATAGGGTGCTAACAGCGTTGCCATCGACATCGCAGAACATTCGATATGCCATCCCGGACGACCTAAGACAGGAATTCCTGCCGGCGATACCCAACCTGGTTCCCCATCCTCAGAGGGCTTCCATAAAACAAAATCCATCTCCTCCCTTTTATAAGCAGCGACATCAACACGCGCACCGGCTCTCATTTCATCTAAAGAACGTTTTGCAAATGACCCATAAAGGGGGTGTTCTTTTATGCTACTCACAGAAAATAATATATGATTTTCCGCCTTATAAGCGTGCCCTTTTTCAAGCAACCTTTCAATCAAAGAGCGCATTTCTTCTAAATGATCAGTTGCACGCGGTTGACTGGTGGGCAGTAAACAACCAAGTGCTAGTATATCTTGTTGAAATTGAAAATATGTACGTTCCGTCAATTGGCGAATAGCTTCATTAAGTGCGAGTTCTGAATATTCGCAAGCTGCTCGTGCATTAATTTTATCATCCACGTCTGTAATATTACGCGCATATATAACATGATCATTGCCATAAACATGACGCAATAAGCGAAATAAAATATCAAAAACGATCACGGGACGTGCGTTTCCTATATGCGCATAATCATAAACCGTTGGACCACAAACATAAAGACGTACCTTAGTCACATCTATCGGTGTAAAATTTTCTTTTTTACGTGTAAGCGTATTATAAAATCGCAACTCTTTCATAAATTATACTCCGTTAGCGATATTACTCGCCGTTCTTCATGATGAATCTTACTCAAGATTATTACATTGTGTGGTTAGGCTAAAACTTTCATGTCTCTTATGTAAAATTCTCATAACTTCGCCCCCTTTATTTAAGCTGTATCCATCATCTTTCACAAAAAAAAATCCAATTTATTTGATTGGATAAAAGTATTCTATCGATAAAGACCGTATCTTTTCTTGATGAGAAAACTGTCTCAGGAGAAAATTTGCAACGCGCTATATAACGTAAACTCATAGGAAAAAGGAATTACATATAAAAAAATCTAAAATCTTTAACCACATAAAGATTTATCAGAATTTTTCATAAACCCATGATGGCTTCCTTACTCTCTTTCATGCCCTAAATTTTATAACACACCCACCATTGGTAATAATACACAAACCATTTTCGTCCTGTCTTTTAACATATCCTTTACAACAAAGCCATTTTATCCACGATTGTAATCTACAAAATTTTATTAAAAAGGAAAAGTAAAATAATGCGTAATATATTGATAAAAATCACTTTTTTAATGTTTTTTCTATCTTTAACACCAACTTTTGCACAACAATCACCACCCTATGAAACAAAATTGCTACGACTGGCAGAAATTTTGGGGTCGCTGCATTATTTACATAATCTTTGTAAGACTCCAACAAACCAATGGTATGACTATATGACCGCACTGATCGAAGCAGAACAACCAATTCCACAAAGACGCGCTTATTTTTACGAAGCGTTTAATGAAGCATATCGCGCCTTCTCAGAAAATTATCATCATTGTACACAGTCAGCAATTGAAGCAAATCAAAGATATGTCAAAGAGGGTAGAGCCTTGTCCGAAAACCTTCTTATACAACTTAATAATTAACTCCTACAAAAGCTCTTAGGCTCTCAAAATACCTTGTCTTCACAAAATTGTTAGAGAGCCCTTTTTATGCACAAAATCATTCCATAAAGCCGTACAAATTTTCATTTTGTCACGCCAAAGCTTCTATAAATTTAACAGGTTCACCTTGCGACGGTGTAATAATTTCACCTTCCCACATAACACGCATGCCACGAATAATAGTACCAACAGGCCAGCCTTTAACTTTTTTACCATCATATGGTGTCCAACCTACACGCGAACCAATTAATGCATTCGTAATAATTTCTTCCCGCTTCAGATCAACAATGGTCAAATCAGCATCATATCCAACAGCAAGGCGCCCTTTACAGCTTATACCAAAAATGCGGCTAGGACCATGCGAAGTGAGATCAACAAAACGTTCAAGAGAGAGCTTTCCTGCATTTACATGTGTTAGCATAATTGCCGTTGTTGTCTGCACACCTGTCATCCCTGAAGGTGACGCAGGATAAGTTTTAAGCTTTTCCTCAAGCGTATGAGGAGCATGATCAGAACCTAACACATCAACAATACCTTGCTGAACACCGTACCAAAGAGACTCACGGTGGCGGCTTTCACGAATAGGTGGGTTCATCTGAATCAATGTGCCAAACTGCAAATAATCATCAGCAGTTAAAGTCAAATGATGCTGCGTAACTTCAATGGTTGCCACATCTTTATGTTTTTTTAGAAAATCGATTTCTTCCGCAGTAGAGAGATGTAACACATGAATGCGCGCCTTCGTTTCATGCGCGATTTTCACCAAGCGCTGTGTACATTTTAATGCTGCGACTTCGTCACGCCAAACTGGGTGCGATGATGCATCCCCTTCAATACACAACATTTTACGCTCTCTGAGCCTTGCCTCATCTTCAGAATGAAAAGCTGCACGACGGTGAATATTCTTCAAAATAAGACGCACACTCTCATCATCATCCACCAAAAGATCACCCGTAGAAGACCCCATAAAGACTTTAATTCCGGCAGCTCCAGGAAGTTTTTCTAATTCGGCCAATTCATGTACATTTTCACGTGTTCCTCCAACCCAAAAGGCAAAATCACAATGCATCCGATGAAATCCGCGTTTTACTTTATCAGACAAAGCTTCTTCCGATGTGGTTAATGGATTGGTATTAGGCATTTCAAATACTGCTGTAACACCTCCTAAAACCGCGGAATATGAACCACTTTCCAAATCCTCCTTATGTTCATTGCCTGGCTCACGAAAATGAACTTGACTATCGATAATCCCTGGTAAAATGTGAAGCCCTGTACAATCAATCACTTCACCAGCAGATGCACATGTAAGATCCCCAATTTCAGCAATACGGCCATTTGTAATACCAATATCACGCTTATTCATTCCATCATGATTTACCACTGTTGCGCCTTTAAAAATTGTATCAAATGTTTTAAACATAGCCGTGCTCCTCACATATCCTTTCTTTATCGATTATGTAACTTTAGGCAGAAAGGCAAGAACCATGATTGAAAAACAAAATGCCATTCTCTTTAAAAACCGTAAAATTATTAAAGTTACCGGTGAAGAAGCAACACATTTTCTTCAAGTTCTTATCACAACAGATGTGACAAAAATCGGCCCAAAAGAAATTTTCCCTGGAGCTCTCTTATCTCCACAAGGAAAGGTTATTGCTGATTTTCTTATCGGTAAAAGAGATGATGGTTATCTGATTGATACCGTTGCATCTTTAGCTGATACCCTCTACAAGCGTCTGCTCCTCTATAAACTGCACACAAAAATAGAAATTACACAACCATTACAAGAACTTGTTACAGTTTTCTGGAATAATGAATCAAATACTTTAAATTTTGATTCAAGTTTTATTGATAAGCGATTTCCACAAAAAGAAAAAATAATACGATCCTATGGAAAAATACCTTTTTTTGCTCCAGAATATAATGATAATTGGGATCGATTGCGTATTCGTTATGCAATCGCAGAAAGCGGTCAAGATTACGAAATAGGGAAAGTCTTTCCCCATGATATTAATTACGATCAAATCAGTGGGCTAGCGTTTAATAAAGGTTGCTATATCGGGCAAGAAGTTGTTTCAAGAATGCATCACCGTCGCGCGGCACGTCGCCGTGTTTTAGTCGTAAAAAGCCAGCATGAATTAACCCAAGGCTCCAGTGTTGAAGCAGGAAAAAAAATACTTGGTTATCTAGGAACATGTGCTGCAAACGAAGCCTTAGTTTTAATGCGTATAGATCATGTCAAAGATGCTATGAATAACAATATCCCATTTATAGTAGAAAATTCTCCCGTCACAGTAAGCATTGCTGAAAATATGAATTTTACCTTTCCTGAAAGCCCTGTGGAAACTCCCTAATGGCTAAAGCTGAATTATCAAAAAATGGAGAAGCACGCGCTTGGCAAAGAATGCTTTCTGGCCGACGTCTCGATTTGCTAAACCCTTCTCCTTTTGATGTTGAAATCGAAGATATTGCCCATGGACTTGCCCGCGTTGCACGTTGGAACGGTCAAACACGAGGAGAACATGCCTATTCTGTTGCACAGCATTCACTTTTGGTAGAACAAATATTTCAGAAACTTTTCCCCCAATCGCGTAGCGATGAGTGCCTGTGTGCTCTCCTTCACGATGCACCGGAATATGTCATAGGTGATATGATTTCGCCCTTTAAAGCTGTCATAGGAAAACAATACGAGCTCATCGAAAAACGTATACAAGATGCTATCCACATGCGCTTTTCCCTCCCCGTTAATCCTTCTCAAAAGCTCTTAAAAAAAATCAAACAAGCCGACCGCATTGCTGCATTCTACGAAGCTATCACGCTTGCTGGATTTAATACAGAAGAAGCTCTTCGCTATTTTGGCTCTCCAAATAACATTTTACCCGATGATCTCAATTTGCAACCATACTCTACACAAAAAATTGAAAATACCTTTTTAATCCGTTTTAATAACCTTGATACCCAGAGAGCATACTAATACTCTTCTTGTATCATTCATCCTTTATCATTTTAGTTGAGAAAAATGCCTATATTAAGTTTTCGCCTTTTTCCCTTAACGCTTACTTGAATACAATTATAAAAAGAATGATTCCCCTTGTTCATCGACTATCCTATAGAAATTTGATAGTCTACAATTTCTGCCTCTATAATAACTTGTAACTTAAAACCAACAAAAAGCACATATTATTAAGTTCAAATTTTTGCGATATACTATCAATGAAAGCTTCGAAAACTTTATGCGTTTATGAATCAATAATTATATAAACGAAATGATATATTAAAAATTATAGCTCAAATTGAATACAAACAAGAGATATATGAAAGAACACACAATCCATTATCAGAGCTCGATAACAAATGTTCTCTTGTCAAACTTTTCATATTAAAGTGGGTTTTATTTTAGTTTATAAACTTCCTCATCAGCTGGAAAAGTACGCGATGTGACATCCTCTGCATAATTCTTGATTGCAGACTCCATTGCTTGTTCAAGAGCACCATAACGACGCACAAATTTTGGCACATAAGCACCGTAGCCCAACATATCCTCCATAACTAATACCTGTCCATCGCACTGATTAGACGCACCAATACCAATGGTCGGGATAGAAAGTTTTTCTGTAAGCTTCACCGCTAAAGGTTCGACAACCCCTTCCACAACTACAGCAAAAGCACCAGCTTCTTCAATCGCCATCCCATCGGATTCAATCCTTTGCCAATCACTCTCCTTGCGTCCTTGCGTCTTGAAACCGCCAAAACGATTTACCGCCTGTGGCGTCAGTCCGATATGCCCCATAACTGGAATGCCACGTTTACACAAAAAATCAATTGTTTCTGCTATATAAACACCGCCTTCAAGCTTCACTGCACCACACCCTGTTTCTGCAAGAACACGCGACGCATTAGAAAAAGCTTGTTCTGGACTCTCTTCATAAGAACCAAAAGGCATATCAACGACTACAAGGGCTTTTTGAGACCCACGCATAACCGCCTGTCCGTGCAAAATCATCATGTCTAAATTAACAGGAAGTGTTGTCTCAAACCCATACACAACCATGCCAACGCTATCACCAACCAAAAGTAAATCGCAATATGGGTCAGCAATTCGCGCAGTATACGCCTGATAAGCTGTTAAAGAAACAATCGGTCGTTGCCCTTTTCTTGATCGTATTTCAGAAGAAGTTATACGCTTCATAGTTTTATTATGTACACTCATTTTCATGCTTCTCTTGCAATATGTATTGATCAATAAGCCTCACTGTACCAAAGCGGACCGTGAGGAGTAAAACTGCAGGTTTTTCTAATCTCCCTTTGACCTCGCATAAGGTTTCCATATCCCGTAAATCTACTGATTCAATGATAGCACGCGATTCTTGCTGTAAAATATAACGAACAATTTTGCATAATTTATCAACCGAGCGTTCACCTTGGCGATAAAGTTTTTCAGCAGCTTTACCACTTTTAGGAATAATTTTTGCAGCTTTGCGATCTTCTAATGTTAAAAGCTGATTACGTGAAGAACAGGCGAGACCATCTGCTTCACGTAAAATAGGCACCCCTACAATTTCAATAGGAAAAGCTAAGTCTTCAACCATACGCCGAATAATCAAAATTTGTTGAAAATCCTTTTCCCCAAAAAAAGCTTTATCTGGTTGGACAATATTAAAAAGCTTAGCAACAACGCTGGTCACGCCATAAAAATGCCCTGGACGTAATCTCCCTATCAAAATACGTGATAACTTTCTCACCTCCACAACTGTGTCATTTCCTAGTGGCCACATTTCTTCTACAGAAGGTGCAAAAACATATTCAACACTCGCTTTTTTCAACAAAGCACAATCGCCCACCAAATCTCTTGGATATTTATCAAAACCCTCGTTGGGACCAAATTGTTTTGGATTAACAAAAATAGAAACCAACACTCTATCACACGTTGCTCGTGCTTGCTGCACTAATGCTAGGTGACCTTCATGCAGTGCCCCCATCGTTGGAACAAAACCAATCGAAAGTCCTAAACACCGTTCTGCTGCGATATATTGACGTACTTCAGAAATTGTTTTTAAGATTCGCATCTTCATATTCTATTGACTATTTATCAGATTAACAAATTGACACTTGCGTACAAAATTGGCGTTTAAATAATTGTATCAAATTCATGCGCACCAGTGGTTGCTTTATATCCCGTGGTTCCCAAACATGACGCATTAAAAAGAAACCCGTTAGAATGAAACCATTTATTATGTCATTAAAATCCACAGGACGTGTCGTTCTTTGCACAAGAAACTGTGGTAAAATGAGAAGCTTCTCTTTCCAAGGGCGCCCCGCCTCCTCACATACAGCTCGTCCCGATTTTGGTGATACATAACAAAGTCTTTCTGTACTGCCTGTTGCAGCACAATGAGACAAATCAAGGCCAAAGCCAAGTTCTTCAAGCAGCCGCATTTCAAAACGTACAAGCAACTCTGCGTTTACAGACCGCTCATCAAAATTCTGCATAAAGAGATGTAAAATATCGTATAAAATAGGATGTGGATCACGCTCAGGAAGAAGACGCAAATGAAAAGCTATCAACTGCAAAGCATAAAGTGCCTCTGGTAAGAGAATTAACCGTGCAGCATGTAAGTTAAGCGCTTCAAGCCGAAAAATCCCCAAATGTTCGTCTAAACGTGCCCACCACTCAGCCTCAACAAAATTCCCAGGTTGAAGAAGAGCCGCCATACGACGAGAACGCCCCCCTTTTACCACTCCCATATAACGGCCACGCTGACGCGTCATAATTTCAAGAATAACACTTGTTTCACCATATTGGCGCGTCCCAAGGATGATGGCTTGTTCTTTCCATTTCATTTTGTTTTTAAAAATCCAGTCCCATTTCGCGGTAACGCTCTGGATCAGTATCCCAATTATCACGCACTTTCACAAAGAGAAAAAGATGAACTTTCTGATCCATAATTTTCATTAATTCTTTGCGTGCTGCCTGTCCAATCGCTTTAATTGTATCGCCTTTTGCCCCTAAAACAATTTTTTTCTGACTTTCACGCTCTACATAAATGACTTGATTAATTTTAACTGAACCATCTGAATACTCTTCCCAGCTTTCTGTTTCGACTGTTGAGGTATAAGGAAGTTCATCATGGAGACGAAGAAAAAGCTTTTCACGCGTGATTTCAGCAGCAAGATGACGCATGGGCATATCTGAAATTTGATCTTCCGGATAATACCAAGGTCCCTCCTGCATCATTATACTCAATGCATGAAGCAAATCCTTGCAACCAGAACCGTTTAAAGCCGAAATCATAAATGTCTGCACAAACTTCACGCGCTCATTAATTTGAGTGGTTAACGCTAAAAGGGATGACTTAACAACTGTATCAATCTTATTAAGAACGAGAATCTTATCTTGTTTAAGATTTTTTACAATATCTAACATTGCACAGACTTCATCCGAAAGACCACTTTGAACATCAATCAAAACTAAAAGGATATCAGCACTCTTAGCGCCTCCCCAAGCAGCAGACACCATAGCACGTTCTAAACGCTTGTGGGGACGAAAAACACCTGGAGTATCAATCAAAACAATTTGCGCATTATCATGAACAACAATACCACGAATCAAAGTTCGCGTCGTTTGGACCTTATGCGTTACAATTGAAACCTTCGTTCCAACTAACTGATTAACCAATGTCGACTTACCGGCATTAGGCATTCCAATAAGCACAACAAAACCAGAACGCGTTTTTTCAAGGCTATTCATGATTATTTTTTCCTATTGTTTCCCATATCCCCTCTCGCCGTAAAATTTTTTCAGCCGCCATTCTTTCAGCACATCGCTTAGAATTTCCTTGCCCAATCTCCGGTGCAAAACCCAAAATATTCACCTCTACCATAAAAACAGGATTATGATCTGGACCAGAACGCTTTATAACCCGATAATGCGGTTGTACACCGCCTTGTATATGCGCCCATTCTTGCAACTCGGTCTTGGCATCACGTCGACCAGCGTCCATTTGCTTTGCCCGACTTTGCCAATATCTTTTAATAAAGGGACGAACACTCTCCAATCCTCCATCAAGATACATTACAGCAATCAAAGCTTCAACCACATCAGCGTACATATTCGTGAGACGACGCCCCTCGAAGCTTCTCATCTCAAAACCAACATGGATCATATCAGGCAAACCCATTTCTTGCGCAATATCGGCACACGTCTGTGCGTTGACTAGACCATTTAAACGTACCGATAATTCCCCTTCACTTGCCTGTGGAAAAAATTGATAGAGCATTTCTGCAATCAAAAGCCCTAGAACTCGATCACCTAGAAATTCCAGCCGCTCATAATTTCCCTGTTCCGAATCTTGTACACTAGAATGTGTTAATGCTTTTTTTAATCTCTCTTCATCTCTAAAATGGTGCCCCGTCAGCTTTTCAAGCTGATTAATCATTGGACGACGCTTCATCATTGATTCCTTGCTTGATAAGCGGCAAATCATGAACGGTATTGATAAAAGAAAACAAACGACTCCAGCGTATATCAAATGGCCAGCGCCAAATCTGCCAAGCACTTGAACCATTACTAATAGAGAAAAAAATTATACTTGCTCGACCAATAAGATTTTCTTCTGGAACATAGCCCACATCTAAACGACTATCATCTGAATTATCGCGGTTATCACCCATCATAAAATAATGCCCTTGTGGGACTTCGAAAACTTTTGTGTCATCCACTTGTGGAATAAAAGCTAAATCGAGTGTATTGTAGCTAACACCATTTGGCATCGTCTCACGATAAACGTCAACAGGGTAATTCACCTCTGTTATATCAGAATTATCAACCTTCCCCATAAAATGACGTGAAACAGCCTCGTCATTAATATAAAGAACACTCTGTCGAACTTGTATACGATCGCCTGGTAGTCCAACAACACGTTTTATATAATCAATATCTGGATTGCTCGGTAAACGAAAAACCACAACATCTCCACGCTGAGGCTGAGATGCCCAAATGCGCCCAGAAAAAATAGGGAGAGAAAAGGGTATGGAAAAACGAGAATACCCATATGCATATTTAGAAACAAACAGATAATCTCCCACAAGCAAAGTAGGTCGCATTGAACCGGAAGGAATACTGAAAGGCTGAAAAAAAAGTGTACGAATAACCGCTGCTAAAAACAGCGCCTGTATTAATACCAAAATAAATTCAAGAACTCGCCCTTTTTCTTCTTTTTTACGCATTTTTTCTTTCTGCATCATTACAGACACCCTTCCCATAACAGATATAACTCATTTTTTATCATAATGTTTAAATAACAAAAGTACAATCTCCTACAAGATCTATGTCTATCCACGCGGAAGCGCTTCGATAATAATAAATGCCTGCGCCCAAGGAAAATCGTCCGTTATACTAAGATGAATGACAGCTTCGTAATGAGGAGGCAATAACCTTTGTAATTGTATTTGCGCACGATCTGATAATTTCATAATTGGTTTGCCGGATGATAAATTGACCACCCCCATGTCTTTCCAACTCACACCACAAGCGATTCCTGTTCCCAAAGCCTTAGCACATGCTTCTTTGGCAGCAAACCTTTTGGCGTAAGAAGAAGATCTTTTTTGAAGATTTTCAGATTTTGTCTGTTCAATGTCGGTAAAAATACGTTGAATAAAACGGTCACCATAACGAATCAACATTCTTTCAATGCGTCTTATATCAATCAGATCATTTCCAAGACCAACGATCATAAAATATCACCCAAATTTCCTTGTCACAAACGCTTTTTTTTTATAATTTTTTGATATCGCTTTTGTTGAAAACGGGCGATTGCTCTGTAAACACTTATATAAGATAAGCTACCAAGAGTAACACCCAAAAGGATACCACCTAAAATCATAGGTCTCATGATTGAATTCCATGCGTCCTTAAAAAGCAGAGATACATTCGACAGTGTTAAACCGTTAAACAGAAAGCGAATTTGAGAAAGAGAAATCTCATTTACATTACTAAAAAGCGATAAAAAGAAATAACCTACCTTATAATCTGCCATAACAATTAACAAAAATGTAAGTGGATTAGAAAAAATCGTCCCGATGATCGCTGCCGCAAAGTTTCCGCGCAAAATCCAGGAAAAAAATATTGCCAAAATAATATGCATTCCAAAGAGAGGTGAACAGGCTAAAAAAATGCCAATAGCAAATCCCAACGCGACTTTATGTGGCGTCGCTGATATACGCAAAATACGCTTACGTATATAGCAAAATGAGCGAGAAAATGAACGACGTGGCCACAACCAAAGCCGAATACGCTTTAAAAAATCTACTGGTTCTCGACGACGAAAAAGCATATAACTCTCAATATATATTTATGACAATGAAATAATCTGCATGTTTCAAATGAATTTCTCCAAGCTTTTGCACAAAAAAAAATAGAAAGACAATTAAATATTTCGACTTCCTGGCTTGATTGCTGGAAGCATAGCGAGTTCAGCAGGGAGTGCATCACTAGCATAAGATGCTATCTCGTATTCAGCAAGTGCAATCAACGGAACTCCGACATCAGCCTTACCCCCAGAACGATCAAGAATACATGCACTCGCCACCACATCTGCTCCTGTTGCAACCAAAGCCTCAACTGTCTCACGAATGGAAAGACCTGTTGTCACAATATCTTCAACAATCACAACTCGTGCACCCTTCTTGATCTCAAAACGACGCAACTCAAATACACCATTTACACGTTCTACCCACAGAGAAGGAATACCAAGATGACGTGAAGTCTCATACGAAGGGATAAGTCCACCAATTGCAGGACCAACCACGTAATCAATTTTGCCCTCGACAGATTTTTTGATTTTTTCAGCTAATCCACGACATAACTTCTCTGTTAAGTCAGCATGCATGAATACTTTCGCCTTCTGCATGTAAGTCGCACTATGACGACCTGACGTTAAAATAAAATGCCCTTCCAGAATAGCATCTGCTTGTTTAAAAATTTCAATCACATCTTGTGTATTCACCGCAAAATCTCTCTTTTTCATCCGTGAACCCGCCGTACTGCACTAATCGAACCAGCCTCTTTTAACTGAGAAAAAATACGATTCAAATGTTTTAAATCCCAAACTTCCAGATCAATCATAATTTCCGTGAAATCTGGTGCTGTACGGATAAAAGATAAATTTTGTATATTGGCATCATTGGCAGAAATCACTTGCGTAATTTCTGCCAATGAGCCAGGACTGTTAACAGCCAAAATATTAATCCGAGCAGGAAAACGTTCACTCATTTGAATATCAATATCCCAGCGGACATCAATCCATCGTTCTGGCTGATCATCATAAGCCATTAAAGCCGAGGATTGTATCGGATAAATAACGATTCCCTCGCCTGGTTGCATAATACCAACAATCCGATCTCCCGGAACTGCCCCTTCAGGAGAAAACCGTACGGGAATATCACCACGAGTTCCTCGAATAGGTAAAGCTTTGGATTGATGCTTTTCTGCCGTCGTATCCTTTTCATTTTCTGGAACTTTAAAAATCATACCTTGAGCATTTTCAATATTAAACCAACCTTCTTCCCCAGGCTTAAAAGACGACTTTTGTACCACACGGTGATCTTGATAATCAGGATAAACCGCTTTTATCACATCAGCAGAAGGCAATTCACCACGCCCAACAGCAGCCAATACGTCTTCCACATCTTTGCGTGCCAAACGTGGCAAAACTTGCTTAAGAATATCTTTGGAAAATTGTTTTCCCATATACTCAAACGCACGCTCGAGTATACGATATCCCAAACCTGAATATTGCTTACGTACCGCTGCGCGGGTTGCTCGACGAATGGCTGAGCGTGCTTTACCTGTCACAACAAGAAACTCCCATGCTGCTGGTGGAATTTGAGCTTGTGAACGTATAATATCAACTTCATCACCATTTTTTAATTTTGTCATTAAAGGCATAATACGACCATTGATTTTTACCCCCACACAAGAATCACCAATATCAGTATGAACTGCATAAGCAAAATCAATGGGGGTAGCGCCTTTTGGAAAGGCAATCAATCGACCTTTCGGAGTAAAACAAAAAACTTGATCTTGAAAAAGCTCAAGCTTTGTATGTTCTAAAAACTCTTCTGGGTTATCCCCATCTGACAAAGATTGAATTGTTTGACGTAACCATGCATAGGCATTGGTTTCGTTTGATAATTTCGAAGACGAATAATTGGAACCGTGATCTTTATAAATGGAATGTGCAGCAACACCATATTCAGCAATTTCATCCATCACAGCAGTTCTAATCTGCAACTCAACACGTTGCCTCGAAGGACCTACAATCGTTGTATGAATGGAACGATAATCATTCTGCTTTGGTATAGAAATATAATCTTTAAAACGACCAGGGACCATTGGCCACGTCGTATGGATAACACCAAGAGCACGATAACAATCATTTACTGTTTCAACAATGACGCGAAATCCAAAAATATCGGACAATTGTTCAAAAGATAACGCCTTACTTTCCATTTTACGAAAAACTGAATAAGATTTTTTTTGACGGCTTTTAACATCTGCTTTAATGCCATTCTCTAAAAAAAGTTTTGTCAATTCATTTTCAATCCTAGAAAGTAAATCAAGATTACGCTTTGATAATTCAGAAAGTCGATTGGTAATCGTTCGATAACCTTCTGGGTTTAAATAAAGGAAAGAGAGATCTTCTAACTCCTCGCGCATATCCTGCATACCCATGCGGCCCGCAAGTGGCGCATAAATATCCATTGTCTCCTCAGCAATTCGCCTACGCTTATCATCACGCATAACACCAAGGGTACGCATGTTATGAAGACGATCAGCAAGTTTGACTAAAAGAACGCGAACATCATCAGAAATAGCGATAAGAAGTTTACGCAGATTCTCTGCCTGTACTGCCTTCTTTGATACAAGATCAAGCTTATTAAGTTTTGTGAGCCCTTCAACCAACTTACCAATTTCAGATCCGAAAAGTTGATCAATTTCTGCTCGTGTAGCGCTTGTATCTTCAATTGTATCATGCAAAAGAGCAACGGCGATGGTCGCTTCATCTAACCGCATATCTGTCAAAATAGCAGCTACTTCTAAAGGATGAGAAAAATAAAGATCGCCCGAAGCACGCTTTTGATGACCATGCTTTCGCATTGCGTAATCGTAGGCTCTATTTAACAGAGCCTTATCCACGTCAGACTTATAACGTTGAACACGCCCAACGAGCTCACACTGACGCATCATACGAGCATATCCTTTATCTTTTCACAAATCTAATCCTTATTGAATATGAACATTTCATCAATAAAAAACAAGAAAAAAACGTCATGCATGCTAACGTCTATTCGCTTCTATAATATAAACTGACGCACTTAATAATCGTCACTCTTTTCCGGAATAACCAAACCTTCAATACCCGCTAAAAGCTCTTCTTCCGACATATGATCGAACGAACCGCCCTCTTCTTCTGTTGAAGCTCCAAAAACATTTTCAGCTTCACCTGAATGCGTAATAAATTCACTTGCCATTTCTGGCTCATCCACTTCCACATGCTTTTGCAACGAATGAATAAGATCTTCTTTCAAATCGGCAGGCGATAATGTCTCTTCTGCTATTTCACGCAAAGCAACAACTGGATTCTTATCATTATCACGATCAACTGTGATCTGCGCACCCTGTGAAATTTGACGCGCCCGATGTCCAGCTAAAAGCACCAACTCAAAGCGGTTATCAACTTTATCAACACAATCTTCTACCGTTACGCGGGCCATTTATGCCTCTTTCTTAAAGATTAAAAATTTCATAATGAAAATAAAGTATATACAATAATCAAAATAAAACACAAGAAAAACAATGCAAGATTTAATATTTTTTGCTTAAAGAGCTCATTTAAAAATTTCTTAGAAATTCTATAAAAAGCACATAGGCTCCTCAAATCTGTTATCAGTACCACTCTAAAGTAAAGGCTCCAAGCGTGCTGGATTCAAATAGAAAATTACACTCATTTAAACTGCCTTCTACATTTGGAGAGTTCATTCTTTAAATTATACCAACCATTCAAATTTATTAAAAAAAATTCGCAATAGCGATAGTCTCATACACATGATTTATGATAATGTTTTCACTGAAGATAAAAAACCTTATCGCATTAAACGTCTTATTTATCCCTATCTTATTCATCGAATAAATCACCAACTGATTGTCACTCTTTGAAAGATAGTAGTCGGTGATTTTATGTTAAACTCTGTTATTAAACAATATTTTTGTGTTCATCATGGTTATTTACAAAAACATGATATATCATATAGCTTATAAGTAACGCAAAAAAATTATAAAAAATGATAAATTCCTACCCATGAATAGCCAATCAACATCGCTTTGCCCCGAACCGCCCCAAAATTGTAATTTATGCCCCCGTTTACACAAATTCATCGCTGATTGGCGTATAAAAGAACCAACTTGGTATAATGCACCGGTGCGCCCATTTTTTCCTTATAAGGGTGCAGCCACAACACGCCTTCTCATTGTTGGTCTTGCTCCTGGACTACGTGGAGCGAATCGAACTGGACGCCCGTTCACTGGTGATTATGCTGGGCATTTACTTTATTCCACTTTAAAAAAGTTTGGTTTTGCCCAAGGAACCTTTGAAGAAAGAGCAGACGACAATCTTAAATTGATTGATGCAGCAATTGTTAACTCAGTCCGTTGTGTTCCGCCAGAAAATAAACCCACTGGTGCAGAAATTAACACTTGCAGATATTTTTTTTCGCCTCTTTTAACAAATCTTCCCAAACTTAAAGCTGTTATCACCCTCGGCACTATTGCGCATCATTCAACACTACGCGCCCTCAATGCAAAAATTTTATCCCACCCTTTCGGACATGGAGAAGTAAACAACATTGGCAGATTACGCATCTTTTCTAGCTATCATTGTTCGCGCTATAATACCAACACTGGCCGCTTAACAGACTCTATGTTCCATCAGATTTTCGAAGCAGCAAAAACATATATTGATCAATGCTGAAATTTTCCCAGCATTACTATAACAAAGAATATACAAACCGATCCTGTTATCCATATCTTTTTAAAAGCCTTGCTTTTTCACGCCCCCAATCACGTTTCTTTTCTGTTTCGCGCTTATCATGAAGCTTTTTTCCACGTGCTAGAGCAATTTCCAACTTAGCACGCCCTTTCTCATTAAAATAAAGTTTGAGAGGAACAAGCGTCATCCCTTCACGAGAAGTCGCATTAAAAAAACGTGCCATTTCACGTCTTGAAATTAATAACTTACGTAAACGACGTGGCTCATGATTAAAACGATTAGCTTGGGTATATTCAGGAATATAACTATTGACTAACCATAATTCCCCATTTTCAAAGCTGGCATAACTCTCAGCAATATTTGCCTGATTGGAACGCAAAGATTTCACTTCAGCTCCCTGAAGCACGACACCAGCTTCAAGATTATCGAGAATTTCATAATTAAAACGTGCTTTACGATTGTCAGCAATTATTTTTCGTACTGGCGCGTTCTTTTTTTTGTTCATGGCTCACTACTATATCATTTTATTTTTTAAGCAGACCTGCATGGCACAGAGCAGCATCAATAATCTTCTTTGTGGTATCCGCTAATGGGACAATCGGTGAACGAACAGCACTCCCACAAATCCCTAATTTTGCAGCAGCATATTTAATACCTGCAGGGCTTGGTTCAATAAATACTGCACGATTGAGAGGCATCAAACGATCATTTAATTCTAGGGCTTTTTTATAATCACCACGTAAACAAGCAGCATGCAGTTCTGCACAGAGTTTTGGGGCAACATTGGATGAAACCGAAATACATCCTACACCTCCATGTGCATTAAAACCTAGTGCTGTGCAATCATCACCAGAAAGCTGTACAAAATCTTTTCCACACTTTTCACGTTGTTCACTGACACGCTCAATTTTGCTCGTCGCATCCTTAACACCAACGATGTTTTTAAAATCGCGACAAAGGTCTCTCATCGTTTCCACAGCCATATCGATAATAGAACGACCGGGAATATTATAAATTATAATAGGTATAGAAATAGCTTTCGCAATAGCAGAAAAATGCGAGTATAAACCGGACTGATTGGGTTTGTTATAATAGGGAGTGACAACCAAGACTGCATCTGCACCTGCCTTTTGTGCATGTTGCGCAAGCTCTACAGCTTCACTTGTGCTATTTGATCCTGCTCCAGCAACAACAGGAACACGCTTAGCAACCTGCTCAACACACAATTCTATAACTCTCTTATGTTCTTCATGACTTAAAGTTGGTGATTCACCCGTCGTCCCAACAGGACTTACACCGTTAATACCTTGTGCAATCTGCCACTCAATAAAATTGCAAAATGCTTTCTCATCAATAGCGTCCTCATCATCAAATGGTGTGATAAGCGCAGTCACAGCTCCCTTGAGCATGATAAACTCCCTGTAATGTTCTCTTTATTTTTTTTAATAGCCTCTATAAATTACCAATGATAAAGCATAATCTTGCTCTATCATTGAAGCAAGATGTATTTCACAATAGCTCTCAAAAGATTTAACATGTCTCTCCTTCAATTCCGTACATTTCTTTAAATCATCAGCCTACATTAACCCGTTTTTCACGCTTCTGTTTTAAAAATTCTTGGGTGTTTCCAAAAGAAAGGTTTCAAGGTTTTTTTCTCTATGCGTGCATTTCCTGTCCCCTTTTTTGTACAAACCCTTACTGCACTTATACTGGCAACAACAATTTTATTTTCAAATGCGTGGGCACAATCGCCCCTTTTGCATGGGACAGTACCAATCCCTTTGGTTCGCCCTACCTCCTTTGCCATAAAAAAAGAAGCTCAAAAACCTCTTAGACAGCTTCACACGGCACCCCACACTCCTCCTCCATCCATTAATAACTCTACACTTAAACAACTTAAAGCTGGGCTAGATGCACTTTCAAACAACAATATTGCAAAAACAATCAGTCTTCGTAATTCAATGGTAAAGAATAGTCTTGACCGCCATATTTTGACATGGGCAATCGGTATATCAAGCCAAGCAAATATACCAAGCTCTGAAACATTCAATGCAATCAATGAACTAAAAGGGTGGCCAGGCATAGATATTATGCAACGTAATGCTGAACGTGCTTTTATCAATGAAACCAATTCCATACATGTAATCCTCCAAAAGTTTGCACATCACCCCCCTCTCACAGCACAAGGTATGGCTCACTTCGCTAAAGCACTTATTGCAACTGGACAAAACACCCGGGCTCGACAAATCATTGCACCGTGGTGGCATAAAACAAAACTCAATGTAAAAGAAGAAGAGCTTATTCTTAAAAGTGCACACGCTGTATTAAAACCTATCGATCATCTGAAACGCATGCAATTTATGCTTTATGCACATCACTTCGATTCAGCTGAGCGCGTTGCAAAATTAGCCCATGCTCAATCTCTTTTTAATGCTTTTCTGGCCGTTGAAAAAAATGATCCTAGAGCCATGCAAAAATTACAAGCTGTTGAGCGATCATGGCAAAAGGACCCTCTTTTACAATTTGCCCGAATTCGATATCTTCGGCGAACTGGACAATATAGTGCAGCTGCAACACTCATGATGAGAACATCAAAAGATGCATTAAAACTTATGAATCCTCACGCATTATGGAAAGAGCAACGCGCCCTTTCTCGAGAAATGCTCGATTTAAACAAACCTAAAACTGCTTATCAACTCGTTGCCACATCTAATGGTATGAAATCTTTACTAGCAGTCGATGCTGAATTTCACGCAGGATGGTATGCACTCCGGTTTCTTCATGATCCTCAATTGGCAATGCACCATTTTTCACGTATTCCTCAATTATCTTCTTCACCTCTTTCTGTATCCCGTGGATACTATTGGATGGGACGAACCGCAGAAACTCTGGGTGAACATAAAAATGCCCAAAATTATTTTCATCGCGCAGCCCATTTTGGTGCAACGTATTATGGTCAATTAGCAGCTGCACGGCTTAACCAAAAAAATCTCGAAATTTCTTTTCCTAAGCCAACGGCTTCTGAACGGCAACGTTTTAGTGCACGAGAAACCATTAAAGCAATTCAACGTCTTGAAGCAGCTGGCTATGCTAATCTCGCTAAATATTTTTATAGAGAACTCGGTAAAAAAATAGAAAGCCCTGGCGAATTAGCTCTTTTAGCTGTGATGGCAGAAAAAAATGGTGACTATTATACCAGCCTTAAAATCGGAAAAACTGCTGTTTTTCAAGGTAAAAATGTTGGTGCCCTTTCCCATCCTATAGGAGCTATACCAACCTCTGTTCATGTTGCTACCGTAGAACAAGCACTTGTTTATGCTGTTGCGCGACAAGAAAGTGAATTTAATCCGACAGCCCTATCAAAAGCAGGCGCACAAGGCATACTCCAATTAATGCCATTGACAGCAAAAACACTTGCCAAAAAATATTCGATCATGTGGTCACCCAAAAAACTAAGTAATGATGCCAGTTATAATGCTACATTAGGGACCTATTTTCTCAGAGAACAATTGGAACGTTTTAATGGATCTTATATATTGACTCTTATTAGTTATAATGCAGGCTCTCGTCGTGTCGATGAATGGATAAAACGCTACGGCGATCCTCGTAGCCAATCTCTTGATAAAGTCATCGACTGGGTTGAACGAATTCCCTATACAGAAACACGTAATTATGTGATGCGTGTCATGGAGAATTATGGAGTTTACAAAGCAAGATTGACCGGAAAAACAAACATAAAAGCTGCTCTTCTTTCCGGCCAATGAAAGTAATACAATCTCGATCCATCTCAAAGTTATTCATTCTCGTTTTTTAACCTGTAAACCATAACATCGTAGCAGTTACAGATATAAAGTATGTGAAAATTCACCAGAAACACCGTGAAAATTAGCTAAATATCAAGGACACTCTGATAATTTTGTTCACTTTTGATGGCGGGGGGGGAGGGAAAGAGCCCACACGTTGAAGTGCCGCCATAGCTAACCGATCAAGTTCCAGATTACCAGCAGAAACGACAATACGGCTGGAAAAAATACTCCCCTGCTCATGCACCCTAAATTCTAATTTCACTGTTCCTTTTGCACGACTAATACGCTGTCTTATAACATAATTTTTCTGCATTTCTAATTGCGCTTGTACCTTTGCTAACCACTCTACTAACAACGCATCATCACGTACTGCTGCATCGCCACTTTGGGAGGTAATAGACGAACGCACCGATTTTACAGTCGGCTGCTTTATCATAGCCTTTGGCATTGGTATTGTTTTTTTGACAAGCGCTTTATGCTCCACTTTTTGGGGTAGTTGTTTTTCCAAAGAGTTGAGAACCGCTAAATCATCTTTTTCCACAATATGCGGAGGCTCTTCCAGTTGAGCCTCATTCACTGCTTCTAATATCTCTGACTCCCGCTTTGAAAGATCAGACTGCAACTCTTCTAGCTCTGTGTCAACATTCGATAAATCTGCATCAATATCCGGCAAATCTGTATCGGCATCCGAATAGAGAGGCTCTTGTACAAAAGTTAGCGTAATCGTAGGTGAGAGCGTGCGATTACTTACACCAGTACTATAGAAATAAAGTTTTGCTCCCAATGCTATATGCAAAGAGAAAGCGCAAATAAACCCCGTAATCCAAAGAGTTAATAATCGCCTCATATTTGCAAAAATCATAGTTTTTTCCGCCGCTATTCTAAATTTAATATTGGTGTTAACTTTCATTAAAACAAGCTATTTTTAAATTGCAACTTTTTTCTTGACTGATTTTATCATGTTTAATATGGTCCCCTTGTGGTTTTGTGCCCAATCCAAAATCGCTTTTGCTTGGTGGGCTGTTTGTGATTTGTATGTCAAGTTTTTTGTATGTGTAAAATTTCAAGCTAGAGAGGGGTTTTTTAAAAGGTTATGATGTGTTATGCGAATAAGACGAGAAAATATCCATAAGAGTTGTGTAATTTTAAGTGCGTTGTCGATTTGTGTTCCTTCATTTGTTTTTGCACAAAACGGCGATAAAGACGCTGTAACTGAACTTAAGCCGATTGTTATTAAAGGAAAAAAAGATGCTTCAGGTTCAGTGACCGTTCTGACAAATCGTAAAACTGCTAAGGATATTAGTGAAAAACAAGTAAGTGATGTTCATGATGTTAGTCGTCTTGACCCGTCTATAACTTACAACACAAGTAATGACAGTTTTATGCTTCGTGGTTTGGATGCGCAGCGTGTTCTCACAACAATGGATGGCATTACTCTTCCATGGACTTCAGATATAATACGAGGAAACAGTGGAAACACAACGTTTGATTTTGATGCACTTTCTACGTTTGACATTATTCAGGGGTCAGATTCTAGCATTTATGGAACTGGCGCGCTGGGAGGAATTATTGCTTTGCGCACCCTTAATCCTGAGGACCTTGTTTCTGAAGGAAAGAACTGGGGTAGCCTTATAAAAAGTGGTTATCATTCTGTTGATAACAGTTGGCGCGTAAGTCAAGCTTTTGCTGTACGTAATTATAAAACATTCTTGCTTTTCCAAGGATCTTACGTGGAGGGTCATGAACGCAAAAATATGGGGACTGTAGGTGGTTATAGAGAACGTACACGTAAAAATCCGGCCGACTTTGACAGAAATAATTTGTTGTTTAAGATTCATCAATATTTTAATGACAACCATCGGCTTAATTTTACAGCAGAACGTTTTGGCTATAGCAGAAATACACATTCGTTGAATGCATCTGCAAAGTACGCTCTAGGTTCCGCTTATGATCAGGATTATAAGCATCGTGAGCGTTTGTCCCTTTCTTATAACTATAATGGCAATGGAGATACACTATTTGATGCGTTTGGTGGGCAGATCTATTGGCAACGACAGTCGAATAATCATATTATGCATGGATTTCGTATTGAAGCACCAGAAGGAGATTATTTAAGAGATAATTTAGTGCGTGATACCAATTATGGTCTAAATGCTCACGCTCTCAAAACCATGAATGTTGGTTTTGGAAGTCATACATTAAGGCTTGCTACGAATGTTTTATTCTCTAAATTTCACCATTATATATTCGGTAAAGATAGTTGCCATTTAAAGAAAAATGCAGGTGCGTGTGCTTTTCTACCCGCTAATCGATCTGATTCACCGGATACGAATAGTTATAGTTTTGGCGTAGTTTTCGAAGATGAGATTGGTTTAGCTAATAATCGTTTCCGTATAACACCGGGGGGTCGTTATGATTGGTATAAATATATCCCCCAAAAAACCTCGCCCTATGAAAAAGCCCTCATTTCTGACAAGTACCCTCCTGAAAGAAGTGGTTCACGTTTTTCTCCTAAATTACGCATGGAGTGGGATGTTCGTGATCAAGTAACATTTTATGCTCAATGGGCACAAGCTTTTCGCGCACCACGTGTTTCAGAATTCTACCTTTCCTACATCAAACCTCCCCTTTATTACGTGAAAGGAAACCCTGATCTTAAGTCAGAAACAAGCAATGGATATGATGTTGGCGTACGGTATGAAAATGCAAATTTTGGTGGTTCATTAAGTATCTTTGCTAATCAGTATAAGAACTTCATAGATACCATGGATAAAGGTCCGTCAGAAGAATTCATGTTTGCACGTCAGCATTATATAAATCGTTCGCGCGTACGTATTTTAGGCGCTGTAGCGAAAGTACATTTGGCTCTTCGTAGTGGGTTCCGTAGCGATTTTTCCCTTGCTTATTCACAAGGAAAAGATCTTGACAAAAATGAATATCTTAACTCAATTTCGCCTTTGAAAGCAGTTATTGGATTGGGATATGCAAAAGCCATTTGGGGAACAGATATTGTACTTACTTTGGCGAACAAACGTGATAAAGTTGCTGAAGGATCTTACAACCAAAAAATTCCGGGATATAACACTGTTGATATGTTAGGTTGGTGGAAACCATTTGGTGAAAAGGGACCAACTATAAGAGCTGGTGTTTATAATCTTTTTAATGAAAAATATTGGAATATATCAGATCTTCCTTCTGGCAGAAATATATTACCAAAGGATTATTACAGCCAGCCTGGCCGTAACTTTAAAGTATCGTTCGTGCAAAAATTTTAGTTGCTTCTGTTAGCTATTAGACCAATAGAAAGTTGTATCGACAAAAGAGTGCGTTATTGTGTTTCTGTCCTCATTGTTCTGTAAATTACAGAGACTTAAAAGAAATGCTTTGATTGTTTCTGGCTTATTGATTTTTGGTTTTTCTGCTGTTGATATAGGGAGCTTATTTATGATGGATTGAACTATTCTTCGAGAATCGTTCAATCCATTGTTTTCGAATTGTACAATTTTAAAAATTAACCCTCTGAAATAATATAAGGAAAGTCCATGTCATATACAGCCGAGATGATTATTCGCTTGCGTGAAGAAAAAAAAGGGGTACGGAATCGTGATTTTGCAATCTCTATTGGTATATCCGAAGCAGAACTTGTTGCTGCTTATTGTACAATAGGAAAAGCAAAAAGACTACAAACCGATGTTGCTACTCTCCTAGAGGCTGCTCCTCGGCTTGGAAAAGTTATGGCATTGACGCGTAATAAATATGCCGTTCATGAAATAACAGGATGTTTTGAAAAAATTGTTCAAAACCAACATACCCCTATCACGCTTGGTGAAATTGATTTGCGTATTTTTGCAAAACAATGGAAATTTGGTTTTGAATATGATGTAATTATTCTTGGAAAACCTGCAAAAAGTTTACAATTTTTTGATCAATATGGTGTTGCTATTTTTAAACTCTACTCTAAAGAAACTACAAATATGGAAGAATGGGATAAACTTGTTGAAAAGTTGCTTCATGAAGACCAATCATCTGTTCTTGATATCCTTCCTACTCCTTTTCCAATCCAACATGATACGACAGAGCTGGATGTTGAGCAGTTCCGGAACCGTTGGCGAAATATGACTGATGTACACCAACTTCATAGAATTATTTCTGAATTTAAAATTAATCGGTGTGATGCTGTGAAATATGCTGGGAATGAATTCGCCGATGAATTAAAAGTAGAAGCTGTTGAAATGATGCTCCACCAAGTTGCAGAGCAAGAAGTGCCTATTATGTGCTTTATTGGTAATAGAGGATGTATCCAAATTTTCAGTGGAAAAGTAAAAAATATTAAGCAAATGGGACCGTGGATTAATATTCTTGATCACAATTTTGATATGCATTTACTCCTTGCCGGTATTGAGAATGTATGGTGTGTTCGCAAACCTACCAGCGATGGTTATGTCAGTTCACTTGAGGCTTTCGATAAAAATGGTGAAATGATTATTCAATTCTTTGGTGTGCGAAAGGAAGGTCAAAAAGAACGTGAGGATTGGCGCTCTTTATTGAGTGGTCTTCCTCTCTGTCAAAAAGCTGTAGTCGCTTAGAAAGGTGAAGTGGGATATGGTTACACTTTTTTTGCGTAGATTACTAAGCATTCTTTTTGTTTTTATATTGCTTTTTTTTTCTACCTTTTCTAGGATAGCGATCGCTGAACTTACTACTCGCTTTTCTGAGAATGCACGGATCGTCTCTATTGGTGGTTCTCTTACAGAGATTATTTATGGATTAGGCGCTCAAGATCAGCTTATCGCTCGTGATAGTACAAGTGTTTATCCACAAGAAGCACTCAAACTTCCTGTTCTTGGATATATGCGTGCTCTTTCACCTGAAGGTGTTTTATCACTTGCTCCGGAAGGTATATTGCTTATTGAAGGAAGTGGCCCCGCTTCAACAATTGATATCCTGAAAAAAGCTTCCATTCCTATAGTCATCGTGCCTGAAAACTACTCTCGTGAAAGTGTAATAGAGAAGATTCGTGTTGTTGGCAGGGCCATTCATCGTGAAGCGCAGGCAGCTATATTAATTAAAAAAGTAAGCCGTGATTTTGTAGACAATGATGTACTTTTGGCAAAAATAACAAAACCAAAGCGCGTTCTTTTTATCCTATCTGTACAAAATGGGCGTGTTATGGCATCTGGGACAGACACAGCTGCCGATGGTATGATCAAGCTTTCAGGTGGTATCAATGCCATCACTGATTATAAAGGATATAAACTCCTAAATGGTGAAGCGTTATTGAAATCAAATCCTGATGTTATTTTACTTGTAAACCATGATGGCAAATCTACTAATCTTGAAAAATTTTTGGCTATACCAGCAGTTCAAGCAACAAATGCAGCAAAAAATCATGCCATTAAACAGATGGATGCCATGTATCTTTTAGGATTTGGTCCACGCACTGCAAATGCATCGAGAGAACTTATTAATATATTTTATGGTGCAAACCAAAATGGTAAAAGCTAATAAACATGGGAGATAATACATCTATAGTATATGAACCTGAAACAAAAAAGAATAAAAAAATAAACCGTGCAAATTTGAAAAAGATTGTATTAGTAAGTCTTATCATATTCCTTATCTTCAGTATTTTTGGTGGACTTTTGAATGGTGCTTCAAATGTTTCTTTCTTTGATTTCTTTCACGTAATGCTTACGAAAGATTTTTCAGTAAGTAGTAAAACACGCGATTATCTTATACTTATCGACATTAGGCTTCCTCGTATTATATTGGGATTATTGGTTGGATCATCTTTAGCTGTCTCTGGTGTTCTCATGCAGGGACTTTTTCGTAACCCTCTTGCAGATCCTGGAATTGTAGGCGTATCAGCGGGGGCAGGTCTTGGCGCTGTTTTAGCAATTGTTATCGGTATTGCTTTTCCTGCTTCATTAGCACCTTTTCTAGAGCCTTATAAAGTTATCATAGGTGCCTTTTTGGGTGGTCTTCTCTCAACAATTACTCTTTATGTAATAGCAACACACCATAGTTTTACTTCTGTTGCAACAATGCTTCTTGCAGGCATTGCTCTTGGTGCTTTAAGCAGTGCTGTTGTAGGAACACTCATTTTTATCGCAAATGACCAACAACTCCGTGATATTACTTTTTGGAATCTTGGCTCTCTTGCGGGTGCCACATGGTTGAAAGTTTGGCTTACTCTCCCTTTTATCTGCATCGGTCTTCTTTTTTCTCCTTTTTTATCACGAGCACTTAATGCTCTTGCTCTTGGAGAAACCGTTGCTGGCCATATTGGCTTTCATATTCAACGGATTAAAAATATTGCTATTTTTCTTGTTGCCCTTATGTGTGGTAGTGCAGTTGCTGTTAGTGGTGGCATTGGTTTTATTGGTATTGTTGTTCCACATATTTTGCGTCAGCTGATTGGTCCCGATCACTGTTATCTTATTCCCTGTTCTGCTCTTTTGGGGGCAGCATTGCTTGTTTTTGCTGACACCTTTGCACGTTTAATTGTTGCCCCCGCAGAATTGCCAATTGGAATCGTTACAGCACTTTTTGGTGCACCTTTTTTTCTGTGGATCCTCATACGCAAAAGAGGAACAAATTTTTCATGATTGAGGCAACCAATATTGGCGTTCAACGCGGAAAGAAACAGATTCTTAGCAATATTAACCTTCAAGTTAAAAGTAACGCTCTCACTGTCATTATTGGTCCTAATGGATCTGGGAAAAGTACTTTCATCAAAGCACTCAGTGGAGAACTTCCTTACAGTGGAAAAATGACTCTAAATGGTTATGATGTTAGCCAGACAAAAAACTGTAAAATGGCAAAGATGCGCGCAGTACTGCCGCAAGCAACAACGCTAACATTTCCATTCTTAGTCCATGAAGTGGTCGCACTTGGTCTCTCTGTATACCAATTCACCATTTCCAAAATCGAATTGCAAAATCTTATTCAAAAATCTTTAGAACGCGTCGGTCTTGCTGATTATGGGGATCGGTATTATCACCAATTGTCAGGCGGAGAGCAAGCCAGAGTGCAGCTTGCTCGTGTCCTTTGCCAAATATGGGAGCCGGTTTATCATGGAGTTTCTCGTTGGATGATATTAGATGAACCTATTGCTAGCCTTGATCTTCAACATCAGCTGGTTGTTATGGATATTGCCAAAAATTTTGCCCATTGTGGTGGTAGTGTTCTTGCTGTTCTCCATGATCTCAATCTTGCCGCACATTATGCAGATAAAATAATATTGCTAAAGCAAGGAGCAATTTATTGCCAAGGCAGTGCTTCTACCGTCTTGACAACACAAAATCTACGTGATGTTTATCACTGTGCTTTAATCGTTTCTGAATTGCCTAAAGCAGATGTTCCGTTTATACTACCTCAAACAGCATCCCGCCTATGAAATAGTGCGGCATTTTCCAAAAATCTGTTTGCTTAAATCAAAGCACTAATATGCATAAAAAGACGCGGATTTTCTCCGCGTTAATAATACCATAAATAGCGGATAGATTATTGATGATTCTAAAACCTCATGATCTTATGACATACACAACTGTTGATTCATAGGTTGCTTTTCTGTATTGCCCATCGAAAAAACGGTCACCTTATGCGTATGTGCACCAGCATGTTGTGTTGTCCCTATAATAACTTCATAGTGATAAAAGGGAGACCTTCTACCAATGTCATTAGCATTCCATCCAACTCCATAATACTAAAAATTGTGTCTATATTCACCAGCCTCTTTCATGGTGCAAATATGCGTGTACGATTTAATGCTACCTTTTTGCTCATATGCAAACTGTCTATTCTGATCTAAATCACGATCATCATCAAACCCGCGTAAAAATATTCCTCTAAAGCTAAGGACTTTAAAGGTTTTGTCATTGTCTTCGCTCCATGTATCACCTATTACTCTGAATAATTGTGGATAATCTTTACACTCATAAGTAGCTCCATCACATAAAAACCAACCATTTGGCACTTCTTACATAGCAAAGCTTGCAATAAATTCGCATGGAAAAGTTTCTATCTTTGGTGGTCGCAGAGGGTATGGGATTTAAGAGACATCAACCATTACGATCTTCTATTGAAAAACCTTCTACACCATTTCATAAATACCATCTGTTTTTAGTTCTCCACCTTCTAATGGTATAATACCTGCATTACTGGCTTTATAGATGAGCTTCTCTCCTATACTATTAACCGTTATTGTTGTCGTGCCAATGTTCATACCTCGAAATTTAAAACATATGATAATATCATTTTTATATTTCTCTATAAGTGAAACTGTCTTCAACGTAATTAATGTTGTTTTATCTTCTGCATTCACCATAAAACTTGAATCAATAGAGCCACTACTACCTGCAAGATATTCACGCACACGCTGCATTATCGCCCGTGCACTATCATTGGTGGATTTCATATAACCATCACTAAATATGATACCTTTTCAGATACATAGGGGAAACTGCTGACATATTTGAAGTTGTAATGAGAACTACTACAATTCTAGCACTTTCAATACCTTCAGATTGTCTCAACAGCAATATTTTATACCATTCATGTGCTTATACCTCATCTATGTGCTTTGAAAAAATAAATGCAACCTTTTGTTCTGTAGTTGCAAAAATTTCACAGTTTCTTTTGCTTTATCCCTATTTAGATTTTGGCAGTTCTCTGTATCAAACAAATCTTAGAAGTTTTCTCTAGCTTCTTTACACTACCCATCATATTTTTATTTGCACGCAGATACCTCTTGAAACATATCCTATTTCATTAAACTTGTTCCTGAAAAGTTTTGCCAGATAAATGCCAGCCCCCATTTGAGCACCGCGCCTATTCATATTCTAGTACCCTATAGATGATACTGTTTATAGAGTAAATTCCCCATGCTTCAACTTAATCTGAGAATAATATACTCCCCCGATATACTAAAAGATACACCATATATCTTCATCAAATCTGAAGGATACGCTTGATTTTTCCACGAGAATTGAGAAATGTAAACTTGCGCTCTCCACCCTCTTTAAAATGCGTATTAGCAATTTTTGATAATCAACCTGCTGCAACCGTCTATTGCTTCCCACACTTAGCACGATTACCTACTCATGTATTTTATTATGATAGATTTTTTTGCACGAACAATAAATCCTTCTGAATAGTACCTTGCAACTATAGGCATTCTTCCTCTTCATGGTAAGATCAGAGCAAAGGTTCGCTAAAGAGTTTTAATAATCTAATTCTGCCTCATCAAACTAACACAGAAAAATATTTCCCATCATCGAATTTGCGATATTGTTGTAATCATAATCTGAAAATTGAAAAACTATGCAATCACCTTAAGATCTCATCTATAATCCCTCAACCTGACAATCGTCCTTTCAAAAATTATATATAATTTTCAATCGTGCGTTTAATTATCTCCCCAAAACTCTTGAGAAATGATTTCTGAAATTAACAGAGTACAAAGAAATATACCCAATATCCCCCTGCCATGCTTATAACTAAGGTAAAACCATCATTGCTTTTTTATTACCAGCATTCTCAACAACCTTAAGCACGACTTCTTCAAAAAACATACAGAAAATACTATCTATTTAAAAATAAAACAATAAATTCCAAACAAATGTTATGCTATTTTACTAAGATAGCTGTAAGATTTTACACTGTTCCTATTGGAGATAAAATGGTCATCTGTGATAAAAGCGGTAAAATTTTTACCCAACATAGCTTTGATGACATATTTTAAAAATTTGCAACCGAGCATATAATAAAAAATAGCACACAGATTAAGAAAATGCGTCATAAGACGTGCTATGATTTCAGTAGCAAAAATACCACAACTCAAAGCGCTTTTCGCTAAACAGAAAACAGTATGACATCCTTTTACACAAAAATGATGATTTCTAAAGAATGATTACTGGAACAACCTAAGAGCTACACAAAAGTAGAAGAATAAAAATTAATATAAGTGCTAAGCATAAATCCCCTCTTTTTAATAATAAATTTTTCTCTTACCCTTTTTCATAAAAAATTTTAATATTATCGCTGGCTACTTCATAACACCTGCTTGCATTTCTAAAAAACATATAAAAATCGTTAAAGATATATCTTTGCGATTGACAATAAAAGCATTTAAGCCAACCATATCCTTGCAAATAAAAAATTTTTAAGTGGGGGACAATGCAGATACTATGAAGAATGTTGCATTAATTTTTTTCAATAAAGTTTCTTGATCTTTATCTGGCGTATCTTGGTATCAAAGCAATATTATATACACCTCTTAATGCAAGCACACGTGATTGATAATTCGAATGTTTCTCCATTAACATTGCAACCTGTTTTTTTAACTATGTGTTTATAAGGAAAAAGTTTATATGCAGAAAAATATTCCATCAATCAGTTGCACCCCCTTCCCCGCCTCACGCAAAATTTATCAACAGAGCCTCCTCTTCTCTGATGTGCGTGTACCATTGCGTGAAATTTCATTAACAGACAGCGGCGAAAAACCTTTACACATCTATGATACTTCTGGTCCTTACACTGACAAAAATATGATCATTGATATTACAAAAGGCTTGCCAGCAATTAGCTCAGCTTGGCTCTCTAAGCGTGCTGATACTGAGCCTTATGCTGCACGACCAATCAAACCCGAAGATAATGGATTAGCTTATAGTCAAACCCCTATACCAACCTTTGAACAAAAACAGCCTGTTTTGCGAGCAAAAAAAGACAAAGCAATTACACAGATGGCTTATGCACGCGCAGGTATTATTACCGCTGAAATGGAATACGTGGCTATACGAGAAAATGAAGGACTAGCGATAAAAGAACAGCAGACAACGCAACCAGATGCGTCATTTGATAGATCAATACCGGAAATTTATACTGCCGAGTTTGTTCGTAATGAAATTGCCTGCGGACGTGCTATTATCCCCCAAAATATCAACCATCCAGAATGTGAACCAATGATTATTGGACGCAATTTTCGTGTTAAAATTAATGCCAATATTGGCAATTCAGCAGTTACTTCATCTATGGCAGAAGAAGTCGACAAAATGGTTTGGGCTATTCGTTGGGGAGCAGATACAGTTATGGATCTCTCAACAGGGCGGAATATTCACAATATTCGTGAGTGGATTATTCGAAATTCACCAGTTCCCATCGGAACTGTTCCTCTTTATCAAGCACTCGAAAAAGTACAAGGTATTGCTGAAAATTTAACATGGGATATTTTCCGAGACACTCTTATTGAACAAGCTGAACAAGGTGTTGATTATTTTACCATTCATGCGGGATTAAGATTACCTTTTATCCCTCTCACCATTGATCGCGTAACAGGTATCGTCTCCCGAGGTGGTTCTATTATGGCAAAATGGTGTCTGCATCATCACAAAGAAAGTTTTCTCTATGAACATTTTGATGAAATTTGTGATATTGCACGCACCTATGACATCTCCCTTTCCTTGGGGGATGGATTGCGCCCTGGCTCTATTGCCGATGCCAATGATGAGGCCCAATTTGCAGAGCTTAAAACTTTGGGGAAATTAACAAAAATTGCTTGGGGAAAAGATGTACAGGTTATGATTGAAGGACCTGGGCATGTCCCAATGCACAAAATTAAAGAAAATATGGAGCAACAATCAGATCTCTGTCATGAAGCGCCTTTTTATACGTTGGGACCTCTCACCACTGACATTGCACCTGGTTATGACCATATTACATCCGCAATTGGTGCTGCTATGATTGGATGGTTTGGAACCGCCATGTTGTGTTATGTAACGCCCAAAGAACACTTAGGACTCCCCGATAAAAATGACGTAAAAACTGGCGTAATCACTTATAAAATTGCTGCCCATGCTGCTGATCTTGCCAAAGGTTTACCCAGAGCGCAATTGCGCGATAATGCCCTTTCACGCGCACGATTTGACTTTAGATGGCATGATCAATTCAATCTTTCTCTTGATCCAGAAACAGCCTGTGCCTTTCATGATGAAACAATGCCTAAAGAAGCTCATAAATTGGTGCATTTTTGTTCCATGTGTGGACCAAAATTCTGTTCTATGCGTATTTCTCATGATATTCGTGAAGCAGCAGCAACAATAAAAACAAAAGGAGAAGGCATGATTGCTATGGCCGAGAAATATCAAAAAAATGGTGACCTTTATGTAGATGCTATTTCTGTTCAAAAAAAGAGTGTCAACAGTTGAAGAATATTCTTATCAAAGGTGCAGGAGTAGGGGGATTAACCGTTGCCTGTATGTTACAGCAAAAGGGTGTTTCTGTTACTCTATCGGCTCCCCCTCATTCACCTATAGGAAGTGCTAGTTGGTATGCTGGAGGAATGCTCGCACCTTACTGTGAAAGAGAAAATGCGGAACAGATTGTTGAAGATCTCGGCATACTTGCCATACAATGGTGGCTCAAAACACTTCCCAATTTTGTTATACGAAAAGGTACTTTAGTTGTTGCGCCGACACGGGATAAGGTAGAACTTGAACGATTTGCAGTGCGTACACATAATCACAAAATGATAAATACTGCAGAGATCGCTCATCTTGAACCGGATCTTGCGGAACGTTTTAATTGTGCACTCTTTTATGAAAATGAAGCACATCTTGATCCACGCAAAGCACTTATTGCTTTAAAAGAAAACCTTATAAAAAGCGGAGCATCTTTTGTCGATGTAGAAACATCTGAAACAAATTTTGATATTGTCATTGATGCAACTGGAATAGCACGTTTAGGAAAAGATAAAAATATACGAGGTGTACGCGGTGAAATGCTTCTCGTACGTAGCACAGATATTAAAATTTCTCGTCCAATTCGTCTCCTCCATCCACGATTTCCACTCTATGTTGTCCCTCGTCAAGATAATATTTTTATGATTGGTGCAACAATGATTGAGAGTGATTTTGATGGCGCCATATCGGTGAGATCAATGATGGAATTGCTCAATGCGGCTTATACTTTGCATCCCGCTTTTGCCGAAGCAGAAATTATTGAATCTGGGGTTGGCATACGACCATGCTATCCTGATAACTTTCCTTCCGTGCACAAACATGGTAATCATATTTTTATTAATGGATTTTATAGACATGGTTTTCTTTTATCTCCAGAAATGGCAAAGCAAGCAATGAAATTGACATTGGAGTAAGGTATGCAAATATTTGTTAATGGTGAAAGAATCCAAACAGAAGTTATCACTCTCAATCTCTTGCTTAAAGAATTGGGTTATGAAGGAAATTGGCTCGCAACCGCTGTTAATTCAGAAGTTATTCCTGTAAATGCACGAAGCCAATTTGTCTTGCATGAAGGAGATAAAATTGAAATTTTAAGCCCAATGCAAGGAGGCTAAAACTATGCTGAATCTTTATGGACGTAAATTCTCTTCTCGTCTTATGTTAGGTACGGCTCAATATCCTTCACCAGCAGTCCTTCGTGATGCTATTCATACATCTAATACAGAAATTGTAACAGTTGCGTTGCGTCGAGAAACCGCAGGCGGAAAACAAGGTGGACAATTTTGGCAATTTCTTACAGAATTGGATATAACAGTGCTTCCCAATACTGCTGGTTGTTACACTGTTAAAGAAGCTGTTACAACGGCAAAACTTGCACGAGATCTCTTTAAAACGTCTTGGATTAAACTCGAAATTATTGGAAATCCTGATACTTTACAACCAAATGTTTTTTCCTTGATCGAAGCAGCACAAATTTTAAACAGTGAAGGTTTCAAAATTTTTGCCTATACAACGGATGATCTCATTGTTGCTGAAAAGCTCTTAGACGTTGGATGCCAAGTCATAATGCCTTGGTGTGCTCCTATTGGATCTGCCAAAGGCCCTCATAATACCGATGGATTGCGTTCTATTCGCGCTTACCTTCCTGATGTCACTCTTGTTATTGATGCCGGCATTGGACGCCCATCACATGCTGCCGTTGCTATGGAACTTGGTTATGATGCAGTGCTTCTTAACACCGCAGTTGCCAAATCAGCTGATCCTGTCTTAATGGCTGAAGCGTTTTCTAAAGCTGTTCAGGCAGGGCGTATGGGATACAAAGCAGGACTTCTCGAAGCGCGTAATATAGCTGTCCCTTCAACGCCAGTTATTGGAAAAGCAGTCTTTTCATGAAACTGGACCCATTCTACCTTATTGTCGATAATGCTGATTGGGTTGAACGTTTGATTCCTCTTGGAGTCAAACTCGTACAATTGCGTATGAAAAATAAAAATTTAAAAATAATCCGTCAACATATTAAGCGTGCAAAAAATATATGCGATAAATTGGGAATACAATTAATCATTAATGATCATTGGGAAATAGCAATTGATGAAAAATGCAATTTTATTCATCTTGGGCAAGAAGACTTAAGCAGTGCCGATCTTCCTGCAATTCGTAAAAATGGTATAAGGTTTGGTCTTAGCACACATAATGAACAAGAATTAGATATAGCCCTTTCTGTTAATTCTGACTATGTTGCGCTTGGTCCTATTTATCCAACAATCTTAAAAGAAATGAAATGGATGCCGCAAGGACTAGAAAAAATCAAACAATGGAGAAAACGGATTGGTGCTTTACCTTTAGTGGGCATTGGTGGCTTAACACCAGAACGCGCTATTGGTGTTTTAAAAGCAGGAGCCAATAGTGCTGCTGTTGTAACCGACATTATTCTCCATAAAAAACCCGAACAGCGTGTCCAACAGTGGTTACAGGTAACAAAGGTATGGCGTTGAAGCCTTCTATTCTTATTGTTGCGGGAACTGATCCAACAGGAGGCGCTGGTATTGTCCGTGATATAGAAACAGCTGCACATTTTCAAATAAAAGCAAATTTAGCTATCACCTGCGTTAACGTACAAGATGATAACCACGTTGCTGAAATTGTTCCAATGCATGAAAAACTCATCGCCGCGCAAATGCGCAGTGCCTTAGGAGCCAATCCAATAAGCGCAATAAAAATCGGTATGACAGGGACCAAAGCAATTATAACAGCAATCTGTAATGTACTCAAAGATTATCCTCATATTCCAGTTATTCTTGATCCTGTACTTGTCGCCTCATCAGGAGGAAAACTAATAACAGAAAAAATCACCGAAATTATGATCAATAAACTTCTCCCTCACGTTGATCTTTTAACACCCAATAGAGAAGAACTCGCTCTTCTCAGCCAAAATCCATTGGCATCTCATCATAAGCAAGCAATACAGCAAGCAAGAAAACTGCTGTCATTTGGTCCACGCTCTATCTTGATAAAAGGTGGTCATGCAAACGGTCCCCTTGCAACGGATAGCTTCATTGATAAAACTGAAATCATAAATATTTCTACTCCCCGCTTAACGGGAACAATGCGTGGAACAGGTTGCATCCTTTCAAGCGCTATTGCAGCCAATTTGGCATTAAATGAATCTATGCCTCAAGCCATAAAAAATGCAAAAGCATATATTCACACATTACTGTTAAATCACAACCGAAAAGGTTATTAGAATCTCAATATTATGTCATAATCTGATTAACTATTCTGGCTCTATTTTTCAGTTTATATGTTTATTTTTTCTCAAAATGAATGCATATGTATAAATATAATATTATAAATCTATAATATAATTGTCATATTATACAACTTGCATTTGATGAAAAATTTTTTATTGTAGAATGCTCCGGTATATCATCTTAACCGATAAGGTAACGTATTGAAAAATGCATATAACTGCGAATACTTCTCAATGTTTTTTGTTAAGATAAAAAGGCTCATCGTTGTTCACATATAAATTACTAAAAAACACATTATAAAGCTTGAAGGATAATGTTATCTGCTCTATTCCTAGGAGATAGATCACCAGAAAAAGTAAAATGTTAAATCAAACAACGTGCTCAATCTCATATGAAGAACTCTTAAACTTTTATAAAGAAAGTGGTGTGGATGCTGTTCTAACAGATTCACCTATTGATCGCTTTAATCAATCTGCCTCCTTAGAGAAAAAATCAATACAAACAGTAAACATTTCTCATAATCAACAGATATCACCAACCATAAAGTCACCCAATCGTCCACTGCCTACCCCTAACATTATACAAGGTGAGCCTTCAGCTATAGAGAGTGTAAAAAGTGTGAATACACTTGATGAATTAAAATCTGCTCTCCTCGCGTTTAATGGCTGTTCATTAAAATTGACAGCAAAAAATACCTGTTTTTCAGATGGAACAGCGGGAAGCCCGCTTATGCTCATAGGAGAAGCACCAGGGCGAGAGGAAGATATACAAGGGATTCCATTTGTAGGAAAAGCCGGAAGATTATTGAACAAAATCCTCGCATCAATTGGCTTGACAAGAAACAATGTTTACATAGCCAATACTATTCCTTGGCGCCCACCAGGAAATCGTACACCGACACCAAGAGAAGTCGCATTATGCCGCCCTTTCATTGAACGACAAATTCATTTAGCTAAACCTCGTATTCTTATAGCACTAGGAGGAGTTGCTACACAGTTCCTTACAGGGGCTCAAAATGGAATTATCCGGTCTCGGGGGAAATGGCTCACCTATGAAGGTGAAGACAACATAAAAATACCTGTTATGCCAACCTTTCACCCTGCTTATCTTCTCCGAACGCCCAGTCAAAAAAAGCTTACATGGATAGACTTCTTAGAAGTAAAAAAGCGCTTAGATAGCTTTTTATAACTCCTTAATCTTACCCCTTATCTTAAAACATAAACACTTTTTCAATTCCGTAACTTTTAAAATACAATCAGGAAAAAATTATGCAACAATCAACAGTCCCCATTTATCGTCTGGAAGACTACCAACCAACCCCTTATGCTATCCCCAAAACACAACTTCACTTCTGTTTGAAACCAACAAAAACCCTTGTTACGGCAATATTATTGATTGAAGCGCGTCAAAATACGAAAGAAAGGACGCCTCTTGTGCTTTCTGGTGATGATCTTACACTCATTTCTGTTGCTATTAATGGTGAAGCATTGTCTGCAAACGCTTATAAAAGCACGCCTTCACGTTTAGAAATTACAACTCCACCAGCAACTCCTTTTACATTGCAATTGGTCACGGAACTAAACCCTGAAAGCAACCGCCAACTCATGGGACTTTATCTTTCAAATGGTGTTTATTGCACACAATGCGAAGCAGAAGGTTTTCGTCGTATTACTTATTTTTACGACCGCCCAGATATTCTTTCTACCTATACGGTCAAAATCGAAGCGGATTCTCAAACAATCCCTATCTTACTTTCCAATGGTAATCTCGTGGAAACAGGAACTCTTGAAAATAATCGTCATTTTGCTCTTTGGGAAGATCCATATCCCAAACCATCCTATCTCTTTGCTTTAGTTGGCGGTGATCTTGATAAGTTAGAAGACCATTTTACTACTGTATCTGGTCGACGTGTCAAACTTGGTATCTATGTGGAAAAAGGAAAAACCAAACGTGCAACCTATGCAATGGATGCCCTCAAACGCTCCATGCGTTGGGATGAGCAATGTTTTGGACGCGAATATGACCTTGATGTTTTCAATATTGTTGCTGTTTCGGACTTTAACATGGGTGCAATGGAAAACAAAGGGCTTAACATCTTTAATGATAAATATGTTCTTGCAGATCCTGAAACAGCAACCGATCATGATTATAGAAATGTCGAACGTATCATTGCTCATGAATATTTCCATAATTGGACCGGTAATCGTATTACTTGCCGTGATTGGTTTCAACTTTGTTTAAAAGAAGGACTAACAGTTTACCGAGACCAAGAATTTTCCTCAGATCAAAATGTACGTAGTCTACAGAGAATTGAAAATATAAAAACATTAAAAGCTATGCAATTTACTGAAGATTCTGGTCCACTTGCTCATCCTGTACGGCCTCGTCAATATAGTGAAATCAACAACTTTTACACCACAACCGTTTATGAGAAAGGCGCTGAAGTTGTTCGCATGATGCATACTATTTTAGGTCCTACTCTTTTTCGTAAAGGAATGGATCTCTATTTTCAACGTCATGATGGGCAAGCTTGCACAATTGAAGATTTTGTCACCTGTTTTGCTGAAGTCTCTGGTAGAGACTTTTCACAATTCATGCTGTGGTATGAACAAGCAGGAACGCCTCATGTGGAAATCGACCACCATTATAACAATGGTATTTTAACAATTCATGCAAAACAACATATTCCGGCAACACCGCAACAAAAAACAAAAAAACCTATGCTTATCCCTATCGTTTTTGGTCTCTTAGGACAAAATGGAGAATCTCTTACCTATGAGACTGATGCGGATATTCAATCAGATGTTATGCTTCTGTCTAAAGAAAGCCAAACGTTCACATTAAAGGGACTGAGTGAAAAACCTGTTTTATCTCTGCTTAGAGACTTCTCTGCACCTATCAATTTACAAACTCCGTTTAATGAAAACGAGCTTATATTTCTTGCACAAAATGATAGCAATCAACTCAACCGTTGGCAGTCGTTTAATCATTTAATGATGCAAGCTCTCATTCAAGCTATTCACGATAAAACACAAGCAAAAGAGAGTATGCCTTCTTCTTTGCTAAAATTGATTGAAAGCATCCTTAAAGATGAAAGTCTTGATCCAGAGTTTCGCGCATTTTGTTTAAATTTACCTAGCGAAATTGAACTTGCCCATAAAATCGGTAAAAATGTTGATCCAGATCGTATCCACTCTGTGCGTAATCAGTTTTTAGCTTCACTCGCGCATACACATCAAGAGCTCTTCACAAAAGTTTATATGCAAATGGAAACTCATGAGCCCTATTCACCAAACACTACGCAAGCTGGAAAACGAGCATTACGGAATATTATCCTAGATTATCTTTCCATTGCTGAAGCCCAACCAAATCGTGCTGTCACGCAATATGTAACAGCTGATAATATGACTGACCGCATGGCCAGTATAACCATTTTAGTGCGGCATTTTAACAAAAGTGAGCAAGCACAAAATGCTTTAAATGATTTTGAAAACCGATATCGGCATGATCCTTTGGTTATGGATAAATGGTTTTCCATTCAAGCAATGGTTGCGGGAGCATCAACACTTGCCCATATACAAAAACTCATGCAGCATCCGCTCTTTTCACAAGATAATCCCAATCGTGTACGAGCCCTAATTGGTGTCTTTGCTTCTAATAACCTAACGGGTTTTAATAGAGTTGATGGTGCAGCTTATCACTTTCTTTGCCAAATTATTTTGGAAATTGACAAAAAAAATCCACAGCTTGCTTCGCAATTACTCACAATAATGCGTTCTTGGCGACAATTAGAGCCTATTCGGCAACAAAAACTTGAAGCTGCATTAAAAACAATTGCAGTAGCTCCTCAATTGTCAAGCGATGTAGCAGATATCATCACGCGCATCCTCGCTTAAAATAAAAAATATTTATAATCAATACATTATAATCTTATTGATAAAATCACCTAAAGTAGTTCTTCAATAACAATAGCACCATAAACAGGTAATTTAAGCCTGTTTATGGATAATGTTAGCTTTTCTTTTAGTTTCCATACTCCCTGCTTATAAGAAGTAAAATTACTTTTTCTAAAAAAAAGACTGGACAGAAGACTCCTGTTTTGATTCATTGCAGCCATGGAGTTTGATTATGGATACCGAAGCAGTTTTTCAGTCATATTATTCCATAATTAGAGGAACTTAAAATGGCTAAATTGGACGCATATAATGCGCCATCAGAAATGCACGCCGCTGCAAAACCGAGCGCACAAAATCACAAGGTGCGAACGGTGTATATCAATCTGTTTTCTAGTTCAACCTATCAAAAACTTCTCTTTATTGAGCCTTGGCTGCGGCGTTCACTTCCATTTATTATTAGTATATTTCTCGTGGTGCTCGCAGCAATTCGCTTCACATCAATCTATGATTGGCGCCATACGATTGATAAAAGTACACGTTCTACCATCACTCTCTTAGCTTCTCATGTTAGTAATATCATTGACCGTGACTTACTTGCCGCCACTCAGCAAAAAAAAGCTTCTGTTCTTTCTCATCATCATTTGCAAAATATCCTTACCAATTTTCGCAATCAAGGTCTTATCAATACTAACACTGTTATCGCCATAGTAGATCAAAAAGGCAATATCTTAGCTTCATCAAGTTCAGAGATTATTTTAGGAAAACCCTTACAAGATTTGACCCCTGAGAGCATTGCTTTACAGTCTCTTGGACAACACGCCGGTACAATGCAAATCACAATAGGGAGAGATGAACCAGCTCTCGCTTCATTTCACCAAACAGCAAATGGACAATATGGTGTCTTCATAAGCGAAAAAATACAAAATACCTACATGGAATGGCGCAAATTTTTCTCGTTAAATATAGTCCTTTTTATAGGAACTACCAGCGTTATTTTAACTCTCCTCTATGCTTATTACAATCAAATTTTACGAGCACGCAATACGGATTTGATTTCAGAAAAAATTCAAAACCGTATTGATATGGCAATGATGCGTGGACGCTGTGGACTGTGGGATTGGAATATGGCAAGCGGACGTGTTTACTGGTCACAAGCAATGTACGAAATGCTTGGCTATGTCCCTCAAGACGCACTGCTCTCAATTTCTCAAATTACCGCTATTATTAACCCAAACGATGCTAATTTTTTTGATCTTGCTCAGGAGTTAATGAGTGGTAAAAAAAAGCATATCGATATTAATGTCCCCATGCGTCATGCCGATGGTCATTATGTATGGATGCGCATTCGTGCTGAAGTTACAGATGAAGAAGAACCCCATTTGGTTGGTATTGCCTTCGATATTAGTGAACAGCGTCAACTCGCAGAAGAAACAGCGCAAGCGGACCTTCGTATCCGTGATGCGATTGAAAATATTTCAGAATCTTTTGTTTTATGGGATTCAGAAGGGCGTTTAGTTATGTCAAACAGCAAGTTTTGCGAATATGCAGCTATTCCTAAACAGGTTCTACAATCAGGAATCCAGCGTGCAACCGTTGAAGCAATATCCCGCCCTGCAATCAGTGAATATCCCCTCAAAGATGATGGTTCTGGTAACTTAACCAGTATTCGCCAAACTGCAGATGGATGTTGGCTCAAAATTAATGAACGACGTACCCAAGATGGAGGACTTGTTTGCATTGGTACAGATATTTCTGAACTTAAACAACAACAAGAAAAATTTGAAGACAGTGAAAGACGTCTCTTTTCTTTCATTCAAGAACTCAAACGTGCTCGAGGAAATGCTCAACAACGTGCCACAGAAGTTGAAAAACTTAATAAAAGTCTCAAAGCAGAAAAGGAGCGCGCGGAAAGTGCTAACAAAGCTAAATCAGAATTTTTAGCCAATATGTCCCATGAATTGCGCACCCCACTTAATGCCATTCTCGGCTTTTCAGATATCATGTTGCAATCGACCTTTGGTCCTCTTGGTTCGCAACGCTACAAAGAATATATGCATGATATTTACAATTCAGGAGCCCATCTTCTAACGCTTATCAATGATATCCTTGATATGTCCAAAATCGAAGCTGGAAAATTTACCCTTGATTGTAAAAATACCGATCTTGAACCCATTATCAGTGAAGCAGCGCGCACACTTACACCACAGGCTCAAGAAAAAAATATTTCTGTTACAACAAATATTGCTCCAGAACTCCATGCAGAAGTTGATATCCGTGCCATGAAGCAGATTTTCCTTAATCTCATCTCTAATGCTGTTAAATTTACACCTTCTGGTGGTAGTATTAATGTTTGCGCTTTCAAGAAAAAAAATAACCTTGTTTGTAAAATTAAAGATACAGGAGTTGGCATTCCTCAAGCAGCCATCAAAAAACTCGGACAACCTTTTGAACAAGTTGAAAATCAACTCACTAAAACCCATGCTGGCTCAGGTCTTGGGTTAGCCATTTCACGCTCCTTGCTAGAACTACACAAAGGAAAACTTGAAATTATCTCTAAAGAAATGAAAGGTACAACTGTAACCATTACAATGCCTATCAAACAGAGTTAAATTCGTTTTTAATTTCTCTCCCTTGTTCCCGTTGTAGCAAAACCTGTTTCCACCTAAAACCCCAACGATATCCAGAGATAAAACCATTCTTGCGTACCACACGATGGCAAGGAATGATTAATGCCAATTTATTACGTGCACATGCATTAGCAACCGCACGAAAAGCATTTGGCATACTAATACGTTTCGCTAACGCCTCATATGAAATTGTTTCACCACATGGCACTTCACATAATGCTGCCCATACTTTCTGCTGAAAGATCGTGCCTTTTATATCTAAGGGAAAGTCATGTCGTTTTACCAACTCAGGATTTTCTATCATTGTGACAATATGTGCAACTTCTTTCTTAAATATGTTGTCATCATCCACTTGTTGTGCATCATCAAAGCATACCGTGAATTCTTGTAATAATTGTTCTGTAGTATCTCCCAACATTATATCACAAATCCCTTTATGAGATTTGGCCACCAAAAGCCCTCCTATTGAAACGTTTTGCAGAAAAAATATTTTCTTTTGGGGAATGTTCAGCATTTTGACTTTGTTATATTTTTAACAGATTTGAACATCATGAATGAACTCAAAAAAATCTCATCATACTCTTTACAAGGTAAGATAAAATCATTCTGAAATTTATCTTCTTAGTCATCGACTTAAAATCACGCTGTAACCATTTTATAGAATAGCATAATGAATAAAACAATAAGAAGCTGGACCATCCTTTATACCTAAATCCTAATGACTATAAGAAATAAAATGTTGATCATCTTAAAGTATATTAATCTAGCATACTAAAACAAATCCAGTAGATATTTTTACCTAAAGCTCAAAAATTTTTTGTTTTTTAGTAGGAAAATAACAGCTTACACACTCTACGAGAGGGCATTAAAAAATAGAAAGAACCACCCCTAGAGGTACTTCAAATAAGATGATATCACTCTTTTAAAGATCCTTTCCAGTACATATCTGAAAAATAAAAGCCCCATTCCAAAATGGGACTCTTTAATAGTTTATCTTGCAAACAAATTAGAATTTGTACGCTACACCAACGCGAAAATCATTCGTCTTGTAACCCATTTCAATTTTTTCATGTGCAAATTTCTTTTTACCAAAATCTGAATAACGATATTCTGCACGTACAATGACATTATCAGCCATTGCAAAATCAACGCCACCTCCAAAGGTATAGCCAACCATTGTCTTTTTTTCATCATGCAAAAAATCAGAAAAATCAATTGCTCTACCTGCTGTATCAGCTACCTTTAGCTTAAAAGTATTTTGAAGCTGCGTATAAGCAATCCCTCCAGAAATATAAGGCATCACACGATCAATCGCAAAACCAACTCGCACCCGCGTAGCACCAGACCATTTTTGCTTTAAAGTATGTTGCACACTTTCCGTAACTACTACCGCTGGATCCTCTTGAGAGATTGACCTACTCGTCGTCTCCTCTGAATCTTCTGATGTTACTCTGCTTTTCTTTTCGTTCGGTGGTTCGATATCTTTCGTATCCTTTTTATCAGACCAAATCATATCCGTATCAACACCTATAATAAAACCATTATCGATATCAATATTGGAACCAGCATAAATACCACCTATGAAACCGGAAAGTTTAGGCAAAAGCCCCTTGTCAACTGGAGTCCATTTCCCTATATCTTTATCTTTTAAATAACTTAAAGCAGTTTTACCGGAAAAACTACCAATTTGGCCTCCCAAATAAAATCCTGTCCAAGAAAAAGCAGGAGATGCAACAACAGGCACCGGCTGTTCTGGTATAGTAACATCCGCCGCTTGTACTGCAGAAACTAAAGTTAAAGAAAAAAGAGATGTTGTGATTAAATATTTTGTAGCCATAATTGCTCCCCTAAAAGCTAATGTGACACATAACAGTTAAATATTTTCATATTTTTTTAAAAAAATCTGTAGCAGGAATGATACAGTTACATAAAAAATAAAATTCCTATTCAAAAATATGAAAATATGTGATTAGTGATTAGTGATTAGTGATTAGTGATTAGTGATTAGTGATTAGCATTTTTTATATTTAATAAAATATACCACAGGTTTATTCTATAACCTATTGAAAATAAATTTAATATTTCATTATATGTGTAAAAACTGAGCATACCGATTGTCCAGTTTCCTCAATTAACTTTTCAACACGAAGTAAATCAGGTTCTCCAACACTATTTAACAAAAGGTCGCTTAATCCGAGTGGCATATCATTGGGATCGAGAGAAGCATTCAAGCAAAGTCGCATAATTTGGCTTAAATTCGTATAGAGACCATAGGCATAACGCAAATCAGAAATAAACGAATTATTAAGAAAACTGTTTGGTAACAGAGACAAAGTATCTGCTGTGGTCGCTCCAATTTGAAATGCAATCACATGCGTAATAAGGGCAAATTGGGCAATAAACTCCAGATCCATGATACCACCAGGCATTGTTTTCAAATCCCATCGATTCTCTGGCGGTTTTTCTTTTTCAATCAAAGTACGCATTTCACATACTGCCTTTGCTACATCTTTCTTATTACGAGAAAAAGAAATAATTTCACAAACTTCATTTTCTAACTTTTGTAAAAAATCATGATCCCCCGCAATACCTCGTGCCCGAGTCAAAGCAAGATGTTCCCATATCCATGCTTCCCTGCGATAATATTTCTTAAAAAATTGAAAAGAAACAGCAACAGGCCCCTTATTGCCTAACGGACGCAATCTTAAATCAACAGCATAAAGAACTCCTTGGCTTGTGAGAGTAGATAAAGCTGCGACCAAGCGCTGTGTCAAACGGGTATAATATTGAGGGATATAGAGAGGCTTTTCTCCATCAGATATTTCCGCATCCTCATCATGTTCATAAAGTAAAATAAGGTCCACATCTGAACCAGCAGTTAATTCACAACTTCCAAGCTTACCCATCCCCAATATGCCAACACGCCCTCCTTTAACATTACCATGAAGGCGCGAAAATTCCTTTCGAACCGCAGAAAACGTTTTTGCGATCATAAGATCAGCAAGCGCGGTAAACGCAAAACCTGCTCTCTCTCCTGTAATGGCACCATTTAAAATTCTAATACCAATCAAAAAACGTTGTTCATCAGCAAAAATCCTTAAGTGGTCAAGAATTTCTTCATAAGAAAGAACACCTTCAAGAAAACATTCAAGCCGTTTTTCTAGATACGTTTTTGTCGGCAATTCTGAAAAAATGGTTGGATCTAACATTCCGTCAAAAACATGTGGTTTACGTGTAATAATTTCCGCAAGACGTGGAGCAGCTCCCATGATAAGCACTAACATCTCCAAAAGAGAAGGATTCGACTGCAAAAGACTAAAAAGCTGAATTCCTGAGGGCAAACCCTGTAGAAAACTATCAAAACACAACATTGCTTCATCAGCCCGTTTTGTAGCACCAAAAGCTTTTAAAAGCGCTGGGGTTAATTCCGTTAATCTTTCACGCGCTTCAGCAGATTGAGTAGCTTTATAACGCCCACAATGGAGTGTACGCATAATACGACAAATATCACTCGCTCTTTCAAAACCTAGACGATTTAACGTTATTAATGTCTCCGGATCATCCTCTTCCCCCGTAAAAACTAAATTGCCAATTTCTAAACCAAGTTCTTGCTCGTTCTCAAACAACGCCGCATAATGCTTTTCAACAACCCGAAGCGTTTTTAATAAATCACGGATAAAGCTGCTCTTCTCTTGATAGCCCATCAAATATGCAACACTTGTGAATTGAGAAACATCATTTGGGAGAAGATGCGTTTGTTCATCTGCAAGCATCTGAATACGGTGTTCTACATTTCGCAAAAAAACATAACTTTTCACAAGACTATCTCTCGTTTTATCACTAATCCAACCAAGCCTGTGAAGTTCTGTTAACATTGCAACTGTCTGACGTCCACGTAATTGAGGAAAGCGACCACCCGCGATAAGCTGTTGTGTCTGGACAAAAAACTCAATCTCACGAATACCCCCACGCCCCAATTTTACATTATGGCCATAAGCAGCAATTTGACCATAATTTTTATACGCATGGATTTGACGCTTGATCGAATGGATATCAGCAATAGCAGCATAATCTAAATATTTCCGCCACACATAAGGAAAAAGCTCTTTGAGAAAGTTAAATCCTGCCCTTTTATCGCCAGCGACTGGACGTGCTTTAATCATAGCAGCCCGCTCCCAATTTTGTCCTCGCCCCTCGTAATAACGCAACGCAGTTCTTACTGGTAAAGCCAAAGGGGTTGAACTTGGATCTGGTCGAAGCCGAAAATCGAGACGAAAAACATATCCTTCCGCAGTACGTTCTTGAATGATACGGATCAATCGGCGTACCATTTTGGAGAATACATCTATACTCTCAGAGAGTTTACCAATATGAGGTGACATTTCATCAATGAAAACAATAAGATCAATATCAGAAGAATAATTAAGTTCTCCTGCCCCCAATTTTCCCATCCCTAAAATGATTAAACCACAATCTTTTTCTGGATCATCACGGTTCGACAAATTTATCTTACCATGATCGTGCGCCTCTCTTAAAAGAAAACGTAGAGCAACACCTAATGCAGCTTCTCCCAAACGTGTCATCCAAGCGCATGAAATTTCATAAGTAAAAACACCACTTAAATCAGCTAAAGCAATGAGAACATGTGCTTCGCGTTTTTTTTTCCTTAAAGCAACCATCAATGAAGTTTCATGTATAGATTCATTTTTATCAATCGCTGCAATATCAGTTATAATTTCGCTCAACCTTGTTTCTATATCAACATTCAATAAGGGGGTAAGATATGATGGATTGGCGATCAAAACCTCACGCAAAAAAGGAGATAAGGTCATAACCGCGCTTATAAATTCAATCTGCTTTCCCCTGTCGAAAATAAAGGAAACAAGCGATTCTAAATTTTCTTTTCTCGCTTGTTCTGCAAGGTCTTTCAGCCATTGAAAACCACTCTCATCAAGCGAACATAAAGAAAGAAGTTGTGTTTTTAAAAAAGCATTTTTCATCTATACTCTCTAGAAAAATATTTCATCTTTTTTCTATTGCATTACAATTTAAGGAAAAATAGTCACAGGTATTCAAACAATGAAACAAAAACATTTTTTAAGGAAATAATAAAACAGCCCTAAGCCCTGGATTTGCGTCTTCGAGTAACAACTCACCTCCATGAAGTTTCATAACAGCTTTTGCTATACTTAAACCAATACCAAAACCCGGCTGTGTACGACTTTCTTCAAGGCGAATAAAGCGTTCTGTTACTTTTTCACGTTTATCCGCTGCAATTCCTGGACCGTTATCACTCACAACAACCAACACATGTTCAGCACGATATTCCATCGATAAGCAAACCCTCGCCTTTCTTCCATCCTTAGAAGCATATTTAATGGCATTATCTATAAGATTAAAAATCGATTGTGCAACAAGCTCACGATTCAACTTAAGCTCTTTATCAAATGTATCCCCTAACTGAAGCAAAACACCTGACTCTTCAGCAAAAGGCTCATAAAGTTCAACAGCATCTTCAAGGATCAATTTCATATTCATAATCTCAAGATGCTCAATTGCATTGCTGGCTTCAATGCGTGAAATCATCAAAATAGCATTAAAAGTACGAATAAGTTGATCTGATTCAGCAATAACAGCATCAAGTACTTGGCGATATTCAAGCTTTGTCTTTTGCCCTGAAAGCGCTTCTTCAGCGCGATTTCTAAGACGTGTCAGCGGTGTTTTAAGATCATGAGCAATATTATCCGATACTTGACGCAAACCAATATTTAATTCTTCAATGCGGTCTAACATAACATTAAGATTAGCAGACAATCGATCAAACTCATCACCTACCCCAGAAACAGGCAAACGGCCACTGAAATCACCATTCATCAAGCGTTTTGATGCAGCTGTAACATGATCAATCCTTTGCAATGCTCGCCTACCAACAAAAAACCATATGAGTAAAGCACCTCCAACCATTGCTGCAAGAGCAATCATGACTGCTTTACGAATAACCGCTGCAAAACGTTCTGGTTCATCCAAATCCCGACCTATAAGAATCTTCATAGCATTAGGCAAATCAACAACTTTTGCCAAAGCGCGATGTTCACTTGTTTTGCCATGTTCTCCAAAACGTGAATACAAAAAAGAATTTGCAATAAATCCGCTATGATTCAAAAGACCTAACTCAATACGCGCGACATTACCTGCTAAAACGCGCCCCATAGGGTCAGTAACCAGATAAAGAAAAGCTCCCGGTTGTCGTGAACGATAATCAATAGTACGCATTAATAAAGAAAGCCCACCATAATGATAAGCATTTTCGATATACTTTAATTCTTCATTTAAAGCCTGTTCCGTTTGCTCTGTTAACAACGAAGCAGAAAATGCCGTCATATAAATAGAGAGTCCCGTTGCAACTAACCCAAATAATAAAATATAAAGTGCTGAAAGCCTTAGCGCAGTTGTGCGCATTATATTGATCAAACGATTCATGTTTTATTATTTGACGCTTTCAACATATATCCAGCTCCACGCACTGTATGGAGTAGTGGGACATCAAAATCTTTTTCAATTTTTGCTCTCAAACGGGATATATGAACATCAATGACATTTGTTTGCGGATCAAAATGATAATCCCAAACATTTTCTAAAAGCATAGTGCGTGTCACAACCTGCCCAGCATATCGCATCAAATACTCAAGTAAACGAAACTCTCGTGGTTGCAATACGATATTTCTATCACCCCGTTTCACTGTATGTGCTAAACGATCAAGCTCAAGATTGCCCACGCAATAAACCGTTTCTACCTCTTTAGGATTTTTACGCCGCTGCAACACCTCAACACGAGCAAGAAGTTCGGAAAAAGCATAAGGCTTTGTTAAATAATCATCACCCCCTGCACGTAAACCCGTTACACGATCATTTACTTGCCCTAAAGCTGAAAGAATGAGAACTGGTGTTTCATTGCCTTTAGCACGCAATTCAGAAATAATGGAAAGCCCATCACGATGTAAAAGCATCCGATCAACCACCATAACATCATAATTCTCTGTTTCAGCTAAAGCATATCCAGTATCCCCATCATACGCAACATCAACTGAATGCCCTGCTTCCCCAAAAGCTTTTTCGAGATAACGCCCCGTCTCACGATCATCTTCGATAACGAGTATCTTCATAAAACGCATCTCCATATTTTATCAAATTGCGTTGTAGAACAGAAATCTACGAAATTTCTGTCCTACATCAACAAAGTGTTATTTTTTGAAAATCGGAAGAGGAACAAAACGATTTTGGCCATCTGTTCGCACTTGTAAGAGTATGGCGGATCGTCCCAGCTTTTGTGCATTTTTAATTGTATCAGTAATATCAGAGATCTTTTTAACAGATTTATTATTCACTGTCACAATTACATCCCCAGGTTGTATTCCTTTATCCGCAGCATCTGAATCTGAATCAACATCCGTTACGACCAATCCTAAACCATCATCAGAAGGCGCTACAATCAAACCATAATCTTCCAACGTTTCATCTGAATTACTGCGTTCATTTGAATATTTTGAACCCTCTTTCTTACCTTCACCTTCAGGCATTGCATCAAGCTTAACCTTGATACTATTTTCCTTACCAGATCTCAAAACACCCAAAGTTACTGTTTCTCCCGGTCTAATATTTGCAATACGCTTCGCCAATCCACGAGCATCAGCAATCTTTTCACTATTCACTGAGATAATGACATCACCGGCCTTGATACCAGCTTTTGCTGCTGGCCCTTTTAACGGATCAGTAACCAAAGCACCTTTGGCCTCTTTCAAACCTATTGAATCAGAAATCTCCTTTGTTACAGGCTGAATCTGAACCCCAAGCCAACCACGCTGAACTGAACCTTTTTCGATAAGTTGTTGCACAACCTGTTTTGCTGTCGCTGCCGGAATCGCAAAAGCAATCCCAACATTGCCTCCAGAAGGAGAAAAAATTGCTGTATTAACTCCAACAACCTTGCCATTCAAGTCAAAAGTTGGACCACCTGAGTTTCCCCTATTAACAGCAGCATCAATCTGAATAAAATCATCATAAACACCAGCGCCAATATCGCGTCCACGTGCCGAAACAATACCTGCTGTCACAGTTCCGCCAAGACCAAATGGATTTCCGATAGCAACAACCCAATCACCAATGCGAAGCTTTGAATCATCCCCAAAATCAACATACGAAAATTTTCTTTTGTCATTTACTTTCAGTACTGCAAGGTCGGTGCGCGGATCTGTCCCAATAAGTTTTGCATTCAACTCTGTACCATCATCAAGAACAACAGAATAACTTGTACCTTCAGAAACCACATGATTATTGGTCACAATATAACCATCAGACGAGATAAAAAAACCTGATCCAAAAGCTATAGAGCGAAGTCTCTGTGAACGCGATGGAAACCTCTTTTTAGGCTTATCCAAATCGTAAAACTCTTTAAAAAACCTTTTCAAAGGATGCTGATCTGGTAACTGGTCAATACCTGGGCCACTAAAAAAATTGTTAAAGAACCACTCTTCTTTCTTTTTATTGCTCTTCACTTGCACTGCAACAACCGCAGGTTTCACTTGAGAAACAATATCTGCAAATCCCTGCTGTTGCATTAACGAAGTAAACACAGAATTCGCATGAACTGCTGTCGTCCATAAGCTCGATCCACATCCACTAAAAAACAGTGCACTTTCTAACATCGCAGAAAAACTCACTGCGGCTAATGTTTTAAAGAAAGTTTTTTTAACCATTTGGTATATGCTCCTATTTAATCATATTTTTATTCCAATTTCGATCTCTTATAAAATAGTACACCTTACCGTTTTCTGTCTAAATTGTTAAAGTTTTGTAAGGTTTAAGGTCTCAACAACACATAATTATCAACAAAGCTGAATGACCAATTTTAAAAAATTGTATTTTTCTTCACATAACACCTCTTTTAACGTGACTATATTACGAATTGTTTTTCGTTATCAGTATTCAAAATAATTATTTTTCCTGCTTTTATCGTCTTATTCGAATAAATATGACACTTGCACCAATGATGATAATGATCAAAGGCGACAACCATAAAAACCAAGTTGTTTTATTAAATGGCGGTTTCAAAAGAATAAACTCACCATATCGCTCAACAAGAAAGTCAATGACTTGCTGATTGGTATAACCCATTTTTAATCGCTCCCGAATCAAAATCCGTAAATCACGCGCTAGGGAATCATCTGAATCATCAATTGATTGATTTTGGCAAACCGGACAGCGCAAATGTGATGAAATATCTCTTGCACGCAATTCAAGAACTGAATCGTTTAAAATTTCATCCGGCTCCACTGCTATCGCTAACCGCAAAGGAAAAATAACGATTAAAAAAAGCAAAATCCAAAGCAATACATTTTTCATCTCAACATCTTTCCAGAAAATTTCAAGCAAGAATCACCCTGTTTGTTCGTCCCAATGCGGAACCAATAAAAAAGTGAAAGACAACCACCCATTGCCATCATTAATGCTCCTAACCAAACACACATTATGTAAGGCTTCCACCATATATGCAAAACAAGTCCTCGATCATCTATACGTCCCGGTACAATATATAACTGGGATAAGCCATGACGCTGAATACCAACTTCCGTTGTTGATATATTTTGACTAGAATAAAATCGCTTGGATGCGGTTACATTGCGCACAGCATTTTTATTTTCATATATTGTAAAATTAAACTCTATTGCAGAATAATTCGGACCAGCGCCATTGCGCACTTCATCAAAATGAAGGGTTTTACCTGCTATCGCCACCTTATCTCCTATGTGCATGGTTAGAATACGCTCTTGCCCAAAAGACGCAACACAGATAATACCAAACAATGTAACGCCTAACCCCATGTGCGCCATTGCCGCACCAAAAACAGACCATGGTAATCCAATAAGTCTCTTAACCCGTATCAACAAAGATAGCTTGCGATGTCCACTCTTTCCCCAAAGATCAGCTAAACTGCCTAAGAAAACAAAAGCTGAAAGTCCAATCCCTAGAGCAGCAAAAATATCACGCAAAGATTTCGCATAAAATGTTATAAAACAAACTGCGCAAACTAATGCAAAAACAAGCCATAACCGTTCAAAAACTGCATGAAAATCACCACGTTTCCACGCCATCATTGATCCAAATGGAGCCAATAATAACAATAACACCATTAAAGGCCCACAGGTGAGGTTAAAAAAAGCTGCACCAACAGAAATTCTTTGCCCTGTTAATGCCTCAACAAAATAAGGATAGAGCGTACCAATCAATACTGTTGCTATAATTGTTGTAAGTAACAAATTATTTAAAACAATAAAACCTTCACGCGAAATTGGCTGAAAGAATTTTCCTGTTTTTAAAACAGAAACACGCAAAGCAAAAAGAAGCAGTGCCCCTCCCGTAAAAAAGAATAAAAGTGCAAGAATTGCTCGCCCACGTTCTGGATCAACAGCAAAACTATGAACAGACGTTAAAAGACCAGAACGGACAAGAAAAGTTCCCATAAGAGAAAGGGAAAAAGTAAGAAGAGCTAAAAATAAAGTCCAACTTTTTAATGTCTCCCGCTTTTCAAGAACAAGAGCAGAATGCAAAAAAGCCGTTCCTGAAAGCCAGGGCATAAACGAAACGTTTTCAACTGGATCCCAAAACCAATAACCGCCCCATCCTAGCTCATAATAAGCCCAATAAGACCCAACCATAATACCCAATGTCAAAAAACACCAAGAAAGTAGAAGCCAAGGACGAACCCAACGCGCCCAAAGCCTATCGACATGCCCTATAATCAATGCAGCTACTGCAAAAGAAAAACAAAGTGAAAAACCAACATAGCCTAAATAAAGAAGAGGTGGATGAATTGCTAACGCGATATCTTGTAAAAGAGGATTGAGATCTTTTCCCTGCAATGCTGGTGGGTGAACACGTAAAAATGGGTTAGACATAAAAAGAATAAATAAAAGAAAAGTGCTTGTAATCCAACTTTGGCATATTAAAATTAGTGCCTTAAACTGTTCTGGCAAATGTTGGCTAAAGAACGCCATCAATGTACTAAAAAAAACAAGGCTTACAACCCATAATAACATAGATCCTTCGTGATTTCCCCAAACACCGGTAATTTTATACAGCATTGGTTTTTCTGAATGAGAATTCTCAACAACATTCAAAACAGAAAAATCAGATACAATATGAGCATGAATAATAATCAAAAAAGATAAGAACAATAATGTAAAAGTAATATATGTCAGGGGAACAGCTGTTTGCATTAACGAACGCTCTCTCCACAAAAAACCCAAAGCAGGCAAGAGAGCTCCTAATAAACTCACTGCAAATGCTGCAGATAAAAAAATATGACCCAGTTCAACAAACACAATTGAATTATTTCTCCACACTGTGATGTTTATTCAAGCGATCAGCTGTTTCTTTAGACATATAAGTCTCATCATGTTTCGCCAAAATACGCGTACCTTTAAAAACACCCTGTTTATCAAAATATCCTTCTACGATAACACCCTGTCCTTCACGAAAAAGATCCGGTAAGACACCATTGAAAATCACTTTTTCATGTTCTGTGTTATCCGTTACAAAAAAAACAATGCCCATCTCTCCAAAATATTCAACAGTTCCCTTTTCAACAAAACCTCCTAAGCGCAAAGGGCGTCCCGTTAAAATATCTTCTCTTGTAATTTCAGAGGGCATTCGAAAAAAACTTACCGTATTACGCATTGCATATATGAGAAGGCTTGTCGCAATTGCCATAATCAAGCAATACAATAAAATTATCAGCAATCGCTTTCTTTTTCGCTGCTTTAAAATGGCTTTTAGTGAAGGAAAACTTTTTAAAGATTGATTGTTCATAGGCACTCTACGAAAACTCTTTTTATAAACACGTTATATAAACATTAATTCATATGGCTTATCTTTTAAAAGAGCTTGGCACATCTTACCTACGGGCGCAACTTTTATCCAATATCTTCACTTCTCTCAAATATACTCTCTGGTTTTATAATCTTAAACTGCCCATAATCACTTCCTGAATATTCTAATTAGATGAATCACGTAACTGAACTATCATGGCTTCAATACGTGATCGCCCTGTAAAATCCTTAGGCATTGTATCAAGAAAATTTTGTAAAAACTGCACTGCTTGCAAAGACTTCCCAGCCTGATGAAGCGCTTCAGCTAGTAATAAACGAGGATAAAAATCATTTGGCGCTAAATCGGCTGCTTTTTGAAAAACATTTTGTGCTTCTTGCGTAATCATTCCGCCCTCATAACCAACTAATGCCAACCCATAACCAACAAGTCTTGGAGCTGATTCTCCATTCAAGCGAAGCGCATCTAAATAAATGTTCACTGCATCCTGAAAACGACCTTCCTCGAGGTATCCTACTGCTAATGCATCTGCTAGCTTTCCATTATGAGGTGCACGAAAAAAAAGTACTTGTAAACGAACGAGCTGTTCACGCTTGCTGAGTGTCTTTGGATTCTTATCCATTAACTCGCTAAAAAAATAACTTTTAACTTCTGGATTACCTGTCAGAGCGTAAATGTTGCATGTCATAAAAAGAACAAACAAAATACTCAACGCTTTAAGAGTATATCTATTTTTATGATGCATGTAAGTCCTGTCGGATACAACCGAATACATGCAACTTCTACAACTATCATTGGCTTGAACTTTCTGCTTCTTCACAGCTCCATAGTTATGTAGCGAAAGAAAAAGAATACACGCCAGAAAGATAAGAAAAAGTATTGCCAAAACTAGTAATAGCATATCATTTTTGTACCAATAGGAAAATCAAAAAGTATAACCAATTTATCCTCTTCTTCCCCTCTTATTCACAAAAGCACTGCTGCCTGCTTACAAATGCTCTAGAGAAAAAATATTTACCTCCTGCTTGGTAATAAAACTTTTGCACATAACCCACCCAAGTTAGAACGCGATAAAAAAAGACTTCCACCATATTCATTGACCATATCTGAAACAATCGCTAACCCTAAACCTGTCCCAGGCTTGCTTTCATCAAATCGCCGCCCTCTTTTTAACGCTTCATCAATTTTATCTTCTGTTAAACCAGATCCATCATCTTCTACGAGAATGCTAAAGTATTCTGTTTCTTCAATATTTTTTTCTAAACAGCAGTAGATGAAAACTTTTGTGCTAGACCACTGAGCAGCATTTTCAATCAAATTCCCTACGATTTCCTCTAAATCTTCTCTCTCACCAGAAAAAACAATATCATCAACCTCCATAACAAATTGAAACTTTTTTTCAGGGGTAAGCTTTTCCATAACCCGCACTAAACGCTCTACCACTCTGCGAACAGATGTATGATAAACGATACTATCGCATTGTGCTGCAATCCGTGCACGCTGGAGATAATGATTTATTTGAGCCTGCATTATTTTAGTTTGCTCTCTCAATAAAATGGCTTGTTCTCCATACATTTTATCAATCTCATTCATAATTACTGATAAAGGCGTCTTCAATGAATGAGCAAGATTACCAACCTGTGTGCGAAACCGTTCAATAATACGCTGATTATTCTTGATGAGAGCATTCATCTCTCGTGCTAGCGGCATGACTTCGCTTACTAAATCCGTATTTACATAATGGACCCTGCCTTCGCGAATATCATTCAATGCACGTCGAATAAACTTCAATGGCTGAAAACTAAAGAAAATAATAGCAATATTGATAAGAACACTCCCCATACCAAAACTCCAAAGAAAAATTTGCAAAGTCCGTTTAAATTCCCGCACTTGTGCATGTGCTTCATCGATATTCCCAACAAGGCGAAAACGCGCAATGTGATTTTGATTATCAAGAACAACATCACTCTCAATAACCTGTAGCTTCTGACCGCTGTTCCCCTTTATCCGATAAGAGCGAAAGAATTTGTTGTCAAAAGGTATATCAGCATCACTTGGCGAAAATATTTCCCCTGTTCCCAATGATGGGGAAGTCAGTCTTCCTTTCAGATTATGTGATATTGCAACAACTTCCCAATACCATCCGGTTGTTGGATCGGAATAACGAATATCATCAATTCCAACACTTCCTCTTAAATTTCCCTCTGGTGAAACCGTTACCGTAGCAATAAGACTGTAAAGCTGAGCAAAAAGGATACGCTCTAAATTTTGTTCACTTGAGCGCCTATAAAATAAAATACTGACTGCAGAAATCGATGAAAGCGAAATAACGACCCATAATGTTGATAAAATCATAACGCGTAAACTGAGAGACTTCCTAATGAAAAGAAATAACTCCCTAAATCGGTTATTCTTTTTTAAAAACATTCATTGATCACCTAGTGTTTTCATACGATAGCCCATTCCTCGAATAGTTTCAATCAAATCCACTCCAAGCTTTTTACGTAAGCGACCTACAAAAACTTCAACCGTATTCGAATCCTTATCAAAATCCTGATTATAAAGGTGTTCGATAAGTTCTGTCCTTGAAACCACCCTATCACAATGATGCATGAGATATGAAAGAAGTCTAAATTCATAGGATGTTAATTTAATTAACTGACTATCAACAAAAACACGAGAAGTTTTGGTGTCTAATAAAACCTGACCAAAGCATAATGTGCTTGTCGCATGCCCAGTAGCTCTACGAATTAACGCCCGCAACCGCGCCATTACTTCTTCCAAATGAAATGGCTTAACAACATAATCGTCAGCACCTGCATCAATCCCAAGCACTTTATCACACCAACGATCTCGCGCTGTTAACATTAAAACAGGCATTCTGTATCCTTCTTGACGCCACTTTTCAACAACACGAATTCCATCTATACGTGGTAAACCAATATCAAGTATCACAGCATCATAAGATTCTGTACTCCCTAAAAAATAAGCCTCTTCACCATCGAAAGCACTATCTGAAACATATCCTGCATTCTTCACAGCTTCTGCTAACTGGTGGTTAAGATTTCGGTCATCTTCAACAATTAAAATACGCATCACACCATCTGCTAAACACTAATCAGCGGGAACAAAAACTTCAACACGGCGCAGCTTTTCACCGTCATGCGCTGGCACAATAAACACAATCATACACATATCCTTTCCGTTCTGAACAACCGGTTTTGAGCGCACCAACACTCCATTCTCTTGAGTAGCAACCCTCCTACCTATTTCGGCACAACCAGCAGCCAAAACAGAATTCGCTCCTAAACAAACTACCATTGTCATGAATAAGAAAATTTTTTTTATCATAGATATTTCATAATCTATTTTAGATGAATAGAGGATGAACAATGTTTTTTATTCAAAAACTACACCAGACTAATGATTCACCTTCTATGTAACAAAATAATAAGGTTATAGTACTCAAAATTTAAAAATTTCAAACCAAAATCTTTTTAACAATTATAAAATAATTAAAAGAGAGAATTTTTAAAAAATATTAAAACTGAATACGCAATATATGATAACTAAGTTACCCTAATCCTAAAATAAGTAACCTCTTTTTCTGTTTGCACTATAGCAAAAAATTACTGCTACTCCATATAATCATTATAGATTTTTTGTTGCATTACTTTGTTATAGGCTCTCTTTAAATGTTTGACTTTTTTAAAAAAAAGAAAACACAATACAATAAGCCATTCCATAGTCCTGCACTTATTGAATTGGATGCACTATTCGATACAGCACTTTATCGCATCCGTTCTGCTCATAGTTCCTTCCGGAATAAAACACAAATCATCTCACAATATTTTCATCTCCGAGGATGGAAACGTTTTATAGTAGAAATTCTCAATGAAACACTGACATTAGGATTGATTGGTTTTACTCTTTTTACCATTGTTGGTATTTCCATTTTCGAATTAACTAAAAAAGATTGGTATTCTCTTAAGAATTTTTCTATTCTTTTTCTAGATCGCTATGGAAATCCCATCGGTCACCGTGGTGCTTTACCGGCTGTATCCGTCCCCGTTGAAGAAATGCCCAATTCTGTTATTAAAGCGGTTCTTGCGACAGAGGACCGCCGTTTTTTTGATCACTGGGGTATTGATTTGCAAGGTCTCACCCGAGCAATTTCACAGAATATGCAGGCTAAAAGTGTAGTGCAAGGTGGCTCAACCCTTACACAACAACTGGCTAAAAATTTATTCTTAACAAATGAAAGAACCATAACACGCAAAATCAAAGAAGCCTATCTTGCCCTTTGGTTAGAAGCAAATTTCAGCAAAAAACAGATTTTGCAACTTTATCTTGACCGTGCATATATGGGAGGAAACAATTTTGGTATTGCAGCAGCAGCAAAATTTTATTTTGAAAAAAATATACGCAATATATCTCTTAGCGAATCCGCTATGTTAGCAGGTCTCTTCAAGGCCCCAACTAAATATGCTCCTCATAGCCACCTTTTTGCTGCTCAAACACGTGCTAATGTAGTACTTGCTAATCTTGTTAATAGCGGTTTCATGACTGAGAGCCAAATTATCAATGCCCATCGTCATCCTGCCAGAGCACTTACAAAAATAAATAATACTCAACCTGATTATTTTCTTGATTGGGCATTCGACGAAGTCAAAAAAATGGATGACCAACTTCCAAGCCATACTTTAATCGTTCAAACTACTCTCGATCCGGATATTCAAAAAGCAGCAGAAGAAGCAATCGCCTATCATTTACACCAGTATGGTCAACAATATCGCGTAACACAAGCAGCCACCGTAATACTTGATAATAACGGAGCTATCTGTGCAATTGTTGGAGGAGTTGACTATAGTAAAAGCCAATTTAACAGAGCAACACAAGGCGGTCGGCAACCTGGTTCTTCATTCAAACCTTATGTTTATGCAGCCGCAATGGAACATGGTTTGTCTCCCTCTACAATAGTCTCAGATGCTCCCATAAATTGGGGAGGTTGGTCACCCAAAAATAACTCGGGTCGTTATCTTGGTAAAATCGATTTAGCAACCGCTTTAGCTTTTTCTATCAATACAGTGCCTGTCTATCTTACCTATCAATATCTTAACCGCGATACCCAACCTATCATAGATCTGATCAAAAGTATGGGAATTCATGCACATATTTTATCACACAAAACTATGGTTCTAGGCACATCCAATATGACACCAATGGATCAAGCAATTGGTTTTAATGTTTTTGCTAATGGTGGCATAGCCGGAAATCACCATGGTTTCACACAAATCAAGACAACAGATGGACATGTAGTGTGGGACTTCGAACATAATGGTAATAAACCACATCGAGTCCTCAGTGGACAATCAGCAGCTTATATGAACCAAATGATGGTTGGTGTCACAACACGAGGATCCGGTAAACGTGCAGCTCTCCCCATGACCCTTGTTGCTGGAAAAACTGGAACATCACAATCCTATCGCGATGCGTGGTTTGTTGGCTTTACTGGTAATTATACTGGGGCTGTATGGATGGGCAATGATAATTTTTCACCGATGAATCGCGCTTTTGGTGGTGGTGTTCCCGCCATGATATGGCATAGCATCATGCTCTATGCACACCAAAATATCATGCTCAAACAACTCTATGGTGTCAAAGATTCACTTCTTCCTTATCAGCCGCTCCCCGATTCCCGCAATGTTTCTGAGCTTGCACCTAAAATATCTTATACGCTCTCCCCTGCAACATTGAATATTGTGCGACTGATTAACAAAGATCTGAAAAAGCCATCTGCAATTTCTTTGAAACTGGAAACACTTGGAGCTTTAACGCATTGAATTCGAAATATTCTACAATGTTTGTTAATATTGTTACGCTCTTTTCCATTTTTACTTTTTCCATTTTATGTGGAACGTTTAGCGTCGATTATATGCTCAATTCCTTCAATAATTTTGGACGTTTTACAATTGGCGAATGGAGTGCCTACCCAGAAGTGGGAACGACCAACACTGATCCCTATACCCGTGCACGCACAGCCAAACAAGGTGACATTTCACTCGGACACACAGAAGGGCTTGCTTTCCAACTTTGGAAAGACAACCACGGACATCCGCTACGCCCCCATTGCCATTATTTGCTCAAAGGCCACATCCCTGAAACCCGCCTCTTTACACTTTATACAGCTGACAGATCACTCAAACCGTACACTTCATCTAAAGAAATACCTTTCGCACTCTATACCAACAATGTTACCTATGAAAGTGATGGCTCTTTGCGTATCAACATTGCACCAACACCACAAACTGGAAATTGGCTTGCAACGGTTAGTCAAAAAGAATTTGGACTTATTCTTACTTTATACGATACCTCAATTATCTCCGCAACGGCATTACAAAAGCTTACAATGCCCTTGGTAGAACAAATTCCATCAGGACAAAAAAACTGTGACTAGATTCATTCACGCCGCACTTCTTGCAATCATTGGCGCTATCATTGTCCATATTTGTGTCCTCTTTCTAATACCTTATTGGGCGCAAAATAATATATGGACAGAACTTGAAAAATCAGGAGCTCCTTATCAATTTGTTGACTTGGATGCTCGTAATCCTATTCAACAGTCTGCTGATCCGCTCTTTCTTCTTAAAGTCTGCAGATTTGATCTCGGAAATGGTCCTGTTCATTTAAAAGCTTTAAAGACAATACAATTTTGGTCACTAGCAGCCTACACATACGACGGAATGATTTTCTACAGCCTTAATGACCGGACATCCCCTGATGCTAAGCTAGATCTTATCATTGGCAAACCAATACAAATTATAGAGCTTAAACAATCAATGCCTAGAAACAATGTCAATTCAGTTTTGGTTGCCAAAAATTTAAATAAAGGTTTTGCCGTTTTACGTACCTTTGCTCCTTCTGCACTTGAAAAAAAAGGAAGTGAAGCCTTCCTTTCATCTGCCACCTGTCACACATTCAATGGGTAAAAGCACAATAGACAAATGCTTTTTTCTATAAGAGCAAACAAAATATACGCAAAATAGTTATTTTTAATCTCAATTAATCGAATATCAGAATTAAAATGGAATTTTCATTCTACCTTTTAAACAACTGAATTCTTTATTGTGGTCCAAAAACCATTCCATGATCCCCACAATCGCCTTCCATTGCAATGTAAATCTTGCACACAAATACCTAGAAGACAGTATATTGATTATAAATATGAAGAGAATACGACCTCTGTTGCAAATAATCGTATCTTATTCGATAGGGATAGCATGCCTTTAACCAAAACATAATAGAGATAACTGAAAACTCTGTACAAACAAACTTGTAGAAAGCTTACAGCTTGCCCTCTAAATTTATTGTTACGTGACGACAAATTATTCTCATAAAATTGGACCGATACCATAATAAGCTATAGAAAGAATGATTATTGCCCTTAATGAATGCGTTAAAATAATTGCTGGCAACTTGATGAACATCACGCATCCTTGACCTCAAAAACAAGTGCTTTACTTTTGTTGTATGACCAGAAGCTTTTAAGATATGAAACCTGAGAAAAACTTTGCTTAGGATTTACAATTGAGGGAAAGAAAACTTCATGCAAAAAAAATATGTGCGGTTAACTTCAAGAGCAGCGGTATGGTCCCCTCGTTTTGGCGGATTAGCGTTCTTTATTTTGTTATTTTCAATCCTTTTACAGCGCTTTTCTGTGATTAATGTCGTTGATTTCATCATTTTAATTGTAATTTCTGCCTGCTGTGTTGCTGTTTCTCTTTTTCTTGCACTCAAAGCACTTTACAGTTTATGGGAGTATGGTGCTCTGGGGGGAATGAAAGCTTTAAAAGGGATCATTTACTCATTAATCACGGCCACACCGCTAATGTTATTTTGGGGATTTTGGTTTACTTTGCCAGCTCTTCATGATGTTTCTACGGATACACGCAATCCCCCAGCCTTTTTTCGCACGACACGCCCCAATGATGCTCTGCCGCTTAAAAGTGTTTTAACTGAACAAGCAGCATTACAAATATCTGCGTGGCCGGAAATGTCAGGGCGTCGTTATGATGGTTCACCTGATCGTATTCGTAAATCCGTTCTCAATGTTTTAGCAGCCTATGATTGGCCTGTTGTGGCTCAACGAGAGTTTAAAGGCGAAGAAGATGCGCTTTATATTGAAACAATGGCAAAAACTTTTTACCTAGGCTTTATTTCGGACGTTATGATACGTTTAACCAATGAAGGGGATACAACCTTTGTTGATATGCGTTCTGCTTCGCGGTATATGCCGAGAGATTTGGGTACCAATGCTGCTTTTATTATCGATTTTATGGATGCACTTGATACAGAAATCGCTTCTCTCCCTCTTTCTCAAGATGATGAATAGAAGCTAGAAGTATAGTAAGTTATATTAGTAAATCAGCTTATTTCAAAAATAAATTTCGAAACACGCAAAAATGAACAAATCAGTTACTGCCTCTCAACAGCTTAAGCATACTGATAAGTTCTTTGCCCCCCCTAAAAGTAACTTATGGCTTCTTTTTAGCGCGTGACATATTTATCATAAAATATGATGCAAGGTAATATAGTTAGAGAAAAAATCAACAATAAAAACACACTTATTATCGATGATAAGGTTTTACAGATTTTTTAAAATCTGCAAACATTAAATCTTCAAAAAAACAGTACAATACACACAAATTCACCGATAATTGTCACAATCAATGACAATTGCAATTTTGTAAACAAAATATATAATTAATAAAATAAAAAACTAATATCTAAATATATTTAAATGCAACATAAATAAAACAAAACACCAAAAAGTAAAAAAAGAACAAAACAAATTTCTTAAGCGATTTCTTTACACTATTTTTCCAACTGTCAACAATACATCTATAATTTAATGCAAATAAAAACATAAAATAAATATAATTTCATATATAAATAATATTTATAAAATTCCCATATATTTAACTAATAAATTTCCAGCATAATATAATATAAAAAACCTCATTGTTGTTAATATTGTCATTTTTATACTCCAGTTCTCACCTTTAAATCTTTTGTAAAAAAACATTAAAAATCCATATATAAACGTTGCCAATAAGGAGCCAGTAAAAGTATTCATAACAAAAAAATCCAAAAATATCTATTATCATACACAAAAATATCCCTGAAATCAGTTTAGCCATAACTTTAAAGTGTGTTTACAGTATTACTGATCTCAGAAATATCTTTATAGCTATTTTCTAAATAAATTAGAAACAGCATCTCTCCACTTTACGGATGACATTGCTTGTACTTATCCAAAAAACCGGTAGCAGCTCCCATTACTCCGCCTGCGACTACTCCTTCCGGACCACTTAATAAACCAATTAATGCTCCCGCACCTCCCTTTATGGCTGCTGATTCAACATAATCGCTTACTTCACAACTTGGATTCGGATGGCATTCATTGTACTTATCTATCAAACCGTTAGCAGCTCCTCCTAATCCGCCTGCTAGTGCTACTTCCGGACCAAATAATGCACCAACTCCTGCTCCTATGACTCCCTTTATGGCAGCTGATTCGACATAATCGCTTGTTTCACAACTTGGTGCCGTATGGCATGCATTGTATTTATCTGCCACAGCGTCACCAGCTCCTGCTAGTCCACCTGATATTGCTCCATTGACAAAGCCAGCCGCGGCACCTCCCGGTCCAGCAAAAAGACCTCCGACTGCACCAACAATACCTCCTATTACTTCTCCTACGATGCCGCCTGCACCTGCTGCTTGGGCATGAGCTCCTGCGCTACAATCATCTTCTTCTGGAAAAAGCCAACTTTTTGGATGTGAGTTACTACTTGAATCATTTGATGAGCATGCTATTTAGCAAAAAATAAACTATAATTTGTAAAAATATATAAATTATAATAAATAATAAAATACTGATAACAACTTTATTTTATGTTATTTTAAAATCCCCATATATTCAATTAATAAATTTGCAGCATAAAATAATATAAAAAACCTCATTGTTGATAATATTGTCCTTTTTATACTCCATTTCTCACCTTTAAATATTTTGTAAAAAAATATGCAAAGTCCATATATAAATGTTGCAAATAAAGCGCTAGTAAAAGTATGCATAACAAAAAATCCAAAATAATAAAACATAATTTAAATATAAATACTAATATCTAATATATTTAAACTCAACATAAATAAAACAAAACACCGAAAAGTAAAAAAGAACAAACCAAATTTCTTAAGCGATTTCTTTACACTATTTTTTCAACTGTCAACAATATATCTATAATTTAATGCAAATAAAAACATAAAATAAATATAATTTCATATATAAATAATTGTTATAAAATTCCCATATATTTAACTAATAAATTTCCAGAATAATATAATATAAAAAACATAATTGTTGATAATATTGTCCTTTTTATACTCCATTTCTCACCTTTAAATCTATTGTAAAAAAACATTAAAAATCCATATATAAACGTTGCCAATAAGGAGCTAGTAAAAGTATGCATATCAAAAAATCCAGACTGAAATCTCATCTACTTTATGAATGATTTAATAGAGAGAGCAATAGATTATAATTCAAATAATAAACTTAACTTAATTAAATATAATTTTATATATAAACAATCTTTATAAAATTCCTATATATTTAACTAATAAAATTCCAGCATAATATAATATAAAAAACATAATTGTTGATAATATTGTTCTTTTTATACTCCAGTTCTCACCTTTAAATCTATTGTAAAAAAACATGCAAAATCCAAATCCAATTGCTGTTACTAAGGAGCTAATAAAAGTATACATAACAAAAAATCCAAAATAAAACATCTATTGTCATAAACAAAAATATCCCTGAAATCAGTTTAGCCATAACTTTAAAGTGTGTTTACAGTATTACTGATCTCAGAAATATCTTACTAGCTATTTTCTAATAAATTAGAAACAGCGTCTCTTCACTTTACGGATGACATTGCTTGTACTTATCCAAAAAACCGGTAGCAGCTCCTCCTAATCCGCCTGCTACTACTGTTTCCGGACCACCTAATAAACCAATTAATGCTCCTGCGCTTCCCTTTATGGCTGCTGATTTGACATAATCGCCTACTTCACAACTTGGATTCGGATGGCATTCATTGTACTTATCTAGCGCACCGTTAGCAGCTCCTCCTAATCCGCCTACTAGTGCTCCTTCCGGACCAATTAATGCACCAACTCCTGCTCCTATGCCTCCGTGTATGGCAGCTGCTTCAACATAATCGCTTGTTTCACAACTTGGTGCCGTATGGCATGCATTGTATTTATCTGCCACGGCGTCACCAGCTCCTGCTAGTCCACCTGATATTGCTCCATTGACAAAGCCAGCCGCGGCACCTCCCGGTCCAGCGAAAAGACCTCCGACTGCACCAACAATACCTCCTATTACTTCTCCTACGATGCCGCCTGCACCTGCTGCTTGGGCATGAGCGCCTGCGCTACAATCATCTTCTTCTGGAAAAAGCCAACTTTTTGGATGTGAGTTACTACTTGAATCACCAGCTCCTCCTATTCCGCCGCTTACTGCTCCACCGAGTAAGCCAGCAGCTGCACCAGTACCACCTCCTAATATTGCTCCTACAATGCCACCTGTACCTGCTGCTTGGGCATAAGCGCCTGTACTATAATCATCTTCTGGAAAAAGCCAACTTTTTGGATGTGAGTTACTACTTGAATCATTTGATGAGCTTGAACTACCCATTTAAATCCTCCTTTTATTATTAAAAATAACTGTATCATAATGATGCAGTAGGAGCTGTCATTATTATGCTGTCTAAAAAATGTCAAATATAATTTTAAAAATAATAATAAAAACACTGTATAAAAAATAAATACATTATGTTTATATTACATTCATGCAAAATGTATTTTTTATTTAGTAATAATATTATTTACAATACTGTTTAAATATGCGACATCCATTGCTCTTTCTCTTACTCTTAAACAAAATCATCAATTCAAATGAGTCATTCACAAGAAAAACCAGTATCGTTCTCTTGGTTTACAAGAACAACAAAGAAATATATCTATTATGTCATCGAACTCAGTTGCGTTGCTGTTGTTTTGCGTTTGCTGGGCTTGGTGAATCCTTTTATTTTTCAAGCGATTATCGACCGTATTCTCCCTTTTCAGCGTATTGAAAGTCTCTATGCTATCGTTGTCTTGATGGTTGCTATCATGCTGTTTAGCACAGCTCTTAGCACTCTATCTGGCTACTTAGGTGCCTATTTAGCCAATCGGCTTACGCTAGAATTTGGACGGCGCATTTACACCCATCTTTTAAGCCTCTCCTTGTCTGTGTTACGTCATTGGAAAGTGGGGGAACTGTTTTCGCGTATTGGAGAGGTTGATACGATTCGCGGGTTTCTAACAGGAACCATCGCCACAACTGTGCTAAATGTTCTCTTTGCCATTATTTATATTGCTGCACTCTTTTCCATTAGTCCAAAACTTACCTTCATTGTCCTTATCATTTTACCTTTACAAATGGGTTCTTTAGCGCTAGTCGGTCCCTTCTTGCGCCGCCAATTACGCCGTGCTTTCACTCTGCAAGCTGTCCATAAATCGCGCCTCATTGAAAGTTTTACCAATCTTGAAGCCATAAAAGCACACGTAAAAGAATCTGCTCATACGATACGCATGCAAGAAACTCTAGCCCGTAGTTTAGATCAAAGCCTTACAACCAGTAAATTGCATCTTCTCAATGGAGCTATGAGCCATATTTTTGGTGATCTTTTCACTATTTTTATTATCTTTTTTGGTGCTCAGGCAGTTCTTCAAAACCAAATTACGCTAGGGCAACTTATTGCCTTTCATCTCCTCGCTGGCAATGTTTCTGGTCCTATCTTAAGCCTTGCATCCCTATGGGAAGAATGGCAGCATTTGAAAATCTCTCGTCTTCGTTTGGGCGATATTCTTAACTCCCCTCCAGAATGGGAAGAAGAAAAGCCGCCTCTTCAACTCAGCGCTCCTCCTCATCTTGAAGCCAACGATCTCTGTTTTTCTTATGGAGATAAGTCCATTATCAATCATCTTGATGTCTGTTTACAACCTGGGCAACCGATTATGTTACTTGGTCCTTCAGGGTGCGGAAAAACAACCTTGGCGAAGCTTCTTTGTGGACTCTACCCCCCAACAAGCGGAAAGATATTGATTAACGCCCAACCTTTACAGAATTTTGATGTCCGTAGCGTACGTGAAACAATCGCATATTTCCCCCAAAATCCTTGCCTTTTTTCCGGAACCATTCTTGAGAATATGCTTCTTGCCAAACCAGATGCTACTAAAGATGAAATCGATGCTGCACTATATGTTAGTGCTTGCCATGATTTGATTGCTCAATTGCCTCTAGGACTCAATACTCAAGTAGGAGAGCAAGGTGGTTTTTTATCAGGTGGTCAGCGCCAACGCTTGGCTTTAGCTTGTTTCTTTCTGATAAACCCAAGCCTTCTTATTTTGGATGAACCTACTTCCGCATTGGATGACACTGTCAGTGCACAAATTGTTGAGCATTTATATAAACTTTCACAAGAACGTATCGTTCTTGTTATTACCCACAAAAGTGATCTCTTTCCTCAGCACGCAACCGTCTTAAACTTTACTGATTTGGAGGCAAAAAATGGCAGATAAAGCTCCCTATTTGCGCCCTTTGTCACCAACGCTTCATATGGTGGTTGCTGTTTTGGTCACCTTATTTCTCTTTATTGTGATCGGCAGCTTTATCGCAAAAACAGAGATTGTTGCACGGGGGCAAGGAAGTGTTATTCCCACCGCTTACGTTCAGCTGGTCCAAGCGCAAAATACAGGACGCATTGAGAAAATCCTTGTAAAAGAAGGGCAATTTGTTCATCAAGGTGATCTCCTTATTCAATTAGATCCCCGTGAAGCTCTCAATGAGCGCGCACGGGTTCAAGCCGATATCGCGCAACAAACTCTTCAAGCACAAATTGCAAAAGCTATTTTAACAGCTTTGCATGAAAGTGATCCTTTGGATAAAGATTTTGTGACCAAAGGGCTTGCCTATCTGCCAGTTCCTCCTTCTGGCAATAAGACTGCAAAAATAGAAGGGGAAAAACTCATTAGCGCTACCCTTCAATCTCTCCAAGATAAATTAAGAGCGCTAAAAGCACAAGCAGACCGCGTCGAGCGCAGCGGTGCAACACAACATGCGCAATTAGATAGGTTAGAAGATGATCGTCAATTAAGCCAAGGAAAATTAAAAGCTGCAAAAAGCCTGATGGAAACAAAAGTCATTAGCCAAGCCGTTTATTTAGAGCGTTTACATGACTTTAAAAATGTCGAGCATGAAATTTTAACCAATCAAAGACGTTTGGAAGAAAATGCCGCCGAAATAAACACCTTACGCCAACAACGGCAAAGTCTCATCTCCGATGAAATCGCCCGCTATCGCCAACTCTCGCGTGAAACAGAACTGAATCTTCAAAGATTAAAAGCAAAGCTTGATAGCACTCAATACCATCTTGACCACTTATCACTTTATGCACCTGTTGATGGACGTATCGATGATTTAAGTATCCATACTTTGGGCGGCTTTGTAGAAGCTGGTAAAACGCTCATGCGTATTGTCCCTGGTACAGGCGGTCTCATTGTTGAAGCGTTTTTTGATAATCGAGATATTGGTTTTTTAGAAAAGGGCCAACGTGCTTACATCAAGTTTTCTGCCTTTCCGCCTGAACGTTTCGGTGTTATCCACGGTACAGTCGTTAATGTAGGCGCGACAGCGCGCTATAATAAAGAAATTAATGGTGTCTACGCTGTTTTAATCAAAATTGACCAAGATCACATCACTTTGAATAACAAACAACTTAAATTTATCCCTGGTATGACTGTGACAACGGATGTCATTACCTCAAAACGACGTCTCATTTCTTATTTCTTTGAACCTATTACCAAAGTTTTAGAACAGTCCCTAAAGGAAAGATAATGTCTGTAAATGAAAATCCTTCACCATCACTCATAGATCCTCTTACAGCATTAGGAGCTATGGTTGTTTTAATGCTTACATCTCCCTTATACCGCCGCTGGCGAATCTGGGATATAGACCGAAATTTAGGTCCAGCTTTACAGACTGGGCAATACAAGCTCTATAAAAATGAACGTGGAGAATTTTGCGCCTTTATCACTTGGGCTTTTTTAGATGAAAAAAATCATCAATCTATGCTTGAAAAGGGAGAATTTTTACCCGATGCCAATTGGCAGAATGGAAAATACGTATGGTTTATTGATTGTGTAGCACCCTATGGCCATACTGCTCATATTGTACGCGATATGCAACGAAATATATTTCCTAATCAGCGTTATTGTTATGCTGTCCGGCGTAATAAAGAGGGTGGAATACGAAAAATTGCACGCTGGTGTTGTTACAGCGCACAAAATCCAGCCAAATAGTTTTTTTCTAAAGCAAGTGCGCATAAATCATTTAAGCCCGATCTCTTATAGAAAAGAATCTTTTAAAAGAGCTCTTTAAGCGATAGCTATAGTAAAAGAGAACCTTACCATATTTAGAGATAACCCGCTACAAATGGGTATTTTTCAGCTTACCAGACTTGCTATGAATAGCAACAGATTGTTAAAGGGGTTAATCCACACTCAAGCTAAACTTTAATTAACTAATTTCACTAGAATTGGCTGGGGTACCTGAATTCGAATCTAAATTTAATTGCAATAAGATATTGATTTTATTTATATTTTTTTAAAGTTAGGGACCATATAATTAGGTTCGGGAATAGGATTTTCACACTTTCCTTTACAAAGCGCATTCTTTTTGCCAGCTTTCTCTAATAATTTTTTTAATAGTTCTAAATCTTCTTGTGAAATAATGTTTATCAGTCTAGAAAACATACCAACAGCTTCACATCTGAAAGTATCAGAAGGCTTTATACTGAAACTTTTGCGACAAGCATCCGACTCTCTTCTCAAAATTTCTGCTACCTCTTGATCTAAAGCATAGAGTTCAATTATCTTTTCCTCCAGTCCTACAGGAACAGACTTTTTGCCAATCTCGACAGAAGATAAAAATGCTACAGATATATCTAATTTTTTAGCCATATCTAAAAGGCGTTCTGAATGATCAATGCGAAGTTGCGTAAGGTTTTACCAAATGGTGTTGGCATCTAAAAATCCTATTAAAAAAGAAGCTCTCACGTGATTCTAGCAGAAATTCTTAGGTTTTGGTTAGCTCCTTTTAAAAATTGACTTCCTCCCTCCTTAATACACAAGGTTGTATGGCATGACGGATAAATCTCTTGACATAAGCTTGCAATGTAGTACATTGTAGTACAATTAAATAGGAGATTTAGTAATGGGGAAAATTCAAGCCCGCATACCTGATGAAGTTCAAGAAATTGCAAGTGCAGTTATTAAGTCCACAGGATTGACTGTATCGGATGCAGTGCGCATGTTTATGACCCGCATTGCTAGAGATAGAGCATTACCGCTTGATCTATTCCAGCCAAATCCGGAAACATTACAAGCTATCGATGATGCCGAAATGGGACGCGTTGAACGTACATCATTAGACGGCTTAAGGACCATGATACGCGCAGATAGAACTGAAGTGCGTAAATCTGAAAAGCAAACCTAAGCTTGTTATGAGAGAAATTGTCTATACGCATTCATTCCGCCGCGACCTTAAACGTGAAAGCAAAGGCAGATATGCTAATGCACTAGAGGAGGATTTGCTGCTTGTGATCAAAGCGTTAGCGGAGAATGAACCGCTAAAGGCGCATTGGAGAGATCATGCACTAACAGGTCAGTGGCGCAATTGTCGTGATTGTCACATAAAACCGGATTTAGTTTTGATCTATCGAAAGCCAGATGCAAAAACACTAGAGCTTTTACGACTTGGTTCCCATTCTGAACTGCGTTTATAATTGGATTTCCAATTCATAGTGAAAGGAATTTTACGAAATTTTTTCTTTTATGACAGTTGTTCAGTTCTTTGAGAACCATTGTTTTAAATGGGCGAAAACATTGTCTAGCGCATCCATGAGGCGTGCAAAATCAAGGATCAACAAAAAAAGAAAAAATGCACCCCACTTCATCAAGCGAGACATCATTTTCACGCTTTGGTAGGTGATGATCATTTCCTGAAGCATCTCTTTTTCTGTATCCGAAAGCTCTATGTGTTTTTCAGTTTTTTTTCTGGACATGTTGCCACCCACACAAGTACTCACCCTGCTTGTTATGCTTCAAGATCTCTCTTGCTAAGTTTGAGCTAATGGTGTTCAGATCTTGTCGGCTTAAATAAATAGGTAACCAACCAACACAAGAAGAGCTATATTTATTTGTCGCGCAACCAATCAGAGAGAGCAGCACGCACATCAGCATCACTTTTTTGATTAACTTCACTTTCCACCTCAAGCCGTGTTGTGGCTGCTTTTAAAGCTTTTTCTGTTTGCTTTTGTTGCTCTGCTTTTTTCCCAAGAGTAAAAGCTTTTGCTAAGGCAATAAAAAAAGCGGCTAAAGCCGCACCTGTTACCATCAAGTTTCTTTTCATCCATAAGATCATAGGCGGTGCTCCTGAAAGCGTTTAGCAACAAAGAAAATGCCAGTACATGCCGCTAAAACCATAATGGTTGCCAAAGCCCATTGGATTGGTCCATTGCCCGCTAAAAACCCACCAAGACCTGAGAAAGAACCAATAATCGGTGCCAATGCTTCTGCTTTGAGAAACCCTGTTGGTTGTTTCGTTTCTACTGTTTGATAATTGGAGGAAACATAAGCCCCTTTAGCCCATAGCCCTGCCTCTGCGACACGCCGGTGTACGAGACCTTGCAAACGTTTTCCACCCGCTTTGGTCCATTTCTGCAATTCAAAGGGAACAGCCTCATAATCACCCTGATTAAGTTTTTTAAGCAATGTAGAGTTTTAGAAAGCTGTTATACCCACATTATAACAAAAGGAAACAAGAGCACCAAACTGTTCATCGCTTAAATTCACACAAGTCGCTTCTTCTACCGCTCCCTCATATTGCTGCAAATCTGCTAAAAGCATGGTTTCAGCTTTTTTTTCTGTAATCACCATACCCTCAACAACTGTTGGTTTACCAGATTTTTGCGTATGACCATAACCAATGGTCCACACGCCAGAAGCATCTTGATAAGCCTGCAAGCGCAAACCTTCCCACTTTTTTAAACAGTATAAACAGTCTTTACTTATTTTCCGTGCCATTGTTCAATTCACCTTATAAATATACCTTTATGAGTACTGCTCCGTCACCGCCGTCGCCGCCAATTTTGTCGCCTCCGTGTTTCCCATCAAAATATCCGCCGCCACCACCACCACATTCTTTACCACCTCGACCACCGTTACCACCTTTGTAACTCTCACCACCCTGCCCCATGATAGAACCCTTGCATTGACCACCACCTCCACCGCCGCCGCCAAGAAAAGAACTTCCACCGGTACCAGCTCTCTTGCCGTCACTTCCACTTCCTCCACCATTCCCACCAGAAAAAATAAAACTCTCCCCACTGCTGCCCTCCCTGTTTCCTCCTCCATCACCGCCTTTCCCTCCAAAGTTAACGAGAGCCATGGAGACGGAATATCCTCCTTCTGCTGTAACAAGCCCTTTGATCATTGTTCTACCACCATTGCACAAAATGTTACTGTCGTTGCCTTGACCACCACGACCAATGTAAGCTGTTTTTAATTTATCTAAATCAGAACCTTTCATTTTAACATGCACGCATTGACCGCCGCCGCCGCCGCCATCCTTAACGCCACCACCTCCACCACCCCAAGCCCATACTTCGATATCGGTGTCAGAAGTAATACCAGCAGGCAGTGGAATATCTCCACTTTCCGTCATCAGAATTTCAACAGGTTTGCTTACCCCGCCACCATTGTTGCCACCGCCGCTGCTATTGCTACTATTTGCTTTAATTGAAGCCATGAGGTCGGCTGGTGAGATAAGTGCATCTATTGTTTTTGTGCCATCAATCCAGTCTTGTTTTTCAAGAGGTTGAATGAGATCAACTTTTTTCTGCACATTGCGTGCTGTATCTTGGGCTTTATCGGCTGTTGTTTGTGCCTTAGTAGCAATGGTTTTTGCGTCCGTAGCACTTTTTTGTGCAACACTTGCCTCAGCTTGTGCCTGATCTGCTGTTTTTTGTGCTACATCAGCCGTTGTTTTTGCATCTTTCGCTGTATTTAATGCAACATCTGCAACATTTTTTGCTTCACTTGCAACATGAATCCCTTGTTCTACATCGTCTTCAACTTTATTAATTTTTGTAATCTGTGCACGCTCTTGAGGGGTTAAAATAAGATGCGTGTTCCCCTCTTTCATATTCTCCATATCAAAGGCATCTTTTTCTATTTTATCTGGATCATAGACTGATTTTGACATACCAAAAGACTTTGAGCCTATAAAATAACTAATGGTATTTTTGAGATCTACCGGAGATATGGGATAATAAACACCTTCACTTCCCTTATGCCACTTTTCTATTGTTGGTTGGGTAGCACTCAACCATCGTAGCTTTGATCTTTCTTCTGTGGTTAAAATCTTTTTGGTAGGACCCTCGTGCATATTTTCCATAGAAAATGCATTTGAACCCACATTGTCGGGATCATATATAGCAGCCTTCATATCGCCAATCCCTAAAGGCGATATTTTTACCCAGCCAGCACCTGATAAAATCGCATTCTCATGCGCTTCACCACTTGCTTCAATATCGTGGATTGTGACCTTATCTTTGTAAGCAAGAGCTCCAATATCTCTCTTTGCAACAGCATCATCAGCCTTTTTCCCTTGAGCAGCAGTTGCAAAATATTCTACCTCATAAGCTGCTGCACTCCCCACTGAAACAGGTGCAAGAGCCTTACTATCTAAAACACCTTCTTTGACTTCTTTCTTTGTTGCTGGTTCAAGCTTAAATATATGCGTATGATAGGGTAATGGCATCGCGGTTCATTCCTTAGTAAGTCTGTTTTTGAGATTTTTGGGGATGAGAGACTGTAATTCATCAATAAGTTTTTGCATGGTCTCTATGCGTTGATCTGTTGCTTCTTGATATTGTGCCAAAGCACTTAAAAGATCATGCTGTATGTCGCTTTTGACAAGATCAAGCACCTTATTTAAGGGTGCATGAACCATTCGATTGCTTGCATAAAAAAGGACGCGGATTTGCTCCGCGTCCGCAATATCATCAATAGCAGACGGATTATTGATCATCTGAAAACCTTATGATTTTATAGCATAAACAACCGTTATATTAACAGGGCGTGTTTCTGTTTCACCTGTTGAAGATATGGTTACCTTATGCGTGTGTGCCCCAGCAGGCTCTGTTACTCCTGTGGTGTAATCAGGATCATAATATGGATTCCTTCGACCAACTCTATTCGCTGGCCATCCAAATATTTGATAGCGAAAGTTGTGGGTATGCTCCCCCGCTTCTTCAATGGTGGCAACATGTGTGTGCGATTTAAGGCAATCTTGCTGTATATCAGCAAATTTTCTATTTCTGTCTAAACCGCGACCATTGTCAAAGCCGCGCAAAAACATTCCTCTAAAGTCTGGAACTTTAAAGGTTGTATCGCTGTTTTTTCCCCATTTATCCCCTATCGCCTTGAATAATTGCGGATAATCCTTGCGTTCATAAGTAGCGCCATCACATAAAAGCCATCCGTTTGGGACTTCTTGCATAGCAAAGGTCGCAATAAATCCACAAGGAAAGGTTTCGACCTTCGGTGGTGGAATGGGGGTAGGGTTTAAAAGATACCAGCCATCAAGACCTTTTGTTGATATGCCATCATTATAGACTATTTCATAAATACCACCCATTTGTAACTCACCACCTGTCAATGGTACTATTCCCGTGCTGGTGGCTTTATAGAGTGGCTTTGCTCCTATATTATTCATGTTTATTGTTGTCGTACCAATATTTATACCACGCGCCTTAAAACGGATAATGATATCGTTTTTATATTTCGCTATTGGCGAAACCGTCGTCAACGTAATTGATGTTGTTTGTTCCTTTCCATTCACAATAAACTTTGAGTCAAGAGAACCACCATTATCGGCAAGATATTCACGTATACGCTGCATCATGACCCGCGCACTATCATTAACAGAACTAGGCGGCTGCCCTTCTGCCCAATTAATGATACTATCGGAATTGGCATTTTGATCAGCTGTGAGTGACCAGTCATAAATATCAGACATGATAAGCCCCCGTTCTTCTTAATAGCTCTTCGCGCAATTGCTCTTCTTTTTGCCGCCCATAGGAACCAACAGATTGCCGCCTAGAGGGATCAATGAGAGCTGTTAAATCTGTCGGGCGCCCAGTCGATTGTGAGAATCCCGCCATGACGGGTTGCTGTAACATTTGTTGCTGTACCATCTGTGCCTGCTGTTTTTGTCTTTCTCCATTCTCTCTCATTAAATGAAGCAAACCGGAAAAGCCTTTTTTAAGAGCACCTGCATCAATACCTTGCCCTTGCAATGGTGTGGTTTCCATAACCTGTCCTGTTAAATTGTCTCCGCTTTCAGGTGCCATCATTCTGTTTGGGAATGGCGTGTCATATGTCATTAATTGGTTGCCCCCTTGATCACCTTGACCCACCTGATTACCTTGAAGTGTCTTTTGAAGCCTCTCAACCCCACGCAAAGGACCCACCTCGTTTGGTGCTGCTTGTCCATTGCTTTGGTTTTGTGGTGTCATACCATTCGAAGTATCTCCCGTTTTGTTGTAAAGCCTATAAATATGATTCATAAAATCCCCTGCTGTAGCTTCCATGTTGCCACCGTTGAGTGTGACTGCCTGTCGACCTAAAAGCTGGCTTGCTGGAATATGTGGATTTTTGATAAGCTTTACTGCCCCTGCTGGTCCTTGTTGGTGTGCGAGGTAAAGCTCTGCCTCTGACGGCGCTCTGCCTAATGCTGTAGCTAAATAACGCGTATTATCCTTCGTTAACCGTGCCATAGCATCGGTTGCTTGAAAGGGATCAAACTTGTCATTCAGTTGATAGTGTTTTGCTGTTGAATCTAAAAATTGATACAGCCCCCCTGCACTGCTGTTCTTATTTCTTGCATTTGGATTACCGTTACTTTCTATCATAGCAACACGTTCAAGAAAGCTTTCTGGCAAACCATATTTTTGTGCTGCCTGTGAGATAGCACGCTTCACATTGGGATGAAAATTGATCATTAGTTTATAACCGTTCTATCAGCACTGCTATTCAAAAGAATGCCAAGAAAATTGAAGAATTTTGTGTGGTCTTCTTTGGTTATTAAGCGTTTCTTTTCTGCTTCATGAAACTTCTTAATTAATTCAACGGCTTTTTCTCTTGCTAACCCAAAATCTCCTTTTTCCCGTGCTGTTATGAGAGCCGCAATATCTCTCTCAGTATCTTTATGGACGCTTGAGAATTTGCGTCCAAATTTCCCTAAGAAATTTTTTACAACTGCCTTGATGAAAGCAATCTTTCCTATACCCATAGTCTGTTGTGCCCCCCTCTCTTCCACTTCACCCATATGGTTTGGCAATCGTGCAAAAAGCTTTGTTCTTTCCACTTCTGGTCGCAACACTTTCATAAGTTGCTTGGCTTTATCCTCACCAAAAATACGCTGTAATTTTTCTTGACCATTTTGCGTGTCAAACAAACTCAAAAGACTGTGGTCAAAATTTTGTGCATTGCCTGCCGCATCCTCTAGTTGCGACCGTACACCTTTTTGAAACGCATCTTTTTCCATTAACCCCAAATCTGAAAGTTGACTGTTGATTGTGTCGAGATTAACGCTCTTCTTCAGTGCTTGCTCTCCTTGCTCTAAGGCATCACCGATAGTACGCTCGTCATAATAAATTTTCCGTGCTTTAGCATAATCTGGAGATGACGTATCTAAAACGTCCAGAATGCGTTGTTTGAACAGAGTCAAATCTCGCGCATATCCTTGTTTTCCTTTGATACGAGCAGAATTAATTTGATCATCCAAAACCTCTTTCATCTTATGTAAAATCCGCATATTCAGTTTTGGATATCCATTGCTCCCACTAACTGTTGCATCCGCTTCATTTGGCATTTGCGCAATTGCTTTTTTATAGGCTTTTTGGAAGGCAGGAGTTTCTTGCAACCGCGATAAATCTTTACTGACAGCATTAGAAATAGGAGAAGCTTTCGCCCTCTCATAAAATGGTTCAGCCTTTTTCTGTGCTTGTTTGATAATCTCTTGCTTTAAATTAAGCGTATCTACTTTTGGACCCATCACATCTGTCAACGCATCCTTTACCCGCAGTGCACTCGCATCTTGTCTTTCATTCAAACGATTACTTATGAGCGAATATGTATCATGGTCTTTTTTTGCTGCCTTAAAAGCTCTTGTAGCAAGCTCATCGTGAAGATCAATAATCATTGAATCAGGACCACGCTGTTTTAATGCCCTTTCAAGCTTATCAACACCTTCATCCCCTAAAGTTTGGCTTACATCCCTAAGCGCTCTATCGCTTATCTGAAATGCTTCTTTTTCTACACCTTGTGTTATTGGTTCAGTTTTACCAAACAATTTTCCAACTGTGTTTTTGAGAGCCTCAGGTGTTTTTTTCACAATAGCAGGCGTTTTTTTAAGTGATCTTGTCACAAAAGGCGTCACTTTTGATACACCCCTGGCAACAAATGGTGTTGCAACGCCTAGCCCCGCACCTAACCCAGCAGACACTAGAGTATCTGCAAGCCCTTCCCCCTCACCACTGCCTGCTATTCCACCATAAATGGCTCCAGCTTTTGCTGCACGCCCCAAGCTAAATTTTGCCGCCTCTTTACTTGCTACTGCTTTCATTGCTGCTTCACCTGCAGCTTTTGCCGCTGCCCGTTCCGCACCCTCTGCTAAAGCAGATTGCACCGCCCTTTCTCCTGCTGCTAAAGCTTTACTGGTTATTTGTGCTCCTGCAACACCAGCTCTACCTCCCAGCACAACATCAGCTCCAATTGCCGCACGAGCGGCAGCAGTCGCCCCTGCCGCGGGTGGAAAGAGGGCAGAAGCAATTACGGGTGCCGCAGCACCCGCTAAATTCCCCGCAAGAGATAGATAAAAATGATCTCGGTTTGCCGCTCTTTGATAATCACGCCATCGCTTTGTCACTTCATTATATTTTTTGACTGCCTCTTTATCTCCCATCCAATAATTAATAGGTCCCAGAGGTCCCGAAGCGAATACTCCGGCTATTTCATCATCATACCCCATGGTTAACCCATGAAGAGCACCCCATCCAAAAGCACCCGCTGCACTTGGATGTGGACCATCTTCTTCTGTTGCACCATTGTTACCTGTAACAGAACCACTTAGCCTTTCCTTATTCTTCGCGAAAAGCTCTTGAAGCTGTTCTGGTGTATAGTCACTTATATGCCCAATGACTCTTGTGTTTTTACGATTAATAAGAGGAGGAATTACTTCAGCCATTGGTTTGTTTCTCCTTAATGCGCCCGTCACTATCAACGAACAGCGTGCCTTCCGGCAATGCTTCTATCTGTTTTTCTAGTGGATCATTTGACTGTGCATGATTTCCCTTATTCCCCTTATAAGCATCTTCCCCATAGGCGGCTCGAACGAGCTCGTTTGTTGCTTCTGCACCACCAAAAAGAATTGCGCGCGTTGCTGCATTGGATTTGTTGAAAGTGTCAATAACTGTTTTTAACGACTTCTTCATTTGCTCTGCAGAAAGATCTTGATACAGTGCCGCTACAGAGTTTTGCAATGCTTGCAATTCCATATTAGACAAATTCCCAAAGCCAGATGCACCATTTGGTGAAAATGCCTTTGCTTTTCTCAAGGCATCAAGCCCGATACTCGCCTTCAATGAATCGAGCATATGCCCGAAATCTTTTGCCTGAGAATTAGGAAGGAACGACATTATAGGACCAGTGAAACCAACAACATGCGGGTATTCCTCAACAATTTTTAGCAATTCTTTAGATGCCGAAAGTATACGATTTGACCTGTCTGCTGTTTCCAAAATTCGCATTTGCGTTTGTTGGTTTTTACGCTCCTCCTCCTTCTGTTCTTGGATTAATTTATGTTCTGCACCACTGCCTGCAATTGGCACCGCACGTACGCCACCAAGTGCTTTTTTATCCTTAATATACATATAACCTGCTTCAGGCTTTGACAGCATGTTATCAGTATTCCCCCCTAATCCAGAAGCAGTGGAACGCTGTCCTCCTTGGACAGGTATAATTTTCCCTGTGCTTGTTGAGACTTGGAAAGTCATATCCTCAGGCAATCCCTGCTCTGCCTTTTCTTCCGCTGTCAATGTTCTATAGGCTTTTTGAGGGTTTAACGTGCTGCCTATAACTTTCATGGCAAGATCTGGATATTGCACAAGGGCTTGTGCGTCTTTATCACTATATCCTTTAGAGCGTAAAAACTCAAAAATTGGTCTATTTTGAGCACGTACATTATTGCCCTGCCGCATAACAAGCGCCGCATTTGAAAAACTTTCTTGCGGTGTTTTTCCTGATGCTAACCCTGCAAAAAAATCCATTAAATGCTCGGAAAATTCTGATTTTCTAAAACGCTCCCATAAGCTGCTTGGGTCTGCATCTTTATGGATAAAATTTCCAACTGCGTTTACATAATCCGTTGCCTCTTCGGGCTTAGCATTTGCTTTTAAATGTTCTTCTTCTGAAATAGGCGTATGAGAAAGTTTTTCTTCATTGACAGGGCTGCTCTCCTGCGAATTTTCTGCCATAGATCTGTTGTTGATCTCTGCAATATAATCCATCACATCTTTTTGCTGTCGCCCAGCTTCATCCCCACTAGACTGATCAATGTTCGCAACAAGTGGAGATTGAGGAATCATTGATGCAACACCTCGCTGATCTGAGAAGTCATGCTTTTGTTGCTCTGGCGCCTCTTGTATCTTAACAGTATCCTTTGAAACATCCGGTAATGGAGGCATTTGGCGCTTTAAATCATCCGTAGACATAATCAATTCTGCTGGCGTTTTTTTCCCAACTTCTCCTCCTCCTGCTTGAGAACCACGAATAAGCTCTGTAGGACTCAATTTTTGTGGAGTATTATCCCCATTGCTCACATCAAAAGGGTTTGTGCTAAAAGCAGCACGTTCTAAAAAACTTGGCTTGTATCGCCCTTCCAACGGCGTGCTTGGAGGCGTAGAAAGCTGTTCGAACAAATGCTTTGGCAATTGAGGTATGACCTGATACATCAAGGGACGCAAAAATTTTGGATCAAACAACTTTAAAAGAGAATTTGTGTTTTCTTGTTCCATCACTGCACCCTTTCCATCTCAAAGCCAAGCTTGCCATAATCCACATGCAAAAAGCCTGTCGCCTTATGCAAGAAAACAGCTTCAGGTTTTGACTTCAAAACATCTTGTGCCATCACCCCGCGATAGCGCTCTGGATAGCCCTTGTAATTATACTCATAGAGTTTGTGTCCATTTCGCCGCCCCACTTGCACGATATTTTCTTTCGCTCTGATGTCGCTAAGCCCAGCAAAAGTACCAAGGATAGTTCCAACATTTCCAACAATCTCCCACGGATTAGGTTTTGGCTGTGGAGTCAATGTCGTCATTTGTCCTGTTCGTGTTCCATAATTTCCAGCAACAGCCCCACCAGCTGCGAGCAACTTACTTAACTGGTCCCAATCAAGATTGTTCTGCTGTTCCCATTTTTGCCGCTCTTCATCCAATTGCCGTTGATGATTGGCATCAAGCACACTCCCTCCCGTCAACGCATTGAGATTTGCCTGACCTTGACCTTGAAAGAAGTTATTGGCGCCAGCCAACTGATTTTGGTTTGCTTGGTCAATGAGACCATTGGCATTCATCATGTTGTTGACATCTTGGTTATATTGCTGTGATAAAGCTTGTGTTGCTATGCCCCCCAATTCATCAGCCAAAACCCCAGTATGCGCCCCAGAACCATAACGCCCCGCCCCCGAAAGTGAACTGTTAATCGTGTCTGTTGCTTTATTTAATGTGTTTTGAAGTGCTTCATTAAAATAAGGGTTATTCCCTACTTGTTGACCTGAAGCCATGTTCTTTAAGTTTTGGCTTGTTGCATTTTGCCCTGTGGCTATTCCATTTAAAGTGTTGTTATCATAGTTATGCGTATTATTGCTAAGCCCATTAATCGCATTCTTTGTTTGATCACTTAACCCCGCAACACGCTGCCCGTCATAAACGGCTTTTCCGCTGCCTTGGTTATAAAAAGTCATGGCATCTTGAGCTGCGTGTTCAAAAATACCTTTTGCCCATTCAGGGGGTGCATTTGTTTGCGTCGTATTTTGGGTATTCTGGATTGGTTTAGAACTTTTTCCCATGTTAAAGCTGCTTTCTATATTCTAAAAGATTAACGAAATATCCATGCGATTTAAGAGATTTTTCCCACCCTCGCCTGCCTATGATGACAAGCTCTTTTGCCCCTTTTTTCTTGTAATAGGCTTCAATCTGAGTGATAAGCTTTGTTAAGGGTGCTCCTCCCTTTCCACCAAGGGTGACAATAACCGCCCTTAATGCTCCAGTGACGAGTTCCTGTAACTGTGTTGTGACATGCGCCATAAAATTTTCATGCGCATCAACGATAATCCAAAGAACTTTTTCTCCCTTCAAAATATCGTTTAAAATGGTCTCTGTATTATAATCATCAGGGAATTTTTGATTAAAGTAAGCTATCGATTTTATGACATTCTCAAAATAGGGCGCCATTTGTTCAGCGCTCCATTTTTCTGTATTATAGATCTTAAAATTCATCTTATGCCCGCGGGTTTGAGCGTTACATCAAAGCCTGTTATATGCGTCCATGGCGTGCCTTCTGGTATTCTCAGACGCAAGGCGTGATAACGCGCCCGTGAGCGGATATTATACATCCCATTATTATAGCCGGCATAACGCTCTTTAGCCCAATTTAATTGGTTCTTGTTATCAATGATAAACGCCGCCCCAACACTTAAAAAACCATTTGTTGTATCCGCTTGAACAAAAGCCTCACTCATCAGGTTGATTTGCCTGCCCGTATCCCCCACAATTTGTGAAGCAATAACTGCTTCCATCGGAGGACCTGCAAAAAAACCAAATGTGTTGTCTGGCGTAAAGGCTCCCAAAACAGGTGCGCCATTTTGCCACATTTTACTATCAAGAGAAGCTGGTAAATCTTTCAAGCTCTCTTGTACTTCGTCTAAGCCTTCTAATGTGTAACCTGCTGCAAAAAGAGGAAATAAGAGAAGCTTCTGACCTTTTATGACACTCCATATTTGCAAAAGCCAATCATAAACATAGATATTCATCCCTATAATATCGTCGTTTATAGAAAAATAAACGCGTGAATATACTGGATCAATACAGGCCCTCATCTCATCAATGGCAAAATTATTGTAAAGCGTAAAAACAGTTTTATCGACTTTGCCAAAACCAATAGGGAGCATTTCACCTATACTGTTGATTTGATAAAAACCATCATCAGATGCAAAGAAAGTACAGTCTCCACGGCTTGCAATTGCCGTGCTGCTTTTAGCCCCTATTTTGTCTTTTATTTTTGCAAAACTGAAGATAATTTTAGAGCCTGGTACAAAGGTTGCATGATAAATAGCGGAGCGCATAAAAATAAGTGGATTTGTTGATTCCGTAGACCCTTGAACATATTCACCATCAGGAAAATCTTGATAATCACAACTTTTCTCCCCAACCGTCCAATGTGTTGCATCATTCAAACCTGACCACTGCACACGGTTTGGCTTATCTGTTAGTTGCATCAGGCAAACAAAATCACCCCACACACGCACAAGTCCAGCACGCGGCGGATTACCACTCAAATCACAAAACTTTTCATCTGTTTTTAACGAAAGCATTTGTGGTGGGTCATTGCTATTAACAGCAATGATATGATCACCAAAGGAGGCAAAAGACCAAAGCGCGGTCTCATTGGCGTGATACTGTGTGTGAGGTTTGCTAATGTCTTTCCAGCCGCGCGTGCTGTTGTCATATTCATAAAGCTTTGTTGGTGCACCCACAATGATGCGCACACCACTCAATGAGCGCACAGCATAGACCCCTAAAATCACATCCGGAAAAGAATCTGATACTGATGCGACCATTGGAAAAGGAATATACGAGTTTTGTGCAGGCAAAACGTTTACTATCTCACTGGAATAACCACTATTAATAAATGCAACATCTGGTCTATATTCAGCAACAGGAACAAAAGTCATCAGAAATCCGTATGTTGAATTTTGAACAAGTTTTTGCGCCGCGAAGTTTCAATTCTCAATGCGTCTAACTGTTCTTGAAACATGGCAAAAGCTGCTGCTGCCATCTGTGGTTCTTTAATAATATTCGTATAAATTTCATATTTTGCACGCGTTTTGATCAGTTCATAGGCTTCACGAAACCATATGGACGCTTCTTGTGCGCTCTCAATATCTTTTATTCTTATAGGGTCAAGAATAAGCCTGATAGAATAAACCCGCTCTGGTGTTGGATACAAGACAAGCTTTTGTTCAAAATAAGCATAGCGTGTAGGCATGCCATGGCTACAATCATCCTCAAGATTCTCAATAACAAGCGGATCTACCTGCAAAAGCTTTGCTTTGCTGTGATTATCTTCATAAACGTAAGCATCAACAATGCGAACAGCAGCTGGAATAACTGGATTTTCCTCGGCGCCATAACGGCTTTTGCCCTTTAGAGTGGTAAAAACAACTTCGCGGCTTTCATTGAAATAAAAAGGCAATCGTTCACAAAATCGAATGGCTGAAAATATCGCCTTTTGAACTTGATCAACATATTCATCTGTTTGGTCATCTATTTCATCCTGAATATCGTTTAACATCTGAATGAAATTTTTATCATGAGGAACAATGGTCTGTTTGTCTCCAATCGGACCACTTGTCTGTACTATTATTGTCATATTACCCTCTTCCAAATGTCTTGGGGCATCTTGTGTGGGAGGGGGACGCAAGCAATAAACGCCCCCTTGCCTTTAACGATTGGTGTAAAACTCAACAATCACCTCAGCATCACCTTTGGTGCTTTGCTTGTCTCGTGTCATATAAATCGTATTTTCAGCCTCTAACGGAACATCTCGTTCCTCCATGGGTATGTACAGATTGCCATCGGTAGATTGCGTAAGCCCCACATCTCCATAATCATTACCATGAGGCTCTTTTCCAAATGTAGCTGTTACATTTTCAAAATCCTCCATGGTATAAGCTGTAATGCTTTTGATAAAAGCGCCTCGGGGTAGAACACCAATTTTTGTTATCAACCCTTGGTCTGTACATTTAACACGCGCCCGTAAATAACTAACCTGCTGCGTAGAGTTGTTGCGCCCCTGCAAAACAGGTGGCAGTCCCTCATCTGTCATGCCAACGGTCTCAACGGTTTCATCAGGTTCCTTTGTAATTAGCGATTTTTCTGCCATAATTGCCATCCTTTAATAATTAGCTTGCTTCAGCAAAAGAAGGGATAACAATCGTACCAAAGTCTTGTCCCCCTTGATCAGAGTGCGGCAAGGTGTAGCGTGACTTTTTCATGCCAATAATGGTCTTTGCAGCCAAACCAAATTCGCGTTGATAATCAAACAATTCTTCAACAAGTTTATAACGCGTCGCACCATTTCCCCCATTTCCTCCTGTTGCACCATTGCCAATACGTCCATAAGCCATGATGATACTTTGCGCACCAAGCAAAACAGCACGACGAACAGAGGGAACAGGCTCTTGTGTCTTTGAATTAACACCATTAGGGACATGTTCAGCTTCACGCAAAATGACACCGTTATACATCCCCAAAGAACCATTAAAAATTGGGTTCTTCGCTCCAGAGCCATCATAAGCTGCCTTGGTAATGTCTAACCATTGACCACTCTTGGTATTGGTGCGCAATTGAGTTACCTGTATTGGGTGGAGATACATCACATATGCCGATTTTCCATCAACACGAACCGGACGCAAACGTGGATTTGCAAGTTTTGCGCGTTCCACAGCTTGATCTATAAGATCTAATGTAAAAACATCATCTTTTGTAAGCTCTTCATCAGTCTTTTTCTTATTGGCACGAATAACACGCAATTTGCTTGGCTCTGATGGCGCGTTAAAACCATAATGCACCGGTTTAAGCGTTATGCTGCGTCCTTCAAAATGCATCCATGGTGCTGTATAGCCTGCTGCCTGAATGAAAAACATCAGACTTAAGCGATCTGCATACCAATCAACCAACCCATCTTTTGCTTCGGTACGCAAATTAAAGGGAACACGTTGTTGATCAATAGAGCCTTCATATTTGATGCGCACAGCATGAGTAAGCTCGTTGATGTGCACCTTTTCATTCATAAATTGGAGGGCTTCTTCATTGCCTTCCAGCGTTTGTCCCTCGCTAACGCCATCCCCCATAAGTTGGACGCGTAAACCGCTCGTAACGGAGTCACCAGCGGATTTCCCTAGCACATCCAACACTTGAATAATGCTGTTTTTATTTTTGCCCATCAGCGGTGCAATGGGCAACGCTTTTGAGGTCTCTGTATTTAGCATCTTAGCCCAAACGCCAACGGCTAATGGGTCATTGAGCTTTACTTCTGTTACTGCCATTTCAATCAATGCCTTTCTTGGTTTTTAAAACTCGCCTTGCGGCACAACCAAACGATAACAATCACTTGGTTCTCTCTGTCGCGCTATTGCGCACATCTTCATGCTCTGCTCATAATTTGTTCAAATTTTTCGGGATTTTTCTCAACCCATGCTGCAAATTCAGCTTCTGGCATGGTAAAAAGTGTTCTCATATCCATACCGCCGGTTGGAACTTGTCCGCCGCGCGCTGTAAGCGTCCGCGCTGCTTGACTTCGCTCTTGAAGAGCTCCCACTTCGTTCTTAATTGGCACTCCACTATAGCCAAAAGCTTTTGCTTTTTGCACCAGCACTTCGATTGGGTTTATACCGGCTTTCTGACACTGCTGGCATATTTGGCGCAATTCAGCACCAATTTGCTGTTGCCGTGCCTCTGGGTCTTTCCATTGCGGATAAAGGCTTGCTTGCGCTTGTAGAACATTGTCTGCTCTTTCATAGAGATAGTCCGTGATACTATCTAAATCTGGATATTTGTCTTGTACCTGCGCTTTGGCTTCCTCGAAATAATCCCCCAACTTTTGGCGTTCATATTCCTCTTGACTCATGCGCTCTTGGCTCTCTCTCATATGAGAAAACTCATCAAGCAATTTCTGTTGTTCTTGTACCTTATGACTAAGCCATGCAAAATGTGCTTTTGGATCGTCTTCTAGGGAGGGAATATTTTCCTCACGGCGGCGCGTGATTTCTTCCTGCATTGCGGCATATTTTTGCGCAAGTTCAATAGCCAATTCACGCGCTTCAATGGCGCTTTGTTCTGCCTTTTGGCGTGCTTGCCGCTCTTGCTCTAATTTATCAGATTCTATTGCATCAGAATTTGGCTGCTCTCCAACTGGTTCTACAGCTGGTTGTTCAGAACTTTCCTCTGCATCAAAAACTTCCTCAACTTGTTCAGGCTCGACCAACTCAACGGCATTATCACTGGCAAAATGTTCATCATAGATTGCTTGTTCTTCAGGCGTAAACTCTTCTTCCATATTCTGTCCCTTCAATGTGCTATTATATTTTTTGTCAAAACTCGATAGTGTTCCAACTGTGCCTGTAAAGCTTTGCGTTCTAAATCACGCTGCGCTATCTCATTTTTTGCCTGTTGCAATTCAAGCTGCATCCGCGCTTGTTCTTGCTTCAAGAAAAGTTCGATATTTTTCTGCTGCAATGCCGCTTGTTTCTGCTGTGCATCAAGTTGATAGAGTGTGCTCTTTGCCTGTGCTTCCTGCTGTAAAACAGCAATCTTTGCTTGTTGCTCTGGAGTTAATTGCGCCCCTTGGCTTTGTTGCATCATCTGTTGTTGCTGTTGTTCTTGTTGTGCCTGCTGTGCTTTTGCCGTTAAATTTGCTACCAATGTTGCCGGTAGTGGGGAAAGCTTTAAAAGATCTGGAATCATCTCCGGTGTTAAGAAACCACCAAGCAACGGCAACATCTGCGTAATTGCCGCAAAAGTTTTCTCTTTTTCATTGGGGCTTGTAGGTGAATCATCAACAATAATGTCATACTCAAGCGTCGTAACAGCTTCACGCGTCAACGGCACATATTGGGCATTCTCTTGTCCAGAAATACGTACCAGACGCCCATCAGAGAGATAATTCTGGATAAGATAAAGGATAATTTTTCCTTGTCTGCACCGATAAAGCTTGAGATTATCAAATAAACCTGCAAGCAAATTAAGCGTTGATTGCCGGCGTGTATTTTCCAGAACATTCGCTTGATTAACCTCCCGTGTTCCAATAAATTCTGCCGATAACCCTGTTACATGCGTTATCGCTTCACGCGATTCATTAAACAGCTGGAAAAATCCATTGGGAAATTGTGCACTTGGCTTTGGTTGAATTTTCCCTCCTGTAAGCGCGCCATTTTTAACCCAAGTAATGGTATCCGTTCGCGCCCAGCTTTCTAACGCTTGGCGATCATCATCGAAAGCGTCTCGTTCTGCCATCAAGCCGTCCTTAGACTGGCTATTAAGGATATACATCACTTGGCTAAAATATTTATTCGACCATTTTTGCGGGTCTTTTGCGGGGCGAACAATCCCGTAAAACTGGTTTTTAAGCTTATCCAGCGTGCCCGTGATACACTCCCACCCAAGTTGCCCATCAGGTGCTAATGGCTTATCGGGCTGGCTTAAAAGACGTCGTCCCAGAAAAGCGCGTCTCACCACTTTTTTATTAAAGCGTGCGCCTTGTAACTGTGGCATGATCCTTTGAAGCTGTTCAAACTCCTGTTTGCTATAGTTGCGCATCTGACCGGTTTGAAGATCAGGCGCCTTGTAAGTGGTTTCATATTCAAACCAGCGGCATTCAACCAGCGTAACATAGCGTTTTCCAGAACACGGCTCTGAGAGAGAGGCTGCATTGGAGTCATCATGATACGCATCAAGCGACACATGAGAATCCTCAGAAGCGGTTGTACTATCGATAGCCCAATCGGCGTTAAGATCTTCAACAGCAATATCAGGAAAAAGACTTTTCGCATCCTCAACGGATTTGCGATCAACATACCACATACGTTGTGCATCAACGAGATTGGGTCGCACAGCATTGGCATCCCAAACCATTTTTAAGGGATCTAAACGTTGAACAGCAGGTATCCCTTCGGGATCTGTATCATAATCAAGCCGCGTATCTGTCCAGCCCATACCGCAAATAACCATATCCTGAAAAGCATCGGAATCGGCATATTCCGCCTCTGCCTCATCACGAAACCATTCTGCTGCTCCAGTAAGCAATTCATTGGGTATTGCTGCTCCCATTTGCCGTGGTTGAAACTGTACTTCGCGCTTATTATTACGCTCCGCCCCAACAATAGCATTCACAAGGGGTGCAATGCGGTTAAAAGTCATGACAGGACGGCGTTGCTCTTTTAAAACCGCAAGATCTTCTTCCGCCCATTGACGACCATTATAAAAATCAAAATCTTCACGCGCCTGTTCACGCCATTCATTAACATGTTCAATATCTTCTGCGTACCAAGACTTTAAACGCTTATAGAGTTCATATTCATCGAGGATTGTCGTTTTTTGAAAGTCTTGATCTAGAATGCCATCCATGATGCCGCTTCTCTTTCCATAGTGCAATAACGCTCTTGCTTGGGTTTGACACTGGGTGCTTCATAGACAATGCACATTAAACCAAAGGCATCCGCCCCATGGCTCGACCAATCATGCTCTGCACCCAAACCAATGCCGCGCTTCTCATCCCATTTCTCGTGATACCAATTCAGTGCTTTGCGCCCTGCTACCGTCATCTCTTCATTGAACCAAACAGACGGTAAAATACGCCGCACCGCCTCTATACGCATCTTAACCGCCCCTGCCCCCTGATTAGGAACAACTTGCGTTTCAAAACCCGCATCATTTAAAGCACTTTCAAAACTCACATTGTGCACACGGTCTCTCGTCGCACCGTCATGGGGGAGAACCATCAATGCCTTCTCATAACCATTTTGACGCAACCAACCGATATGTTCTGATAAAGGCTGTCCCTGTGCTTCGTAATAATTAAGCACTCTGATCTCTCGTCCAACAAATTGCGCTATCCATATCGCTGTGGCATCTGCCTTAGCTCCTGTTCCCCCAATGTCCCAAAAAGCACGTATTTGCATCAAGGGGTCACGAGCAACACGCCCTATCCGCCCCTCTTGCTCAGCTGCCAACATTTCCTTTTGATAATAAGCACCTTGAACCGCTGTAAGATAAGCCCCCTCCCAAATATGCTTATAGGTCTCGGGGCGGTTTCTAAGGTCATCAAGACGTGCTTCATTCAAGATCTTTGGAAACTTTGGATTATCTGACCAGTTGATCTCCACACGCTTAATTGCCTCATTGTTGGAAAAACGAAACCGCTTCTCAACGGGGGCATTCTCTCGCAATGGGTTCCATGTGACCCATAACTCTGCGCGCCATCCTTCTCCCTCTTCACGCAACGTCGGTATAAGCGTCTGCCAAGCCGTCTCTGTAACGGGCTCTGCCTCATCAACCCAACAAAGCAAAATACGCCCCATAGATTTGATACTTGCAATATTGCGATCAAGACCAGAAAACTGAAAGGCTATACGACCATCAATTGACTTAATCGACGACTCCCCAACCTTGTAATAGTCCTTTAAAAAGTCATGCGCTTCAATGGCGCGTTTAATTTCCTCCAATGAACTTTCTGCTAGCGAGTTTTGAAACTGCCGTGCACAAAGGATAGTGCCTGATATCCCTTCCCTACCAAATTGATAGCCTTTTAAAGCAGCCATCAAGGCAAATGATCTTGTTTTCCCAGACCCTCTCCCTCCCCAAGCAGCACGCACCAAAGCCTTCCCTGTAAAAATCGGTATAAGCTTTGGAACAATATTAATCTGTCTTGTCGTCATTCACTAAAGGCGCGATTTCTACACGCGTTATCATCTTAATGGCTCCCCCATCTTCCCCTGTCACTTGAAGAGGCAAAATCTTCCCCAACAATGCCAAATAAGCAGCGGGGCATTTGATTGCCTGTTTTTCGAGGTAAGAGATCAAACCATCATCACCATATTTCTTACCAGCGCGCTCTGCTGCCTTAAGCACTGCCTCTTTCAAAATACGTGTCGTTTTATTTGGCACGCCTTTTACCCGCCCCTGACCTGCCTTTGGGGGCGTTCTTTTTGCAGGTTTCTCAGTGGTTTTCATGTGTGTTTCTTTTTGTAAACAAGACAATAAAAAACCCCGCAAAAGCAGGGCTCTGAACATTCATATAAACTTATAAGAGAGGTAATACCTTTACCGTAATTCTAGACACAGTTCCGCTAGTACAGCAGCATCATAAAACACTATTTTTCATATCCTGTCAACAAAAAATCATGATATTGTGTATTTTTTATTTTTTTACCTAAATCTAGTGTCTTTAACAACCAACCACTCACAATTGTATCATCTCAACGAATCAATTATATGGAAGCACTAAATTATTGATTAGCAAAAAGTGGGGGGGGGAATTAATGTTATTTTTCAAAAAAGCAGTTTTATGCAGAATTAAAAAGATATTTACACTAATTTTATTTTTACCATTCTCTGCTATAATTAGTCTTATGATACTTGCTTTTAATCCCTTCGGATTAGACAATCAACAACAAGATAAATTAATTGTACCAATATTTGTAGCATTTGTATCGTATTTTTTGATACTAAGTGCATGTGCAAGAGAAGAAAAGCTAAGTTTAAAAGATGAAAATATTGACAGCGCATTTTATGAGCTCTTATCCCTCCAATTCCAAACAGCGGCTTGGGCGGCTGGGTCGGCAGTTTTTGTGTTTTATCCTGTAATAGGAATAGCATTTTTAGGAGTGTTAATTTTTATTGGTATTTTTATTACTATAATAGAAAATTTAGATGAAATTGTAGGAATCGTAGCGATTATAGCATTGATATTAATTTGTCTTATAGCGCTGGTAGCGTTGATCAAATTTATTTGGAAAATTGTCTAACGATCAAAATATTTATTAAGCGTTTTCCCTAATCTTTAATATATACTTAAACTCCAACCACAAAAGAAATAATGAATTACTTATCAGCAAAAAAAATAATTTACTTATTAATCATAGTGATCAGTGGGCTTTTTCTTTCTGATTATGCTAACAGTGAACAGATTCTTACTCATTACAAGTCTTCTAATACTGATGAAAATTTACATGAAAAAATTAAAGTTTTGCAAAAGCAATACGTAGTAGAACAGCACCCAAACAAGATTTTATCAGATAGTGGAATTAATCAATATAACATTTCGTTTTCCACTGTTTCTGATTATGAAAAACCTCAGAGGCGCATAACATTTGATGATTTCATCATTATATTCATCATTATAACAGGAATATTCATATTTATTAGTATAATGTCCATCATCATTAACTTACTTTGGCGCTTTAAATTGAAAATTCCTGCTTGTTTCTTTTTATTAACAACTGCTCTAATTAGTTGCGCGGTATTACTCCTTTTAATTCTTGATTAAGAATCAAAATATTTTATAAAAGATTTATCTTAGCCTTTATATATGCTTTTTCTATGTCCAATAGCCAAAACTAATACGACAAGCTCCTTATCATAGAGTTCACAAAGTATCCTGTAATCTCCTACACGATATCTCCATAAACCTGATAATTGTCCTTTTAAGGGCTTACCTATTACACGCACATCTTCAAGAGGAGCAACATGTTGATCTAAAAAATCAACAATCCTCCGTGCTTCTTTTTTATCGCATTTTTTTAAAAAACTAAGAGCTTTTTTTTCATATCTAATCGTCCAAGCCAAGCTCTTTCCTCACCTCTTCAGAGCTATAAAAAGTACCCTCTCCCCTTCGAACGCGCTCTCTTACTTGTGAAGCTAAATAATAATCCTCTGCTTCCTCTATTCCACGTTCAATAATCTCACGCAAATAAAAAGACTTTGTACGTCCTGTCTTAGCAGCTAAATTATTCAAACGTGTTTCGAGATCACTTGGCAATCGAATAGATATCGTCATAACACAATCCTCATATTTGTATTCACTGTAATACAAATATAACGAATTGTACAGAAAAACGTTTCGCGTCATAGCGAAAGAAACAACATACAACATTTACCATTTAGTTTTTCTGTCAAAATATTTATGAAGCGCGTTAAGAGCGACCCGCAATGAATTCACAAGATGTGGTAATGTTTGGTCTTCGATAACAATATATTGTATTGCTGCATAAAGATTATACTGTCTATAGAGATGTTGTGTTTCTTTTATCACCTCTTGCATATTAGAAAACTGTTCTGTTGCAAATTCAACCCATTTTTCTCTTGCTTTGTCATCAGAAGAGGTTGGCATTTCATCATAAACAGCGCTTGGTAAACCTTTTGCACACAAATAGTCATTTTTCACTTCAAGATATTTTTGCGCAGCATCATACTGGTCTTGAGTAAGCACGCCTTGCAAACACAGCCGCCCAACATAAGTACCAGCAAGCGGATTTTTAGCCTCTTCTATGGTCAAATCAAAGCGTTTAGCACGCATTTCAATTGCCAATTGATTAACAGGATCTTGACATATTTTCACCCGTGAAATGTAAGCATCTTTCTTTTTATTTTTTTTCACTTATACCCCCAAATGTCTGTCTAATATCTTGCCCAATTTTATCTGATGCTAAACATGTTTCTTTATCCAAAATAAATAACCACGTGGATAAAGAGAGACCTATAATTATAGTTAGTACACTTATCTTTATTTTATCATTAGCCAGCCCCCAAACGAATACAACCAATGTCAACATAAATACAATGATTATTGCTATTTCAAAACCAGTAGCAGGTACATCATTACCTTTATTCTCTAACAACGCTTGTTGCATAAGCATATTATTCTGTATAATTATTTGCAAAGAATTGGATTGACTCATTAACATCAAAAAGGAACCTCATCATTTATAACAGTATGAGGCGTATCAAGAGGTTGCTGGAAACTTCTGTCATAAGAAGATAATGGCTCTTGATTATCATTATTTTTTCCGTCTAAGAGCTTTAACTCGCCTTTGAATTGCGGTAAAATGATCTCTGTTGTGTAACGGTCATGCCCATTTTTATCTTGCCATTTGCGTGTCTGTAATTTTCCTTCTATGTAAACCTTTGAACCTTTGTTTAGATATTGAAGTGCAATTTTTGCCAAATGTGGATTAAAAATCACAACTGAATGCCATTCAGTTTTCTCTACTTTTTGATGAGTATTTTTATCCGTATAGCTCTCAGAAGTCGCTATACTAAAATTGACTATTTCTGCTCCAGAATTCATTGTTTTGCTTTCGGGATCAGCACCTAAACGCCCGATTAACATCACTTTATTTAGCATGTTTTTTCTTACCTTAAATTTGTATTTTAATACATAAAAAATCTTAGCATAATTTGCATATTTTTTTCAATTATTTCAAAAGGATATTATTGTTTTTTAACATATAAAATTATGTTTAATATGCAAAAAAACATAAATAGTTCAGTGTTCATTTAAAACTCTTGATATACATACATAAATGTATTAACATAAGATATGAAAATAAGATTTGAATGGGATGAAACTAAAGCAAAAAGTAATC